>JBIQLB010000033.1:0-42376 GCA_044464665.1 Nocardioides sp.
GTGGAGCCGCCTGTCGGAATCGAACCGACGACCTATTCATTACGAGTGAATCGCTCTACCGACTGAGCTAAGGCGGCACAGTGCCCGGCCTGGTGAGCCGGGCACGCCGAGCAAGTATAGAGGCTTCAGCACTTCAGGTCGTCCTGGGGGACGTCGCCCTTCACCAGGTAGCCCTCGACGGCGCTGTCGACGCAGCGGTTGCCCTGCTGGAAGCCGGTGTGGCCGTCGCCGTCGCGGATGATGAGGCGGCCGGACTCCAGCTGGTCGGCGAGGGCGCGGGCCCACTCGACGGGGGTGGCGGGGTCGCGGGTCGTGCCGATGACGACGATGGGGGCGGCCCCGGGGGCGTGCAGGGCCTTGGTCACGTTGCCGCTCTGGACCGGCCAGTTGTGACAGGTCGAGAGGCTGAAGGCGAAGGCGCGGCCGAAGGTCGGCGAGGCCTCCTCGAACTGGGCGAAGTGGCTGGGCACCTGGTCGGTCGGGATCGCGTCGCTGTGGTCGAGGCAGTTGACGGCGTACAGGGCCTCCATGGAGTTGTCCTGGTAGCCGTCGGGACCGCGCGAGGCGTAGAGGTCGGCCAGGGAGAGCAGTCCGCTGCCGCGCCGGTCGTTCATCGCCTGCTTGAGCGCGGCGGTCAGCTGCGGCCAGAACGACTTCACGTAGAGCGGCAGCCAGATGCCGATCATCGCCCAGCCGGCGGTCAGCTCACGGTCCGAGCCGGTCGGCAGCGGGTCGCCCACCCGCTCCTCGAGGAACGCCCGGATCCGCTGGGCGGCGGCGTCGACGGTGTCGCCGAGGAAGCAGCCGCCCTGGTCCACGCAGTCCTGGAGGTAGGCGCGCAGGGCGGTCTCGAAGCCGCGCGCCTGCGCCAGCGACATCTCCTCGTTGGACAGCGACGGGTCGACCGCGCCGTCGAGGACGAAGCGGCCCACTCGCTGCGGGAAGAGGTCGGCGTACGTCGCGCCGAGGAACGTGCCGTACGACGCCCCGAGGTAGTCCATCTTCTTCTCGCCGAGCGCGGCCCGCAGGATGTCCATGTCCTTGGCGGCCTCGACCGTGGACATGTGCTTGGCGAGATCGCCGCTGCGATCCAGGCAGCCCTGTCCGAAGCCCCGGAGCATGTCGTCCATCTCGGCCATGCCCTCGGGCGTGCTGGGCGCGGGGTCGGCGCCGATGATCCGGTCCAGGCCCTCGGTCGTCAGGCAGTGCAGCGGGTCGCTCTGCCCGACACCGCGCGGGTCGAAGCCGACGATGTCGAAGTGGTCGGAGAGGTAGCCCCCGAACTGCAGCGACCCGGCGGCGGCGTACTCGACACCCGAGCCGCCGGGGCCGCCCGGGTTGACCACCAGGGACCCGACCCGCTCGGACTTCTTCTGCGCGGGCACGCGCAGGACGGCGATGGTGAGCTCCTTGCCGTCGGGCTGCTCGTAGTCCAGCGGCACCTTCATGGTCGTGCACTCCGCGCGGCCGCAGGACCGCCAGCGCAGCTGCTGGGAGTAGAACCTGCTGAGGTCCGGCTCGGTGCCGCTGGCATCGGGCGTGGAGGTCGCGCGCGGGACGCCGGCGGAGGCGTCGTCCCTGGAGTCGGACAGGCTCCGGTAGACCAGCAGGCCGGCGGCGACCATCGCGAGCACGACGACCACCGCGACGACGGCGATCAGCACCGAGCTGCCGTCCCTGCCCTCGGGCTCCGGCTCGCCCTGGGAGGGGTCCACCGGGGGAACGGGAGGCTCGGTGTACGACATGGCCAGAGCCTACGGGGCGACCGAGCGCCGCGGGCGGAAAGCGGAGGTGCCTAGGAGCGCGAGCCGACGGGCAGGAGCGCGGCCATCAGCGACTCCAGCGCCAGCATCGCCGGCACGTTGAACTCCAGCATCTGCTCGCGGGCCCGGAAGACCGCGTCGATGCGGCGCAGGCTCTCCTCGGCGCTGCTGGCCTCGGCCACCTGGGCGATCTCGCCGCGGATGTCCTCGTTGACCAGCATGGTCGCCGTGCCCAGCTGCAGGCTCAGCGCGTCGCGGTAGACCGAGACCAGATCCATCAGCCCCCGGTCGACCACGTCGAGGTGCCGGCGCTTGGCCCGGGTCTTCTGCGACTTCTCCAGGTCGCGTAGCGCGGGGGCGTACTCCCGCGGCCGGCGACCGCGCTCGACGACGCCGTACGCGCGGTCGAGCTCGTCCTTCTCCCGGGCGTCGTGCTCGCCGGTGAGCGCGTCGGCCTCCTCCTTGGCGAGGTCGTGCAGCTCGGCGGCGGCCGCCATGCCGCTGCCCAGCGAGCGCAGCCGGGCCGGGATGGTCACCACCGCCCGGCGGCGGCGGCGAGTCTCCTCGTCCAGCGCGAGGGCGCGGGCGCGGCCGATGTGGCCCTGGCTGGCGCGCGCGGCGTACGTCGCCACGTCGGTCTCCACCCCGAGCTTGCGGACCAGGAAGCCGGCCACCTCCTCGGGGGTCGGCGTCGCCAGGACGACCAGGCGGGTCCGCGAGCGGATGGTGGGCAGCACGTCCTCGACGGTCGGCGCGCAGAGCAGCCAGACGGTCCGCTCGGTGGGCTCCTCGACGGCCTTGAGCAGCGCGTTGGCGGCGTGGTCGGTCAGCCGGTCGGCGTCCTCGACGACCATCACCTGGTACCGCCGCCCGACCGGCGCCAGGGCGGCGGAGCGCACCAGCTCGCGCACGTCGTCGACGCCGATGGAGAGCTTCTCGGTCCGGGTCACGCGCACGTCGGGGTGCGAGCCGACGGCGATGTTGTGGCAGGACTGGCACGTGCCGCAGCCGCCCTGCTCGCACTGGAGCGCCGCGGCGAAGGCCAGGGCGGCGTTGGACCGCCCGGAGCCGGGAGGACCGGTGAAGAGCCAGGCGTGCGTCATGTCCCCGGCCACGGCCCGCCGGAGCCGCTCGACCACCGGGTGCTGCCCGACCAGGTCGTCCCAGACGGTCACGACAGCCCCTCCACGCGCGCGCGGATGGCCGCGGCGAGGGACGCGACGTCGTCGCGCGCGTCCAGGACCAGGTAGTGCTCGGGGTCGCGCTCGGCCAGCCGCAGGAAGCCCTCGCGCACCCGCTGGTGGAACTCCAGCGGCTCGCCCTCGATCCGGTCCCGCTCGGCGAAGCGGCCGAGGCCGTCGCCCGGCTCCAGGTCGAGGACGACGGTCAGGTGGGGGCGCAGGTCGCCGGTGGCCCAGCGCGCCACCCGCTCCAGCTCGTCGGCGTCGATGACCCGCCCGGCCCCCTGGTAGGCCAGCGTGGAGTCGACGTACCGGTCCGTGATGACCACCGCGCCGCGCTCCAGCGCCGGTCGGACCACGGCGGCGACGTGCTCGGCCTTGTCAGCGATGTAGAGCAGCGCCTCGGTGCGCGGGGCCAGGTCGCCGGTCTCCGGGCTGAGCACGATCCGCCGGATCTCCTGTCCCACCGCGGTGTCGCCGGGCTCGAAGGTGAAGACCACCTCGCGGCCGGAGGCGACCAGGTGGTCGTGCAGCGCCTTGGCCTGCGTCGACTTGCCGGCGCCGTCGCCGCCCTCGAAGCAGACGAACAGCCCGGAGTCGGCGTACACACCCGGAGACGTCACGAGGTCACCCTAGACAACGGGTCCGACGGCGCCTCATGCCTTCTTCGCCGCGGCCTTCTTCGTGGTCTTCTTGGCCGCCGACTTCTTGGCGGTCTTCTTGGCCGCCTTCTTCGCCGGACCCTTGGCGCGGCGCTCGGCCAGCAGCTCGGCGGCGCGCTCGAGGGTGATCTCCTCGACGGTGTCGTCCTTGCGCAGGGTGGCGTTGTACTCGCCGTCGGTGACGTACTCGCCGAAGCGGCCGGCCTTGACCACCACCGGCTTGCCGGAGACCGGGTCGGCGCCCAGCTCCTTCAGCGGCGGCGTGGCAGCGCCGCGTCCCCGGGTCTTCGGCTGGGCGTAGATCGCCAGCGCCTCGTCCAGGGTGATGTCGAAGAGCTGCTCCTCGGAGGTGAGCGACCGGGAGTCGGTGCCCTTCTTGAGGTACGGGCCGTAGCGGCCGTTCTGCGCGGTGATCTCGACGCCCTCGGCGTCGGCGCCGACGACGCGCGGCAGGGAGAGCAGCCGCAGCGCCTGCTCCAGCGTCACCGTGTCCAGGTCCATCGACTTGAAGAGCGAGCCGGTGCGCGGCTTGGCCTTCTTGGGAGCGTCCTCCGGCAGCACCTCGGTGACGTACGGACCGAAGCGGCCGTTCTTCGCCACGACCATGAGACCAGTCTCCGGATCCGTGCCCAGCTCGCGCTCGGCGCCGGCCGGGTTGGCCAGCAGCTCCTTGGCCTTCTCCAGAGTCAGCTCGTCGGGTGGCAGGTCCTCGGGCACGTTGGCGCGCGGGAGCGGGTCGGCGTCGGAGGTGGTGTTTTCCAAGTACGGCCCGTAGCGGCCCACGCGCAGGTGGATGCCGCTGTCCTCGCCGTCGGCGTTGCGCACCGGGAACGTCGCCAGCTCCTTGGCGTCGATCTCGCCGAGCTCGGTGACCAGCGTCTTGAGGCCCTCCACGTCGGCGCTGCCGAAGTAGAACTCCGCCAGCTCCTCGGCCATCGACTTGCGGCCCGCGGCGATCTCGTCGAGCACGTCCTCCATGCCGGCGGTGAACTCGTAGGAGACCAGCCGCGCGAAGTGCTCCTCCAGCAGCCGGATCACCGAGAACGCCAGCCATGCGGGCACCAGCGCGGTGCCCTTCTTGTAGACGTAGCCGCGGTTGAGGATGGTGCCGATGATCGAGGCGTACGTCGAGGGGCGGCCGATCTCGCGCTCCTCCAACTCGCGGATCAGCGTCGCCTCGGTGTAGCGCGCCGGCGGCTTCGTCTCGTGGCCGACCGCGCGCACGGTGGCCGCGCTGACCTCGTTGCCCTCGACGAGGTTGGGCAGCCGGCTCTCCTGGTCGTCGGCCGAGGACTCGTCGTCGCGGCCCTCGACGTACGCCTTGAGGAAGCCGTGGAAGGTGATCGTGCGGCCGCTCGCGGCGAAGACGACGTCCTCGCCGTCGGCGGAGCGACCGCCCAGCCGGATGCTGACCGAGTTGCCCTGCGCGTCCTTCATCTGCGAGGCGATGGTGCGCATCCAGATCAGCTCGTAGAGCCGGAACTCGTCGCCGGACAAGCCCGTCTGCGCCGGGGTGCGGAAGGAGTCTCCGGCCGGGCGCACGGCCTCGTGCGCCTCCTGGGCGTTCTTCACCTTGGAGGCGTAGACGCGCGGCGCGTCGGGGACGTACTCCGCGCCGTACAGCTCGCGGGCCTGGTCGCGAGCCGCCGCGATCGCCGTCTCCGACAGCGTCGTGGAGTCCGTGCGCATGTAGGTGATGTAGCCGTTCTCATAGAGCCGCTGGGCCACCGACATCGTCCGCGAGGCGCTGAAGCCGAGCTTGCGGCTGGCCTCCTGCTGCATCGTGGTGGTGCGGAACGGCGCATA
The DNA here is from genome assembly GCA_044464665.1 of Nocardioides sp. Lineage (GTDB taxonomy): Bacteria > Actinomycetota > Actinomycetes > Propionibacteriales > Nocardioidaceae > Marmoricola. Next base: position 5,413 of record JBIQLB010000033.1, read on the forward strand.
GGGCTTGCGGGAGTACGGCTTGGACTCGACCGAGCGGACGTCGAAGGCGGTGTCGTGCAGTGCCTCGACCAGCTGCTCGGCGCGGGCCTGGTTGACGTGCACGACGGCGGATCCCTTGAGCCGGCCGTCGTCGGCGAAGTCCGAGCCCCGGGCCACGCGGACACCGTCCAGGCTGTGCAGCTTGGCGGGGAACATCCGCTGCTCGTGGTCGGCACCGGCGTCGAAGGTGCCCTCGAGATCCCAGTACGACGCCACCTTGAACGCGATCCGCTCGCGCTCCCGGTCGACGACCAGCCGCGTCGCCACGGACTGCACCCGGCCCGCGGAGAGGCCGGACATGACCTTCTTCCACAGCACCGGGGAGACCTCGTAGCCGTAGAGCCGGTCGAGCACCCGGCGAGCCTCCTGCGCCTCGACCAGGTCCATGTCGATGTCGCGGGGGTTGTCGACCGCGGCGGCGATGGCCTGCGGGGTGATCTCGTGGAAGACCATCCGCTTGACCGGCAGGCCCTTCGGCGGCTTCAGCTCGTCGAGCAGGTGCCAGGCGATGGCCTCGCCCTCGCGGTCCTCATCGGTGGCGAGGTAGAGCTCGTCGGCGTCCTTCACCAGCTGCTTGAGCTTGCTGATGTGGGACTTCTTGTCGCGCGAGACGACGTACACGGGCGTGAAGCCGTGGTCGACGTCGACGCCGAGGCGCGCCCAGGGCTCGCCCTTGATCTTGGCCGGGATGTCGGCGGCCGTCTGCGGCAGGTCGCGGATGTGGCCGATGGAGGACTCGACGACGTAGCCCTTGCCGAGATAGCCCTCGATGGTGCGGGCCTTGGCCGGCGACTCGACGATCACGAGCTTGTGTGCCACAGCTGGTCCGGTGTCCTCTCCTCTCGCCCGAGTCGGGTGCGACCGGGCGGCTCAACGGGACACAAGGTAGCGCGGCGCGGCCACTGGTCCACCGCAGGTCCAGTCGCGCAACGCCGTCGAGGGCCCTACGAGGCCGTCCCGAGCAGGTCGAGGAAGCCGTCCGCGACCAGCTCCCGAGCGGTCGCCAGATCGTCGGCTCCCGGCCCGAGGAGATCGTCGAGCGCGGCCGCGATCTGGCCCAACGTCAGGTCTCCGTCGCAGGCTCCGGCCAGCGCGGCCTCGCGGGTGTCGACCTGCCGCGCCCGGCGCAGGCCGGCCTGCTGCCGCAGCACGATCTGCCCCGGGTCCTCGGCCCCCGCGGCGCCGAACGTCTCCTGCCGTACGTCGGGCCGCAGCCGCGCCCGCGCCGACGCGAGGTCGGCGCTCTCCCGGAGCGCGTCCACCCGGGCGAAGTGCGCGGTGACCTCACCGCCCAGCGGCTGCTCCACCTCCCACGGCCACTCCTCCAGCCGGTGATCGCCACCGCCATCGCGGCCGGAGGCACGCACCGTGAGCCAGCCGAAGCCGATCGCCTCGACGCCCTGCTCCTCCAGCCAGGACAGCCAGGTGTCGTACCGCTGGGCGTAGTCGGGCGCGCCGTGCAGGCCGGCGTCCTTGAGCCAGAGCTCGACGTACCGCGGCAGATCGACGCTCTCGCGCTGGACCACCCAGGCGTCGCAGTCGGGGTCGAGCCAGGCGCCGACCCGCTCGTCCCAGGGCACGTCGCGGGTGATCATCCAGTTCGCCAGGACGTGGCCGTAGCCCCCGTCGGCGAGATGCCCGGGCAGCCCGCGCACGATGCGCTCGACGACCTGGTCGCCGGGCAGGCCGGAGTCCCGGTAGACCAGGCGCTCCCCGGTGCCCGGCGAGATCACGAACGGCGGGTTGGTCACGATCAGGTCGAAGCGCTCGCCCTCGACCGGCTCGAAGAGGCTGCCGGCGCGGGTCTCGACCCCGGCGCCGTTCAGGCCGGCATTGAGGCGGGTCAGCCAGAGCGCGCGCTGGTTGACGTCGGTGGCGACGACCTCGTCGACGTGGTCGGCCAGGTGCAGCGCCTGGACGCCGCAGCCGGTCCCGAGGTCCAGGGCACGGGTACGCCGGTCACGGACCGTGATCGAGGCCAGCGAGAGCGCGGCCGGGCTGATGCCGAGCACGTGATCGGTCCCGACGAGCGGCTGGCGGCCGTCGAGCCCGGGCGTGAGGTCGCTGGCGACCCACAGGTGCCGGTCGTCGGCCTCGTAGGGCCGGATGTCCACGGCGGCGGCGACCTCGCTCATCGTGCGGCGCAGGACGCCCGCCCGGCACAGCGGGTCGATCAGGTCACCGAGGGCGCGCTCGGCCTCGTCGATGGGCACGGTCCGCTGGAGCAGCCACAGCCGGACCAGGGTGGCGAGAGGGGAGCCGCCGGTCGTCGCGCGGTACGCCGGGACGGTCTCGTTGCGGCCGAGCGCTTCGTGGGCCGTCGTACCGATGAGGGAGAGCACGCCGTCGTGGGTGTACGCCGTCTCCTCGAGCCGGTCGCGCAGCCTGGCGATGAGAGTCTCGTCCACCGGAGCAGGCTACGGTGCCGGAACGCCGACGGCCGGGCGGCTCCTGGTGGAGCCGCCCGGCCGTCATGCGTTGTCCGCTCAGGCGGTCTGGTGCGGCGCGAGCGCCGAGGAGCCCGAGTCGTCCCCGTCGTCGCCGATGGTGATCGGACGCCGCTTGGAGATGTAGACCGCGATCACGATGCCGGCGAAGGCCGCCAGCGCGATGATCATCCGCACCGGGGTGTTGGCGTTCTCCCCGAAGCTGAGGTTCACGATCGCGGCGACGATCAGCAGCGAGACCAGGTTCATCACCTTGATCAGCGGGTTGATCGCCGGGCCGGCGGTGTCCTTGAACGGGTCGCCCACCGTGTCGCCGATGACGGTCGCGGCGTGGGCCTCGGAGCCCTTGCCGCCGTGGTGGCCGTCCTCGACGAGCTTCTTGGCGTTGTCCCAGGCGCCACCGGAGTTGGCCAGGAAGACTGCCATCAGCGTGCCCGAGCCGATCGCGCCGGCCAGGAAGCCGGCCAGCGGGCCGACGCCGAGACCGAAGCCGACCGCGACGGGAGCCAGGATCGCCAGGATGCCCGGCGTGGCCAGCTCGCGCAGCGAGTCCTTGGTGACGATGTCGACGACCTTGCCGTACTCCGGACGACCGGTGCCCTCCATGATCCCGGGGATCTCCCGGAACTGGCGGCGCACCTCGTAGACGACCGCGCCGGCCGCCCGGCCGACGGCGTTGATCGCCAGGCCGGAGAAGAGGAAGACGACCGAGACGCCGAGGAGCAGGCCGACCAGGACGTTCGGGAAGGAGATGTCGAAGGCCACGGAGAGCTGGGCCAGCTTGCCCGGCACCTCGCCACCGCGGACGTCCTTGAGGGCGTCGGTGAGGGCGTTGGTGTAGGAGCCGAACAGAGCGCTGGCGGCCAGCACGGCCGTCGCGATCGCGATGCCCTTGGTGATCGCCTTGGTGGTGTTGCCCACCGCATCGAGCTCGGTGAGGATCTGCGCGCCCTCCTCGTTGACGTCACCGGACATCTCGGCGATGCCCTGGGCGTTGTCGGAGATCGGGCCGAAGGTGTCCATCGCGACGATGACGCCGACGGTGGTGAGCAGACCGCAACCGGCCAGCGCGACCGCGAACAGCGCGACCGCGATCGAGCCACCGCCGATGAGGAACGCGCCGAAGACGGCGGCGCCGATGACCAGCGTGGTGTAGACGGCCGACTCGAAGCCGACCGAGAGGCCGGAGAGGATCACGGTCGCCGCGCCGGTGAGCGAGGTCTTGCCGACGTCCTTGACCGGACGGTGCTCGGTGCCGGTGAAGTAGCCGGTCAGCGCGAGGATCGCGGCGGCCAGCACGATGCCGATCACGACCGCGGCCGAGGCGATCAGGCGCGGGTCGCCGGTGGCGCCCTCGACGATCGTGTTGAGCTTGCTGAAGCTCGACGGCAGGTAGACGAACGACGCGATGACCGAGGCCACCGCGGCGACGGCCGCGGAGATGTAGAACGCCCGGTTGATCGTGGTCAGGCCGTTCTCGCTGGAGCGCGGCTTGCAGATGTAGACGCCGAGGATCGCCGTCAGCGCGCCGATCGCGGGGATGATCAGCGGGAAGACCAGGCCCTTGTCGCCGAACGCCTGGGACCCCAGGATCAGCGCGGCCACCAGCGTCACGGCGTACGACTCGAAGAGGTCGGCCGCCATGCCGGCGCAGTCGCCCACGTTGTCGCCCACGTTGTCGGCGATCGTCGCGGCGTTGCGCGGGTCGTCCTCGGGGATGTTGTTCTCGACCTTGCCGACCAGGTCGGCGCCCACGTCGGCGGCCTTGGTGAAGATGCCGCCGCCGACACGCATGAACATCGCGAGCAGTGCGGCGCCGAAGCCGAAGCCCTCGAGCACGTGCGCGGCCTCGGAGCCGAAGACCAGCACCACGATCGAGGCGCCCAGCAGGCCGAGGCCGACGGTGAGCATGCCGACGAAGGCGCCGGAGCGGAAGGCGATGTTCATCGCCGGGTCGCGGCCCTCGGTGTTGGCGGCCGCGGCGACGCGCAGGTTGGCGCGGACGGCCAGCCACATGCCGAGGTAGCCGACGGCGGCGGAGAACCCGGCGCCGAGGAGGAAGAAGATCGAGCGGCCGAAGCGGACCGTCCAATCGTCGGCTGGGAGCGCCAGGAGCGCGACGAACGCGATCGCGGCGAAGATGCCCAGGGTGCGGAACTGCCGGGTGAGGTAGGCGTTCGCGCCCTCCTGCACCGCCTGGGCGATGTTCCTCATGTTCTCGGTGCCTTCACCGGCGGAGAGGACCTCGTTGCGGAACATCGCCGCCATGCCGAGCGCGGCGAGCGCGATCACGGCGACGACGATGACCAGCGTGAGGTTGCCTCCGCCGAGGTGAGTGATCGTCGCGGGGGGGAGCCCGATCATGATTCTCCTACGGGTTAGGTGGCAGACAGACCGCCCGGGAGTCTACGCACCCTCACCCGCGACGCTCGCGGCGGGGTGAGCGGCGTCACAGAGCCTGCCCTCAGTCGCGCAGCGCGTCCTCGACCGAGGAGTGGATCGTGAACACCTTCGCCAGGCCGGTGATCCGGAAGATCTTCAGCAGTCGCTCCTGGCTGCAGACCAGGCTCAGCGAGCCGTCCTCGGCCCGGACCTTCTTCAGCCCGCCCACCAGCACGCCGAGCCCGGTGGAGTCGAGGAACTCGACCTGCTCCAGGTCGACGACCAGCTCGCGATGGCCGGCGGCCACGACCTCGGTGATCTTGTCGCGCAGCTTGGGCGCGGTGTAGACGTCGATCTCGCCGCCGACGGTGACGACGGTCCGCCCGGACTCCTCACGGGTCTGGAGCGTCAGGTCCACGTTGCCCTCCCAGCGAACGGCTACTGCGTAGTACGTTCCGGCGCCCACCTGGGATGCCGCGCCGCTATTGAATCACGACCCGGCACACTCGGACCGTGATGACCGCCGACCCCGGCGAGCTGCTGACCCGGCTCGCCACCACCCAGCGCCGCGACCGGCTGACGCATGTCGAGGTGCTGCCGGCGCGCGCCGGCGAGGAGGTTCCCTGGCCGGTGTGGGCACACCCGGAGGTGGTCGCGGCGTGGGAGGCGTGCGGCGTGCGGCGGCCGTGGGCGCATCAGGCCGAGGCGGCGGACCTGGCCCACGACGGCACGCACACAGTGCTCGCCACCGGCACCGCCTCGGGCAAGTCGCTGGCCTACCTGCTCCCGGCGCTCTCCTCGGTGCTCGCCAAGCGCAGGTCGCGGGGACAGCGCGGCAGCACGGTGCTCTATCTCGCGCCGACCAAGGCGCTCGCCCAGGACCAGCTGGCGGCGCTGCGCCGGCTCGGCCTCGACGACGTGCGGACGGCCACCCACGACGGCGACTCCAGCGGCGAGGAGCGGGAGTGGGCCCGCGAGCACGCCGACTACCTGCTCACCAATCCCGACATGCTGCATCACTCGCTGCTGCCCGGACACGCCCGCTGGCAGGAGTTCTGGCGGCGCCTCGACTTCGTGGTGATCGACGAGTGCCACCACTACCGGGGCGTCTTCGGCGCGCACGTCGCGCAGATCCTGCGCCGGCTGCGGCGGGTCGCTGCGGCGTACGGCAGCAGGCCGACGTTCGTGCTGGCCTCCGCCACCGCCGCCGAGCCGGCCGAGACCGCCACCCGCCTGACCGGCCTGCCGGTCACCGCCGTGACCCGGGACGCCTCGCCGCGGGGCCAGGTCACGCTGGGGCTCTGGGAGCCGCCCTTCGTCTCCCACCAGGGCGAGAACGACGCGCCGGTACGCCGTTCGGCAGGCGCCGAGGTCGCGGACCTGCTGGCCGACCTGGTGATCGACCGGGCCCGCACCCTCGCCTTCGTCCGCTCGCGTCGCGGCGTCGAGGTGGTCGCCCTGCAGGCCCGTCAGCTGCTGGCCGAGGTCGCGCCGGAGCTGGCCGACCGCGTCGCGGCGTACCGCGGGGGCTATCTGCCGGAGGAGCGGCGCGACCTGGAGCGGTCTCTGCGCGACGGCACCCTGCTCGGCCTGGCCGCGACCAACGCGCTGGAGCTGGGCATCGACATCAGCGGACTGGACGCGGTGCTGCTGGGCGGCTTCCCGGGGACGCGGGCGGCGTTCTGGCAGCAGGTCGGCCGCGCCGGTCGCGGTGGCGCGGACGCCCTCGGTGTGCTCGTCGCGCGCGACGACCCGCTCGACACCTACCTGGTCAACCACCCCGAGGCGCTGATCGGCCGGCCGGTCGAGGCGGCGGTCTTCGACCCCGGCAACCCCTACGTCCTCGGCCCGCACCTGTGCGCGGCGGCCGCGGAGATCCCGCTGACCGAGGCGGGGCTCGCGGTCTTCGGCCCCGGCGCCCGGTCGGCCGTCGAGGCGCTCACCGAGGCGGGGCTGCTGCGCCGCCGGCCGCGCGGCTGGTTCTGGACCGAGCGTCGTCGGGCGAGCGACCTGGCGGACATCCGCTCCACCGGCGGCGCCCCGGTGCGCCTGGTCGAGACGGGCACCGGCCGCGTGCTCGGCACGGTGGACCACGCGGCGTCGCACGGAACGGCGCACCCGGGGGCCGTCTACCTCCACCAGGGCGAGAGCTTCCTGGTGCTCGATCTCGACCTGGAGGAGAACGTCGCGCTGGTCGAGCGGACCGAGGTCGACTACTCCACCAGCGCGCGGGAGATCACCGACATCGCCGTCCTGGCCGAGCACGAGTCGGTGCTCTGGGGCGATGCCCGGCTGGTCTTCGGCTCGGTCCGGGTGACCCACCAGGTGGTCTCCTACCTCCGGCGGCGACTGCCAGGCGGCGAGGTGATCGGCGAGGAGCCGCTGGACCTGCCGGAGCGGACCCTGGAGACCGCCGCCGTCTGGTGGACGCTGCCGGACGAGCTGCTCGAGGACGCGGGGCTGGCCACCGCCGATCTCCCCGGGGCCGCGCACGCCGCCGAGCACGCCTCGATCGGACTGCTGCCGCTCTTCGCCACCTGCGACCGCTGGGACATCGGCGGCGTCTCGACCGCGCTGCATCCCGACACCGGCCGGCTCACCGTCTTCGTCCACGACGGGCATCCCGGCGGAGCGGGCTTCGCCGAGCGCGGCTTCCGGACCGCCGCCTCCTGGCTGCGCGCCACCCGCGACGCGATCGCCGCCTGCTCCTGCGTCGAGGGCTGCCCCTCCTGCGTGCAAAGTCCCAAGTGCGGCAACCAGAACAACCCGCTGGACAAGACCGGCGCGGTCCACCTGCTCGACGTACTGCTCAGCGCGGCGCCGAGGGCGTAGGTTCGGGCCATGTTCCTCGCCGCACTGATCCTGCTGCTGATCGCGGTCCTGCTGGTCGTGGCCGCGCTCTTCGGAGGCGACTCCTACGCCTCCCTCGACTTCGGCGCCTTCTCCCTCAACACCACCTCGACCACGGTCTTCTTCCTGGGCATGGCGACGCTGCTACTGATCGTGCTGAGCCTGTGGATGATGCGCGCCGCCGGCCGCGCCACCCGCAACCGCCGCCGCGAGGCCAAGCGGGTCGAGGCGGAGTCGAGCGTGGAGCCGGTCGAGGGGGAGTGACGTCGGCCTAGGCCGCGGAGCCCGCCTTCGCCAGGTAGGCCGCACAGAGCCGTGCCCCCGACGAGTCCGGGCACTCGGCGACGAAGTCCCTCAGGTCCGCGCGGAGGTCGGAGGGGATGGGCTGGCCCGCGCGCGTCAGCACCCGGACCGCATCCGCCACGGCGGCGTCCGCGTCACCCCCGGCCCGGTCCAGGTCGAAGGCCACGTGATCGGACGCGCTCATGTGCGGCGCGGCCAGAGCCAGCACCCGCAGGGCGAGAGCGTCGACGTCGATCATGGCTTCAACTCTATGCCGCCGGGCCGGACGGTACCGAGTGGTCGAGCAACCCGGCCACGCCTGGTGTGCTGGACGACCCCGAAGCCGTCGAGTGGATAGGCGGTGTCGATCGCGTGGTCGTCAGCGCGTATGCGGACCAGGATCCTCACCTCATTCACGGTCCCGACGAACCTCAGGTAGTCGTCGCCGGTCGCCAGGCTGCTCACGATGTGCCGGGGCTCGATCAGGACCTGCTCGATCGCGGCGACGATCGCTGCCGCGTCCCAGCCCGGCGGGAACTCGGTCTTGCCCCATCGGCCGGCCCCGGACCGATGTCCGCCACCACGGTTGTCCCCGTCCACGATGTGCCTGACGAGCGCGTCGTCGCCGCGGAGCCTGGGACGACCGGCTCGGCTGAACGGCACGCGGTCCCCGCCGGTGGTCGGCTGGTACTCGCGAGAGAGCGGGCGGCCCGACCTCAACTGCCACCCGCCTCCGCCGGGCCGGCGCGGGAGCGGGCACGGAGGGTGAGGGTGAGGCCGGCGATGCGGAGCGGGCGGGCCACGGTGAGGGTCACGGTGACGCCATCGGTCGCGCAGGTGACCTCGATGGCGCCGTTGCGGCGGGCGAGAGCGGTGGCCTCGGCGCAGGGGTCGCGGCCGTCCTGGACGGCGACGGCGCCGGCGAGTGCGGCCAGGTCGGCGGCGGACTGGATCTGGCGATGGACGTCGACGACGGCCACCGCGCCGGCGGCGAGAAGGGCGACGACCACCAGCAACCCGGCGAGCGCGACGCCGGCCACCACCATGCCGGACTCGTCCCGCCCGCACCCGCACACAGGGCCGCGCCCATGCCCGCTCCTGCCCACGGGGCGGCGCTCAGCCACTGTCCACACCCGGCTCCAGTGCCGCGGCGGCCGACGCGGTCACGGTCGTCGAGCCGAGGCCCAGGAGCAGCGGGCCGCGGATGCGGGCACGGACGGTGACGACCACGGTCTCGCCCTCCTGTCGCCAGGCGATCTCGGCGCCCTCCGGGGCGACCCGCTCGCCGAGGCTCCGCGCCAGCCCGGCATCGCCGCGCGCGACGGCACGGGCGGCCTCGCGGGCGGCGTCGACGCAGCGCACGTGAGCCACGCCGATGCCCACCAGCCACGCCAGCCCGACCGCGAAGAGCACCAGCACCGGCAGCACCATCGCGGTCTCGGCGGTCACCGCGCCGCGTTCGTCTCGTCGTTCCACTCGCATCGTGTCTCTCCCGGAGCCCCGGGCCGGCGGGCAGGGCACCCGCCGGCCCGAGTCGCTCAGAACGGCAGCAGCTCCAGCACGTGGTCGAAGACCGTCTTGACGATCTTCTGGCCCGTGTCACTGGTCAGGAACTTGAAGAGCAGGCCGGCGAAGCCCACCCCCGCCCCGGTGCACACGGCGTACTCCGCCGTCGTCGCCCCGGCCTCGTCGCGGGCCCGGCGCATCCTCTCGGTGTTCATCTGTTCTCCCCTCGTTCGGCCATCCCTCGATGGCGGTTTCTCCTTGCGGAGATGAGGTTTCTCGTTCCGGGCTCAGGTCGCTACGACCCCGGCGCGATCTGTGGACAACCCCCCTCGCGAGCCCCCTGTGGACCGCTCGTGGTCAGCCGAGCGCGGCCGGCAGCGGGGTCAGCAGTGGGTCGGCCGAGCGTGGTCAGCCGAGGAGCCGCACACCGGAGAAGATCCCCGCCACCAGCGGCACGACGCCCACCAGCACGAACGCCGGCAGGAAGCAGAGCCCCAGCGGCGCGGCCGAGCGCACCTCCACCGTCCGGGCCCGCGCCTGCGCGTCGTGCAGGGCGCCGTCGCGCAGCTCCTCGGCCAGCCGCTCGACGGCGACCCGGACCGAGGCGCCGGACTCGTGCGCGCGAGCCAGCACGCGACCCAGCGGGGCCAGCTGCGGGTGATCGGCAAGGTCACGCCAGACGTCGATCGGGTCGGCTCCCAGCTCGAGGCGGTGGTGGACGACGAGCAGCTCCTCCCCCACCGCCCCGCCCATGGCGACCGCGACCAGCCCCAGGGCATGGCCCGGCGGTGAGCCACCGGCCAGGCAGGCGCCGATCAGGTGGACCGCGGCCGGCAGGTCACGGGCGAGCTCCTCGCGACGGCGCCGAGCGCCCGGCGGCTCCGCCCGGCCCAGCACCCGCCAGGCGACCAGGGCCGCGACGAGCCCCGCGGCGAGACCGGAGAGGCCACCGACGACCAGCCAGCCGCCCACACCCGCGGACACGGCCAGCACGGGCTTGAGCCGGTCCAGCAGCGCGCGGTCGTCGACCTCGCGAGCCGGCGCCGCGAGCGGCAGCGAACGGAGCGCGCACCTCCGCGGCGCTCGGAGTAGCAGCATGCCCAGGACGGCCAGCGCCGCCAGCACGCTCACGACTCCGCCACCGAGGCGCCGATCCGGTCCAGCCAGCGCAGCCCGAGGGCGGCCAGCACCAGACCGGCGACCAGGCAGGCGAGACCCACCGGCGTGCCGAGGAGGAAGGACCACGGATCGCCACCCACCCCGCTCCCCAGCGCCAGCACGCCGGCCGGGAGCACCGCCAGCAGCCGCGCGGTCGCCTGCGCGGAGGCCATCTCGGTGCGCACCAGCCGGCCGACCTCCTGCTCGCGACGGGCGGTGACCGCGGCCATCTCCATCGCCGACGCCAGGCCCGCGCCGGAGCGGGCCGCGACCTGCCAGGCCGCCGCGAGCATCCGGCACTGCCCGGCGCCTGGCAGCGTGGCGAGACGGCGCAGGGCCGCCGGGACGTCGGCGCCGAGATCGGCGGCCCGCGCGACCGGAGCGAGCTCCGGCCAGTCCCGCACCGCCGCCCGCAGCGCGTGAAGTGGAGGCCGGCCGGCAGCCAGGTCGGCCGCGATCCCCTCGCAGGCGGCCACCACCCACCTCGTACGACGCGCCGCGACCGCCCGGGCCCGCGCCCGGCCCAGATGGCCGGCCACCTCGACGGCCACTCCGGCGCCGACGAGCATCAACACCAGATGCGAGCCGTCCGGCCGCACCAGGACGACCGCCGTCGTCCCCAGCACGACGAGACCCACCGGCAGCCGAGCACCCGCGCCCCTGTCGGAGGCACCCAGCCGCAGCCTCGGCGCCGACAGCAGAGCCACGGTCGCCGCCGCGAGCGCACACGTCAGCGCGATCATCGGCGGAGCAGCTCCTCCAGCCGATCGGCGCCCGGCCCGACCTCGGCCCGGCCCTCGACGAACACCACCGCGGACTCCACCCGGGCATCCCCGCCCTCGCGCACCAGCACGCCGATCTCGCGCACCCGGCGCAGCCCGTCACGCGCCCGGTGCGTGTGCACCACGACGTCCACCGCCGAGCTGAGCTGACTGTGCGCCGCCGCCCGCCCCAGCCCGGCCGCCAGCGCGAGGCTCTCGACCCGGCCGGGCACGTCGGCCGCCGAGTTGGCGTGGATCGTGCCGCAGCCGCCCTCGTGGCCGGTGTTCATCGCGGCCAGCAGGTCGACCACCTCGCCACCACGGACCTCGCCGACCACCAGCCGATCCGGCCGCATCCGCAGCGCCTGCCGCACCAGCGCCCGCACGGTGACCTCCCCCGCGCCCTCGATGTTGGGAGGACGGGCCTCCAGGGCGACCACGTGCGGATGGTCCGGCCGCAGCTCGCTGGAGTCCTCGACGAGCACCAGCCGCTCCCCCGGATCGGCCAGGCCCAGCAGGGCGTTGAGCAGCGTGGTCTTGCCCGAGCCGGTGCCTCCGCTGATCAGGAAGGCCAGCCGCGACCCGACGATCTCGCGCAGCAGCGTGGCTCCCCGCTCGCTGACCGTGCCGGCCGCGACCAGCTCGTCGAGACCGAAGGCCCAGCGCCGCGGGACCCGCAGCGAGATCAGCGTCCCCGGCCGCGCGATCGGAGCCAGCACCGCGTGGAAGCGGGTCCCGTCGGGCAGCCGGAGATCGACGTGCGGCGCGGCGTCGTCGAGCCGCCGTCCGGCCGAGGCCGCGAGCCGCTGGGCGAGCCGGCGCACCGACTCCTCGTCGACCAGGCGGACCTCCGTCCTCTCCAGCCCGTGCCCGCGATCGATCCACACCTCGCCCGGCCCGTTGACGAGGACGTCGGTCACGCCGGGCAGGGCGAGCAGCGGGTCGAGCGGGCCGGCGCCGAGGATCTCGCGGCGCAGGGCGTCGTGCACGGCCAGGACGGCGGCGTCGCCGACCGGACGGCCCGAGCCACGCAGCGCCTGGGCGACGCGATGCGGTGTCAGCGGAGCCGCCTCGCGGGCCAGCTCGTCGCGGACCTCGCCGAGGACGTCGTCCGGCACGTCCTCCACCCGGCTCATGCCGCATCGGCCCGCTCACCGCCCCGACCTCCCAGCATCGAGCGGGCCACCGACCCGGCGGTCCTCGCGAGCACGCCCCGGCGCGATCGGAGCGGGCCGGCCCCCAACCCGATCGCCTCGTCCAGCCCGCGCTGGTCGGCCATCGCCGCGAGCAACGGCAGGCTCAGCACCTCGGAGGCCTCCCCAGCCGCGACGCCGGCCAGGCCACCCCGGGCCACCAGTCCGGTCCGCGGGCCCACCGGAAGGCGCGGCGCCAGCCGGCTCGCCGCCACCACACCCGGCACCGTCAAGGCGCAGACGAGCACCACGCTGTCGCACCGGGCCAGCACCTCATCGGTGACCGGATCGCGCTGGCGCGGCAGGTCGAGCACGACCGCCCCGAAGCCGCGCCGGCCCGCGGAGAGCAGCTCGCGCACGGCGAAGGCCGGCAGCGCGGCCGGACGATCCGCGGGCCAGGCCAACAGGGACAGGCCGTCGTGCCGGGGCAGCGTCTCCCGCAGCGACCGGCCGCCGAGCCGGCCGGTGGCCTGCATCAGCGCGTCCCAGCGGACGCCGCCGATCCGGTCGGCGCCCAGGACGTGGTCGATCCCGGCCCCGATCGGATCGAGATCCACCAGCAGCGTCGGCGTCCGCTCGGCCGCGCGCAGCGCGAGGGCCGCGGCGAAGACCGTCGCGCCGGCTCCGCCCGAGCCGCCGACCACCCCGATCAGCGTGCCACCCGCGGCGGTCCCGTCGGCGACGTCGGTGAGCAGCTCGACCAGCCAGGTCTCCGAGACCGGCAGCGCCGACACCGACTCCGCGCCGACGGTCACCGCCTCCCGGAAGAGCACGTCCGGGAGCTCGCCCACGCCGATGACGTGCACCCGCTGCCGCCGGGCCGGACGCAGCCCCGCCATCGCCGCCGCCTGGTCGGCGCCGACCAGGACCAGCGGGGCGATCGCCCACAGCCGCAGCGCATCCTCGGCGTCGCGCACGACGGTGGGCACGACTCCTCCCGCGGCGGCGAGCCGGAGCACCTCGCCGATCAGGTCGGAGTCGTCGCTGATCACCAGGGGAGCCGCGGGGCCAGGTCCGTTCGTCATGCCGGCGACCCTGCCCGCCGTACGACGGCCTCACCAGGGGCCGGCGCGGCATCTGTGGACAACCCCGTCGGAGGAGTCCCTGTGGACGCCAAGTGGCCGCCCGTCGAAGTCCGTAGAGTGAGCCCATGACCACCGGGGGCGCGTCGACGGGCGGACGGGGCATCCGGCCCACGGCCGCCTTCTTCGACCTGGACAAGACGATCATCGCCCGGTCCAGCGCCTTCGTCTTCAGCCGCGAGTTCCAGGCCAGCGGACTGATCTCCCGCGGCGCCGTCCTGCGCAGCGCCTATGCCCAGTTCGTCTATCTCGTCGGCGGCGCCGACCACGACCAGATGGAGAAGATGCGGCACTTCATGTCGCAGCTGGTCAGCGGCTGGGACGTGCAGACGGTCCGCGACATCATCGCCGAGACGCTGCACCACATCGTCGACCCGATCGTCTACGACGAGGCGATCCAGCTCATCGCCGATCACCACGCGGCCGGCCGCGACGTGATCATCGTGTCGACCAGCGGCGCGGAGATGGTCGAGCCGATCGGCCGGATGCTCGGCGCCGACCACGTCGTCGCCACGCGGCTCGAGGTGGCCGACGGCAAGTACACCGGCAAGATCCGCTTCTACGCGTACGCCGAGAACAAGGCCAAGGCCATCACCGACCTGGCCCGCAAGCGCGGCTACGACCTGGCCGAGTGCTACGGCTACAGCGACTCGATCACCGACGTGCACATGCTCGAGGTGGTGGGCCACCCGCACGCGGTCAATCCCGACAAGGAGCTGCGCAGGATCGCCGTCGAGCGCGGCTGGCCCGTCCTCGTCTTCGACAAGCCGGTGGCGCTGCGCGGCCGGGTGCCGCTGCCGCCGGCCAAGCCCACGCTGGTCGCGCTCGGCCTGACCGGAGCCGCCGCCCTGGGCACCGCGATCTGGCTGCAGAACAGGAAGCGACGGAAAGTCAAGGCTTGAAGACCGCGCCGGTCCGGGCTACACAGGAGTCACAACTCCACGGACTGCACGCGGTCAGGTACCCACGCGGCGATCGACCCATCTTCGAGGGCGTTGGCAGCCGGGAGACTCCCGGCGCAACATTTCGACATCTTGCACGCCTGGTAGCCACGATCCGCGTGTCTGAGCGGCATCGAGGCCCAGCCTCGGTGCCGCTCAACTCGTCAGTCGGTGAGTGGCGAGGCCTCGACCGCGGCGGCGTACGCCTCGGGCGCGTAGAGCAGCCAGGAGTGGACACCGGCCCGCCCGCCGTCGCGGTAGCCGCGCAGGTTCGACTCGTACGCCGCGCGCAACGCCAGATGTCCCGCCTCGGGCACCACCACCGACGCCGGATCGACGCCGCGACTCGCGATCACCAGCCGCTCGGCCGCCCGGGCCACGATGCCGTTGTGGGAGGCGAAGGGCGTCAGCGTCGCCAGCTCGGCATGCACGACAGCGGCGACCAGCAGCGCGGGCGCCGAGGTCGCCAGCATGGTCGAGCCCAGGTCGGCCAGGCGCCGCGCCGCCTCGGGCGAGACCGGCCGGCCGAGCGCGTCGTCGGGCACCGAGCCCCGGCCGGCGACGGCATGCAGCCGGGCGAAGGCCTGCAGCGGCTGGCTGGTCAGCACGGGAGCGAGGCCGAGCAGCTCGGCGCTGACCGCGACGGCCGCGCGGGCGATCTCGTCGCCCTCTCCGGCGCGGACCTCCTCCAGCGTCGAGGCCGATCCCTCCAGCACCGCCGAGGCGTGCGCGCCCCGCAGCAGCGACTCCGCGGTCTGCTCGGAGGTCGTGCGCCGCATGCCCCGGTCGCGCAGGATCGCGTCGATCCCGTCGCGAGCCGCCACGAAGCCGGACGGCACGCCCTCCAGCGCGGTCAGCCGGGCCAGCGGGTCGGGCGTGGGATCAGGCACGCGAGCGAGGGTATCCACTACGTTGAGGACGATGAGCGACGAGGTCCGGGCACTCTCCTTCCGCTCCGTGGCGGATGTCTACGATCGCGCCCGCCCGGCGTACCCCGTCGAGGCCGCCGAGTGGCTCGTCGGCTCCAGCGATCCGGCCGTCGTGGTCGAGCTCGGCGCCGGCACCGGCAAGCTGACCGAGACGCTGCTCGCCGCCGGCCACGAGGTCGTCGCCACCGACCCGCTGCCGGAGATGCTCGGGCTGCTGCGCGGTCGCGCCCCGGGCGCCCGTACGGCGGTCGCCACGGCCGAGGCGATCCCGCTGCCCTCCGGCTTCGCCGACGTGGTGGTCTGCGCGCAGTCCTTCCACTGGTTCGACCACGAGGTCGCGCTGCCCGAGATCGCCCGCGTGCTCCGGCCCGGCGGCGTCCTCGCGATGACCTGGAACCTCCGCGACGACGGCATTCCCTGGGTGCGCCGGCTCTGGAGCATGATCGGCGCTCCCGACTCCTTCGAGAGCCTGGCCGCGCCCGCCGAGGGCGCCGCGGACTTCGGCGAGGTCGAGCACCGCGACTTCCGCAACTGGCAGGACCTGCGCCGCGACGACCTCCTCGACCTCGTCCGCTCCCGCTCGTACGTCGTGACACTGCCCGAGGACGAGCGCACCGACGTGCTGCGCCGGGTCGGCGAGCTGTACGACGAGTACGGCCGCGGCCCCGACGGGATGCGGCTGCCGTACCTCACCCGCTGCTACCGCGCGGTCGTCCGCCACCGCGAGCACGCGCCGCCCACGCCGCCACGGATCGCCGTCGGCGACCTGCCCACCGCGGCGTCGGCGCCGCTCGTCCCGCCGCAGGCCGTGCCGGAGGACCCAGGGACGACGCTGATCGCCTTCAGCTGATGGCCAGGTGGCTGCGCGGCGGCAGGGATCTCGGCACCGAGGCCGACCGGGCGACGTTCCGCACGCTGCACACCGCGTCGCTGGCCTCGCCGGCGCTGCGCCAGGGGCTGGCCGAGGAGACCGCCGAGGGCAGCGTCAAGCACCTGCGCGCGCTGCTGGGCACGCCGGCGGTCGCGATGGCCGACACCAGAGGGCTTCTCGGCGACGACGGCCTGCCGGAGCATCACCGCTCGCAGGCCGAGCGGCTCGCGCTGCGCGCGGTGGCCGACGGCGGCACGGTCGTCTCCGGCCGCGGCGAGCTCGGCTGCGAGCGGCACGGCTGCCCGATCCGCGCGGGCATCGCGTCCCCGCTGGTCATCGAGGACCGCGTGGCCGGAGCCCTGGTGACACTGGCGGAGCGCGCCTCGGCGACGCTGATCCGGGCCACCGAGGAGGTGGCCACCTGGGTCTCGGGTCAGCTCGAGCTCGGCGAGCTGGACCAGTCCCGGCACCGGCTGATGCAGGCCGAGGTGCGAGCCCTGCGGGCGCAGATCAGCCCGCACTTCATCTACAACTCCCTGGGCGCGATCGCCTCCTTCGTCCGCACCGACCCCGACCGCGCCCGCGAGCTGCTGCTGGAGTTCGCCGACTTCACCCGCTACTCCTTCCGCAGCCACGGCGAGTTCACCACCCTGGCCGAGGAGCTGAGCTCGATCGAGCGCTATCTCCTGCTGGAGCAGGCCCGCTTCGGCGACCGGCTGCGGGTCACGCTGCGGATCGCGCCGGAGGTGCTCGGCGTGCGCATCCCCTTCCTCTGCCTGCAGCCGCTGGTGGAGAACGCCGTACGCCATGGGCTGGAGGGTCAGTCCGACGGCGGCTTGATCACCATCGAGGCCGTCGACGCGGATCGGGAGTGCGTGATCACCGTGGAGGACGACGGCGCCGGCGAGGACCCCGAGCGGATCCGGCGGGTGCTGTCCGGGGAGGCCGGCACCGACTCCGTCGGCCTCGGCAACGTCGACGAGCGGCTTCGCAACACCTTCGGCGACGACTACGGTCTGGTCGTGGAGACCGCACCGGGCGCCGGCACGAAGGTGATCGTGCGCGTGCCCAAGTTCGCGCCGGGAGTGAGCTGATGGGACAGCCGGCCGCGCCGCGCCTGCGGGTCCTGGTCATCGACGACGAGGCGCCCGCCCGCGACGAGCTGGCCTTCCTGCTGAGCCGCGACCCGCGCATCGCCGACGTACAGGCGACCAGCTCGCCGACCGAGGCCCTGCGCCTGCTGCAGCAGAGCGAGGTCGACGCGGTCTTCCTCGACATCCAGATGCCCGGCCTGGACGGGATCGAGCTGGCCTCGGTGCTGGCCCGCTTCAAGAGCCCGCCCAAGACGGTGTTCGTCACCGCGCACGACCAGCACGCCGTCGATGCCTTCGAGCTCGACGCCGTCGACTACGTCCTCAAGCCGGTGCGCGAGGAGCGCCTGGCCGAGGCCGTACGCCGGGTCGTCGGCAGCGCCCGCGCCGAGGCCGCGGACGACCAGATCCCCGTGGAGCGCGGCGGGATCACCCGGTTCGTGCCCCGCTCCCAGATCCGGTACGTCGAGGCGGAGGGCGACTACGCCCGGCTGCACACTGCCGAGGACAGCCATCTCGTGCGCATCCCGTTGAGCCAGCTCGAGCAGCAATGGGCAGGAGCGGGCTTCGTGCGGATCCATCGCTCCGTGCTGGTGGCGATCCCGCACATCGAGGAGCTGCGGGTCGAGGGCGGCAAGTGCACGGTCGTCATCGGCGGCCGGGAGCTCTCGGTCAGCCGGCGCCACACCCGCGAGCTGCGCGACCTCCTGGTCCGCGATCCCCGGCGGGGCGAGTCGTGAGCCAGCACGAGCGGCCGGCACGGGTCCGGGTGACCGGGCCCCACGCGCAGCGACCGGGCAGCCGGCCCCGGCGTACCGTCACCGCCGAGATCGACGAGGGCAGCGCCGTCGGGGAGATCTACGTCCGCGCGCTGGTCCGCGCCCAGCTCCGGCTGGCGATCGGCACGCTGGCCGCGCTCGCGATCACCGTCGGCGGACTGCCGCTGCTGCTCCACGCGTTCCCGGCTCTGACCCGCTGGCACCTGCTCGGAATGCCCGTGTCCTGGGGGATCCTGGCCTTCGGCTGCTACCCCGTCCTCGCCGCTCTCGCCTGGGTCCACGTCCGCCGGGCCGAGCGCAACGAGCGTCGCTTCGCGGACGTGGTCGAGCGCTCGTGAGCAGCGCGTTCGGCATCACCGCCGTCGTCCTGGTCTCCCTGGCGACGCTGGCGATCGGCACGTGGGGGCTGCGCTTCAGCCGGACCACCTCGGACTTCTTCGTCGCCTCGCGCTCGGTGCGCCCGCGCCTCAACGCCTCGGCGATCAGCGGCGAGTACCTCTCCGCGGCGTCGTTCCTCGGGGTCGCCGGGCTCGTGCTCGCCTATGGCGGCGAGATGCTCTGGTACCCGGTCGGCTGGACGGCCGGCTACCTGGTGCTGCTGGTCTTCGTCGCCGCACCGCTGCGCCGCTCCGGCGCCTACACACTGCCCGACTTCGCCGAGGCCCGCCTCGACTCGCGCACCGTGCGCACGCTGTCGTCGGTGCTGGTGGTCGCGATCGGCTGGCTCTACCTGCTGCCGCAGTTCCAGGGCGCGGGCGTGGCGCTGCGCTCCTCGACCGGGATGCCCACGTGGGCCGGCGGAGTGGTGGTCGCCGCGGTCGTGGTGGTCAACGTCTGGTCAGGTGGCATGCGGGCGATCACCTTCGTCCAGGCCTTCCAGTACTGGCTCAAGCTCACCGCGCTGCTGGTCCCGCTGATCTTCCTGCTCATCGTCTGGATCGGCGACGGCGCCGGGTCGCCGGCCGATCCCGGCCTGCTGGTCGGCGGGCTCGACGGCACGTCCTGGGCGGATCCGCTCGACGTCTCGGGCGGGCACGCGCTCTACACGACGTACTCGCTCATGGTCGCCACCTTCCTCGGCACCATGGGCCTCCCGCACGTCGTGGTGCGCTACTACACCAACCCCGACGGACGCGCGGCCCGCCAGACCACGCTGGTGGTGCTGATGCTGCTCGGGCTCTTCTACGTGCTGCCGCCCGTGTACGGCGCGCTCGGCCGGCTCTACGCCCCCGACCTGGTGGCGGCCGGCGCGACGGACAGCGTCGTGCTGGAGCTGCCGCAGCGGATGATCGGCGGCCTCGGCGGCGACCTGCTCGCCACGCTGCTGACCGCGGGCGCGTTCGCGGCGTTCCTGTCGACCTCCTCGGGCCTGACCGTCGCCATCGCGGGCGTGGTCTCGCAAGACGTGGTGAGCCGGCGGCTGACCGGGGTCCGGGCGTTCCGGGTGAGCGCGGCGATCGCGGTCGTGGTGCCGCTCGTCCTGGCCACGATCGTGCGCGGCGTGCCGGTCGCGACCGTCGTCGGCCTGGCCTTCGCCATGGCGGCCGCCACCTTCGCTCCCCTGCTGGTGCTGGGCATCTGGTGGCGCGGGCTGACACCGGCAGGCGCCGTGGCGGGCCTGATCACCGGCGGCGTGGTCACCGGCATCGCCGTGGTGGTGACGCTGGTCGACGAGCAGGGCGAGGGCTGGGCCGCCACCCTGCTCGACCAGCCCGCCGCCTGGGCCGTGCCGCTGTCGACCGCCGCCGTGGTCGGCGTCTCGCTGCTCACCCGATCCGCCGTGCCCAAGCACGTCTCCCGCTTCATGGTGCGGCTGCACACCCCCGAGCACGTCGTCCTCGACCGCGGCGTCTGACCGCTCGCCGTACGGATCCGACCGCTCACCGATCCGGGACCGTCTGCTCACCGCAGGGACCGGCGCGAGGGCTGACGAGCGGCGTACCCGCGTTCTTAGCGTGATGACGGTCACAACGACGTCACAGAGAGGCGAGTCATGGGTGTACCCAGCCTGGAGCCGGCAGAGGCTCACGACCATGCCGAGCGCCACGACCCGGTCTACGACCGGCTCAACGCGACGCCCCAGTTCACCGAGCTCAGGCGGCGCTACCGCGGCTTCGCCTTCCCCGCCACGGTGGCGTTCCTGACCTGGTACCTGCTCTACGTGGTGATGTCGATGTGGGCGCCCGGCTTCATGGGCCACACGCTCTTCGGCAACATCAACGTGGCGCTGGTCTTCGGGCTCCTGCAGTTCGTCACCACCTTCCTGCTCGCCTGGGTCTACAGCCGCTTCTCCGCGAGCCGCCTCGACCCGCTGGCCCGCGAGCTCAACGACCAGTACGAGAGCGAGCGCCGCGCATGAGCCTCCACGTGATCCCGCTGGCCGTGACCAGCACGCAGGTCCTCACCACCGTGCTCTTCCTGGGCATCGTCTTCCTCACCATCGCGATCACCTTCTGGGCCAGCCGCCAGACCAAGGGCGCCGCGGACTACTACGCCGGCGGCCGCTCCTTCAGCGGCTTCCAGAACGGGCTGGCCATCGGCGGCGACTACATGTCGGCCGCGTCGTTCCTCGGCATCTCCGGCGCGATCGCGCTCTACGGGTACGACGGCTTCCTGTACTCGATCGGCTTCCTGGTCGCCTGGCTGGTGGCGCTGCTGCTCGTCGCCGAGATGCTGCGCAACTCCGGCCGCTACACGATGGCCGACCAGCTGGCGTACCGGATGAAGCAGCGCCCGGTGCGGACCGCCGCTGCCGCCTCGACCGTCGCGGTCTCGATCTTCTACCTGCTGGCGCAGATGGTCGGCGCCGGCTCGCTGGTCGCGCTGCTGCTCGGCGTGGAGAGCCAGGGGATGAAGAACTTCACCATCTTCGGCGTCGGCATCCTGATGATCTTCTACGTCACCGTCGGCGGCATGAAGGGCACCACCTGGGTGCAGATCGTGAAGGCCGTGCTGCTGATGGTCGGCTCCGCCCTGATAGTCGTCCTGGTGCTGGCGAAGTTCCACTTCAACCTCTCCGAGCTGCTCGGGGTCGCCGCCGACCACTCGGCCGCTGGGCAGAAGTTCCTCGAGCCGGGCGTGAAGTACGGCGTCTCGACGACCAGCAAGATCGATTTCCTCAGCCTCGGCATCGCGCTGGTGCTCGGCACGGCGGGCCTGCCGCACATCCTGATCCGCTTCTACACCGTGCCCACCTCGCGGGACGCGCGGAAGTCGGTGCTCTGGGCGATCGGCCTCATCGGCGCGTTCTACCTGATGACGCTGGTGCTGGGCTTCGGCGCGGCCGCGCTGCTCAACAAGACCGACATGGCGGAAGTCGCCGCCACCAAGGGCAATCTGGCCTCGCCCCTGCTGGCCAGGGCCGTCGGCGGCGGGCTGGACTCGGTGGGCGGATCGGTGCTGCTGGCCCTCATCGCGGCGGTCGCCTTCGCCACGATCCTGGCGGTGGTCGCCGGCCTGACGCTGACCTCGTCGGTGTCGGTGGCCCATGACCTCTACAACTCGGTCATCCGCAAGGGCAAGGCCACCGAGGCCGAGGAGATGCGGGTCGCCAAGATCGCGGCCGTGGTGATCGGCCTGGTCTCGATCGGCCTGGCGATCCCGGCGCAGAACCTCAACATCGCCTTCCTGGTGGCGCTGGCCTTCGCCGTGGCTGCTTCGGCCAACCTGCCGGCGATCGTCTACAACATGTTCTGGCGGCGGTTCAACACCCGCGGCGCGGTGTGGAGCATCTACGGCGGTCTGCTGTCGGCCCTGGCGCTGGTGCTCTTCTCGCCGGTCATGTCCGGCAAGGGCGTGGTCGACGGGGTGAACCAGAGTCTGCTGCCGGCGAGCATCGACATCTCCTGGTTCCCGCTGGAGAACCCGGGCATCGTGTCGATCCCGCTCGGCTTCCTCTTCGGCTGGCTGGGCACGATCACCTCGACCGAGCCGGCCACCGCGGACCGCTACACCGAGCTCGAGGTCCGCGCGCTCACCGGAGCGGGCGCCGAGGCCGCCGTACAGCACTGATCCCCCCGGACCCGGCGCCGTCGCTCGGCGGCGCCGGGTGCCGACCCGCCGTGCCGCCGCCGAGGCGGCGTCCTAGTCTGGGAGCACCGCGCTGTGACCCACGACACCTCCGAACGAACCCCACAGGAGACACACCGATGAGCCAGCCCAAGGACGCGGCAAGCGAGACGCTGTCCAACCTGATGCACGAGGAGCGGCGCTTCGATCCGCCGGCCGAGCTCGCCGCGAAGGCGAACCTCACCGCGGCGGCGTACGACGAGGCGAACGCCGACCGGCTCGCCTTCTGGGCCAAGCAGGCCGAGCGGCTGGACTGGCACACCCGCTGGGACGACGTGCTCGACTGGTCGAACCCGCCGTTCGCGAAGTGGTTCACCGGCGGTCGGATCAACGCGGCGTACAACTGCGTGGACCGGCACGTCGAGGCCGGCGCCGGCGACAAGGTCGCCTACCACTGGGTCGGCGAGCCCGAGGGCGACAGCCGCGACATCACCTACGCCGATCTCCTGCGCGAGGTCTGCCAGGCCGCCAACGCGCTGACCGAGCTCGGCGTGAAGGCCGGCGACCGGGTCGCGATCTACATGCCGATGATCCCCGAGACCGTGGTCACCATGCTGGCGTGCGCGCGGCTCGGCGCCCCGCACACGGTGGTCTTCGGCGGCTTCTCCGCCGACGCCCTGGCCTCGCGGATCGAGGACTGCCAGGCCAAGGTCGTGGTGACCTCCGACGGCGGCTACCGGCGCGGGGCTCCGAGCGCGCTGAAGCCCGCGGTCGACGAGGCCTGCACCAAGACCGATGTCGTGGAGAAGGTCCTGGTCGTACGGCGTACCGGCCAGGACGTCGAGTGGCACGACCGGGACGTCTGGTGGCACGACCTGGTCGAGAAGCAGCCGACCGAGCACGAGTGCGAGTTCTTCGACGCCGAGCACCCGCTCTACGTGATGTACACCTCCGGCACGACCGGCAAGCCCAAGGGCATCCTGCACACGACGGGCGGCTACCTGGTCGGCTCGGCGTACACACATTGGGGTGTCTTCGACCTCAAGCCCGAGACCGACGTCTACTGGTGCACCGCGGACATCGGCTGGGTGACCGGCCACTCCTACATGGTCTACGGGCCGCTGGCCAACCAGACGACCTCGGTGATGTACGAGGGCACGCCGGACTCCCCGCACAAGGGCCGCTGGTGGGAGATCATCGAGAAGTACGGCGTGACGATCTTCTACACCGCGCCGACGGCGATCAGGACGTTCATGAAGTGGGGCGACGACATCCCCGCGAAGTTCGACATGTCCTCACTGCGGCTGCTCGGCTCGGTCGGCGAGCCGATCAACCCGGAGGCCTACGTCTGGTACCGCGAGACCATCGGCGGCTCTCGCACCCCGGTCGTCGACACCTGGTGGCAGACCGAGACCGGCGCCATCATGATCAGCCCGCTGCCGGGCGTCACCTCGGCCAAGCCCGGCTCGGCGATGACCCCGATCCCCGGCATCGTCGCCGACGTGGTCAACGACGAGGGCGAGTCGGTGCCCGACGGGTCCGGCGGCTACCTGGTCATCAAGGAGCCCTGGCCGGCGATGCTGCGCACGCTGTGGGGCGACGACCAGCGGTTCAAGGACACCTACTGGTCGCGCTGGCCGGGGATGTACTTCGCCGGCGACGGCGCCAAGAAGGACGAGGACGGCGACATCTGGGTGCTGGGCCGCGTCGACGACGTCATGAACGTCTCCGGCCACCGGCTCTCCACCACCGAGATCGAGTCCGCGCTGGTCTCGCATCCCAAGGTGGCGGAGGCCGCGGTCGTCGGCGCCAGCGACGAGATGACCGGCCAGGCCGTGTGCGCGTTCGTCATCCTGCGAGAGTCGGCGGAGTCCAAGGTCGGCGGCGACTCTGCTGAGTTGGTCAAGGAGCTGCGCGACCACGTGGCCAAGGAGATCGGCGCGATCGCCAAGCCGCGGCAGATCATGATCGTCCCCGAGCTGCCCAAGACCCGCTCGGGCAAGATCATGCGCCGGCTGCTGCGCGACGTCGCCGAGAAGCGCGAGATCGGCGACGTCACCACGCTCGCCGACTCCACCGTGATGGACCTGATCGGCCAGGGGATGGCGAGCAGCACGGAGGACTGACGCCACCCGGTCCTCGCAGGAGGAGGGAGCGGTGAGTCTGTTCCCTATCCCGCGCCGCGATAGGGAAACACATCCACCGGCACAGGCGACGATTGGGAACAGACACACCGCCCCAGGGTGCGCCGCCGTCGGCGACAATGGGCCCGTGACCACCGAGGCCCCGACCCAGCGCCGCGACCTGCGCGCGCCGGCGCTCGTGGGAGCGGCGGGGCTGGCGGCGTTCACCGCGCTTCGGCTGCGCGACCCGCACCAGGACGGCTCGTGGGGCTACTGCCCGTTCCTGCTGCTGACCGGGCAGCCGTGCCCGTTCTGCGGCGGCCTGCGCGCGGTCAACGACCTGACCCACGGCGACGTCGTCGGGGCCATGTCGAGCAACCTGCTGGCGGTGGTCCTGGTGGCCGTCCTCGCGGTCGCCTGGGTGCTGTGGGTCGGGCGCCGGTGGCGGGGCCGGTCCGACCGGATGATCGTGCTCTCCACCCGCGCCAGCGTGTGGATGCTCGGCGGCATCGGCGTCTTCTGGATCGCCCGGCTCACTCCGTGGGGGTCGTGGCTAGCGCCTTGATCCACTGATCCAGCTCGCGGCGGTTGTCCCGGCGTACGGCGGCCTCGACGACCTCGATGCCGCCGTTCGGGCTGGCCAGCGCGTGCGCCAGCTCGGCCCGGCTCTCCACCCGCCAGTGCGGGACCCGGAGCGCCGCGCAGAGACCGCCGATGTCGGCGCCGTGGGGCGTGCCGAAGACCTTCTCGAAGGAGCCTGCGTAGCGCGGATCGCCCTGCTCCAGCGTGGCGAAGATCGAGCCGCCGTCGTCGTTGACCACCACGATCGTGAGGTCCGGCCGCACCTCGGCGGGGCCGATCACCAGCCCAGTCAGGTCGTGCAGGAAGGTCACGTCACCCACGTAGGCGATCGACCTGCTGCTGTCTCTCCCGATGGCGGCGCCGATCGCGCTGGAGAGCGTGCCGTCGATGCCGGCCAGGCCGCGGTTGGCGATGATCAGCCGGTTCTGGCGGGGCTCGTAGCCGCCCGCCATCAGGTCCAGGTCACGGATCGGGTTGCTGGCTCCGACGAAGAGCAGTCCACCGGCGGGTACGGCGGCATGGACCTCGGCCGCGACGTCGTACGGCGTGAGCTCGCCCTGCTCACCGACGAGTGCGTCGACCCGGGCCGACAGGGCCCGGTCGGCCTCACGCCACTCCTCCAGCCACGCCGGATCGTCGGGCTCGGCGGTCAGCGCGGCGTGCTCGGCGGAGACCGGGAAGGGCCGGCGGGGCCAGCGACCGCGCGCCGGCACCGAGACCACCTCGACGTCCTGCCTGGAGCAGAGCCGCATCACCGGGCGGGACAGCGTCGGGTGGCCGTAAACGACGACCCGCTCGATCCGGTCGGCGAGCGGGGTGGTCAGCAGCAGGCGGTAGACGCGGATCGGGTGGTCGCCGTTGCGGGCGCCGCTGGTCGGCTCGGCGAGCAGCGGCCAGCCCGCCCGCTCGGCAAGGATCCGCGCGGCCGGGCCGGAGTCGTCGCCGCCGACCACGACGGTCCGCGGGCCCAGCGGCAGCTGGTCGGGCTCGGGTCGCTCGGGCCGCTCCCACGACCAGGTCGTCGGTGTCGGCGTCCAGGAGTCGCCGGGCACCAGCGGGTCGTCGAGCTGGACGTTCCAGTGCGCCGGGCCGTCCTCGCTCAGGGCGGGGATGCCCTCAACAGAGGCGATGTCGACGGTGACGGCCGCGTCGCCAAAGAGCGCCGTCTGGTCGGTGGTCTGGTTGGCGCCGGTGCCGCGCAGGCGGGCCGGGCGGTCGGCGGTCAGGGCGAGCAGCGGGACGCCGGCATGGGCGGCCTCGAGGACGGCCGGGTGCAGGTTGGCGGTCGCCGTCCCCGACGTCGTCACCACCGCGGTCGCGTGGTGCGAGCCCTTGGCGATGCCGAGGGCCAGGAAACCGGCGGTGCGCTCGTCGATCCTGGTGTGCAGCGTGAGCACGCCCGCCTCGGCGGCGTCGACCAGCGCCAGGGAGAGCGGCGCGTTGCGCGAGCCCGGGCAGACCACGACGTGCTCGACGCCGGAGTCCAGCAGTGCCCGGACGACGGCCCGGGCCAGCTCGGTCGCACTGCCACTTGTGCTCACGAGCGCTGATCCTGCCGCACGCGGGCGATCCGGTCCTCCCAATGGGCCACGCGGGCCGGCTCGGCCCGGACCCGGGCCAGCGCGGCCGGGTCGACCTCGGGCCGGCGTACCGGCAGGTGGCCGTCGACCGGCAGCAGCGGCTCGGCTGTCACGTCGTCGGTGAGCAGCTGCACGGTCGCCAGCCCGCAGGCGTGCTCCAGCTCCGGCAGCGCGGCGGCCAGGGCCACCCCGGCGGCGATCCCGACGCTGGTCTCCAGGGCGCTGCTGACGACAACGGGGAGGCCGATGTCCTCGGCGATCCGCAGGCAGGCCCGGACTCCGCCGAGCGGCTGCACCTTGAGCACCGCGATGTCGGCCGCCTCCAGATCCCTGACGCGGTAAGGGTCCTCGGCCCGGCGGATCGACTCGTCGGCGGCGATCGGCACGTCCACACGGCGGCGTACGACGGCCAGGTCCTCGACGTCCGCGCAGGGCTGCTCGACGTACTCCAGTCCTCCGGCGGCGCGATCGAGCAGGGGGATGCGGGCGATCGCCTCCTCGACGGACCAGCCGCCGTTGACGTCGATCCGCACCAGGCCGTCTGGCCCCAGAGCATCGCGGACGGCCTCGAGCCGGGCCTCGTCCTCGCCCGGCTCCTGGCCACGCTCGGCGACCTTGACCTTGGCGGTGCGGCAGCCGTTCGAGGCGAGCACGATCTCCCGGGCGCGCTCGGGATCGCAGGCGGGGACGGTGACGTTGACCGGGATGCTCGCGCGCAACGGAGAGGGCCAGCCGGTCTCGGCGGCCTCGATCGCGGCGGCGAGCCAGGGCCGGGCCACCGCGTCGTCGTACTCCAGGAACGGGCTGAACTCCCCCCACCCGGCGTCCCCGCGCAGCAGCATCCCCTCGCGCACGTCGATGCCGCGGAAGCGTGTGCGCAGGGGGATCGAGAAGACCTCAGTCACCGGCCGTCCTTCCCATCGCCAGCTTCCTCATGCCGGGCCGGTCGGGCTTGCCGTTGGGCAGCCGGGGGATCTCCGGCACGACGACGATCTGGCGTGGCGCCCACTCCCGCGGGGTCACCCGGTCGCGCAGGGCCTCCAAGGACACCTCCTCGGCGACCACCGCGACCACCCGCTCGCCCCACTCCGGGTCCGGCACGCCGACCACCTCGGCCTCGCCACCGAGCTGCGCGGCGACGGCTCGCGCCGGCACCTTCACGCCACCGCTGATGATCACGTCGTCCACGCGGCCGTCGATCCGCAGCCGGCCGTCGTCGGCCCAGTGGCCGAGGTCGTTCGTGATCAGCCAGCCGTCGCGGTACGCCGCCGCGGTGCGCTCGGGGTCGTCCTCGTAGCCGTCGAAGAGCATCGGCCCGCGGAGCAGCACCTGGCCGTCGTCGATGCGCACCTCGACACCACTCAGCGGCACGCCGTCGTACACGCAGCCGCCGCAGGTCTCGGACATGCCGTAGGTCTGCACGATCCGCAGCCCGCGTGCCTCCGCCTCGGCGCGCACGCCGGGGTCGAGCGGTCCGCCGCCGACGAGGACGGCGGCATACGACGCCAGCGCGCCCACCTCGTCGGGGCGGTCGAGCAGCCGGATCAGCTGGGTCGGCACGAGGGAGACGTAGCGCCGGCCGCCCGGCTCCAGGTCGGCGTACGAGCGATCGTCCAGCACGATCGGCTCGGTGCCCGCCACCACGGAGCGGTAGAGCACCTGCACGCCCGCGACGTACGCCGGAGGCAGGTTCAGCACCCACTGCCCCGGCCCGCCGAGCCGCTCCTGGGTGGCCAGCGCGCTGGCCCGCATCGCGTCGCGAGAGAGCACCACCCGCTTCGGCACGCCGGTCGAGCCGGAGGTTTCGATGACCAGCGGCCGCGGGTCGGCGGCCGCGTCCCACTCCCGCAGCAGCCCGAGGATGCCCGCGGCGTCACCCGACACCGGCCACAGACTGCTGCTCACGCGCGGAACGCTACCTGCCAGAATCGCGGCCGTGGCAACTCCGGCTCAGTGGCTCGAAGGCGCACGCCCGCGCACCCTCCCCGCGGCGGTGGCGCCGGTGCTCGCCGGCACCGGCGCGGCGGCCTGGGCGCACGCGGAGGTCTGGTGGAAGGCCGGCCTCGCGCTGCTGGTCTCGCTGCTCCTGCAGATCGGCGTCAACTACGCCAACGACTACTCCGACGGGGTGCGTGGCACCGACGACGACCGGGTCGGTCCGATGCGCCTGGTCGGGTCCGGCACCGCGACACCGGGCGCGGTCAAGCGGGCCGCCTTTCTCAGCCTCGGCGCGGCCGCGGTGGTCGGGCTCGTGCTGGCAGCCACGACCGGGTGGTGGTTGGTCGCGGTCGGGGCGCTGAGCATCCTGGCCGCGTGGTTCTACACCGGCGGCTCCCGGCCGTACGGCTACCTGGGCCTGGGCGAGGTGATGGTCTTCGTCTTCTTCGGCCTGGTGGCCGTGTTGGGAACGACGTACGTGCAGGTGCACGGGGTCGTGACCGAGGTGAGCCCCTGGCCGGCCGCCTGGTGCGCGGCGATCGGCGTCGGCGCGCTGGCCTGCGCGATCCTCGTCGCCAACAACCTGCGCGACATCCCCACCGACACCGAGGCGGGTAAGCGCACCCTGGCCGTCGTCCTCGGCGACCGGCGGACGCGATCGCTCTACGTCTTCCTCGTCGCGGTCGCCGCGGTGCTGCTGGTCAGGATCGCGCTGGTCACCACCTGGTGGGCGCTGGTGGCGCTGCTCGCCCTGGTGCCGCTGGGACGCGCGGTCGTGGTCGTCGTACGCCGCGCCACCGGCCCGGCCCTGATCCCGGTCCTCCAGCTCACCGGCGTCGGCGAGCTGCTCTACGCGCTCGGGATCTTCGCCGCGCTGCTGCTGGCGCGTTGAGCTACTCCGCGTCCTCGCAGCCGTCGTTCCACGCCGCGTCGAGACCGGCGATCCAGGTCGCCAAGTCCGTGTCGGCGGTCGTCAGGCAGTAGTTGCCCTCCAGCGTCAGGCGGGTGACCTTGCCGCGCAGCGACAGCGGCTTGGCCCAGGCGGAGACGTCGCCCTCGATCTCGTTGTAGTCCAGCAGCAGGGTCTCCAGGCTCGGCAGCGAGCCCAGGGCAGCGGGGATCATCTCCACCGAGGAGCCGGACAGGTTGAGGACGACGAGCGCGGTGAGGTCGCCGATCTGCTTCGGCAGCACCGGGATCTCGTTGTCGGGCAGCGTCAGCGCGGTCACGCGGCCCGCCGTGCAGGTGACGCCCTTCCAGGCGCACGGTCGCGCCTTGCCGCCCCAGTTCTTGAGCTCGGCATCGGGGTTCGCCTTCTTGATCGCCAGCAGCGCGTCGCACTCCCGCTGCGGCACGGTGGACGCCTGCGCGGCCTTGAGCCGCTTCTGCGCCGTCCGGAGCGCCCGGGCGGCCGACGTACGGGCCTTCTTGAGGCGCTTGACCTTGGCCGGGTCGCTCTTCTTCGCCTTCGCCCGGTCCAGCTTGCGCTGGGCACGGGTCAGCTTCTTGTCGGCCTGGGCGACGCCGCGCGTGGCCGTGTCGGTGTCCTTCTGCCAGGTCGCGCACATCGACTTGGTCGCGGCGGGCCCGGAGTCGGCCGCGGTCGCCTGGGGTACGACGACCGCCTGCGCGGGCACGGCCAGCGCGAGTACGGCGAGAGCGCCCGCCAGCCGGCCTCCGAAGGTCGCCGTCCGACGGTCGTCCGTGTGCTTCGCTGGCATGCCCGCTCCTGAGCTCGTCCGGGCGCGCGGCAGCTCCGCGCGCCTCCTGCCAGTCAATCGACCGGCGAAGGGCGCTCTGAAGGAAGACGGCCGCCCGATTCGGCTCAGGGACCGGGCTCGGTCCATTCGCCGGTGTCACAGAAGCGCTTGAGCGTGGCGACGTACGGCTCGATGTCGAGGCCCTGTCCTGTTAGCCAGCCGTCGTCGTAGTAGGTCTCGGCGTACCGGTCGCCGCCGTCGCAGATCAGCGTGACCACCGAGCCCTGCTCGCCACGCTCCCGCATGCCGGCGATCAGC
This sequence comes from Nocardioides sp., assembly GCA_044464665.1. Taxonomy (GTDB): domain Bacteria; phylum Actinomycetota; class Actinomycetes; order Propionibacteriales; family Nocardioidaceae; genus Marmoricola. The sequence continues at coordinate 35,973 of JBIQLB010000033.1, forward strand.
CGCAGGGCGCCCCACATGGCGGTGCCGGTCGATCCGCCGACGCTGCGGCCGGTGATCTCGCTGGTCCAGCGCATCGCGGCGACCGAGGCGGCGTCGGGGACCAGCAGCATCTCGTCGACGACGCCGGGCAGGAACGACGGCTCCATCCGCGGGCGGCCGATGCCCTCGATCCGGGAGGCGGTGTGGATCTCGTACGACGCGTCGTCGCGCATCCAGCCCTCCAGGAAGGCCGAGTTCTCCGGGTCGACCACGCACAGGCGGGTGTCGTGCCGCTGGTAGCGCAGGTAGCGGCCGATCGTGGCCGACGTACCTCCCGTGCCGGCGCCGACGACGATCCAGCTGGGCACCGGATGCGGCTCGCGGGAGAGCTGGCCGAAGATCGACTCGGCGATGTTGTTGTTGCCGCGCCAGTCGGTCGCCCGCTCGGCATACGTGAACTGGTCCATGTAGTGCCCGCCGGTCTCCTCGGCCAGCCGCCGCGCCTCGTCGTAGATCGTGGCTGGGTCATCGACGAGATGGCAGCGGCCGCCCTGGAACTCGATCAGCGCGATCTTCTCGGCCGACGTACCTGCGGGCATCACCGCGACGAAGGGCAGGCCGAGCAGCTTGGCGAAGTAGGCCTCCGAGACCGCGGTCGATCCCGACGATGCCTCCACGACCGTCGAGCCCCGGTGGATCCAGCCGTTGCAGAGGGCATAGAGGAAGAGCGAGCGCGCCAGCCGGTGCTTGAGGGAGCCGGTGGGATGGACCGACTCGTCCTTGAGATAGAGCTCGATGCCCCACTCCGGTGGCAGTGGGAAGACGTGCAGGTGGGTGTCGGCGGAGCGGTTGGCGTCGGCGTCCACCTTGCGCACGGCCTCGTTCACCCAGGAGCGGTCCGCCAGCTCCTCGGCCGCGCGCCCACGCCGCGTCACATCAGCCCTCGGTCCGGCCGGGCTCGTCCTGCCCGGGGCCATCTCCGGGCTCATCTCCGGGCTCGTCGTCGACGTCCTCCTTGGCGCGCATCTGCTCGAACCGGGCGCTGGCCCGGCCCGCCCGCGCCTCGATCTGCTGGGCGAACCGCTCGCGCGGGCCCTCCAGCAGCTTGACCGAGAGCGCCGAGGAGATCAGCGCGGCGAAGATCAGCGTCCACAGCCACAGCTGGTTGTCACCGCCCCAGAGCAGCACGCCGACGGTGAGCAGGACGACGTACACCGCGACGAAGAGCGCCAGGCGCAGCACGGTGTAGATCACAAAGGCCTTCACCCTGCCAAGGCTATTCGGCCGGCGGTGGGGTGGAGTCGCCTGGGTACGCTGGAGACGTGCTCCGGTTCATCGTGTTCCTCCTGATCCTGGCGGCGGCGCTGTACGTCGTCTTCTGGGCGTTCGACCGACGCTCGTCGGGCGGGGGCGGACAGAAGCCGGCGCCACGGCGTCCGCTCGGGCCGGACGACGACCCCGACTTCCTCCGGGACCTCCAGCGCCGGCGGCACGACGGACCACCGCCGCCCACCGACCCCCGCACTCCCCCAGGAGCACCGTGAGCAACTCCTCCACCCTCGCCGACTTCTCCGCCACCACCCTCGACGGCCGTGACCAGGACCTCGGCGACTACCTCGGCAAGGTCGTCGTGGTCGTCAACACCGCCTCCAAGTGCGGCCTGACCCCGCACTACGAGGGACTCGAGGAGCTCTACCGCGAGTACGCCGACCAGGGCCTGGTCGTCCTCGGCTTCCCCTGCAACCAGTTCGCCGGCCAGGAGCCCGGGTCCGAGGAGGAGATCGGCGCCTTCTGCCAGAAGAACTACGGCGTCTCGTTCCCGATGTTCTCCAAGATCGACGTCAACGGCGACAACGCCCACCCCCTCTACCGCTGGCTGCGCACCGAGAAGGGCGGCATCCTCGGCGACGCCATCAAGTGGAACTTCACCAAGTTCCTCCTCGGCCGCGACGGCCGCGTCCTCAAGCGCTACGCTCCCACCACCGAGCCCGCCAAGCTCCGCGGCGACATCGAGGCCGCCCTCGCCGAGTAGGTCGCCAGGCGCTCAACTTTCCGCGTCACCGGCGTTCCGGGTCCGCCGGAGTCTCCGGATGAGCCTCGGGATCCTGCCGTTGCTGATCTGGACCTGGATCTCAACCACCAGTGCGGCGACGACGAAGTAGCCAACGGACTACGCCAGACCCGGCCGCCCACCATCGAAGGGCCACCACCAGAAGAGCCCAGCTGCGGTAATGGCTCCAATCATTCGGTGAGCCCAGAACGGCAACTCAAAGTCGCTTGACGAATCGGCCGTCGCCACCACTTCTTCGTCGTGCTCTTTCTTTCTTGGTCAAGCCCTCAGACCCGACGTGGGTCACTTTGTTCTCTCATCCAAAACACCCGAAATTAGAGGCGGTCCCACTCGCCAAAAACCTTTAGGTATCGTGAACCTTCCTCAGCGCCACGTAACTCGACCAGGCGGTATCTGATGCCCCGATAGACAAAAGATCCATTTTCTAGATCTCCAAGTTCGTCCGCTTCGGGAACGAAGAGCTCATCGACAGTTCCTTCTTCATGGCCGCATGGCAGTAGCGAAACCCTCAAGTGAACCGAGTTCAAGTCACCAACATGAACGCGCCCTCTGAGGAACTTCTTTGGCTTGAACTGGGCGACAATCTCTGTCCTCCAGGCCAGGTATCCCCGTAAACCGCCATCTTCGTCATACAAATCGGCTACGCGGTAGGTCCAAGCCGGATCGGACGAGGTAGTCATGCAGTTCACTCCCTAAGGGACCTCAGCGGACGACGGTGGATCACGTGCAGATTGGTGTAGTCATGTCGGCCCTTTACGCTCGACGTGAGGTTGCTACTCCAGCCTTTTCCCTTCTTTGACGGGCCGCGCCATTCACGAGTGTTTTTCCCCGTCCCGGATGTCAGCATCTTGGCACCGCTCTTAGTTTCGCCTTCCACGGCACCCTTGCCGACCCATTTCTTGCCGGCCGCTGCTGAAATCGATCTTGTGGCACGGATTTCCTTCTGTCCTGCCGCGGCCGCCCTGACAACCCGAGCCACACGATACCCCCTTACGGCCCACGCAGCAGCCCCAACAGGAGTGAATGAAATGGCCGTCAACGCGATGTCCGTCTTGTGCTTCACCAAGAAGGAGCCAACCCGCTTGCACACATCTCCCAGGAACCCGCCACACTCGCCACTGAGGTCGAACGCATTGATCGGGTCGGCGGGGTAAGTGTAGGTGTTGTCGTTGCCGCCCTCGACGGGGTCACGGGACAGGAAGCGGCCGGTGGCCGGGTTGTAGAGGCGGGCTCCCATCAGGGTCAGTCCGGCGACGATGCCCTCAGACTCACGCTGCTTGGCGCCGAGCCAGCCGTAGCGGGCCGCGCCTACCTGACCCGGGCTCCGGTCGATGCCGTACTCGGTGGCCTCGGCGTAGTAGTCCAGTCCGGTGACTCCGCCGCTGATCGCAGCAGCGGCGACGACATCGCCGTGGAGGTTGGTCAGCTGAAGCTTCGCGACACCGTCGCCCACGACAACTGAGAGATCTCCACTCAGACCACTGACGTTGCGAGTCACCACCGACGTCCACGCGGTCGAGGTGTTGGGCCTGGTCTCGGTCTTGGTCCACGCCGGGGAATCATCGCTGCCGTCGTAGTGATGCGCCGTCTTCGACAGCAGCGCCCCACCCGTCGAGGCCTCGATGGTCGAGATCCGACCGGCCGCGTCCAGAGCGAAGGCCTGGCTCTTAGTCGTGCTGGCCCCTCCGATCGTGCCTGCCTGGGACAAGGTCTTGACCATGTCGTTGGCGTGATAGGTCGCGCTCACCACACCCGGAACATCGAGACCGGACCCGTCGGAATCCGCTGCCGGCATCGTCAGCGTCCGGCCGAGCTCGTCGTAGGTATAGCCGACACTGAGCCGATCAGCGTCGTCGAATGTCGTCGACACGGTGCTCGCACCGGTCGCGCTTTGACACTCACCAGCAGCATTCGGACCGTAGGTGCTCAGGCTGCTCCGGTTGGAGTCACCGGAGAAGCCATAGACACGCGTGGTGCAGGCCGATCCAGAGGCATAGCCGGCCGAGTCCACCGTGTCCTCCACGCGGACCAGCCGATCCCGGTCGTCGTACCCGAACCCCTGCGCAGACCCCGGTGACGACTGGGTCCGAACCCGGCCGTCGATATCCCTCGTGGCCGAGAAGACAGCCAGCTCCGTCTCGGTGGCGCCGTTGACCATGGTGTAGGTCTGCGTCATCGGGTTCCCCGCGGCATCACGCACCCAGGTCGTCGTCACACCGCCAGGCATCGTCTGCTTCACCAGGGAGCCGGATTCGTCGTAGGCGCCGGTGAACACGTCATCAGTGCCCGAGGCGAATCCGGTGTCCAGGCTGGTCACCAGGCCACGCCGCTCCTTGTTCCCCGCCGCGTCGGTGCCGTTGTAGGAGTAGGTGTAGACACCCTTGCCGTCGTCGGCAGTCGCCACTCGCCCGGCGCTGTCATAGCTCGTCTGCGCTGTGCTCCCGGCCCCGTCGGTCTGCGAGACCACCCGGCCCCACTGGTCGTAGCCGGTGGTCATGGTCTGAGTGCCATTGGAGACGGTCTCGACCAGACCCGTGGTGGCGGCATAGGTGGTAGTCGTGGTCAAGACGGATCCACCCAGCGTCGTCTCCGAGACGACCGGACGCCCGGCGGCGTCGTACGTCGTCACATTCGCGCGCGTGGTGGAGCCTGACTTCTCCTCGACTCGCGTCGGAACGAGCCACATCGAGTACCACGTCGTGGTCGACGGGATCGGCTGCCCGGTGCCTGGTTGGCCGGCTGGTCCGTGCCAGCACACCTCGCCAGCCCACGCCACCTTGTTGCGGCACTCCGTCCGCTCGGACGAGGCGTCGGCGGTGTAGTAGACCGTGCGCATCGTCCGGGCGGTGGCCGCGGTCCCGCTGGACGCGTTGGACTGAGGTGTCCTGGTCGCGATCACCTTGCCCTCCGCGTCGAAGCGGGTCGAGGAGATCGCCCATCCGCCGCTGATACTCGAGTCCTCGGTCATGGTCCGAGTGGGCGCTTTGAGCAGCCAGCCGTCACCATCGCCGGTCTCGATCGGGTCATAGCGGTAGCGGGTCCGAGTCGTGTCGAACAGATCACCCGCTGCGCCCGGCCCTGTGCGATCCGTAGCCGAGGCCCTCGCCTCGACCAGCAGACCGAAGCCCTGCGCGGGCACATTCACAGTGGGACGCCCCGGCACGAGGCCGGCGGCATCAGATTCGTTGTCGTAGATGTTCTGAGTCACCGACCTTCCGGTGATCACCTCACCGTTGCGCAGCGTGAACTCGTCCGTGGGACCCCACGACTCCTCGACTCGCGTGCCGGTCTCGTCATAGACCGTGATCGTCGCGTACTTGTCGGCAGCGCCGGCCGACACCGTGGCAGCATCCCCTCCGCCGGCGGCCGCGGCACGCTGACCCTCAGACAGGGCACGAGCGCGTCCGGCCGCATCCAGCGCCCAGACCACGTTGCCCTTCTCGTCGTAACGCTGGGAGTCGATCAACCAGCCGCCCGCGCCGAAGACCGCCGTGTTGGTGACCCGGCCCGCCTTGGTCCAGTACGACAGACCGGCGTACTCCCAGTCATCAGCCGACGGCGTCGACGCCGGAACCCGGTCCGGGCCCCAGACCGCAGCCCCTACCAGCGGCGCATCCGCCTCGAGCTGACCCCAGGCAGCCGTCGTCGCTGCCGTCAAAGACGGGAGACCGCCACCGCCGGCAGGGGCAACGTCATAGCGAACCGTCCAGGTCGCAGTGCCGCTCAACGGCGAGGGCTGGGCACGGGTCACACTGACCAGGCGTCCCTCATCAGCTCCGCTGCCGGCATAGTTCAGCACCCACGGCGTGACGCCCGGTTCACCGATGCCCGTCAGAAGCGTCTTGCCGGCGACGTTGCCGTAGGAGTAGGTGGTCTTCAACGCCGCCGCGCCGTCTCCGAGACGCGGATCCCAAGAGGCGGTAAGCCGACCAGTGCTGTCGTACGAGTACTTCGCGACCACGGCGCTGCCCGGACCCGCGCCCGTACCGGGGGTGCCGTCTGCAGCGGGCTTGGGATCGTAAGCATGGGCTGTCACCGAAGCGAGCCGCTTCCCCACTCCGGAGAGGGTGGTGTAGGTCAGCTCCAGAGCGCGGCAGCCAGCTGGCAGCGAGCTCGATGAGCAGGTCACTCCCGGCGGTGCGGGCGCGATGATCCACGTCACCAGCCCATCCGCGTCGTGAAGATAGCGGGTCGTGGAGTTGTCCTCCGGACCCACGACCTTCTCCGCCACCCAACGACCGTCACCGCCAGATCCGACGACCCGGACGAACATGGTCCGAGTGCCGTCCCACTCGGTCAATGAATCGCCCCGGGTCTGATGGAGGCTCTCAATCCATGGAGGATGAGAGTCATG
>JBIQLB010000034.1:0-10301 GCA_044464665.1 Nocardioides sp.
ACATAGGTCAACAATCCCGACCCCACACCCCGATCTTTAGGAGACACGCCCTAGCCGCGGCCGACGACCGCGTTCGGGGCCTACGCGGTTAGCATCGACGGCGATGACGACGATCGGGGTCCTCGCCCTCCAGGGCGACGTACGCGAGCACCTGCGGGCGCTGGAGCGCCTGGGCACGACCGCGCTCGGGGTACGCCGGCCAGCCGAGCTGGAGGCCTGCGACGCGCTGATCCTCCCCGGCGGCGAGTCGACCACGATCATCAAGCTCGCCCGGGCCTTCGACCTGCTCGACCCGTTGCGCAAGCGGCTCGCGGGCGGCATGCCCGCGTTCGGCACCTGCGCCGGGATGATCCTGCTGGCCGACCGGATCACCGACGGCATCGCCGGCCAGGAGACCCTCGGCGGCCTGGACATCACCGTGCGGCGCAACGCCTTCGGGCGCCAGGTGGACAGCTTCGAGACCGAGCTGGAGGTCGCGGGCTGGCCCGACCGGGTGCACGCCGTCTTCATCCGGGCGCCGTGGGTCGAGCAGGTCGGGCCGGAGGTCGAGGTGCTGGCGCGCGTGGCGGAGGGCGAGGCCGCGGGTAGGATCGTCGCGGTCCGCCAAGGCGCGCTGATGGCGACGTCCTTCCACCCCGAGGTCGGAGAGGACGACCGGCTGCACCGGCACTTCGTGGACCAGGTGGTCGGCCGCTGAGGCTCGCCCGATCATCTGCAGACGAGCCACCCGCAGACGAGCGACGTACGAAAGCGAGGGCGCATGTCCGGCCACTCCAAGTGGGCGACCACCAAGCACAAGAAGGCGGTCATCGACGCCAAGCGCGGCAAGATGTTCGCCAAGCTGATCAAGAACATCGAGGTCGCCGCCCGCATGGGCGGGGGAGACCCGGCGGGCAACCCAACGCTCTACGACGCCATCCAGAAGGCGAAGAAGTCCTCGGTCCCCAACGACAACATCGACCGGGCCGTCAAGCGCGGCTCCGGCGCGGAGGCGGGCGGCGCCGACTACAGCACGATCATGTACGAGGGCTACGGCCCCAACGGCGTGGCGATGCTCATCGAGTGCCTGACCGACAACAAGAACCGCGCTGCGATGGAGGTCCGCACCGCGATGACCCGCAACGGCGGCTCGCTCGCCGACCCGGGCTCGGTCGCCTACCTCTTCCACCGCAAGGGCGTGGTGATCGTCCCGCAGCAGCAGGAGGCCAAGGCCGTCTCCGAGGACGACGTGCTCGAGGCGACGCTGGACGCCGGCGCCGAGGAGGTCAACGACCTGGGCGAGGCCTTCGAGGTGGTCAGCGAGGCGGGTGACCTGGTGGCGGTCCGTACGGCGCTGCAGGACGCCGGCCTGGACTACGACTCGGCCGAGGCCTCCTTCGTCCCCTCCATGCAGGTCGAGCTCGACGAGGCCGGCGCCGGCAAGGTGCTCCGCCTGGTCGAGGCGCTGGAGGACCTCGACGACGTCCAGAACGTCTTCGCCAACTTCGACATCTCCGACGAGATCATGGAGTCGCTCGACGCCTGAGCGCGCCCCGGCGCGTCGGGCCGTGAGCGGGCCGTTCCTCCGACTAGGGTCCGAACATACGTTCGCACGGAATCGGAGGGAAGCGCATGCGCGTGCTCGGGATCGACCCGGGACTGACCCGTTGCGGGATCGGCGTCATCGACGGATCGATCGGCCGGCCCCTGACGCTGGTCGACGTGGGCGTCGTCCGCACCGGCACGGACCTGCCGATCGAGGAGCGGTTGCTGCGCATCGCCTCGGGGATCGACGACTGGATCGAGTCCACCTCGCCCGACGCGATCGCCGTGGAGCGGGTCTTCTCCCAGGCCAACGTCACCACGGTCATGGGCACCGCGCAGGTCAGCGGCCTGGCCCTGGTCGCCGCGGCCGCCCGGGGGATCCCGGTGGCCCTGCACACCCCGAGCGAGGTGAAGGCGGCGGTGACCGGCAGCGGCCGGGCCGACAAGGCCCAGGTCGGCGCGATGGTCACCCGGCTGCTCCGCCTGGAGAAGGCGCCGAGGCCCGCCGACGCCGCCGACGCGCTGGCGCTGGCCATCTGCCACCTGTGGCGCGGCTCCTCGACCAACCGGCTGCAGGCCGCTGTCGAGCGCGCCGCCCTGGGGCGGCCGGCGGGACGCCCGGTGACGGCCGGCGCGAGGAGCGGGTCGTGATCGCCTTCGTCCGCGGCCCGGTGGCCGCTCTCGGCCTGACCTCGGCGGTCCTCGAGGTCGGCGGGATCGGCGTGGAGCTGCAGTGCACGCCCGGCACGCTCGCCGAGCTGCGTCTGGGCGCCGAGGCGACGCTGCCGACCAGCATGGTCGTCCGCGAGGACTCGATGACGCTCTTCGGCTTCGCCGATGAGGACGAGAAGCAGACCTTCGAGCTGGTGCAGACGGCCAGCGGCGTGGGGCCCAAGCTCGCCCAGGCGATGCTGGCCGTGCTCAGCCCCGACGCGATCCGCCGCGCGGTCGCGAGCGAGGACGTCAGGTCGCTGACGGCCGTCCCCGGGATCGGACAGAAGGGCGCCCAGCGGATCATCCTCGAGCTCCGCGACCGGATCGGCGACGCGCCCGTCTCCGGCGGCGCGAGCCCCTCCGGGGCGACCCTCCCGGGCCAGCACGACTGGCGCGGTCAGGTGCATGCCGGGCTGGTCGGCCTCGGCTGGGCCGGCAAGGAGGCCGACCGCGCGGTCTCGGCGGTCGCCGACCAGGCCGAGACCATGGACCCGCCCGACGTCGCCCAGCTGCTCCGCGCGGCCCTGCGGACCCTGAGCCGATGAGCGGCCTGCCGAGGGCCGGAGACTGACATGGCCCACGACGACCGCCTCGACGCCGCGGAGCTTGAGCACCTCGAGCGCCGTGCCGCCGAGCGGCCTGGCTCCGCGCATCATGCCGAGAGCGTGACCGATCCGCTGGCCGACGCCGACGAGCGGGCCGTGGAGGCCGCGCTGCGTCCTCGCTCCCTGGCCGAGGTCATCGGCCAGGAGCGGGTCCGCGAGCAGCTGGCGCTGGTCCTGGAGGCGGCCCGGGCACGCTCGCGCACGCCCGACCACGTGCTGCTCTCCGGTCCTCCGGGCCTCGGCAAGACCACGCTGGCCATGATCATCGCCGCGGAGATGTCCGCGCCGCTGCGGCTCACCAGCGGTCCGGCGATCACCCACGCCGGCGATCTGGCCGCGATCCTCTCCGGCCTCAACGAGGGCGATGTGCTCTTCGTCGACGAGATCCACCGGATGTCCCGCCCGGCCGAGGAGATGCTCTACCTGGCGATGGAGGACTTCCGGGTCGACGTGGTCATCGGCAAGGGCCCCGGCGCGACCGCGATCCCGCTGGAGATCCCGCCGTTCACCCTGGTCGGCGCGACGACGAGGGCCGGCCTGCTGCCGGGCCCGCTGCGCGACCGGTTCGGCTTCACCGCCCACCTGGAGTTCTACGAGCCCGGCGAGCTGGACCGGATCGTGCACCGCTCCGGCGCCCTGCTGGAGGTCTCGCTCACCGACGACGGCGCCGCGGAGATCGCCTCCCGGTCCCGAGGGACGCCCCGCATCGCCAACCGGCTGCTGCGCCGGGTCCGCGACTTCGCCCAGGTCCGCGCCGACGGCGTGGTCACCCGGGAGCTCGCCCAGGCCGCGCTCGACCTGTTCGAGGTCGATGCCGCGGGCCTGGACCGGCTGGACCGCTCCGTGCTCGACGTCCTCTGCCGCCGCTTCGGCGGCGGCCCGGTCGGCCTGAGCACGCTGGCCGTGGCCGTGGGGGAGGAGCGCGAGACGGTCGAGGAGGTCGCCGAGCCCTTCCTGGTGCGACTCGGCATGCTGGCCCGCACCCCCCGCGGCCGGGTCGCCACGGCCTCGGCCTGGGCCCATCTCGGCCTGGACGTGCCGCGCGACGCCCCCTTCTCCGGGGAGGCCACTCTCTTCGACGGCTGACACGGACATCGGCGTTGCGGAACTCCACGGCGTAACGGCCCGTTACACTGTGCGGTCGGCGTGACCACGCCCGTGACCTGTTCCCCGTTCCCCGATCCGTCTGGAGCCAGCCCGTGCCTCCCGCCGCCCAGCTGCTGCTGATCGTCATCGCTCTCGGCGGATTCTGGTACATCATCATGCGGCCCGCCCGCCGCCAGCAGCGCGAGATGCTGGAGCTGCAGCGCGCGCTCGCCGTCGGTGACGAGGTCGTCATCTCGGCGGGCATCTTCGGTACCGTGCGAGCGATCGAGGACGAGCGGGTCGATCTGGAGATCGCGCCCGGTACCACCGTGCAGGTGGCCCGCCAGGTCGTCGTACGCCGGATCGAGGCCGCGGACGCCGAGCCCGGGACCGCCCCAGAGACCGACACCTCCCAGCCCGACGCGGCCGAGGAAGAGTAAGAGGAGACGCCACCCCGTGGCCAAGAGATATCGACCTGGACGCACGCTGCTGATCTTCTTCATCGGCATCGGCGTGATGTACGGACTCGCCGCTGTCGGTGGCGAGTGGAAGCCCAGGCTCGGCCTCGACCTCGAGGGCGGCACCCGGATCACGCTGACCACCATCTCCGAGGGCGTCACGCGCGAGAAGCTCGAGCAGGCCCGGGCGATCGTCGACCAGCGCGTCAACGGCAGCGGCGTGGCCGAGGCCGATGTCACCACGTCGGGCAGCAACAAGATCGTCGTCGAGATCCCGGGCGCCAACTCCAAGGACCTCACCGACACCGTCAAGCGCACCGCCCAGCTGCGCTTCCGGATCCTCGCGGCCGGCCCCGCTCCGGGCGCTCCGGTCGTCACCACGCCCTCCGAGGGCGCCTCGCCGACCGACCAGGCGTCACCGTCCGGGAAGCCCTCGCCGTCCGGCAAGCCGTCCGCGTCGCCGACCGCCACCCCGAAGCCCCGGGTCGCGCCGCACCTGGCCGACGAGACCCCGGCGCCCACGGACACCGCCAGCCCGGCCGCCCCCCAGACTCCCGCCCAGACCCCCGCCGCGACGCCCGAGGCGCCCGCGCAGACCGCCAAGGGCGCGCCGATCGACGACCCGATCGCCTGGTCGCAGAACCCGGGCGACGAGTGGACCCAGAAGTTCGCGGCGTTCACCTGCCCGACCGACGAGGACAAGACGGCACCGGTCGCCGACGACCCCGCGCAGCCGTTGATCACCTGCGACGAGAACGAGCAGAAGTTCCTGCTCTCCGCGGCGGTCATCGAGGGCACCGAGCTGAAGAGCGCCGGCGCCGGCATCCCGACCAACGGCACCAGCTGGGCGGTCCAGCTCAGCTTCAAGGGCAGCGCCCGCAAGACCTTCGCCGACACCACCAAGGCGCTCTACGCCAACGGCGGGCAGTTCGCCATCGTGCTCGACGGCCAGGTGATCTCGTACGCCGGCGTGAACCAGCCGATCCTCGACGGCAACGCCGAGATCACCGGCTCCTTCACCCAGGAGGAGGCCACCACGCTGGCCAACTCGCTGAAGTTCGGCGCGCTGCCGGTCCGCTTCGAGAACCCCCCGCGGATCGAGACGATCGGCCCCTCGCTGGCGGGCAACCAGCTGCAGGCGGGCATCCAGGCGGGCGCGATCGGCCTCGCCGTGGTCATGCTCTGGTGTCTGCTCTACTACCGCGGCCTCGGTCTGGTCGTGGTCGCCTCGCTCTTCGTCGCGGCCGCGGTCACCTATCCCGCCGTGCTGCTGCTGGGTCATGCCGCGAACTTCACGCTGACCTTGCCCGGCATCGCCGGTCTGATCATCGGCGTCGGTGTCACCGCCGACTCCTTCGTGATTTTCTTCGAGCGCATACGAGACGAGATGAGAGAGGGTCGCTCGATGCGGGTCGCCGTCGAGACCGGCTGGAAGCGCGCCCGCAAGACCCGCGTCGCCGCCAACACGGTGTCGCTGCTCTCGGCGTCGGTGCTCTACATCTTCGCCATCGGCGCGGTGAAGGGCTTCGGGTTCACCCTCGGCCTCTCCACGCTGATCGACCTCGCGGTGCTCTTCTGGTTCACCAAGCCGATGGTCTCCACGCTGGCGAGGTTCAAGTTCTTCAACGGCGGCGGTGAGCTGTCCGGCCTGAGCGCCTCGACGCTCGGCATGGACCAGCTCGGCGTCAACTCGATGGCGCCTGGTACGCCGACCGTGGGAGGGAGGGCCTGATGGGCAAGTTCTCGCGACTCGGAAACGACCTCTACGGAGGCCGCAAGTCGATCGACTTCGTCGGTCATCGCGCGCTCTGGTACGCCATCTCCGTCGTCATCATCGGCGCCGCGCTGCTGGTCATCGCGCTCAAGGGACTCACCTTCGGCATCGAGTTCACCGGCGGCACGCAGGTGCGCGTCGAGCTCCCGGCCAGCCAGGTCACCCAGGACACCGTGGACGACCTGCGCCAGGCCATCGCGGACTCCGAGCTGGACACCGCCGGCGCGCCCAACGTGACGACGTCCGGCAGCAACGCCATCGTCGTCGAGGTCGGCGAGCTCTCGGTCGCGCAGACCCAGGAGCTCAACCAGCTGATCCAGAAGACGACCGGCGCCAGCCCGGACGACATCTCCGAGGACGCCATCGGCGCCAGCTGGGGCCGCGAGGTCGCCCAGAAGGCCGGCACCGGCGTCGCGGTCTTCCTGACCCTGGTCGTGCTCTTCATCTGGGCCTACTTCCGGGAGTGGAAGATGTCGGTCGCCGCGCTCGTGGCGCTCTTCCACGACATCGTCATCACCATCGGCGTCTACTCGCTCTCCGGCTTCCCGGTCACGCCGGCCGCGGTCACCGGTCTGCTGGCGATCCTGGGCTTCTCGCTCTACGACACCGTCGTCGTCTTCGACAAGGTGCGCGAGAACACCCACGAGCTGCGCGATCGCCGGCAGTCGTACGCCGAGGCGGCGAACCTCGCGGTCAACCAGACGCTGGTGCGCTCGATCAACACCTCGATCGTCGCCCTGATCCCGATCGGCGCGATCCTCTACGTCGCCGCCGTCCAGCTGGGCGGCAGCACCCTGCAGGACCTCGCGCTCGCGCAGTTCGTCGGCATGGCCGTCGGCCTGTTCTCCTCGGTCTTCGTCGCGCCACGCCTGATGGTGCACCTGAAGTCGACGGAGAAGGAGGTCCAGGAGGAGGACCGCCGGGCCAAGGCCCGCGCCAAGCGCGCCGCCGACCGGTACGCCGACGTCCCAGCCTTCTCCGAGGACATGCCGCTGCGTGAGCGCACCGGCTTCGACCCCGACGCCGACGGCCTGGAGGAGTACGAGCTCGAGGACGAGGGCGAGGACGACGCTCCTCGCGCGCCGTTCCGCGCTCCTGCCAGCGGGCCGCAGGCGGCGGGGTCGGGACGGGTGATCCCCGAGACCAAGGCGCCGGTGGCGCCGTCCGGCTCGGCCAAGCGCAACCAGCCCTCGCGTCAGCCGCGCTCCAAGCGCGGGAAGTGAGCCCGAGGGTGGACGCGGACACCGGCGCGGGGACCGCGCTCCCGGCCGACCTGGGGGAGCGGATCGACCGCCACATCCGCGACGTGGCCGACTTCCCCGAGCCCGGGGTGACGTTCAAGGACATCACCCCGCTGCTCGACGACCACGAGATGTTCACCGCGGTCATCGCCGGCCTCGCGGCCGCCGGCCGTGACGCCGAGGGCGCCGTGGTCGTCGACAAGGTCATCGGCATGGAGGCCCGCGGCTTCATCCTGGCCGCGCCGGTCGCGCTGGCGCTGGGCGTCGGGTTCGTGCCGGTCCGCAAGCCCGGCAAGCTGCCCTGGGCGACGTACTCGGTGGGCTATCGGCTGGAGTACGGCGAGGCCACCCTGCAGATGCACACCGACGCGCTCTCCCCGGGCGACCGGGTGCTGCTCGTCGACGACGTCCTGGCCACCGGCGGCACCGCGGCCGCGACCAAGGAGCTCGTCGGCCTGGGCGGCGGCCAGGTGCACGCCTTCGCGGCCCTGATGGAGCTGGCCTTCCTCGACGGCCGCAAGGCCTTGGGCGACACCCCGGTCACCGCGCTGCGCACTCTCTGAGCCGCGCCATCGCACGCCACGCCCACCACTAGACTGGGTGAATGGCGGAGGAGCAGGTCTCGGCGGGGAGTTCCCCGGCTGCCGGCCTGCCCCCGGGACGCGGGATGCGGGCCCGGCTGGCACGCATCGGCACCAGCCGCCAGGTGGGCAATCCCGAGCTGGAGCCGCTCTTCCGCGCGGTCCGGGCCAACCATCCCAAGGCCGACCTCGGCCTCCTCGAGCGCGCCTACAACGTCGCCGAGCAGATGCACCGGGGGCAGCTGCGCAAGAGCGGTGATCCCTACATCACCCACCCGCTGGCCGTGACCACGATCCTGGCCGACATCGGCATGACCGAGCCGACGCTGGTGGCGGCGCTGCTGCACGACACGGTCGAGGACACGCCGTACACCCTCGACCAGCTGCGCACGGACTTCGGCGAGGAGGTCGCCCTCCTCGTCGACGGCGTCACCAAGCTGGACAAGGTCAAGTACGGCGACTCCGCGCAGGCCGAGACCATCCGCAAGATGATCGTGGCGATGAGCCGCGACATCCGCGTGCTCGTCATCAAGCTGGCCGACCGGCTGCACAACATGCGCACGCTGCGCTACGTCAAGGCCGAGACCCAGGAGCGCAAGTCGCGCGAGACCCTGGAGATCTACGCGCCGCTGGCCCACCGGCTGGGCATGAACACGGTGAAGTGGGAGCTGGAGGATCTCGCCTTCGCGACCCTGCACCCGAAGATCTACGACGAGATCGTGCGCATGGTCGCCGAGCGCTCACCCTCGCGCGACCAGTTCATGCGCCAGGTCATCGCCGTCGTGGAGGCCGACCTCAAGGCCGCCAAGATCAAGGCACGGGTGACCGGGCGCCCGAAGCACTACTACTCGATCTACCAGAAGATGATCCACGGGGGCCGCGACTTCTCCGACATCTACGACCTGGTCGGCATCCGGATCCTCGTCGACAACGACCAGGACTGCTACGGCGTCCTCGGCGTGCTGCACAACCGCTGGAACCCTATCCCGGGTCGCTTCAAGGACTTCGTCGCGATGCCGAAGTTCAACATGTACCAATCCCTGCACACGACCGTGATCGGCCCGTCCGGCAAGCCGGTCGAGATGCAGATCCGCACCTTCGCGATGCACCGTCGCGCGGAGTACGGCGTCGCCGCGCACTGGAAGTACAAGGAGAACATGCGCGCCGGCGTCGACACCGACCGCTCGCTGGCCGACGGCGGGCAGCAGGACATGGCCTGGGTCCGCCAGCTCCTGGACTGGCAGAACGAGGTCGAGGACCCGGGCGAGTTCCTGGAGGCGCTGCGCTTCGAGATCAACGCCGCCGAGGTCTACGTCTTCACACCGCGCGGCGACGTCATCGGCCTGCCCATCGGCTCCACGCCGGTCGACTTCGCCTATGCCATCCACACCGAGGTCGGCCACCACACCATCGGCGCCCGGGTCAACGGGCGCCTGGTCCCGCTGGAGTCGGTCCTGGAGCACGGCGACGTGGTCGAGGTCTTCACCTCCAAGGCGCCGAACGCCGGGCCCAGCCGCGACTGGCTGACCTTCGTGAAGTCCCCGCGGGCCCGCAACAAGATCCGGCACTGGTTCACCAAGGAGCGGCGCGAGGAGGCGATCGAGCACGGCAAGGAGCAGATCGCCCGGCTGATGCGCAAGGAGGGCGTCTCCCTCAAGCGGGTGATGAGCCACGAGTCGCTGACCCAGGTGGCGCACGACTTCCACCTCTCCGACGTCTCCTCGCTGTACGCCGCCGTCGGCGAGGGCAACCTCGGGGCGCAGGCGGTCGTCCGCAAGGTCATCGAGAACGTCGGGGGAGCGGCCGCCGCCGAGGATCTCGCCGAGGCGGTCACCATCACCAGGCCGCGCCGCCCGGTGGCGCCGAGCTCCGACTCCGGCGTGATCGTCAAGGGCGCGAGCGACGTGCTGGTCAAGCTCGCCCGCTGCTGCACACCGGTGCCCGGCGACGAGATCCTCGGCTTCGTCACCCGCGGCGCCGGCGTCTCGGTGCACCGCCGCGACTGCACCAACGCCGCGTCGCTGACCGCTCAGCCCGAGCGGCTCATCGAGGTCGAGTGGGCGCCCACGTCCCAGTCGACGTTCCTGGTGCAGATCATGGTCGAGGCGCTCGACCGGGCCCGGCTGCTCTCCGACATCACCCTGGTGCTGTCCGACCAGCACGTGAACATCCTGTCGGCCTCGCTGACCACCACCCGCGACCGGATCGCCAAGAGCCGGTTCACCTTCGAGATGGGCGACCCGAAGCACCTGGGCGCCATCCTCAAGGCCGTGCGCGGCATCGACGGCGTCTTCGACGCCTACCGCGTCACTCAGTAG
>JBIQLB010000034.1:10401-40363 GCA_044464665.1 Nocardioides sp.
CCAGTTGCGTGTCGCCCGAGGGCGACGGACTAGCCTGCACTGCCTACCGCGTCACTCAGTAGCCAGTTGCGTGTCGCCCGAGGGCGACGGACTAGCCTGCACTGCCTACCGCGTCACCCAGTGACTCTCAGCCGAACTCGGCCGCGGTCTTCTCCGCCATCTCCAGGAACGAGCGCCGCGAGGCCAGGTCGGACTCCAGCTGCTTGACCTTCTTGTCCTCGCCGGCGGCGCGCGCGGCCTCCAGGTCGGACTCCAGCTTGGCGATCGCGTCGCGCAGTTTGGTGACCATGTCGTCGGCGCGGGCGGACTTCTCGGGGTCGGTACGCCGCCACTGGTCGTCCTCGGCCCCGCGGATGGCCTGCTCGACCTTGCGGATGCGGGCCTCCAACGACTTGATCCGGTCGCGGGGGACCTTGCCGGCGGCCTCCCAGCGCTCCGCGATGCCGCGGTAGGCGCGCTTGGCGGCGTCCAGGTCGGTGATCGGCAGCAGCGCCTCGGCCTCGGCCAGCAGCGCCTCCTTGACCTCGGCGTTGGCGGCGTACTCCTGGTCGATCGCCGCGTTGGCGGCGTCGCGGGCGGTGAAGAAGCGATCCTGGGCGCCGCGGAAGCGGGCCCACAGCTCGTCGTCGACGTCCTTCGGCGCGGGGCCGGCGGCCTTCCACTGCTGCATGAGGTTGCGGAACTGCCCGGCGGTCGGGCCCCAGTCGGTCGAGTCGGCGATCGCCTCGGCCTCCTTGGCCAGTCGCTCCTTGACCACCCGAGCGGCGTCGCGCTTCTCGGTGAGCTCGGCGAAGTGCGCCTTGCGGGCCCGGGTGTAGGTCGTCCGGGCGCCGGAGAAGCGGTGCCAGAGCTCGTCGTCGGCCGACTTCTCCAGCCGGGGGAGCTCCTTCCACTCCGCGAGCAGGTCGCGCAGCCGGTTGGCGCCGTTGCGCCAGTCCTTGCCCGAGGCGATCTTCTCCGCCTCCTCGGCGATCGCGCGCTTGCGGGCCCGCGACTCCTCCAGGCGGCGGGCACGGTCCTCGCGGCGCTGCTCGCGCTGCAGGCCGATGACCGGCTTCAGCGCGTCCAGGCGGGAGCGCAGTGCGGTGATGTCACCGACGGCGTGCGGCTCGACGAGCTGGTCGGCGACCCGCTTGATCGACGTGGTGGCCTCGTCGGGGCTCAGCGCCCCGGCACGGACCCGCTGCTCGAGGAGCTGCACCTCGAAGGCGAGCGCCTCGTAGCGCTTGGTGTAGAACGCCAGCGCCTCCTCGGGCGTGCCTTCCGGGTACTGCCCGACGACGTGCTCGGCATCCCCGATGCGGACATAGACGGTGCCGTCGGCGTCGACGCGCCCGAAGGCACTCGCCTCGCTGGCCTGCTGGTTCCCCGGCTCGGTCACTGCTGCCCCTCGTTCGGTGATGGTCCGCTGCACGCGGTCCCGGCGGGGATCATCGTACGCATCGGAGGACCAGTAGGGTGGGCCCCGTGCTGATCGCAGGCTTCCCCGCCGGTCCGTGGGGCACCAACTGCTACGTGGTCGCCACCGAGCCCGGCGCCGAGTGCGTGGTCATCGACCCCGGCAAGGACGCCGCCTCCGGCGTGGACCAGGTGGTCCGCGAGCAGCGGCTCAAGCCGGTCGCGGTGCTGGTGACCCATGGTCACATCGACCACATGTGGTCGGTGACCCCGGTCGCCGGCACGTACGACGCCACCGCGTGGATCCATCCCCGGGACCGGGCGCTGCTCTCCGACCCGATGCGGGGCATGTCCCCGGAGACGGCCGGCATGCTGCTCGGCGGGACGTACGCCTTCACCGAGCCCGACCGCGTCGAGGAGCTCGCCGACGGGCAGGCCCTCGAGCTGGCCGGGCTGCGCTTCCTGGTCGACCACGCCCCGGGGCACACCGAGGGCTCGGTCACCTTCCGGACGCCGTACGCCCACCAGGACGTGTCCGAGGTGATGTTCTCCGGCGACCTGCTCTTCGCGGGCTCGATCGGGCGCACGGACCTGCCCGGAGGCGACCACGCGACGATGCTGCGCTCCCTGCGCGAGAAGGTGCTCACCCTGCCCGACGACATCGTCGTGCTGCCCGGCCACGGCGAGCAGACCTCGATCGGCCGCGAGCGCGCCACCAACCCGTTCCTGCTGGACCTGATCGACGGCGCCGGCGACGGCCAGGCCGGCCGCGTGACCCGAGGACTCTGAGGACTCCCATGTCGAAGCCCAGCCCGCTCAGCGGGTTCCCCGAGCTGCTGCCGGCGCAGCGGTACGTCGAGCAGCAGGTGATCGCCACGCTCGCCGCGACCTTCGAGCTGCACGGGTTCGCCAACATCGAGACCCGCGCCGTCGAGCCGCTGGACCAGCTGCTGCGCAAGGGCGACACCTCCAAGGAGGTCTACGTCCTGCGCCGGCTCCACGACGAGCCGGGGGAGGCCCGCGACGGGGGCGCCCAGCTGGGCCTGCACTTCGACCTGACCGTCCCGTTCGCGCGCTACGTGCTGGAGCACGCCGGCAAGCTGGAGTTCCCGTTCCGGCGCTACCAGATCCAGAAGGTCTGGCGCGGCGAGCGGCCGCAGGAGGGCCGCTACCGGGAGTTCGTCCAGGCCGACATCGACATCGTCGGGCGGGACACCCTGCCGTTCCACCACGACATCGAGATCGCCACGGTGATGCTCGACGCGCTCTCCCGGCTGGCCGGGCCGGACTCGATCGGCCTGCCCGGCTTCCGGCTGCAGGTCAACAACCGCAAGCTGATCCAGGGCTTCTACCAGGGCCTCGGCGTCACCGGCGACGCGCTGGACGAGGTGATGCGGCTCATCGACAAGCTCGACAAGCTGCCCGAGGCCGAGGTCGAGTCGCTGCTGGTCTCCTCGGCCGGGCTGAGCGCCGAGCAGGCGAGCCTGTGCCTGCGCCTGGCGGGCATCCGCACTCCCGACGACACCTTCGTCGGCATGGTCCGCGAGCTCGGCGTCGAGCACGACCTGCTGGACGAGGGCCTGGAGGAGCTGGCGGCGCTGATGCGCGGCTGCGCGAGCCTGTCGAGCGAGCGCGTGCGCATCGAGGCCGACCTGAGGATCGCCCGCGGCCTGGACTACTACACCGGCACGGTCTTCGAGACCCGCCTGGACGGCTTCGAGTCGCTCGGCTCGATCTGCTCCGGCGGCCGGTACGACGAGCTGGCGGGCGATGGCCGCACGACGTACCCCGGCGTCGGCATCTCGCTCGGCCTGAGCCGGCTGCTGGTGACCCTGGCCCAGCGCACCGGGCTCACCGCCGACCGCTCCGTCCCCAGCGCCGTCCTGGTCGCCGTCGTGGACGAGCAGTCCCGCGGCGAGAGCGAGGCGGTCGCGACCACGCTGCGCGCCCGCGGCATCCCGACCGAGGTCGCG
Source organism: Nocardioides sp. (assembly GCA_044464665.1). Classification (GTDB taxonomy): domain Bacteria; phylum Actinomycetota; class Actinomycetes; order Propionibacteriales; family Nocardioidaceae; genus Marmoricola. The sequence goes on from JBIQLB010000034.1 coordinate 13,773, forward strand.
GCCTCGGCGCAGAAGTTCGGCAAGCAGATCCGCTACGCCGAGCGCCGCGGCATCCCCTACGTCTGGTTCCCGCCCACCGGCGAGCAGGCAGGTCCGGACGCCGCTCACCAGGTCAAGGACATCCGCTCGGGTATCCAGATGGACGCCGCCGTGGACGCGTGGGAGCCTCCGGAGGAGGACCTGCGCCCCCGTATCGTCACCGCCTGACCACCGCTTCGACCGACCCACATCCCGCCTGAGGAGAGACCGTGATCCGCACCCATGACGCCGGCTCGCTGCGAGCAGGGCACGCCGGCCAGACCGTGACCCTCGCCGGCTGGGTGGCCCGGCGGCGCGATCACGGCGGTGTGGCCTTCATCGACCTGCGCGAGGCCAGCGGCGTCGTCCAGGTGGTCATCCGCGACGAGGCGGTGGCCCACAACCTGCGCAGCGAGTACTGCCTGAAGATCACCGGCGAGGTCTCGCTGCGCCCCGAGGGCAACGCCAACGACCAGCTCCCGACCGGCGACATCGAGGTGATCGCCTCCGACGTCGAGGTGCTCAGCGAGGCAGCGCCGCTGCCGTTCCCGATCGACGAGCCCGCTTCCATCAAGGGTGGCGAGGTGGGGGAGGAGGTGCGGCTCAAGCACCGCTATCTCGACCTGCGCCGCGCCGCGCCCGGAGCCGCGATCCGCCTGCGCAGCAAGGTGAATCACGCTGCCCGCGAGGTGCTGGCCGCGCACGACTTCGTGGAGATCGAGACCCCGACGCTGACCCGCTCGACCCCCGAGGGCGCCCGCGACTTCCTGGTGCCGGCGCGGCTGCGCCCGGGCAGCTGGTACGCCCTGCCGCAGAGCCCGCAGCTGTTCAAGCAGCTGCTCATGGTCGCCGGCATGGAGCGCTACTTCCAGATCGCGCGCTGCTACCGCGACGAGGACTTCCGTGCCGATCGCCAGCCGGAGTTCACCCAGCTCGACCTCGAGATGAGCTTCGTCCAGCAGGACGACGTGCTCGCGCTGAGCGAGGAGATCCTCACCGCGCTCTGGGCGCTGATCGACGTGGAGGTGCCCACACCGCTGCCCCGGATGACCTATGCCGAGGCGATGGACCGGTTCGGCACCGACAAGCCCGACCTGCGGATGGGCCAGGAGCTGGTCGACTGCACGGCGTACTTCTCCGAGACCGGGTTCCGGGTCTTCCAGGCGCCGTACGTCGGCGCGGTGGTGATGCCCGGCGGCGCCGGTCAGCCCCGCAAGCAGCTCGACGCCTGGCAGGAGTGGGCCAAGCAGCGCGGCGCGCGGGGCCTGGCCTACGTCCTGGTGCAGGAGGACGGCACCCTCGGCGGCCCGGTGGCCAAGAACCTCTCCGAGAGCGAGCTGGCCGGCCTGGCCGCCCACGTGGGCGCCGCGTCCGGCGACTGCGTCTTCTTCGCGGCCGGGGCCCCCAAGTCCTCCCGGGCCCTGCTGGGCGCGGCCCGCCTGGAGATCGGCCGCCGCTGTGGACTGATCGACGAGGACACCTGGAGCTTCCTGTGGGTCGTCGACGCGCCGCTCTTCGAGCCGGCCGACGAGGCGACCGCCGCCGGCGACGTGGCCGTGGGGTCGGGCGCCTGGACCGCGGTGCACCATGCCTTCACCAGCCCGCAGGACCTGGAGACCTTCGACACCGACCCCGGCAACGCGCTGGCCTGGGCCTACGACATCGTCTGCAACGGCAACGAGATCGGCGGCGGCTCGATCCGTATCCACCGCGAGGACATCCAGAAGCGGGTCTTCGCGATCATGGGCATCGACGAGGCCGAGGCGGAGGAGAAGTTCGGCTTCCTCCTCGAGGCGTTCAAGTACGGCGCGCCGCCGCACGGCGGGATCGCCTTCGGCTGGGACCGGATCTGCGCCCTGCTGAGCCGCTCGGAGTCGATCCGCGATGTCATCGCGTTCCCCAAGAGCGGCGGCGGGTTCGACCCGTTGACCGCAGCTCCTGCGCCGATCTCGCCCGAACAGCGGAAGGAAGCCGGGGTAGACGCCCGTCCGCAGGACAATTGATAGCGACCTCGGACCGTCCCGCCGTTCCCAGATTGTTACGTTATGGACGCTGCCGACCGGTGACGCCATGGCTAGGTTGGCCTACGGTGACCCAGTCATGACCAATCGCTTCACAGGGGTGCGATGAGCTCGCATCAGATCGAGCAGCTCGACGACGTCGGGGCGCTGACGCCTGCCGAGCCGGAGCAGGCCCACGAGATCGCGGGCAAGTCGCCGCTGCGCATCGCGGCGGAGCGGCTGCGCCGCGACAAGGTGGCGATGGCCTCGCTCATCGTGGTGCTCTTCTTCGTCTTCATCGCGGTCTTCGCCCCGCTGATCGCCCGCGCGTTCGGCGTCGACACCAACGTGCCCTCCTCGTGCGAGGTGCTCAACTGCAACGCGGCGTCGAGCACCTACGGCCTGCCCAAGGAGGGCCCGCCGGTCAACGGCTTCGACCCCGACCACCCGTTCGGCATCGCCCCGGCCAGCGGCGTGGACAACCTGGCCTACTGGCTCTACGGCGCCCAGACCTCGCTGTTCATCGCCTCCGCCGCCGCGGTCTTCTCCACGCTCATCGGCATCGTCCTGGGCCTGATCGCCGGCTACGCGGGCGGCTTCCTGGACCGGGCGATCAACTTCGTGATCGACCTGTTCCTCTCGATCCCGTTCCTGCTGGCCGCGCTCTGTCTCGCGCCGATCCTGCTGGACCGCTTCCTCACCGACCCCAAGGGGCTCGGGCGCGCGCAGCTGGTCGCACTGGTGATCATCCTGTCGATCTTCGGGTGGATGTACCTCGCCCGCCTGATCCGCGGCGAGGTGCTCTCCATCCGGGAGCGGGAGTACGTCGAGGCCGCGCGCCAGATCGGCATGCCACCGCGGATGATCCTGCGCCGGGAGATCCTGCCGAACCTGGTCGCGCCGATCGTGGTGGCGTTCTCGCTGGCCCTGCCGGCGTACGTCACCGCCGAGGCCGGCCTCTCCTACCTCAACATCGGCGTGACCGGACGGCCCTCGTGGGGACAGACGATCAACGCGGCCACCCGCTACTACGACACCTACGCGCTCTACCTGTGGGAGCCACTGCTCGGCATCGTGATCCTGGTCGTCGCCCTGAACCTCCTCGGCGACGCCATCCGCGACGCACTGGATCCCAAGACGCGGCGCTAGCCGCACGGACCTGGGCCGGCAACGGCCACGGAAAGCGGTCTCGGGGCACCCGCCCCGGATCGAAGTTGAAGGAAAGGGAAGGCTGAGATCTGATGAGACTCAGGAAGCCACTTGCGGTAGTCGCCGCCGGCGCCCTGGCCGTCTCCCTGGCCGCCTGTGGCGGCGGGGGCAAGGACGACAACGGCAAGGACGACGCATCATTCCAGGCCGGGGGCGACGCCGGCTCCGCCAAGGACCCCGACGCCACCGGACCGGCCGAGCCCGTCGAGGGCGCCGCCAAGGGTGGCACCGCGACGGTGCTGCTCCCCAGCCCTGACACGGGCCCCGCGACGCTCGATCCCACCGCGGGATGGGCCGTGACCGACAACTCGATCCTCCAGGACCTGGTGCTCCGCTCGCTCACCACGTTCCGCCAGGACCGCGAGACCGGCCAGATGGTGCTGGTGCCCGACCTGGCCACCGACCTCGGCCGTCCCAACAAGGACTTCACCGAGTGGACGTTCACGCTGAAGGACGGCATCAAGTACGACAACGGCAAGCCCGTGACCGCCGAGGACATCGCCTTCGGCATCAAGCGGTCCTTCGACGGCAACAACGGCACCGAGGGCGCCGGCATCGCGGGCCCCGGCACCGAGTACTCCGCCGCCTACTTCCTCGGTGGTGACAAGTACAACGGCCCCTACGACAAGTCCACCGCGGGCAAGGAGTTCGAGGGCGTCAGCGTCAGCGGCAACGACATCACCATCAAGATGTCCAAGCCGTTCCCCGACATGGACTACTGGGGCTCCTTCATGGCGATGGGCCCGGTTCCGGTCGGCGACGTGAGCAAGCCGCCGAAGTACGGCAACCAGCCGTGGGCGACCGGCCCCTACAAGGTCGAGTCGTTCAGCCCCGAGAAGGAGCTGACCCTGGTCCGCAACGACCAGTGGGACCCGGCGAGCGACCCGGCGCGCAACGCCTACCCCGACAAGTGGGTCTTCAAGTTCGACCAGGACCCGTCGGCCACCGACGAGCTGATCATCAGCGACAACGCGGAGGCGCAGACCTCGATCAACACGATCGTGCTGGCCGAGAACTACGCCAAGGCCAAGAGCGCGCTCGGTGAGCGGCTGGTCCAGGGCAGCACCGCCTGCACCCGGTTCACGGCGCCGAACGTCGACAAGATCACCGACATCCGGATCCGTCAGGCGATCGGCTACGCCTACCCCTACGAGGACGCCTGGTCGGCGGCCGGCTACGTGGTCGGCGTGACCAGCGTGCCGGGCGACGCGATGCTCCCGCCGGGCATGGTCGGCCGCAAGGAGTTCGGCCCGGTCAACGGCGAGAAGGTCGTCCACGACACCGAGAAGGCCAAGCAGCTGCTGGAGGAGGCCGGCGTCGAGCCGAACACCTACAAGCTGACCTGGGTCTACAAGGCCGGCGACCCGCAGGCCAAGGCCGCGGCGGACCAGATCTCCCGGGCGTACAAGGAGGCCGGCTTCGTCCCGAACCCGTTGACCTACGACGGCAGCCTGTACGACGTGTGGACCGCCGCTCCGGACGACGAGTCGGCCGCGGGCAAGCTCGGTCGCGAGACGAACATCGACGGTGTCGCGTGGTGCGCGGACTGGCCCTCGGGTCTGACCTTCCTGCCGCCGCTCCTGCGGTCGGGTGCGACGTACAACACCTCGCACTTCACCGACAAGGAGGTCGACGCTCGCATGGACGAGATCCCGACGCTGCCGCTGGACGAGCAGCCCGGGGCGTGGGCGGACCTCGACGAGGAGATCTCGTCGAAGCACTACCCGATGGTGAACACCGGCTACGTCAACAACCTGTACTCGTACGGGTCGAAGATCGGTGGCTTCATGAACGACCCGCAGATCGGTGCCCCGAACTACCGGGACATCTTCGTCAAGCAGTGATCGAGCTCGGCTGAGCCCTCGCGGGCAGGCCGAGCGTCACACCCGTGTCGGGTGGGGCTCCGTGGCGATCCACGGGCCCCACCCGACACGATCACGAGTCCCCAGGGAGGACATGTGTTCGCCTACATCGTCAAGCGGGTGATCTCCGGCGCCGTCGTGATCATCCTGGTCTCGATGTCGGTGTTCGCCCTCTTCTGGTACGGCCCCCGCAACCCCGCGGCCCCACTGTGCCAGCAGGACCTCAAGATCCGCTGCACCAAGGCCGCGCTCGACCGCTACACCGAGCGGATGGGCTACAACGACAGCGTCATCCATCAGTACGGCCTGTGGGCCAAGGGCATCTTCGTGGGCCGCGAGATCGACCTCGGCGCCGACGTGTACGAGTGCAAGGCGCCCTGCCTGGGCATCAACTACCGCACCAAGAAGCCGGTCACCGAGGAGTTCGCCGAGCGGTTCCCGGCGACCGTCAGCCTCGCTGTCGGCGGCGCGGCGCTCTACCTGCTGGTCGGCGTCGGCGTCGGCATCATGGCGGCCCGAAGACGCGGCACCACAGCCGACCGCGCCCTGGTCGCGGGCACCCTGGTGATGAGCTCGGTGCCGTACTACCTGGTCGCGCTGCTGGCCTACATCTATCTGGTCATCAAGCTCGATCTCTTCCCGAGCACCGGCTACCACAGCCCACTGGACAGTCCCTGGGCGTGGTTCACCGGCCTGTTGCTGCCGTGGCTGGTGCTGGGGCTCTACGGCTCCACGTCCTACACCCGCTTCTCGCGCGGGTCGATGGTCGAGGCGCTGGGGGAGGACTACATCCGCACCGCGCGCTCCAAGGGGCTCGGCGAGCGGACCGTCGTGCTCAAGCACGCCCTGCGCGCGGCGATCGTCCCGGTGGTCACGATCTTCGGCCTCGACTTCGCCACGCTGCTGGCCGGCACGATCTTCACCGAGAAGATCTTCGGCATCCAGGGCGTCGGCTACTGGGGCCTCGACGCGACGTACCAGCGCAACCTGCCGGTCGTCTCCACGGTCGTGCTGCTCGGCGCGTTCGTGGTCGTCGCGGCCAACCTGCTGGTGGACATCGTCTACAGCTTCCTGGACCCCCGAGTGAGGTTGTCATGACGTCGGCCGCCCCCGCACCGGAGACGACGGAGGCCGGCGGCGAGCCACTGCTCGTCGTCGAGGACCTCACCGTCCGGTTCCCGACCCACGACGGGCTGGTCCAGGCGGTCACCGGCCTGAGCTACCAGCTCGAGCGCGGCCGGACCCTCGGCATCGTGGGGGAGTCCGGGTCGGGCAAGAGCGTCTCGTCGATGGCCGTCATGGGCCTGCACGACCCGCGGCGCACCCAGATGTCCGGCTCGATCCGGCTGGCCGGCCAGGAGATCATCGGCCTGGCGGAGAGCCGGATGATGCGGATCCGCGGCAACGAGGCCGCGATGATCTTCCAGGACCCGCTCAGCGCGCTGCACCCGTACTACCCCGTGGGCTCCCAGCTCGCCGAGGCCTACCGGGCGCATCACTCCGGCGCCTCCAAGCGCAAGGCCCGCGAGCGGGCCGTCGAGATGCTCGGCCGGGTCGGCATCCCGCAGCCGCGCTCCCGGGTCGACGACTACCCGCACCAGTTCTCCGGCGGCATGCGCCAGCGCGCGATGATCGCCATGGCGCTGATCAACGACCCGGCCCTGCTCATCGCCGACGAGCCGACCACGGCGCTCGACGTCACCGTGCAGGCCCAGATCCTCGACCTACTGCAGGATCTCCAGCGCGACTTCGACTCCGCGATCGTGATCATCACCCACGACCTGGGGGTCGTGGCCGAGATGGCCGACGACGTGCTGGTGATGTACGGCGGCCGCTGCGTGGAGTACGGCCCGTGCAAGGAGATCCTCACCCACCCGGAGATGCCCTACACCTGGGGGCTGCTCTCCAGCATCCCCGACGTCAGCGCCGACGTGGACGCCCGGCTGATCCCCATCCGCGGCAACCCGCCGAGCCTGCTCAACCCGCCCAGCGGCTGCGCCTTCCACCCGCGCTGCGACCACCGCGACAAGGTCCCCGGCGACCTGTGCGTGACCACGCTTCCCGAGCTCACCCCGGCGATCGCCGGCGGCTACCACCTCAAGCGGTGCCACCTCGCCAACCCCGAGGCGATCTACCAGGCCGAGGTGCTGCCCGAGATCGCGCCCGACCTCGTCGAGGAGATCGTCGGCGACCACCCGGGAGAGGAGCCGGCCGATGACTGAGCAGGAAGCCGGCGGCCAGGAGCCGCTGCTCCAGGTCACGAACCTGCGCAAGTACTTCCCGGTGCGCAGCTCGGGACTGATCCGGCGTACCGTCGGCCAGGTCCAGGCGGTCGACGGAGTCTCCTTCGAGCTCGCCCGCGGCCAGTCGCTCGGACTGGTGGGGGAGTCCGGCTGCGGCAAGTCCACGACCGGCCGGATGGTCACCCGCCTCTACGAGCCCACCGGCGGCTCGATCAGGTTCGAGGGCGAGGAGATCAGCCACCTCAGCCGCCGCGAGCTGATGCCGCTGCGCCGGGAGATCCAGATGATCTTCCAGGACCCCTACAGCTCGTTGAACCCCCGGCACACCGTCGGCACGATCGTCGGCACTCCGATGCGGCTGCACAAGACGCTGCCGAAGGACCAGGTGCTGCCCCGGGTCCGCGAGCTGCTGGAGCTGGTCGGGCTCAACCCCGAGCACTACAACCGCTATCCCAACGAGTTCTCCGGCGGCCAGCGCCAGCGCATCGGCATCGCCCGCGCCCTCGCGCTCGCCCCCAAGCTCCTCGTGGCCGACGAGCCGGTCTCCGCGCTGGACGTCTCCATCCAGGCGCAGGTGGTCAACCTGCTGCAGGACATCCAGCGCGAGTTCGACATCGCCTTCCTCTTCATCGCCCACGACCTCGCCGTCGTGCGGCACTTCTGCCCCGAGGTCGCGGTGATGTACCTCGGCAAGATCGTGGAGATCGGCGACCGCGACACGGTCTACAACCATGCCCACCATCCCTACACGCAGGCGCTCCTGTCCGCCGCCCCGGACGTGAAGCAGGCCCAGGTCGGCGGGCGACGCGAGCGCATCCGGCTGGAGGGCGACGTGCCCAGCCCGATCGACCCGCCCTCGGGCTGCCGGTTCCGCACCCGCTGCCAGTACGCCCAGGAGATCTGCGCCAAGGTCGAGCCGCCGCTGCTGCAGATCGGCCCGAAGCACAAGGCCGCCTGCCACTTCGCCGGAGAGCTCGGCCACCACCCGTCGATCCCGGTCACCATGGGCGTGCTCGGCGTCGACGAGACCGGCGCGCCCGTGCCCGGGGCCACGCCGAGCGCGACGCTCAACCAGCCGGGCTACGACTCCACCTGGCTGGACCTGGGTAGCGGGCAGCGCGCCCACGTCTGAGCGCCCGCCCGCCTGTCGGCGCGCCGTGATGGGATGGGGGCGTGGACGAGGGACTGTTCGCGGCACCGGCCGCCCCAGCGCCGGCGAGCGGCCAGCGCGCGGGGAGCCTGGCCGGCAACGACCATGCCTCGGCGCCGCTCGCGGTACGGATGCGGCCGCGGACGCTGGAGGAGCTGGCGGGGCAGCAGCACCTGCTCGCGCCCGGGTCGCCGCTGCGCCGGCTGATCGAGGGCGACCAGCCGATGTCGCTGCTGCTCTGGGGGCCGCCGGGCACCGGCAAGACGACCATCGCCTCGATCGTCTCGGGGCAGACCAACCGGGTCTTCGTCGAGGTCTCCGCGGTGGCCGCGGGCGTCAAGGAGGTCCGGGCCGCCATCGACGGCGCGCGGGCGCGCCTGGTGGCGACCGGCCAGGAGACCGTGCTCTTCGTCGACGAGGTGCACCGCTTCACCAAGGCCCAGCAGGACGCGCTGCTGCCCGGCGTGGAGAACCGCTGGGTCACCCTGGTCGCCGCGACCACGGAGAACCCCTTCTTCTCGGTGATCTCGCCGCTGCTCTCGCGCAGCCTGCTGCTCACCCTGGAGCCGCTGACCGACGACGACGTGCGCGGGGTGATCCTCCACTCCGTGGCCGACGAGCGCGGGCTGGCCGGCTCGGTGCGCCTGAGCGACGACGCCCTGGACCATCTGGTCCGGCTGGCCGGCGGCGACGCCCGCCGGGCGCTGACCTACCTGGAGGCGGCCGCCGGAGCGGCGCTGGCGCGCGCCAAGGAGGCCGAGACCGCCGAGGACGCCGGTGAGCCGGTCGAGGTCGACCTGGAGACCACCGAGACGGCGGTCGACCGGGCCGCGGTCCGCTACGACCGGCAGGGCGACCAGCACTACGACGTGATCAGCGCCTTCATCAAGTCGGTGCGCGGCTCCGACGTCGACGCGGCGCTGCACTACCTCGCCCGGATGATCGAGGCCGGCGAGGACCCACGGTTCATCGCCCGGCGCCTGGTGATCCTCGCCAGCGAGGACATCGGGCTGGCCCATCCCACCGCGCTGACCACGGCGATCGCCGCGGCGCAGGCGGTCCAGCTGATCGGCATGCCCGAGGCCCGGCTCAACCTCGCCCAGGCGACCATCGAGCTCGCCGCGGCGCCCAAGTCCAACGCGGTCATCCTGGCCATCGACGCCGCCAGCGCGGACGTGCGGTCGGGACGGATCGGCGCGGTGCCGCCGCATCTGCGCGACGCGCACTACTCCGGCTCCAAGAGCCTGGGCCACGGCACGTCCTACCAGTACTCCCACGACGCCCCCTACGGGATCGCCAGCCAGCAATACGCCCCCGACGAGCTCGCCGACGCCGTCTACTACCGGCCCACCGACCACGGCGCGGAGGCCGCGGTCAAGGAGCGCTGGGAGCGGATCAGGCGGATGATCCGCGGCGAGACGAGGGACTAGTAAGGTCGTCCCTCGTGGAGACGGCGATCCTGGTACTGGCCGCGGTGGCTGCGGCTGCCCTGGTCGCCGCCGTCGTGCTGCTGGTCGCGCTGCTGCGCCAGCGCGGGCGCTCCCGGGCCGACCTGGAGGCCGTGCTGGCCCACTCCCGGGCGGAGACCGGGGAGCTGCGCCGCCAGCTCGAGGAGCTGGCCGGGCGGGTCGAGCGGCCCGCGCCCGCCGAGGCGGAGTTCGTCATCACCTCGGTCGGCGATGCGGTGCCCGACGCCGAGGCGGTGCCCGACCGGCTGGTGCTCGGCGCCACGCTGGGGGAGCCCCTGGTCAAGGCGGCCGCCTTCACCCACGGCGTACGACGGGCGCTGTCGGCCGAGTCCCGCAACCGGATCCGCTTCGCCATGCGCCAGGAGGTACGCCGCTCCCGCCGCGAGCGCCGCCGCGAGATGAAGGCCGCCTGGCGCGCCCACCAGGCGAGGTTCAGGGAAGCACAGCGCGCCGACGGCCTGGTGGACCCGGCATGAGTGGGAGCCATGAGTAGAACGCTGTGGTTCGTGGCCGGCGCCGGCGCCGGCGTGTACGTCGTGATCAAGGCCCGCCGCGCCGCCGAGGCGCTGACCCCCGACGGCCTGCGCGACCGGCTCTCCGGCCTCGGCGCGGGCGCCCACGTCTTCGCCGAGGAGGTGCGCACCGGCATGGGGGAGCGGGAGACCGAGCTGCGCCAGCGGCTGGGACTGGCGCTCGAGGGCCCGCCGCAGCTCGAGGCGCCCGCGGCCGAGGGCCCGGGCCGGCTGGAGGCGGGCGGACGAGAGATCGTGGAAGAAGAGAGAACGGGAGCCGATGGACACCGCTGAGATCCGCCGCCGCTTCGTCGCGCACTTCGAGGCCGCCGGCCACCAGGTGGTGCCCTCGGCCTCGCTGCTGCTCGACGACCCGACGCTGCTGTTCGTCAACGCGGGCATGGTGCCGTTCAAGCCGTACTTCCTCGGCCAGGAGACCCCGCCGTTCCAGCGCGCGGTCAGCGTGCAGAAGTGCGTGCGCACCCTGGACATCGAGGAGGTCGGCAAGACCACCCGCCACGGCACGTTCTTCCAGATGTGCGGCAACTTCTCCTTCGGCGACTACTTCAAGGAGGGCGCCATCGACCTCGCCTGGCGCCTGGTCACCGGGTCGGTGGAGGACGGCGGCTACGGCTTCGACGGCGAGCGGATCTGGGTGACCGTGCTCGACGGCGACGACGAGAGCGTCGACCTGTGGCAGAGCATCGCCGGCCTCCCCACCGAGCGGATCCAGCGCCGCGGACTCCTGGACAACTACTGGAACATGGGCGTTCCCGGCCCCGGCGGCCCCTGCAGTGAGATCTACTACGACCGCGGTGCGGCGTACGGCCCTCCCGGCGGTCCCGTGGTCGACGAGGACCGCTTCCTGGAGATCTGGAACCTCGTCTTCATGCAGGAGTCGCTCAACGCCGTACGCGCCAAGGACGACTTCGACGTCGAGGGGCCGCTCCCGGCCAAGAACATCGACACCGGCCTGGGCCTGGAGCGGGTGGCCTACCTGCTCCAGGGCAAGGACAACATGTACGAGATCGACGAGATCTTCCCGGTGATCGAGCGGGCCAGCCACCTCACCGGCCGCCGCTACGGCGCCGACCACGAGGCCGACGTGCGCTTCCGCGTCGTCGCCGACCACGTCCGCAGCGCGCTGATGCTCATCGGCGACGGCGTGACGCCGGGCAACGAGGCCCGCGGCTACGTCCTGCGCCGGCTGCTGCGCCGCGCGGTCCGCTCCATGCGGCTGCTCGGCTACGAGGACCGCGCGCTGCCCGAGCTGCTCCCGGTGAGCCTGGCCAAGATGGAGCTGGGCTACCCCCAGCTCGCCGCGGACTTCGCACGCATCGAGCAGGTGGCGTACGCCGAGGAGGACGCGTTTCGCAAGACGCTCGCGTCCGGCACCCAGATCTTCGACCTGGCCGCCACCGAGGTCCGGCAGGCCGGCGGCACCACGCTCTCGGGCGACCGCGCCTTCGCGCTGCACGACACCTATGGCTTCCCGATCGACCTCACCTTGGAGATGGCCTCGGAGAAGGGCCTCGTCGTGGACGAGGACGGCTTCCGTCAGCTGATGGCCGAGCAGCGCGAGCGCGCCAAGGCCGACGCCAAGGCCAAGAAGGGACAGCACGCCGACACCGGCGTCTACCGCGGCATCCTCGACGCCAACGGCCCGACCGAGTGGCTGGCCTACGAGACGCTGAGCACCGACTCGGTCGCGCAGGCGCTGCTGCGCGACGGCGCCGCGGCGGAGGCGCTGGGCGAGGGCGCCGTCGGCGAGCTCGTCCTGGACCGCACCCCCTTCTACGCCGAGTCCGGTGGCCAGGTGGCCGACGCCGGCACCATCGAGTGGGACGGCGGGCGCCTGGAGGTGCTCGACGTGCAGCGGCCCATCCGCGGCCTGGTCGTCCACCAGGTCCGGGTCGTCGAGGGCGAGCTGCGCGCCGGCCTCGACCTCTCCGCCCAGGTCGACCCGGACTGGCGGCGCGGCGCGCGGCAGGCCCACTCCGGCACGCACGTCGTCCACGCGGCGCTGCGCGAGGTCCTCGGGCCCACGGCGCTGCAGTCCGGCTCCTACAACCGGCCCGGCTACCTCCGCCTGGACTACGGCTGGACCACAGCGCTCACGCCCGAGCAGTACGCCGACATCGAGCGCGTCGCGAACGAGGCGCTGCGCCAGGACCTCGCCGTCTCGGCCGACTACATGACCCTGGCTCAAGCCCGCGACGAGGGCGCGCTGGCGCTCTTCGGCGAGACCTATGACGATCAGAAGGTCCGCGTCGTGGAGATCGGCGGCCCCTGGTCGCGTGAGCTCTGCGGCGGCACGCACGTCTCCCGCTCCTCCCAGATCGGCACCGTGGTGCTCACCTCGGAGTCCTCGGTCGGCTCCGGCAGCCGCCGCGTGGAGGCGCTGGTCGGCCTGGAGGGCTTCGCCTACCTCGCCCGCGAGCGGGACCTCGTCTCGCAGCTCACCGGACTGCTCAAGGTCCAGCCCGACCAGCTGACCGGCCGGGTCGAGGACCTCGTCGACCGGCTCCGGTCGGCGGAGAAGGAGCTGGAGCGGCTGCGGGTCCAGCAGCTGCTCGCCGGCGCGGCCGATCTGGCCGCGGGCGCGGAGGACATCGACGGCGCGCTGCTGGTCACCCAGGTGGTCCAGGGCGCCGGTGGCGGCGACACGCGCACGCTCGCGCTCGACGTACGCGGCCGGCTGCCCGGCGACCGCCCGGGCGCGGTCGTGGTGATCGGCGTCCAGGACGGCAAGCCGGCGATCGTCGCCGCGGTCAACGAGCGAGGTCGCGAGGCCGGGCTCTCCGCCAACACGCTGGTCCGCGCGGCCGCGGGTGTGCTCGGAGGCAAGGGCGGCGGCAAGGACGACGTCGCCCAGGGCGGCGGCGCGGACGCCGGCAAGGCCGACGAGGCTCTGGCCGCGGCGCGCGCCGAGGCCGGAGAGTGCCTCGGCGCCGCTCGCGGGTGAGCGCGCGCATGGGCCACGACAGCGTGCCGTCCGGCGTACGCCTCGGGATCGATCCGGGCGACGCCCGCATCGGCGTGGCCAGCAGCGATCCCTCCGGGATCCTCGCCACGCCCGTCGAGACCGTGCCGCGCGGCGAGGGCGACCTTGACCGGCTCGGCACACTGGTGGTCGAGCACGACGCGGTCCTGGTGTACGTCGGGCTGCCGCGCTCGCTCTCCGGCGGGGAGGGCCCGGCGGCCGGTAGGGTGCGAGCGTTTGCCGGTGAGCTGGCCGTCCGGATCGCTCCGGTCCCGGTCCGGCTCGTCGACGAGCGACTGAGCACGGTCACCGCCGAGGCGGTGCTCCGCGACCGTGGCAAGAAGGGCAGGAAGCGGCGTGCCGTCGTCGACCAGGCGGCGGCGGTGGTGATCCTGCAGGCGGCGCTCGATGCCGAGCGTGGGGGCGGACGTCTCGCCGGTGAGGCCGTCCGGGCGCCGAGTGCCAACGAACCGACAGGGGATGACCAGTGAGCGAGGACGCCGGGTCTGTCGAGCGCGAGCTCGGACCCGATCTCGGGACCGACGCCGAGCCCTACGACGAGGCCGATCCCGGGGCCGGCCTGCCCTTCGACGAGGAGCCGCACCCGCGCGGCCGGCGCCGCGCGCCCCGTCGCCGCCGGCGCCTCAGCGGCTGCCTGGCGCTGATCGTCGCCCTGGCCGTGCTGGGCGGGGCAGCCTGGTTCGGCGGCACGTGGGCCTACGACCGGCTGGAGTCCTTCCTGGGCGACGCGCCCGACTACCCCGGCCCGGGCACCGGGTCCGTGCTGGTCCAGGTCGAGCAGGGCGCGACCTCCACCGCGATCGGCCGGGCGCTCAAGGACGCCGACGTCGTCAAGAGCGTCGACGCCTTCACGGCCGCGGCCGTCGCCAACCCGCAGTCGCGCAACATCCAGGTCGGCTACTACGAGCTGCGGCACCAGATGAAGGCCGCCGACGCCCTCGCGGTCCTCGTCGACCCGAAGAATCTGGTGCAGGCCAAGGTGACCATCCCCGAGGGCTCCCGGGTCAAGGACGTCGTCCGGATCGTCTCGGACAAGACCGACATCACCGCCAAGCAGCTCAAGGCCGCGCTGGCGAAGCCCGACGCGATCGGCCTCCCTCCGGAGGCGAACGGCAAGCCGGAGGGCTACCTCTACCCGGCGACGTACGCCGTGGTGCCCGGGCAGACCGCCGAGGAGCTGCTGCGCCAGATGGTCGCCAAGACCAAGTCCGTCGAGACCGAGCTGGACATCGCCGCGCGCGCCAAGGCGCTCGGCTACACGCCGCAGCAGGCGATGACCATGGCGAGCATCCTGGAGTACGAGGGCAGCCGCTCGGCCGACCTGCCCAAGATCGCCCGGGTCTTCTACAACCGGCTCGACCAGGGCATGGCGCTGCAGTCCGACGCCACCGTCGCCTTCGCCAACAACCTCTCCGGGACGGTCTGGACGACGCAGGCGCAGCGCGACAACCCCTCGCCGTACAACACCTACGTGCACACCGGCCTGCCACCGGGGCCGATCGGCTCGCCGGGGGAGAAGACGCTGGAGGCGGCGCTGAACCCGGCCGACGGCGACTGGCTCTACTTCGTCCCGATCAACCTGGAGACCGGCGAGACCGCCTTCGCCGCGACCTTCGCCGAGCACCAGAGCAACGTCAACAAGCTCCGGGCCTGGTGCCGGTCCACGAACTCGCCGAACTGCGACTGATGCGCTGCGCCGTCCTCGGGTCGCCGATCGCGCACTCGCTCTCGCCGGTGCTGCACCGGGCGGCGTACGACGCGCTGGGGCTGGACTGGTCCTACGAGGCGGTCGAGGTGGACGAGGCCGGTCTCGCGGGGTTCCTCGACGGCCTGGACGAGAGCTGGCGGGGCCTCTCGCTGACCATGCCGCTGAAGCGGACCGTGCTGCCGCTGCTCGACGAGCTCGACGAGTGGGCCCGGCTCTCCGGCGCCGCCAACACCGTCGTGCTCGGCGACGGCCGGCGCTCCGGGGCCAACACCGACATCCCCGGCGCGGTCGCCGCGATCCGCGAGCGGAGCGACCGGGCGATCCGCGAGGTCGTCGTGCTGGGCGGGGGAGCCACGGCCGCCTCGACCCTCATCGCCGCGGCCGACCTGGGCGCCACCTCGGGCCGGCTGCTGGTCCGCGACGCCTCCCGGGCCGCCGAGACCGAGGCCGCGGTGGCCCGCGCGACCGGCGAGGCCCTGCGGCTCGCCGTCGGCTCGCTCGCCGACCCGATCGGCTCACCCGACCTGCTGGTCTCGACGATCCCGGCCGAGGCGCAGGACGACGCGCTCGTGGCGGGGAGCGCCGGAGCCGCGGTCGTCTTCGAGGTCGTCTACGACCCCTGGCCGACGCCGCTGGCCCGTGCCGCCGCCGAGCGCGGGCAGACGCTGGTCTCCGGCCTCGACCTGCTGGTGCACCAGGCGGTCCTCCAGGTCGAGCTGATGACCGGGCAGCCGGGTCCGTTGGCGGCCATGCGCACAGCGGGTGAGCGGGCCCTGGCGGAGCGAGCCCGATGAGCATGCTCGCCGTGACGGTCGGCGCGGCCTCCGGGCTGCTGGGCGGCCTGCTGGTGCCGACCCTGATCGCCCGGATCCCCGAGCCCGAGGACGAGCCCTCGGAGGAGTCGGAGGCCGGCGAGGCGGTGCCCGGCCTGCCCCCGGCGCCTCCCAAGGAGCCGTACGCCGCGATCGCCGCCCTCCCCGGGCTGCGCGGCCAGGCCGCCCTCGTGGCAGCCGTCGCCGGCGGACTGCTCGGCTGGTCGCTGGGCTGGTCGTGGGCGCTGCTGGTATGGCTGCCCCTCGTGCCGATCGGCGTCGCGCTCGCGGTCGTCGACTGGCGGACCACGCTGCTGCCGACCCGGGTCATCGCGCCGACGTACGCGCTGGTCGTGGTGACCACCCTGGTCGCGGCCCTGGCCGAGGGCGACCTCGACCTCGTGGTGAGCGCCGCGGTCGGCTGGGCCGTCATGGGCGGGGCGTTCTTCCTGCTCTGGTTCGTCTATCCGCGCGGACTCGGCTACGGCGACGTCCGGCTCTCCGGCGTGCTCGGCATCGCGCTGGGGCAGCTCGGCTGGGCCGAGCTGCTGACCGGCATGTACGCCGGGTTCCTGCTCGGCGGCATCACCGGGGTCGCACTCGGGGCGCTGCGCCTCATCGACCGCAAGCGGTTCCCCTTCGGGCCGTTCCTGCTGCTCGGCGCCCTGGCCGGCGTGCTGGCCGGTCCGGCGCTCGGCTCGCTCTGGTCGCGAGGTCTCGGGTACTGACGGCGAGCGCCACCCCGGGGGCGCCCCGTGGGAGACTGACGCCCATGCTCCGCTGGCTCACCGCGGGCGAGTCCCACGGTCCCTCGCTCGTCGCAATCCTCGAAGGCCTCCCGGCCCACGTCCGGATCACCTCTGCCGACGTGGCCGACGCTCTGGCGCGCCGCCGGCTCGGCTACGGCCGCGGCGCCCGGATGAAGTTCGAGCAGGACGAGGTGACCTTCCTCGGCGGCGTGCGCCACGGCGAGACCCAGGGCGGCCCCGTGGCCGTGCAGGTCGGCAACACCGAGTGGCCCAAGTGGGAGAAGGTCATGTCGGCCGACCCGGTCGACCCCGCGGAGCTCGAGGGCTCGGCGCGCAACGCGCCGCTGACCCGCCCGCGTCCCGGCCACGCCGACCTGGTGGGCATGCAGAAGTACGACTTCACCGAGGCCCGTCCCATCCTCGAGCGGGCCTCCGCGCGCGAGACGGCCGCCCGAGTCGCGCTCGGGAGGGTCGCCTCGGCGTTCCTGGAGCAGGCCGTCGGCGCGCGGATCGTCTCCCACGTCGTCGAGCTCGGCGGGGTGCCCGCGCCGGCCGGCTCGGTCCCGGCGCCCGACGACGTGGCACGGCTCGACGCCGACCCGGTGCGCTGCCTCGACCCGGACGCCTCCAAGGCGATGGTCGAGCGGATCGACCAGGCCCACGAGGAGGGCGACACCCTCGGCGGCGTCGTCGAGGTGGTCGTCCACGGGCTCCCGCCGGGCCTGGGCTCGCACGTGCACTGGGACCGCCGCCTCGACGCGCGCCTGGCCGGCGCGCTCATGGGCATCCAGGCGATCAAGGGCGTCGAGGTCGGCGACGGCTTCGAGCTCGCCGCCACACCCGGCTCGCGGGCGCACGACGAGATCGAGACCGGTCCCGACGGGCTGCGGCGCACCTCCGGCCGCTCCGGCGGCACCGAGGGCGGCATGTCCACCGGCGAGATCCTGCGGGTCCGCGCCGCGATGAAGCCGATCGCGACCGTGCCGCGGGCGCTCCGCACCGTCGACGTCGCCACGGGCGAGGCGGCGGTGGCCCACCACCAGCGCTCCGACGTCTGCGCGGTCCCGGCCGCCGGCATCGTCGCCGAGGCGATGGTGGCGCTGGTGCTGGCCGACGCCGTGCTGGAGAAGTTCGGGGGCGACTCGGTCGCCGAGACCCGCCGCAACGCCGAGAGCTACCTGGACACGCTGAGGTTCACGTGACACCCAGGGTCGTGCTGACCGGCTCGATGGGCGCAGGCAAGACCACGGTCGGCCGGCTGCTCGCCGAGCGCCTCGGCGTCGGCTTCCTGGACACCGACGACGAGATCGAGCGGGTCGCCGGCAAGGCGGTCTCCGACATCTTCGTCGACGACGGCGAGCCCGCCTTCCGCGCGCTGGAGCGCGAGGCGGTGGCGGCCGCGCTCGCCGGTCACGAGGGTGTGCTCGCGCTCGGTGGCGGGGCGGTCCTCGACGAGGACACGCGGCGCCTGCTGGCCGGGCACCCGGTCGTCTTCCTGCGGGTCGGCCTCAGCGACGCCGCCGAGCGGGTCGGCCTGGGCGTCTCCCGCCCGCTGCTGCTGGGCAACGTGCGGGGCCGGATCAAGCAGCTGCTCGACGAGCGCACACCGGTCTACGAGTCGGTCGCCCGGCACACGGTCGAGACCGACGGCCGCTCGCCCGAGGAGATCGCCGAGGAGATCCTCGGGCTGATGGACCCGGTGACGGTGATCCGGGTCGCCGGCGGCGCGCCGTACGACGTCGTGGTCGGGCACGGCGTGGTGGACCGGGTCGCCTCGATGCTGGGGGAGTCCCCGCAGCGTGTCGCGCTGGTGCACGCCGAGCCGCTGACCGCGATCACCTCCCGGGTCGCGGAGTCGCTGTCCGGCTACGAGCTGCTGCGGATCCCGCTGCCCGACGGCGAGGCGGCCAAGACCGGCGCCGTCGCCATCGAGGCCTGGGAGGCGCTGGGCGCCGCCGGGTTCACCCGCTCCGACGCGGTGGTGACCGTCGGCGGCGGCGCCACCACCGACATGGGTGGCTTCATCGCCGCGACCTGGCTCCGGGGCGTGCGCGTGGTGCACGTGCCGACGACCCTGCTCGCGATGGTCGACGCGGCGGTCGGCGGCAAGACCGGGATGAACACCGGCGCCGGCAAGAACCTCGTCGGCTCCTTCCACGAGCCCGCCGGCGTGGTCTGCGATCTCGACCTGCTCGCCACGCTGCCCTCCGCCGAGCTGGTCGCCGGGCTGGGCGAGGTCGTCAAGTGCGGCTTCATCGCCGATCCCGAGATCCTCGCGATCGTGGAGCGCGACCCGGCCGCCGTCCTCGACCCGTCGTCGGCCGCGCTGCGCGAGGTCGTCGAGCGGGCGATCGTGGTCAAGGCCGCGGTGGTGGCCGGCGACCTGCGCGAGACCGGGGGCGCGGACGGCCACCCGGGCCGGGAGGTGCTCAACTACGGGCACACCATGGCGCACGCCATCGAGAAGAGCACCGGCTACGCCGTCCGGCACGGCGAGGCCGTCGCGCTGGGCATGGTGTACGTCGCCGAGCTGGCCCGCCTCGCCGGAGTCGTCGACGACGAGCTCGCCGCCCGCCACGAGCGGGTGCTGGCCTCGGTCGGGCTGCCGGTCCGCTGGGACGGCACGTCGTTCGACGACCTGGCGGCGACCATGCGGGTCGACAAGAAGTCCCGCGGCTCGGTGCTGCGCTTCGTCGTACTCCACGGCCTGGCGCGCCCGGCGATCATGGCCGACCCTCCCGAGGCCCTGCTCCGGGAGGCGTGGGAGCACCTGAGGGGAGCGTCATGAAGGTTCTCGTGCTCAACGGGCCCAACCTGGGACGGCTCGGCCGGCGGCAGCCGGAGATCTACGGCTACACGACGTACGACGAGCTGGCCGGCCTGTGCCGCGGCTGGGGAGCCGACCTCGGCCTGTACGTCGAGGTGCGGCAGACCAACCACGAGGGCGAGCTGCTCGACTGGCTCAACGACGCCGCCGACGAGGAGGTCGCCGTGGTCCTCAACGCCGGCGCCTGGACGCACTACTCCTGGGCGCTCTACGACGCCTGCGCCCAGCTGGTCGCCCCGCTGGTCGAGGTGCACCTCTCCGACCCCTCCCAGCGCCCCGAGGAGTTCCGGCACACCTCGGTGGTGACACCGCACGCCGCGACCGTGATCGCCGGCTACGGCATCGACGGCTACCGGATGGCGCTGGAGTTCCTGGCTACCGCTTCTTCTTCGCCTTCTTGATCTTGACCGCCTTGCTGGTCGAGGTGGCCTTGCCGGCGCTGTTGGCGGCGGTCACTCGCACGGAGATCCTCTTGCCCTTGTCCGCCTTCTTGACCTTGTAGGTCGGCGCGGCCGCGCCCTTGATCGCCTTGCCCTTGCGCAGCCACTTGAAGGCGAACGTGGTCGGGTCGTTGCGCCACCGGCCGGCGTTGGCGCTCAGTGTCTTGCCGGGCTTGGGCGTGCCGGAGACGACCGGCGGACCCGCCGCGACGGGCACCTTGACCACGGGCGGCGGGGTGACGTCGATCGGCTCGATCTTGATCGTCCAGCCCGCGCTCTGGTGGCTTGCCTTCCTGGTCCAGATCCACATGTCGGCGCTGAGATCGAGCGTCTCTCCGGCCTTCAAGGTGGAGGACACGACGTGATCCTCGGCGCCGTCGTTGCAGCCGATCATCTGCTCGGGGATGGGAGGAGTCCGGGCGATCTGGCTGAACCGGACGTACCCGGTCACGGTGCCGGCGCACGTGCCCTCGGTTCCCTCGTTGCGCAGGCTGAGGGTGATCCGCCACTTTCCGCTGGCCGGGACGACCCATCCCTCGTGGGAGTAGGCGGCGCTGGCACTGCCTTGGGGAAGGGCGCTCGTCTCCGCGTCGGGGTTCTCCGGGCTCGCCGAGACGGTCTCGGACGCCGTGGCGGTGATCCCCATCGCCCCGATCGAGGTCCTCTGCGACGCGCTGCCGCTCGCCGCGCCGTGGTTGCCGGACCGCCCGGCGGTGAGCGCCTTGTCGTACTCGGTGGTCCCTGGGGGCGCCACGTCCGACAGGTACTGCTCCGCGCCATCCCCGCCGTCCGCCGAGGCGCCGATGACGATCTCGATCTTCTGCGCCGCATGGGCAGGGGCCGCCGTTGCGACCAACGCGGTGAGGACGAGCGGGAGGACCGCGCCCAGGGCGATCGGGCGGACGTGGAGTGACATGGAGAGCCTCGCGAGGTCGGGAGCCGGTGCCCGTATCCTCGCGACGCGCGCTAACAGCCCGGTAACGCCGGACCCGTCGGCCGTGGTTCTGGACCCCTGCGCGCGGGGACTACACTTGACCGGCGCCCGGACCACGGGCGTTTCTCATGGACCGACGACTGACAGGGTTCCCCCGCGCATGGCAACGACGAACGACCTCAAGAACGGCATGGTGCTCAACATCGACGGACAGCTGTGGTCCGTGGTGGAGTTCCAGCACGTGAAGCCCGGCAAGGGCCCGGCGTTCGTGCGGACCAAGCTGCGCAACGTCGAGTCGGGCAAGAACGTCGACAAGACCTTCAACGCCGGCACCAAGGTCGAGACCGCGACGGTCGACCGCCGCACCATGCAGTACCTCTACAACGACGGCGCCAACTACGTCTTCATGGACACCGGCACCTACGACCAGATCGAGGTCGCCCCGGAGATCGTCGGTGACGCCGCGAACTTCATGCTGGAGAACCAGGAGGCGATCGTCGCCACCAACGAGGGCCGCGTGCTCTTCATCGAGCTGCCCGCCTCGGTCGAGCTGGAGATCACCTTCACCGAGCCCGGTCTCGCCGGCGACTCGGCGACCGGGCGCACCAAGCCGGCCACGCTGGAGACCGGCCACGAGATCCAGGTGCCGCTCTTCATCAACCAGGGGGAGCGGGTCAAGGTCGACACCCGCGACTCCTCCTACCTCGGTCGCGTCAAGAGCTGAGCTGACTGCTTCGTGAGCGCACGCTCCAAGGCACGCAAGCGCGCCCTCGACATCGTCTTCGCCGCCGAGGCGCGGGGCGCCACTCCCTCGGACCTCCTCGATGAGCAGGTCGCCGCGGGGGAGGGCCCGGCCAACGACTACACCGTCACACTGGTGCGAGGCGTCGGTGAGCACCTCGGCCGGCTCGACGAGCTGATCGCGACGTACGCCGAGGGCTGGTCGCTCTCCCGCCTCCCCGCCGTGGACCGCAACGTCCTGCGCCTGGGCATCTTCGAGCTGCTGTACGTCGACGACGTCCCCGACGCGGTCGCCATCAGCGAGGCCGTCAACCTCGCCCGCGACCTCTCCACCGACGAGTCGCCCGCCTTCGTCAACGGCGTCCTCGGCGCCGTCGCGCGGGACAAGAGGCAGCTGGTCTGAGCCTGCCGCGCTACGGCTCGTCGATCCGGCAGGCCTCGGTGCCGCCGGGGAGGCGGTGCCGGTGGCGGGCCAGCACCGGGTAGAGCCTCGCCGCGACCTGTCGTACGCCGGGGAGGCGCAGCACCCGTCCCGCCAGCGCCTTCCACCCGCCGGCCCCGACCAGCGCGTCCGCGATCGCGACCGACCCGAGCGAGCGGATCCGCCCGTCCACCAGCCACCCGACGTAGTGGGCCGCCTGCTCCTCCGTCGCCCCCACCGCCGCGAGGTCCAGCCCCTGCCACGCCACCGGGTCGTCGTCGATCCACCGCGCCGAGCGCGTGCAGAACCCACAGTCCGCGTCGTACACGATCCGCCCTGCCCTCACGCGTCCATTCTCCACCCGCTGATTCCGAACGATTTGGCTGCCCCGAGCGCCTGGGAGCAGCCATATCGTTCGGAATCAGCCGGTCGGTGCTCCCTCCCGGACCAATCAAGAGCAGTCAGCCCGCCGCGGCCTCACGGACGTCGAGGAGGAGCCAGGTGACCACCGCGGTGACGACGGCGGCGCCGAGCATGTGCAGCCCGACCAGTACGACGGGCAGGTCGGTGAAGTACTGCACGAAGCCGACGAAGCCCTGCGCCAGCAGGACGCCGACGAAGACCACGGCCGGCCGGGACCGCTCGAAGACCAGTAGGGCGATCGAGAGGCCCAGCAGCAGGAAGACCGCGTCGGCGTGCAGCTGCGAGAGCTGTAGCGGATCCAGCCCGTTGCGCGGGGCGTCGGCGTCACCGGCATGCGGCCCGGAGCCGGTCACGACCGTCCCGACGTACAGCACCACCCAGGCGGCGGTGAAGGTCAGCCAGGCCAGCGTCAGGGCCGGACCTCGCCGCACCGGTCCCGCCGGGCGGTCGATCCGCCAGATCAGCAGCACCGCCAGGCAGATGATCGCCAGCGAGACCAGCAGGTGGAAGGAGACCACCCAGGGGTTCAGGTCGGTCAGCACGGTGATGCCGCCGACGACGGCCTGCGCCGGGATGCCCAGGCCGATCACGAACGAGAGCCACATCAGGTCACGACGGCCCGAGCGCCTCATCTCCTGGTACGCCGCCACGAAGGTCGCGATCGCGATGGCCGTGAGCACGAACGTCAGCATCCGGTTGCCGAACTCGATCGCCGAGTGCATGGAGAGCGCGCCGTGCGGGGTGAACGCCTCATCGGTGCACCGCGGCCAGGTGGGGCAGCCCAGGCCGGAGGCGGTCAGCCGGACCGCTCCGCCGGTCACGACCAGCACGCCGTTGGCGATCAGCGTCGCCCAGGCGAGCGGGCGCAGGTAGCGGGCTATTCCCATCGGAAGGTCCTCATCGTCAGCGCCGTCCCGACCAGACCCCAGGCCAGCAGGACGGCGAGGTCACGGGTGGCGAAGGCGCCGTCGATGAGCGCCGCGCGCATCGCGTCGCCCAGCGCGCCCGAGGGGAGGAGGCCGGTGACCGTGCCCCAGGCGCCGTACTCGGAGGCCGGCAGCACCACCGCGCCACCCACCATCAGCAGGAGATAGATCAGGTTGGCCACGGCCAGGGTGGCCTCGGCGCGCAGCGTCCCGGCGACGAAGAGCCCCAGCGAGGCGAAGGCCGCCGTGCCGAGCAGGATGCTGGCGACCAGCCCGGCCAGCCCCGCGGCCGACCAGCTCGGTCCCCATCCCAGCGCGAAGGCCACGCCGGCGATCACGACCAGCTGGAGCACCTCGACGAGGAACAGCGCGAGGATCTTGCCGGCCAGCAGGCCGGCGCGGGGGAGCGGCGAGGCGCCCAGTCGCTTGATGACGCCGTACCGCCGCTCGAAGCCGGTGGCGATCGCCAGCGAGGTGAACGCCGTGGACATCACCGCGAGCGCGAAGACGCCGGCGGTGAGCGTGTCGACCGGCGTGGAGACCAGCGGCCTGTCCAGGCTGTCGTAGACGTGCACCCCGGCGATCAGCACGATCACCGGGATCACCACGGCGATCAGCAGCTGCTCACCGTTGCGCAGCATCAGCCGCGCCTCCATCGACGCCTGGGTCAGCACCTGCCGGGACAGCGGCGCCGCGCCGGGGCGGGGGGAGAGGTCCAGCTCAGTCATGGTCGAGACCCCGTCCGGTGAGCTCGAGGAAGACGTCCTCGAGGTTGCGCTGCCCCAGGTGCAGCGACTCCGGCAGCACGCCCTGCTCCTCGCACCACCGGCTGACCACGGCCAGGGTGGTGTGGTCCGCGGGCCCGGTGACCACCAGGCTGACGTCGCTGACCGGCCGCACCTCGACCGCCGGGCCGAGCGCCGCCTGCAGCGAGCCGGGCGCACCCTCGGGGAACGGCTTGGTGACCACCAGCCGGATCGTCGAGGTCCCGCCGCGGATCAGCTCCACCGGCGTGCCGGAGGCGATCAGCCGGCCGTGGTCGATGATGTGGATCCGGTCGGCCAGCCGCTCGGCCTCGTCCATGTAGTGCGTCGTCAGCACGACGGTCACCCCGTGCTCGCGCAGCTCCTCCAGGAGCTCCCACGTCGTACGCCGCGCCTGCGGGTCCATCCCCGCGGTCGGCTCGTCGACGAAGACCAGCTCCGGGCGGCCCACGACCGCCATCGCCAGGCCGAGCCGCTGCTGCTGGCCGCCGGAGAGGCGGCGGTACGGCGTGCGCCCGCACTCGCCGAGCCCCAGCCGCTCGGCCAGCAGGTCGACGTCGAGCGGGGAGGCGTGCATCCGGGCGATGTGCCGCAGCATCTCCATGGCCCGCACGCCCGACCAGGCGCCGGATCCCTGCAGCATCACCCCGATCCGGGGGAGCAGGACCCGCCGGTCGGCGATCGGATCGAGGCCCAGGACCCGGACGGTGCCGGCCTGGGGGCGCCGGTAGCCCTCGCAGGTCTCCAGCGTGGTCGTCTTGCCGGCGCCGTTGGGCCCGAGGACCGCGGTGATGGTGCCGCGGTCGACGGTCAGGTCCAGCGCGTCCACGGCGACCCGGTCGCCGTACCGCATCACCAGACCGGTGACCTCGACGGCAGCCGGTGATGCGGGACGGTCAGGCACGCGGCCAGTCTAGGAAGCGCCGGACGGACGCCTCGTCCGGGGTCGTGTCTCGACTTAGGGGAGCCTTATTTGAAACGTCAATCGCAATAACGGCACACTGGCGTTGTGGAAATCAGCGACCGGGTCGATCGGCGCGCCCCCGCGGGCGCCGACGCGCCGACCCGCGAGCGGGTCGCCCGGTCCATCCTGGAGCACGGGCCGTCCACCGCGGCCGCGCTCGCCGAGCGCCTGGAGCTGACGCCGGCGGCCGTCCGCCGGCACCTCGACCAGCTCCTCGCCGACGGCGCTCTCGAGGCGCGCGACCAGCGGCTTCCCGGCGCGCGGGGACGCGGCCGGCCGGCCAAGGTCTTCGCGCTCACCGACGCCGGGCGCGACCAGTTCGACCAGCAGTACGACGACCTGGCCGTCCAGGCGCTGCGCTTCCTGGCGGAGACCGGCGGCGAGGACGCCGTCCGGGCCTTCGCCGAGCAGCGCGCGGGCATCATCGAGACCGAGTTCGCCCGACTGGTCGCCGACCACCCCGAGCTGTCGCCCGCCGCGGCGCTGGCCCGGGTCTTCACCAGTCAGGGCTACGCCGCCTCGGTGCGCGAGCTGCCGATCGGGGAGCAGCTGTGCCAGCAGCACTGCCCCGTCTCGCACGTGGCCCACGAGTTCCCGCAGCTGTGCGAGGCCGAGACCGAGGCCATCGGCCGGATCGTCGGCAGCCACGTCCAGCGATTGGCCACCATCGCCCACGGCGACGGCGTCTGCACGACCTGCATTCCCACCGGAGTCCCCGCCGACTCCGCCACAGGCTCATCCATCGCAACCAGGAAGGGTGGTCAGCAGTGACCTCCATCGAGGAGCTCAACCCCGAGCTGAAGGGCATCGGCCGCTACGAGTTCGGCTGGGCCGACCGTGACGACGCCGGCGCCGCGGCCAAGCGCGGCCTCAACGAGGACGTGGTCCGGGACATCTCGTCGAAGAAGTCCGAGCCGCAGTGGATGCTCGACCTGCGCCTGAAGGGCCTCAAGCTCTTCGAGCGCAAGCCGATGCCGACCTGGGGCAGCGACCTGGGCGCGATCGACTTCGACAACATCAAGTACTTCGTCCGCTCCACCGAGAAGCAGGCCACCAGCTGGGAGGACCTGCCCGAGGACATCAAGAACACCTACGACAAGCTCGGCATCCCCGAGGCGGAGAAGCAGCGCCTGGTCGCCGGCGTCGCCGCGCAGTACGAGTCCGAGGTCGTCTACCATCAGATCCGCGAGGACCTGGAGGAGCAGGGCGTCATCTTCCTCGACACCGACACCGCGCTGAAGGAGCACGAGGAGCTCTTCAAGGAGTACTTCGGCACCGTCATCCCGGTCGGCGACAACAAGTTCGCCGCGCTCAACACCAGCGTGTGGTCCGGCGGGTCGTTCGTCTACGTGCCGCCGGGGGTCCACGTCGAGATCCCGCTGCAGGCCTACTTCCGGATCAACACCGAGAACATG
>JBIQLB010000035.1:0-38008 GCA_044464665.1 Nocardioides sp.
ATCGAGGAGCTGGTCGGCGAGATCCGCGACGCGGCGCACGCCGACGGGCACTAGGAGCCGTTCAGCCGCCGGAACATCGGCTTGCCGGCGCGGTAGAGCCGGGGGAGCTCGGCGTACAGCGCGTCGTACGTCGCGCGATGGGCGGGGTCCGGCGAGAAGACCCGGTCGACGGGCACCAGCGAGCGGATGTCGGCCGGATCGACCCGACCGGTCGCCATCCCGACGAGCAGCCCGCCACCGCGCAGACCGCCCACCAGCGGGTCCGCCACACGCTCGAAGGTCCGGTCGCACACGTCGGCCAGGATCTGGCACCACAGGTCCAGCTGCGCTCCCCCGCCGATGAGCCGGAGCGGGTCCATCCGGTGCCCGGCGAAGCGTTCGGCGGCCGCCATCAGCCAGCGCAGGTTCATCGCCACGCCCTCCAGCACCGCGCGGGTCAGGTCGCCACGGGCCGCGTCCAGCGAGACGTTGTGGAAGCCACCGCGGGCCAGCCGGTCGTCGATGGGACTGCGCTCGCCGGTGAGCCAGGGCGTGAAGATCACGCCGCCGGCGCCGGCCGGGCTCTGGGCCGCCTCCTCGGCCAGGACGTCGTACGGCAGGTCCGGCGCGGCCACGCCGCGGAACCACTCCAGGCAGCGGCCGGCGTTGTCCTGGTTGTTGGCCAGCAGGTAGTGGCCGTCGCCGATGCCCGGGACCGAGGCCATCTGCCGGATCACGTCGGTCTTCTTGCGCGCCACCGGGCAGCTGATCCACGACGAGGTGCCCAGCGAGACGTGCGCGCGCTCCAGCTCGATCGCGCCGGCAGCGACGGTGGCGTTGTGCAGGTCGGGTGCGCCGGTCACCACCCGCGCCTCGCGGCTGATGCCGATGCGCGCGGCCACCTCCGGCAGCACCGTGCCGACGATCGAGCCGCTGGGCACCAGCGGCGGGAGCCGGTCGGCGTTGACGCCGGCAAGCCGGACCAGCACCGGGTCGTAGTGGACCTTGCCCAGGTCGCGGTTGTCGGTCAGCCAGGCCGCCGTCATCGACATCGGCGAGGCCGCCGCGACGCCGCTGAATCGCATGGTCAGGTAGTCGACCGGCTCGAGGTACCACCGTGCCCGCCCGGCGATCTCGGGCCGGTCGTGCTCCAGGTGGAGCATGTGCGCGACCGGGTCGGCGCCCGAGGGGTTCGGCACCCCGCCCGAGCGGCGCAGCCAGGTCGCCAGCACCCGTGGGGCGTAGCCCGCGACCGGGCCGCCGAAGCGCTCGGCGGAGTGCCGCCCGCCCTGGGTGTCGCTCCACATCAGGCACTCGCCGACGGGGAGCCCGCACCCGTCGACCGGCACCGTGCTGGCCCACTGGCCGGTCACGGCGATCCCGGTCACCGCGGCGCCGTCCACGCCGCCCTCGACGATCCCCCGGCGGGCCGCGCCGACGACCAGGTCCCACCAGGCGACGGGATCCTGGACCGCGGCGCCGTGCACGGCGTCCCCGCGCTCGTACCACCACCACACCGGCGTGCCGGTCGTGGTGACGTAGCCGACCTTGGGCCCGCCGCTGCCGAGGTCGACGGCCAGCACCAGTGGCTCGGTCGTCACGGAGCGCCGTCCGGCTCGGGCGGCAGGCCCTGGAAGGCGTCCATCATCGAGTCCATGACCGCGGTGATGAACTCGCCGGCCTCGTCGGTCAGGCCGCCCGCGACGCCGCCGTAGATCGCGCTGGACTCCGCCCGCTCCCCCGCCGCCGAGCGCTCCCGGGCGTAGTCGACCGCCTCGGCCAGGTCGGCGGCGAACGCCTCGACCACGCCGGGCCGGGTCTGCGGCCGGGTCACCGCCATGTGGATCGCGTCGGGGTACTGCTGGCCGTTGAAGCGCCAGCCGCGCGGCCGCATGAAGTCCGAGACGTGGTAGATGTCGAACGCCTCGGAGGCGAAGGAGAAGCAGAACGTCGGGCTGCCCATGATCCGCAGGTCCCGGTGACGGCCGACGATCTCCCTCATCTCGGCGGCGGTCCGGAAGATCTCCTCGGCGTACGCGCGGTAGCCCGACCGGCCCAGGTGCACCATCGACGCCCAGGTCGCCGCGAGCAGGCCGGCCGAGCGGGAGCCGTCCATGCCCGGGGACATGTACTTGCCGCCGGACCAGTCGAGAATGTGGAAGTACTGGGAGTTGCGCAGCGCCTTGTCGGCGAAGAGCAGCACCGAGGTTCCCTTGAAGGCGTAGCCGTACTTGTGGGTGTCGGCGGAGATGGTGGTCACGCCGGGCACCCGGAAGTCGAACGGCGCGACGTCGTACCCGAGCTCCTCGCCGAACGGCAGGATGAAGCCGCCCAGGCAGCCGTCCACGTGCAGCCCGACCCCGCGCTCCAGGGCCAGCGCGCCGATCTCGGCGACGGGGTCGACGGTGCCGTAGGGATAGTTCCCCGCCGAGGCGATCAGCGCGATGGTGTGCTCGTCGATCGCCTCGGCCATCGCCTCGGGCCGCACGAGGGTGGTCTCCGGATCGACCGGCACCACGCGCAGCTCGATGCCGAACAGGTGGCAGGCCTTGTCGAACGCCGGATGCGCGGTCTCCGGCTTGACCACGTTGGGCGAGGTGATGCCCCGCGTCTCCCGCGCGTGCTCCCGGTAGGCGAGCAGGGCGTGCAGGATGCTGCCCGTCCCGCCGGAGGTCACCATCCCCGCGGGCTCGGTGCCGGTGAGGGCGCCGGCGTGCATCAGGTCGAGCCCCATGGCGATGATCTCGCCCTCGAAGCGGGTCGCGGAGGGACACAGGTCGCGCTGGAGGGCGTTGACGTGGGCGTACTTCGCGAACGCCTCGGTGAGGAAGTCGTAGTGGCCGTGGTCGCCGCAGTACATCGTCCCCGAGACCCGCCCGGTCTCCCAGAACGCGTCCTCCTCGCGGGCCATCTCGGCGAGCTCGGCCAGGATCTCCGCACGCGGCCGGCCCCGCTCGGGAAGCACGCGGTTGACCGGGTAGCGATCGGCGTACGGATAGTCGGTCATGGCATCCCCTCCACGGTGGTGCCTCACCGTGGCACGGCGCCGCGACCGGCCCCCAGGGCCGTTCGTCCCTTGTCCGGGCGTGCCGGAGGGGCTCAGCGAGACTCGGTGACCTCTTCGCCGGCGACGCTCTCCTCGACCTCGACCACGGCCTCCTCGACAACCGTCTCCTCGGCCGGGGCCTGCACGACGACCGTCTGCCCGAGCACGGGCTCGGGCAGAGGCTCCTCGGCCAGAGGCTCCTGGACCATGACCGGCATCTCCGCGGCGTCCTCGACGGCCGGCGGCGCGTCGGCGACCTCGGGGCTGCGCAGCCTGATCACGATGCGGGTGCCGACCCGGTCGGGGTTGGCGGAGGCGCGGATCAGCCCGCCGTGCCGCTCGACGATGCCGCGGCAGATCGAGAGCCCCAGGCCGTGGCCGGGATAGTCGGCGGCGTGCGCGCGGCGGAAGGCGAGGAAGACCCGGTCCCGCTGCTCCTCGGGGATGCCGATGCCCTTGTCGCTGACCGAGACCTCGACCCAGCCGTCGGAACGGGTCCGCCCGCTGATCCGGACCTGGGCCTGCTCGCCCGGCCGGACGTACTTGACCGCGTTGCCGACCAGGTTGTCCAGGAGCTGGCGCAGCAGCGCCCGCTCGCCGAGCACCGCCGGGATCGGCCCGACCACGATGCGCGGCTCGGGGTCGGCGCCCTCGGTCCGCAGCAGGGCCACGTCGCGGGCGATCGACTCCAGGTCGACCTCCTCCAGGTCGACCGCCACCTCGCTGGTGGTGCTCAGGGCCAGCAGGTCGCGGATCAGCTCGTGCATCGAGCCGCCGGCCCGCTGGATCTGGCCCATGAGCGACTTCACCAGGGCCAGGTCGACCGGCCGGCGGTCCAGCTCGTCCTCGGCCAGCTCGGCCCAGCCGGTGATCAGCGCCAGGGGGTTGCTCAGGTCGTGCGCGGCGATGCCGGCGAAGGACTGCAGCGCCTCCTGCTGGGCGCGCTCGTCGGTGACGTCGCGGAAGATCGAGACCGCCCGCCGCGGCATGGACGGGTCCTGGTCGCGCACCGGCGTGACGCTGACCTGCATGAGCCGCTCCGAGGAGCCGTCGATCGGCGAGAGCAGCAGATCCTGGACGACCGTCTCCTGCGAGGCGAAGGCCCGGCCGAACGGCAGGTCCTTCTCCTCGATCGGCTCGCCTCCGGGCCCGCGTACGCCGATCGAGCGGACGTGGATGCGGCCACGGTGGTGGTCGGTGACCCCGAGGAGGCGGCTGCCGGCCGGATTGCCGATGAGGACACGGCCTTCCTCGTCGATGAGGCTGACGCCGTCCTGGATCGAGTCGACCACGGTGGTCATCAGCAGGGCCCGCTCATGCGCGTGCCGCTGGGCCAGGGCCAGCTCGGTGAGCAGCACCCGCCGCTCCTGGCGGCCGAGGGCGAGGAAGAGCCCGATCAGCGTGGTGAGCAGGCAGAAGGTCTGGGTGACCAGCACCTGGTGGTGCGGGCTGGCGATCTCGGCGTACGGTCCCAGGCCGCGCAGCGTCAGGACGACCGTGGAGGCCGCGACCGCCAGCGAGTGCAGGTGCACCACGAACGGGTCGAAGCGCATGCCGGCCCAGACCGTGGGGATCAGCAGCGCGAAGGCCACCGGGAGCTGGCCGAACCAGACGAAGACCACCATGTAGAGCGCGACGGTGACCGCGGCCAGCAAGAAGAGCTCGAGGAAGCGCTGGCGGAAGAGGTCGAAGGTCAGGACCATCCAGCGCCGGCCCCACCGGCTCACCGGGCCGGAGAACGGCACTCGGTCGGCCAGCAGCTGCCCGACGGCGGCCACCGCGACGACGCCCGTGGTGTTGCTGATCCACCAGGCGGCGGTGTCGGCCCAGCTCCACACGCCGCGTACCAGCACCATGCCGACGCTGCCCACGATGGTGCCGACCAGGCTGCCGGCAGCCGCCGCCACGGCGAGGGTCCACAGGTCGGCGGTGCTGCGCAGCCGCCACCCGCGGCCGTTCATCGACAGCGCCTTGCGGGCGCCGCGGAGCACCACGACCGCCGTCGAGGCGAGCGCGAGGTTGGCGGCGGCGAAGACCAGGCCGGCGTCCCAGCTGCCGCCGGTCGCCAGGTTGAAGGCGAGCGTGGCCAGGGTGATCAGGATCGCGGTGCGGCCGCGCTTGGAGCGCGGCGTCGCGTGCCACCAGAGCACGACCGCGCCGGAGGCCGGCCAGGCCAGACCGAGGTAGGAGCCGGAGATGATCGTGGCGCGCCCGAGGAGTCCTAGACCCACCAGCAAGGCGAACCAGGACATGGCAACGACGGACTCCCCCCTCGGTGAGCCCGCCCCACGCGACCCCTTCGTCGCGGATCCCCCGCGCGACACCTTGTCATTATCAACTGAAAAGGCGGGAAAAACACACGGTTCCACAGGGTTGACCTGTTCCGTTGTTGCCAAGTAATAGGCAAAAAGCGGAACATTCTGCGGATTGCGCCGCAATGCCGAGTGGGGCGGGTGGGGCTCGAACCCACGCGTGGGAGATTATGAGTCTCCTGCTCTAACCAGCTGAGCTACCGCCCCTCGCGAAGGTGAGCGTAGCGGTCCGCGGGCGTGGCTCAGCCGAGGCCACCGAAGACCGGGAAGGTCATCGTGCAGGTGATCGGCACCGGATGCTTGGGATCCAGCGCGTTCAGCACGTGCAGGCTGGCATTGCGCGACGCGGCGATCTGCAGGTGATCAGAGAAGTCGTTCTTGCAGTGGTCCTGCACCACGATGTTGCGCATCCCGGGCTCGATGCCGCTGCTGTAGGGCACCACGAGCTCGTCGTACCGGGTCATGATGTTGGTGTAGCGCACGCCCTTGGCCGCGGGCCCACCCTGGCGGATCCTCCTCATGAACGAGGAGTCCGGCGCGAACTGGCCGCAGGCCACGCAGTAGGGCATCGCCGCCTCGGCGCCCATCAGCGAGAGGAACGGCGAGATCGGCGCGGCGAGCTGGGTGCCGTGCCACAGCGGGGCCAGGGAGACGTAGTGGCGCACGCGCTTGCGGCCGCCGAGGAACTTGACGTACCAGTCGGGCATCAAGGTGCCCTGGGAGTGCCCGACGAGGTCGACCTTCTTGGCGCCGGTGGCCTTGCGGACCTTGGCGACGAACCTCTTCAGCTCCTTGGCGCTGGTCCGCATGTCGCGCATGCCGGCCAGCAGGTTGAACGGCGGCACGTCCACGGCGACGCCGTAGGTCAGCGCGAAGACGCAGTAGCCGTTGTTCTTCAGCAGTGGTCCGTAGGTCTGCCAGTTCGTGGAGCGGTTGCCCGCGGTGCCGTGCACCAGGATGACCGGGCGCGGGTGGCGCTTGGTCGGCTTGCAGCTCCAGTCGTTGGTGCCCGGCGCGTTCGCCCCCGGCACGCCGCCGAAGGCCGCGGTCGGCAGGAAGCTGTAGGGCACCGGCAGCTTGTCGGCCGCCGAGGAGGGGGCGACGAGGACGAGCGAGGCCAGGGAGAGGACGAGAGCGAGGACGGCAGCCGTACGGCGCATGCGGAGGACTCCTGGTGAGGGGATGTCCTGTCCAACGACGTACCTGCGAAAAGGTGCCTCAGCGCTTCTTGTGCCGTGGCTTCTTCGCCGCCTTCTCCGGGGCCCGGTCGGAGCGACGAGGAGCGCCGGCCCGGGTGGAGGGCCTTCGGTCGAAGCGGTCCGGCTTGAGCTCGATCGGCACGCCGCCGATGCGGGTGTCGGCGAGGGCGGCGAGCGTCTCGGCCGGCAGGTCGGCGGGCAGCTCGACCAGGGAGAAGGCCGGCTTGATGTCGATGCGGCCGAAGTCCTCGCGCGAGAGGCCGCCCTCGTTGGCCAGCGCGCCGACGATCTGGCGTGGCTCCACGCGGTGCTTGCGGCCGACCTCGATCCGGTAGCGCGAGAGTGCCGGGCGGTCCGCCGAGCGGCGCGGCTTGCGCTGCTCGGGCTCCGGGAGGTCCTCCAGCAGCAGCGGCTCGCCGTCCTGGGCCAGTACGGCGATCGCGGCGGCGATGTCGGCCGCGGGGACGTCGTGCTCCTGCTCGTAGGCCAGCACCAGGTCGCGGAAGACGCCCAGCTGGCTGTCGCCGAGCGCCTGCCCGATCGCCTCGGTGAACTTCGCGACCCGGGAGGCGTTGACGTCCTCGACGGTCGGCAGCCGCATCTCGGCGAGCTTGGTGCGGTTGGTCTTCTCGATGGCGCGCAGCAGC
Source organism: Nocardioides sp. (assembly GCA_044464665.1). Taxonomy (GTDB): domain Bacteria; phylum Actinomycetota; class Actinomycetes; order Propionibacteriales; family Nocardioidaceae; genus Marmoricola. Next base: position 7,184 of record JBIQLB010000035.1, read on the forward strand.
CCGGTCTCGCGCGGGGTGACGAAGGAGATCGCGGTGCCCGAGCGGCCGGCGCGGCCGGTCCGGCCGATGCGGTGGACGTAGGACTCGGTGTCGGTCGGGATGTCGTGGTTGACCACGTGGCTGATCCGCTCGACGTCGAGGCCCCGGGCCGCGACGTCGGTGGCGACCAGGATGTCGAGCTTGCCCTTGCGGAGCTGGTCGATGGTCCGCTCCCGCTGCGCCTGCACCACGTCGCCGTTGATCGCCACGGCCGAGAAGCCCCGGGCCCGCAGCCGCTCGGCCAGCTCCTCGGTCCCCTGCTTGGTGCGGACGAAAATGATCATCCCGTCGAAGTTCTCGATCTCCAGGATCCGGGTCAGCGCGTCGAGCTTCTGGGCGTGGGCGACCTTGAGGAAGCGCTGCTCCACGTTGGCGGCGGTCGTCGCCTTGGACTTCACGGTCACCTCGACCGCGTCGGGCGCGTGCCGCTTGGCGATCCGGCGGATGGCCGCCGGCATGGTGGCGGAGAAGAGCGCCACCTGCTTGTCCTCCGGGGTGCCCGACAGGATCTGCTCGACGTCCTCGGCGAAGCCCATGTTGAGCATCTCGTCGGCCTCGTCGAGCACCACGAAGCGGATCTCGGAGAGGTCGAGGGTGCCCTTGTCGAGGTGGTCCATCACCCGGCCGGGTGTGCCGACGACGACATGTACGCCGCGCCGCAGCGCCGAGAGCTGCACGCCGTATCCCTGCCCGCCGTACACCGGGAGCACGTGCAGCCCCTTGATGTGCGTGGCGTAGCGCTCGAACGCCTCGGAGACCTGCAGCGCCAGCTCACGCGTCGGCGCGAGCACCAGCACCTGCGGTGTCTTCTGGCTCAGGTCGATCCGGGAGAGGATCGGCAGCGCGAAGGCCGCCGTCTTGCCCGTGCCGGTCTGCGCGAGTCCGACGACGTGATCGCCGGCCAGCAGCGGGCCGATCGCCTCGGCCTGGATCGGCGAGGGCGTCTCGTAGCCGACGTCGCGCAGGGCCTTCAGCACCCGTGGATCGAGGCCGAGGTCGTCGAAGGTGGTCTGCTCACTCGTCTCGCTCACCGCCCAAGACTAGTTGCTGCCGGCGTACGGTGCTCTCATGGACAAGCCTCCGCCGCTGACCCCGCTCGACGAGGACTGGGAGCGCGCCCTCTGCGTGGTGGCGCATCCCGACGACATGGAGTTCGGCGGCGCCGCGGCCGTCGCGCGCTGGACCGGCCAGGGCAAGTGGGTCGGCTACACCATGGTGACCAGCGGCGAGGCCGGCATCGACGGGCTCCATCCCGACGAGAGCCGCCGGGTGCGCGAGACCGAGCAGATCGAGTCCGCGCGGATCGTCGGCGTCGACGTCGTGGACTTCCTGCACGAGCCCGACGGCATCCTGGAGTACGGCGTGGCGCTACGCCGGCTCATCGCCCGGGAGGTGCGCCGGCACCGGCCCGACATCGTCATCACCAACAACTTCCGCGACACCTTCGGCGGCGCCAACCTCAACCAGGCCGACCACATCGCCGTCGGCAAGGCCACCCTCGACGCCGTCCGCGACGCCGGGAACCGCTGGATCTTCCCCGAGCAGATCGCCGACGAGGGACTGGAGCCCTGGGGCGGCGTGAGGGCCGTGTGGGCGGGCGGCTCGCCGGAGGCGGCGTACGGCGTGGACATCAGCGACACCTTCGACCTCGGCGTGGAGTCGCTGCGCGCGCACGCGGCGTACATCGAGGGCCTGGGCTGGGAGAACTGGGACCCCGCCGAGTTCCTCGAGGGCTTCGGCCGGATGACCGGCCAGCGGATGGGCGTGGCCTTCGCGACGGCGTTCGAGGTCTTCCCGATGGGCTGGGGCGACTAGCCCGTCGCGCTCAGGGTGACGATCAGCGGGGCGTGGTCGGAGTGCGCCCGGCCGGTGCGGTAGCCCGACGCGACCCGCTGCCGGATCATCCGGGCGCCCGTCCGGTCGCTGGTCCGGTCGCTGGTCCGCAGCCAGACGTAGTCGATCCACGCCCGCCGGTAGGGATCGTGCTGGGCACTGGTCGCGGCCCGCGGGAAGCCGAGCACCTTGTAGCTGCTCTCCATCAGCCCGGCGTACCTGCGATAGGGCATCGACCGGTTGCGCACCTTGGCGTCGCTGCGCGCGTCGATGTTGAAGTCACCGGTCAGCACCGCGATCGATCCCGGACTCCGCCGGACCACCGCACCCATCGCCGCCAGGTGCTGGTCGGCGCGCCTCCAGGTCTGCGTGTCACGAGGCACCCCGCGCCGCTCGATGAGCTGGTTGAGATGGGTGTTGTGCACCGCGACCAGCGCGCCGCTGGTCCGATCGGTCAGCAGCACCCGGGTCAGGTAGCGGCTGGGGAACGGCCGGCCGAAGGCGCGGCTGCCGGCGCTCATCGTCCAGACCTTGCGCGCTCCGGCCCGCTCGGCGAGCGCGAACCGATCGGCCCGCCAGGCGATCGGGTTCTCCACGCGCTTCGGGGTGTAGACCCGCCAGCCCAGCGGCTCCAGCGCGCGACGGAGCAGACGACGGCTGCGCTGTCCCTCCTGGAAGCCGATGACGTCCACGCCCGGCGTGCTCGCCAGCCGGCTCACGTCGAGGGCCATCCGCTTGCGTCCGGCCTGCGTGCGCATCCGCGGGCTCTTGAGGTTGAACGTCGCCACCCCGAAGGTGCTGGCCTCCGGCGTCGGATCGGCCGGACCATCCGCGGATGCCGGCGCCGACAGGCCCACCGCGACGGCAAGCGCCAGGACCGCCCCCGTCACCGTCCGCCGTGCCCCGCCGATCCCGATCACTCGCACATCACGGCGGCACCCTACTGACACTCGATCATTCTCCGAGGCTCATCGTCTTCACGTCGGAGCAATCGGCAGGGGCCGCACGCGGACCACCTCATCGCTGATCACGACGATCGCCCCTGCCTCCAAGTCGGCCTCGAAGGCCGGCAGGTTGGAGACCAGGACCGAGGCGACAATGTCCGGCGAGAGGCCCTGAGACCTACGCAGGAGCACGAACGACGGCTTGCGCGCTTGGCGCGCCGCCAGGATCGCGCCGAAGTCGGTATCGGCCGACACGACGATGCGGTTCTCGCTGGCCGCGAAGTCGGCGATCTCCTCGTCGCTAGCGCGCTGCATCCCGATGCTGCGGGTGTCGATGACGTCGAACACCGACCCGTCCAACAGGCCGGCGAGATGGGCAGAGAGGTTCTGGTCGAGAAACAGCCTCATGCGGTGAGCAACGGCACCTGCCGCTCGTTGAGCGCGGCCGCGGCGAACTGAAGAGCCTGCCTGATGTCCTCGGCCTCCAACTCCGGAAAGTCATCCAGGATCTGCTCGGTGGTCCGGCCGTCGGCCACCATGTTGACGATCGTGGCGACGGGCATGCGCAGGTCCCGGATGATCGGCACGCCGCCCATCTTCTTCGGGTCGACCTTGATGCGCTCGAATGCCATAGCGGAAGCCTACGCTCCGGGCCCGCTTCCGGGGCACCTTGTGCACCACGGCGTGGCCAGAATGAGAAAGGGGCCGTCCGGCTGACGCCGGACGGCCCGTCGCTCCCCCGGTTGGACTCGAACCAACAACCCTCCGGTTAACAGCCGAATGCTCTGCCAGTTGAGCTACAGGGGATCGCGCCCGCAAAGACTAGCAAGTCGGAATCGGGGGTGCGAATCGAATGCCGACACGCGTCGGCGGCCCTCTCGGGGCCTACTCGCCGACCTCCGCGCGGGCCGCGGCCAGGGCCTCCTCGGCCAGGACGGCGACCTCCGGGTCGGCCGGGTCGACGCCCGCGTCGTACTCGTGCATCCACAGCACCGGGCCGCCGGCCGGCGAGCGCCGGCCGATGACCTTGAAGCCGCGCTGCCCCTCGATGACCACCCCGCGCTGCAGCACGATGCTGGCGGTGACCCGCTCGCGGATGAGCTGGAGCAGCAGGCTCGGGTCGCCCAGCGAGAAGACGTACGACGGGCGCGGCCGGCCGTACTCCCCCACCCCGCTCACCCGCAGCACCGACTCGTCGCGGTTCCACTCGGCGTCCTGCACCTGCTCCCAGGGGAGCCGGACGATCTCGTCGTCCTCGGCGATCACCAGGGCGCCGCGGGTGCCGACGATCCAGCGGCCGCCGGACTCGGCGGCCGCGAGGACGCGCTCGCCCGCCAGCGCGGACCGCACCTCGGCCGGCGGGCGCGGGGCCCGGGAGAAGGCGCCGGAGAAGAGCCTCATGCCTGCTCCGTGGCATGCTCGCGCAGCGACTGGCGGTGCCGCTCCAGCGCCATCAGCTCGGCGAAGAGCCGGTTGTACTCCTCCGGCTCGGCGGCCGGGTCGGCCCGCTGCAGCCGTGACTTCAGATCCTCGATCGCGCGTCCGGCGGTGAGCTCGCGCAGCCGGTAGACGTAGAGCGCGGCATGGCGCGCGGTGACCTCCTTGACCGAGGGCAGCGGCTCGACCGCGAGCGCGCTGAGCAGCGCGCGGCCGCGCTCGTCGGTCGCCTGGTCCGTCGCCCGGGCGACCCACTGGGCATCGGCGCCGGCCGGGTCGCCGATCGCGGTGACCGTGGCCCAGGCCCAGCGGTAGGCGGGGTGGGTGAAGTCGTCGAGGCCGACCTCGCCGAGCACCGGCGCGACGAGGGTGGGGTACTGCAACAGGAGCTTGAGCGTGGCCCGCTCCATCGACAGCTTCGGGTCCCTCGGGTCGGGCAGGTCGCCGCTGGCCGCAGCCGGCCGGGGCGCCGGCGTCTCCTGAGCGGGACCACCCCGGCCGGACGCGCGGCGTACCTCGCGCTGGGCGTCGGCGGGATCGACGCCGACCATCCCGGCCAGCTCCCGGGCGAAGGCGTCGACCTTGGACCGGTCGCGGATGCTGGTCACCAGCTTGGCGCCCTCGCGCAGCGCATCGACGCGCCCGTCGGCGCGGTCGAGGTCGAAGCGGCGGACGACGTTGCCGAGCACGAAGCGGTAGAGCGGCATCCGGCTGCCGACCAGCTCGCGCACCGCCTCGTCGCCCTGCTTCAGCCGCAGGTCGCAGGGGTCCAGGCCGCTCTCGGCGACCGCCACATAGGTCTGCCCGGCGAAGATCTGGTCGCGCTCGAAGGCCTTCATGGCGGCGTTCTGCCCGGCCTCGTCGCCGTCGAAGGTGAAGATCACCTCGCCGCGGAACTGGTCGTGGTCCGAGAGCAGCCGCCGGATGACCTTCGCGTGGTCGTCGCCGAACGCCGTGCCGCAGGTGGCGACGGCCGTCTTGATCCCGGCGAGGTGGCAGGCCATCACGTCGGTGTAGCCCTCGACGATGACCGCCTGCGAGGAGCGGGCGATCTCCCGGCGGGCCAGGTCGATGCCGTAGAGCACGTGGCTCTTCTTGTAGATCGAGGTCTCCGGGGTGTTGAGGTACTTCGCCTCGATCCGGTCGTCGTCGAAGATCCGCCGCGCCCCGAAGCCGATGGTGTCGCCGCTGGTGTCGCGGATCGGCCACATCAGCCGGCCGCGGAAGCGGTCGTAGTGTCCGCGGTTGCCCTGCCCGACCAGCCCGCTGGCGACCAGCTCCTCGTCGCGGAAGTCGTGGCCGCGCAGGTAGCGGTAGAGATCCTCTCCCCCGCGCGGCGAGAACCCGACCCCGAACGTCTCCGCCGCGTCGCGGTCGAAGCCGCGCTGGTCGAGGAACTGCCGCGCCGTCGCGGCATCCGCCGTCGCCAGCTGCTCCGCGTAGTACGCCGAGGCCAGCTTGTGCGCCTCCACCAGCCGCGGTCGCTGCGGCCCGCTCGGCCGCTGCGGTCCCCCGCCCTCCTCGTAGCGCAGCTGCACGCCGTACTTCTCCGCCAGCCGCTCCACCGTCTCGGTGAACCCCAGCCCGTCGATCTCCATGACGAACTTGATGACGTCCCCGCCCACCCCGCAGCCGAAGCAGTTGCCGGTGAGGATGTTGTCGGCCAGCGTGAAGGCGTGCCCGTCCTCGACCTCGGCACAGAAGACCTCCTCGACGCGGTCGGTGGTCTCGACGGAGACGATCACCCAATCGGCCGCCTCCGCATCCGGCGGGACATCCTGCGGTAGGGCTGGCCCAGCGACCAGCACGGGCTCACGGAATCGGACACGCATGGAGACCAGCCGGTGACCGGGCTTCAGGTCCTTGGTGAGGACTTCCCGGTGCCGCGACCGCTCGCCGCTGCCGCTGCGGACGAACCAGCGGTGCTCGTCGGTGGCGTAGATCTCCTTGACCTGCCGGTTGCGAGTCAGCGTGATCCGCAGCAGCGGCTGCACGCCGTACGACCGGAACGGCGCCTCCAGCCAGTCGCCACGCGAGCCGAGAATGCGATGAGTGCCGCCGGCCAGCTCGCCGATCGGCCTGAGCCCTTCCCAGGTGAGCACCTCGGTCTCGCCTGCCAGGCAGTGGTACATCCCCCTGGCGGGGGTGACGTTGAAGCTGGGGGACTTCTCGTCGTGGAAGGGGCAGAGGCCCTTGTAGTTGCCGCCGCCGGCGCTGCGGAGGGTCAGGTAGGAGGAGACGACCTCGTCGATGCGGGCACGCTCGCGCACGGTCGCGATGTCCTCGTCCCGGATGCGTCCCGCCACGGCGGCGAGTCTACGGCGAGCCCACGACAGTGGGTGCGGGCGTCAGTAGGCGCCGTCGATGACGTTGGCCAGGGGCTCGCCGGCGGCGAAGCGGGCGAGCTGGGCGCCGATGAGGCGGTAGGCGCGCGGCCACATGGCGCTGCTGGCGCCGCCGACGTGCGGGGTGAGCAGGAGGCTCGGCGCGGACCAGAGCGGGTGGCCCGGCGGCGGGGGCTCGGGGTCGGTGACGTCGAGGGCGGCGCGGACGCGGCCCTCGTGGAGCGCCGCGACCAGCGCGTCGGTGTCGACGACCGGCCCGCGCGAGACGTTGACCAGCAGCGCGCCTTCGCGCATCCGGGCCAAGAAGGCGGCATCGACGAGATGCCGGGTCTCCGGCGTGCCGGGCACGACCAGCACGATCACGTCCGCCTCGGGCACCAGCGCGTCGAGCCGGTCGACGGGATGCACGCCCTCGCGAGCATGCCGGGCCACCCTGACCACCTCGGTCTCGAAGGGCAGCAGCCGCCGCTCGATCGCCTCGCCGATCTGGCCGTAGCCGACGATCAGCACGGTCTTGTCGGCCAGCGCCGGACGGGTCCCCTGCGTCCACCGGCCGGCGTCCTGGGCCCGGACGAACTCCGGGATGCCGCGCTGGCTGGAGAGGATCAGGGTGAGCACCAGCTCGGCGGTCGAGGTGTCATGGATGCCGCGGCCGTTGCAGAGCGTGACCCCGTCCGGCACGACGGCCCGGATGTGGTCCACGCCCGCGGTAAGCGTCTGGACGACCCGGAGCCGCGGCATCGAGGCGAGCAGGGACGCATCGATCGGCCCCATCGAGTACGGCGGCACGTAGAGCTCGACCTCGGCGGCGCTCGCCGGCAGCGGCTCTCCGGTGACCGGCCGGACCGTCTCGTAGCGCAGCGTCGACGGCGGATCGTCGAGGTGGGAGGCGTCGAAGGGCAGCCAGACCAGCGGAGCGAGGATCACGGGACGACAGTAGAGGAGCCGCAGAGCCGCTCGTGCCACGTGACGGCGCTGGCGTCGGTGAGCGAGGCGATCTGGTCAAGCACCACCCGCATCCGCCCGGCGTCGTCGGTCGCGGCGGCGTGGTCGGCGCGGAAGCCCGGGTCGAGCGCCCGGCCCTCGGAGGCCGACAGCGCGGCGAAGAGCTCGGTGAGCAGCGTGCGCTGCCGCTCCAGCTGGGCCAGCCGCTCGGAGGAGCGCATCACGTAGTGCGCGGCGATCCCCTTGAGCACGGCGATCTGGCGCCAGGTCGGCTCCGGGATGACCAGGTCGGCCTGGTGGCGGACCAGCGGCTGCGGGCCGTACGCCGCGCGGGTCGCCTCGTGGACCGCGCCGCAGAAGATGCCGATCAGGTCGCTGGTGAGGTTCTTCAGGCCGGCCAGAGCCCCCCGGCTGCCGTCGTACGTCGTGCCGGAGGCGGGCCACCCCGCGACGGCACGGACCCGGTCGAGCGCGTCGTCCAGGGCGGCGTCGTCGGCCTCGGGGAGGTACCAGTCCCGCACGGTCGCCCACACCGCCGCGCGCTCGTCGGCGTGGTCCAGCAGGTCCGGCTCGATCCGGCCCCCGACGATCCCGTCCTCCAGGTCGTGCACCGAGTAGGCGATGTCGTCGGCGACGTCCATCACCTGCGCCTCGACGCAGCGCCGGCCGCCCTCGATGCCCTCGCGCATCCACGCGAAGACCGGCAGGTCGTCGGCGTAGACACCGAACTTCGGGGAGTCGCCGCGCGGCCAGGGGTACTTCGCGCAGGCGTCCAGCGTGGCCCGGGTGAGGTTGAGGCCGACCGAGGCGCCGCCGGCGTCGACCGACTTGGCCTCCAGCCGGGTCAGGATCCGCAGCGTCTGGGCGTTGCCCTCGAAGCCACCGCACGCGGCTCCCAGCTCGTCGAGGACCCCCTCGCCACCGTGGCCGAACGGCGGGTGGCCGAGGTCGTGGGCCAACGCCGCCGTCTCGGCCAGGTCGGGGTGACAGCCCAGCGGGTGGGCCAGGTCGCGGGCGATCTGGGCGACCTCCAGGCTGTGGGTCAGCCGGTTGCGGACGAAGTCGTCGGCCTGCGGGCCGAGCACCTGGGTCTTCGCGGCCAGCCGGCGCAGCGAGGCGGAGTGCACCACCCGGGCGCGGTCCCGCTCGAAGGCGGTGCGCTCCGGCGCGGGGACGCGCTTGGCGGGCTCGACGACGAGGCGCTCGCGCGCATGCTCGTCGTACCGCTCGTCCCAGATCACCCCGCGAGGGTACTCACCCGCAGGCAGAGGAAGATCCCGTGCACCAGGCGAAGGAGATCCTCCTCCGCCTGGTCAGCTCGCGACTACAACCAGCCGTTGCCCTCCGCGATCCGCACCGCCTCGGCGCGGTTGGCCGCCTGGGTCTTGCCGATGGCGGCCGACAGATGGTTGCGGACGGTGCCCTCGGAGAGGAAGACCCGGCCGGCGATCACCGCCACGGAGGCGCCGTCGCGGGCGGCACGCAGCACCTCGGTCTCGCGCTCGGTCAGCGGCGACTCCCCCGCCACCAGGCTGTCGGTCGCCAGGCTCGGGTCGACGACGCGCAGGCCGGCGTGCACCCGGCGTACGGCGTCGGCGAGCTGGGCCGCGGGCGTGTCCTTGACCACGAACCCGCTCGCCCCGGCCTGCAGCGCCCGGCGCAGGTAGCCGGGCCGGCCGAAGGTCGTCACGATCAGCACGCGGACGCCGGGAAGCGCCGCGCGCAGGGCGGCCGTGGCCTCGATCCCGTCCAGCCCCGGCATCTCCACGTCGACCACGGCCACGTCGGGCCGGTGCTCCAGCGCGGCGGCGACGACCTCGTCGCCGGCGCCCACCCCGGCGACCACGAGCAGGTCCGGCTCGAGCCCCAGCAGCGCCGACATCGCGCCCCGCACCAGCGCCTGGTCATCGGCCAGCAACAGCCGGATCGGGGTCGTGCTCATGGCAGCACCACCCGCAGCACGTAGCCCGGCCGCAGGTCCTCGGTGACCACCGCGCCACCGAGCGCCGCGGCCCGCTCGCGCAGGCCGGTCAGGCCGTGGCCCGGCACGGCGGCGCCGGGACCGCGGCCGTCGTCGCGGATCTCCACCCGGTCGGCGGCCAGCTCGATCCGGCAGCGTCCGGCGTGACTGTGCCGGATCACGTTGGTGACCCCCTCGCGGATCGTCCAGGCGAAGAGCTCGCGCGCCTCGGTGGGCACGTCGTCGGTGCTGTTGGGCACGTCGGCCTCGATGCCGGCCGCGGCGAGGGCCTGCCCGGCGCGGGCCAGCTCGCCGGGGAGGGTGACCTCGCGATAGCCGGCGACGGCGCGGCGTACGTCGGTCAGGGCGTCGCGCGAGAGCCGCTCCAGATCGGCCAGCTCGGCCCTCGTCCGGTCCGGGTCGACGTCGAGCAGCCGGCCGGCCAGCTCGGCCTTGACGGTGATCACGGTGAGCGAGTGCCCGAGGATGTCGTGCAGGTCGCGGGCGAGACGGTTGCGCTCCTCCGACACCGCGAGCCGGGCGTTCTCCTCGCGCGCCATGAGCAGCTCGGCGTTGCGGGCGAGCATCTGGGTGACGCCCCACATGGCGAACGACGCCGCGATGATCGCGAAGGTGAGGCTGCCGTCGCCGTCCCATCCGGGCACCGCGCGGGTGGCGATCTCGTTGCCCACCGCCACGGTCGCGGCGAAGGCGAAGGCCCACCGCGAGGGCAGCGTCATCATCGACCCGGTCGCCAGATACACCAGCGTGGCCGTGCCCGGCTCACCCACCAGCAGGATCACCAGCAGCGCGAGCACGGTCAGCCCGGCCAGCATCAGCGGCGCGTAGGAGGGCCGCCACGACGGCCGCAGCAGGCGCTGCCGCACCGACCTGAGGTGCGCGAACATCGCGAGGTACGCCGCGCCGAAGACCACCGTCAGCAGCACGCCGGCCCATCCGCGCAGGTCCTCGCGCTGCCAGCCCGCCTGCAGCGGATAGAACAGGAAGAGCAGCCAGATCGCGGCGAAGAGCACGCCGATGCGACCTGACCGTCCACCGGGGATCGGCAGCTCGCGATCGGTCGTGCTCATGGCCGTCACGCTAGCGATCAGACGCGCGCGGTGTCCTTGCTCATCCGCCAGGCGGCCCCGGCGACGAAGAGCCCGAACCACACGATCGCGTTGACCACGGCGTACCACGGCAGCTCCTGGGTCAGTGGGAAGCGACTGATCTCCGCGACCCCGAACATCGGCGTGAGCGAGGCGATGTGCCACATCGTCGTGCCCTCGGTGATCGGGATGAAGACGTTGCCCAGGAAGGCGAAGACGGCCAGGCCGGGGCCGAGGATCTGCATGGCGTTCTCGCCGGGCACCAGATAGCCGACGAAGACGCCGAGCGCGGCGAAGACCAGCGTGCAGACCACGGCCAGCAGCGCGCAGGCGATCCAGACGCCGGCCGGCATCGACGGCTTGCCCTGCGCGAGGCCGGCGATGTTCACCACGGTGACGGCGATCGCGCCCAGCAGCAGCGCGTTGAGCGCCTTGATCAGGATGTAGACCGTCGGCTGTAGCGGGGTGAGCCGCAGCTGACGCGACCAGCCCAGGGCGCGCTCCATGGCGACCATCGCTCCGCCCGCGGCCGCGGTGAGGGCGGCGCCGTAGAGCGCCATCGAGACCATGATGTACGCCGCCACGTTGCCGCGGCCCACGCTCTCGTCCCAGCCCGACTGCCCGCCGAAGGCGAAGAACAGCGCCGCCGGGAAGATCAGCGTGAAGACGATCGTGCGCCGGTTGCGCAGCATCCGCCTGAGCTCGATGGCCAGCAGGGTCAGGTTGAATCCGCCGAAGCGCGGCACGCGCCGCGCGGTCAGGTCCATGCTCATCGGTCCGCTCCTTCCGGTCCGGCAGCGCCGGTCAGGCTGAGGAAGGCCTCCTCGAGGCCTCGGGTGGTGATCTCCAGGTCGTGGGCCGGCGTGCGGGTGAGCAGATGCCGGGCGACCTCGTCGGTGTCCTTGGCGTGGATCAGCACGGTGTCGCCGCGCAGCTCGACCGACTCCACGCCGGGCAGCGCGGTCAGCTCCTCGGCGCGCGCGCCGGGCAGGGTCGCCCGGATGGTCCGCCCGCTGGCGAGCGCCTTGATCTCCGCGCCGGATCCGTCGGCCACGACCAGCCCCTCGCTGACCAGCACGATGCGGTCGGCGTACTGGTCGGCCTCCTCCAGATAGTGCGTGGCGAAGAGGATCGTGCGGCCGCGCTCGGCGTCCTCGCGGATGGCGCTCCAGAAGGTACGCCGGCCCTCGACGTCCATCCCCGTGGTGGGCTCGTCGAGCAGCAGCAGCGCCGGGTCCGGCAGGAGTGCCAGCGCGAACCGGAGCCGCTGCTGCTCGCCGCCCGAGCACTTGCCGACCTTGCGGTCCGCCAGAGCGGAGATCCCGGCCTGCTCCAGCACCGCGTCGGCACTCTGACTGCCGGCGAAGAGACTGCCGACGTAGGCGACCGTCTCGCGCACCGACAGGTCCTTGAGCAGCCCGCCGGTCTGCATCACCGCGGAGACCAGGCCGTGGGCGATGGCGGCGCGCGGGGTCATGCCCATCACCTCGACCTCGCCGCTGCTCGGCCGGGAGAGCCCGAGCACCATGTCGATCGTGGTCGTCTTGCCCGCGCCGTTCGGGCCGAGGAAGGCGACGATCTCGCCCTGGCCGATCTCCAGGTCGATGCCGCGGACGGCCTCGACACTGCCGAATCGCTTGGTCACCGAGCGCAGCGAGACCGCGGGGATCGCCCGCGAGCCGGCCTGCCTCGGCGCTGTCGTCGTCTCTGGCACGGTCTCTGTCATGGCTCCAGCCTCGCCGGGACCGAGGCGCCGTGCCTCGCTCGCTCGTCACGAGGTGGGCATGACATTTGTCAGGCGTCAGCGGCCGTTCGCGGAGAAGTGCTGGTAGTCCTTGAGCGAGCGCCAGGCGCCGCCCCAGCCCCAGCCGATCCGCTCGAAGGCGCGCACCACCGGCGAGCCGGCCAGGATCATGCCCGGGCACACGTGGCCGCGGTCGAGGTACGCCGAGGCCAGCTCGGGCAGGACGATCCCGGTCCTCGGATCACCCTTGAGATAGGGGTTCTGGAACGGGTTGAGGTCGATCGCCAGGCCATAGGCGTGCTGGCTGTACGACGAGCCGCCGGTGACCGGGCGGCAGGCGAAGACGCCGGTGTCGTTGCCGTCGCCGGTCGGAGCCGCGTCCTGCTCGGCCTTCGTCGTGATCGTCATCTGCTCGATCGGGTACCGCTCGCGCCACAGCTCGCGGAAGACCGTGACCAGGTCGTCCGCGGCGCTGGTGGCGACCAGCAGCTCGCCGGTGTGACGCCGCTGGTCGAAGCCGCGGAAGGTCAGCCGCACCCACGACAGGTCCTTGGCGGCGACCGGGCACCCCGGCGCCCACGTCGAGCGGGCGATCACCTCGGCCGGCGCCGGCGAGGCCACCCGAGCCTGGAAGCCCCGGCCCGGCAGCATCGGCAGCCGGTCGGGCAGCGTGAAGCGGCGGTCCCTCAGCGCTCGTGGCGTCGGCCGGGTCTCGCCGTACCCCGCCGCCGTCGTCGGCAGTGGCCGCGTCCCCAGCCAGGCGGGCGGGACGGTGCCAGGAGCCGGCCGAGCGGGAGTGGTCGCGGGCGCGGGCGGCAGGGTCGTCGCCGACGGCGACGCCACCGGCTCGGGCCTCGCCGACCCGACCTGGGCGGCACACCCGCCGGCGAGCGCGGTCGCCAGCAGGACGACCGGGAGCACCGCGACACGCATGGGCCCAGCGTAGGGACGTGGCCCACACGGCGATCCCGGGGCAGGATGCGGTCATGGGAACGATCGACGACTACCTGGCCGAGCTCGATGCCGCGGACCGCGCGGTCGTCGAGCATGTGTACGACGTGGTGCGGGCCGCGCTGCCGGAGGTCGAGCAGGGCACGGGCTACGGGATGCCGGCGCTGACCTACCGCGGCAAGGCGCTGATCTCGGTGATGCGCACGAAGAAGCACATCGGCCTCTATCCCTTCAGCGGCCGGGTCCCCGAGGTCGTCGCGGCGGACGTCGACGGGCTCGACTACGACAAGGGGACGATCCGCTTCCAGCCGGACGAGCCGCTGTCCGACCAGACCATCCGCGCGATCGTCGAGGCGCGGGTCGCCGAGATCGAGGACCCGGCGCTGCGTCGTCGCGACTGACGGGACGAGCCGAGGCCGTAGGTTCGTCCCCATGCCGGGCCCCGCGACGACCGTCGAGCTGAGCGTGCTCCGCGCGGGGTACGCCGAGGTGCAGGATCTCGGCCGTCCCGGACTCGGCGTCGTCGGCATCCCGCCGCGCGGGGCCGCCGACCAGGCCTCCGCGCGCACCGCCCACGTCCTGGCCGGCAACCGCGAGGACGCGCCGCTCATCGAGGTCACCGGCTCGGAGCTGGCCCTCACCGCCCCGGTCGCCCTCCTCGTGGCCGCGACCGGAGCCGCGGAGGTGCACGTGGACGGCCACCGGCAGCCCGCCTGGGAGACGCTGGTCGTGGCGCCCGGCGCGACGCTGAGCGTCCGGGTGGTCGAGCCGGGCTTCCGGGCGTACCTCGCGGTCAACGGCGAGCTGGAGGCGCCGTCCGTGCTCGGCAGCGCGGCGCCCGACCCGCTGCTCGGAGCCGGCGACCGGCTGGAGACCGGCGGCACGCTGCGGCTGAGCAGTCGCTTCACCCGGATCCCCGGCGGGACGCTCGGGCCTGTCTTCCGCTTCGGGCTCACCGCGCCGTCGTACGCCGCGCACACGATCCGGGCCACACCGGGGCCGGACCTGGACCGCCTCGCCGGCGGAGCCGCCGCGCTGGAGCGGGACCTTCGCGTGCTGCCCGACTCCGACCAGGTCGGTCTCCGGCTCGCCGCCCGGCTGACGATGGCCGAGGCCGGCGAGATCGTCTCGCGCGGCGTGCCGGTCGGCGCCGTCGAGGTGCCGCCCTCCGGCGAGCTGCTGGTGCTGCTGCGCGGCCGCCTCGTGACCGCCGGCTACCCGGTCGTCGCGGTGGTCACCACCGAGTCGCTGGACCGCCTCGGCCAGGTCCGGCCGGGCACCTCGCTGCGGCTGCGGCTCTGCGACGTCGCGACCGCGCACGACCTCCTGCGCCGCCAGGCCGCCGAGCGGGCCGCGCTCGCCGGCCGCGTCCGCGAGGCGTTCCGCACCAGCGGGATCGGCGACTGCCTGCCTCGTGTGTGATCTCCCGGCACCTGGCGCCGGGAGATCACACACGAGAGCTCAGAACCCCAGCTTCCGCAGCTGCTTGGGGTCGCGCTGCCAGTCCTTGGCGATCTTGACGTGCAGGTCGAGGTAGACCGGCGTGCCCAGCAGCGCCTCGATCTGCTTGCGGGCGGCCGAGCCCACCTCGCGCAAGCGGGACCCCTTGTGGCCGATGACGATGCCCTTCTGCGAGGACCGCTCGACGTAGAGGTTGGCGTGGATGTCCAGCAGTGGCCTGTCCTCGGGGCGCCCCTCCCGCAGGCCCATCTCCTCGACGACCACGGCGATCGAGTGCGGCAGCTCGTCGCGGACGCCCTCCAGCGCGGCCTCGCGGATCAGCTCCGCGGCGATGGCCTCCTCGGGCGCGTCGCTGAGCTCGCCGTCGGGATAGAGCTGCGGCCCCTCCGGCAGCCGCGCCACCAGCAGGTCGGCCAGCAGGGAGACCTGGTCGCCGGACTTCGCCGACACCGGCACGATCTCGGCCCACTCGGTGCCGGTCTCGCGGCCGAGCTCGGCGATGGCGAGCAGGTGCTCGGCCAGCTGGTCGGGCGTGACCAGGTCGGTCTTGGTGGCCACGGCGAACTTGACGGTACGCCGCACCTTGGCGAGCTCGTTGACGATGAACCGGTCGCCCGGGCCGGGCTTCTCGTTGGCCGGGAAGCACACCGCCACCACGTCGACCTCGGCCCACGTCGTCTTCACCAGGTCGTTGAGCCGCTCGCCGAGCAGGGTGCGCGGCCGGTGCAGCCCGGGAGTGTCCACCAGCACCAGCTGGGCGTCGTCGCGGTGCACGATGCCGCGCACGACGGTCCGCGTGGTCTGCGGCTTGGAGGAGGTGATCACGATCTTCTGGCCGACCAGCGCGTTGGTGAGCGTGGACTTGCCGGCGTTGGGTCGCCCGACGAAGCAGGCGAAGCCGCTGCGGTAGGTCATCGGCCCTCCTGTGCGTTCTCGTAGTCCGCCCAGATCTGATCGTCGGTCTTGCCCTCGGCCTTGCCGCGCTCGTAGATCGGCCGCGGGTCCACGGCGCGGGCTCGCCGGCCGCGGCTGCCGCTCCAGTAGCCCATCACGTCGTACGCCGAGGCGGCCATGCCCAGCTCGTGCCGGACGTAGCGGCGGATCTCGCGCATCTGCGCGGACTCCCCGGCCATCCAGAAGTACCCCTCGCCCGACGGCCAGGCGAGTCCCTTCACCAGCTCCGCGAGCCCGCTCTCCCCCGGCGCGGGTGGCGCGACCCAGGTGACCGGGAGATCGGTGTAGCCCTCGACGGCGCCGTCGGGGCTCTCGACGTACGCCGTGACCGGCAGCGTGGCCGTCTCGCCGATCCGCGCGATCGCCGGCAGCGCGGTCAGGTCGCCGACCAGCACGATCCACTCGGCGCCGGCGGGCAGCTCGAAGGAGCCCTTCGGCTGGGAGAGGCCGACGACGTCGCCCACGCACTCCCCCTGCGTCCAGCCGGTGACCAGGCCCTCGTCGTGGACCACGACGTCGAGCGCGATCCGCTCCGGGGAGCACGAGCGGACGGTGTAGTAGCGCGTCTGGAACTGACCCGGCACGGTCAGCGCGACCCACTCGTCGGGGATGCCGGTGCTGACGAAGCCCTCGGGCGTGCCCACCTCGATCCGCACCAGGTGCGGGCCGAGCACCTGCCGGGCGAGCACGGTGGCCTCGAAGGACCGGGACTCGGGACGGCTCACCGGCTCAGGCTACCGACGACGGCGAGCGTGCCGTCGTCGGCCACCTCGAGGGTCGCCAGGTGGAGCCGGCGCTGGGCGCAGCCGCGCGGGGTCTTGCGGCAGGCGTCCGAGCGCGGGTAGCGGCGGAAGCCGGCGTCCCAGGCGTGGTAAGCCACCCGCAGCGTGCCGTCGGGCGCGACGAACGCCTCGCCGCCGCCCGGCCCGGTCATGGTCTCGTCGGTGCGGATCAGCCGGCCGACCCGCTCGCACGGGCCGGCCACACTGGCGCATCGGGCATAGGCCACCGAGTAGCGCCTGCTGGCGTAGCCGTTGCCGGAGTAGAAGAGGTAGTGCTGTCCGGCGTACCGGATCATCGAGGGGTTCTCCACGACCAGCCCCTCCCAGGGCTCGGACGCGGTGAGCAGCAGGGTCGGCGTGCCGACCAGCCGCCTCTTGCGCAGGTCGATGGCCTGGATCCAGATCCGGGACGGCTTGCCCACGGCGTTGTCGTCGGTCTTGTAGAGCAGCCACCACTGCCCGCGCTCGCGGTGCAGCTGCGGGTCGATGACGCCCCGGCGCGAGCAGAGCAGCGGGCGCTTGCGGCGGTGGTCGACGAACGGCCCGCGCGGCGAGCGGCTGGTCGCCAAGGACAGGCACATCCGGACCTTCCGGCGCGGCATCTGCGTGCTGTACGCCGCCACGAAGCGGTGCCGTCCCGTCTTCACCACCGACGGCGCCCAGTTCATCCCCGAGCCGTCGGCCCGCGTCTTCGCCCACCGCGGCAGCCGCGGCATCGCGTCGGCCGGACCGCCGCGCGGGACCCGCCAGCGGACGAGATCCCTGGAGACCAGCATCGGCAGGTGCTTGTCGTCGGTCGAGGTCGCGTAGGCGTACCACCGGCCGCCCGCCCGCAGCACGGTCGGATCGGGGAAGTCCCCACGGTAGAGCTGTCCCGGGCGCATCGGGTCGGTGCCCGGCGGCGCCGGAAGCTGGCCGCGTCCCTGGGCCGGCGCGGCCAGGAGACCAGCCGCGAGCGCGCCGACGGTGAGCGCGACCAGGAGCCGGCCCGGAACCGAGCCCAGAGCCGGACCCAGAACCCGGTCTAGTACCACCGGGTCACCTTGAGGCGGCCCTTGCCGTGCGGCTTCACCTTCACCATGGCGACCCGCAGCCGCCGCTGACCGCAGCCGTCGTCGGTCTTCAGGCAGGAGTCGTTGCTCGGGTAGCCGACCCGGCCGGGCGTCCAGGCGTGGTAGGCCAGCCGCAGCCTCCCGCGGGTGTCCTTGAAGGCCGAGGCCCCGCCCGGCCCGGCGACGGCGCCCTTGGTGAAGAGCAGCGGCTTCTTGCGCGGCCGCTTGCACGGACCGGTCCAGTGCTGGCAGATCAGGTAGCCGACCGCGTAGCGCGTCGACGCGTAGGAGTTGGCCGAGTAGAACAGGTAGTAGCGCTTCTTGAACCGGATCATCGACGGGTTCTCGATGATCGAGCCCTCCCAGGACTGCTTCACCTTGGCCAGGAAGGTCGTCCGGGGCTTGCGGGCCAGGCCGCTGGCACGGGCGTTCATCTTGGAGACGTAGATCTTCGCCGGGTGGCGGTCGAGCTTCCACACCAGCCAGGGACGGCCGTTGGGCGCCTTGAAGATCTGCGGGTCGATCGCGCCCTGCGGCGGGCAGATCAGCGGGCCGGCGCTGTAGTCGATGAACGGTCCGTACGCCGAGGTGGAGCTGGCCAGCGAGATGCACATCATCTTGCCCGGCCGGCCGGCCACCTGCGTGGCGTAGGCCATGACGAAGCGCCCGGCCACCTTGGCCACGGCCGGCGCCCAGCTGGTCGCGCGGTACCTCCCGTCGGAGACCTCCTTGCCCGCCGACCAGGCGGGTGTGCGCGGCAGCGCGTCGCTGGCCGGGGTCGCCGGGGTCGCGGGCGGGACCTGCCAGCGGACCAGGTCGGTGGAGTAGACGACCGGCACGTTGAGGCCGTAGCTGGTCGTCGAGTAGCCGACGTACCGCGAGCCCAGCCGGATCACGTGCGGGTCGGGGAAGTCGCCGGTGTAGCCCTGTCCGGGGACGATCGGGTCCTGCCCGATCGGTGCGGGCCGGCCCGGCCTGGCCTCGGCGGGACCGGTCGTCACCAGCAGGGTCGCGGTCAGCAGCACCGCCGCGGCCACGGCGATCGACGAAGAGGGGATCGGCGAACGCATTGCCCCATCGTGCCCCATTGTTCCGGTTGTGTCAGATGGGACGGGAGAGACGGGTGCGACTCGGGCCGCTGCCGACCCGGCTCAGGAGAGCCAGGTCGGCCGCAGCGGGAAGACCGGAGTCCCCTCGCCGTCGGTCTTGCCGGCGAGCACCTGGTGCAGCTGGATCTCGTTGACCATGAAGCCCATCCGCGACCCGGCCATGTAGAGGCCCCACACCCGCGCGGTGGCCTCGCCGACCTCGGCGACGCACTCGTCCCAGCTCTCCACCAGGTTGCGGTTCCAGCCCGCCAGCGTCAGCGCGTAGTGCTCGCGCAGGTTCTCCTCGTGCTGCACCTCCAGTCCGGCGTCCTGGATCTCGGTGATGATCCGGCCCGAGCCGGTCAGCTCGCCGTCGGGGAAGACGTAGCGGTCGATGAAGGCGCCGGTGCGGGTGCTGCGGTTGTGCGAGCGGGTGATGCAGTGGTTGAGCAGCCGCCCGCCGGTCTTGAGCCGGTCGCGCAGGAAGCCGAAGTACGCCGGATAGTTGGCCACGCCGATGTGCTCGGTGAGGCCGATCGAGCTGATCGCGTCGAAGTCGGTCTCGGCGACGTCGCGGTAGTCCAGGTGGCGCACCTCGGCGAGGTGGTCGAGCCCCTCCTCCTTGATCCGCTCCTGGGCCCACTCCGCCTGCTGGGCCGAGAGCGTCACGCCGAGCGCCTTCACGCCGTACTCGCGGGCCGCGTGGCGGACCATGCCGCCCCAGCCGCAGCCGACGTCGAGCAGGCGCTGCCCGGCCTGCAGGTCGAGCTTGCGGGCGACCAGGTCATACTTGGCGGACTGGGCCTCCTCCAGGGTCGCCTCGTGGCTCGGGAAGACCGCGCAGGTGTAGGTCATCGAGGGCCCGAGCACCAGCTCGTAGAACCGGTTGGAGACGTCGTAGTGGTGGTGGATCACCTCGGCGTCGCGCTGCTTGGAATGCAGCATGCCCTCGACCATCCGGCGCCAGCGCGGCGCGTGCTCCTGGGCCGGGATCGGCGGCGGCTTGAGGTTGCTCAGGCCCACCGAGCGCAGCAGCGTCAGCCCCTCGCCCGGGCTCGGCACCCGGAACTTCAGCCCGTCCTTGCTGCCCTTGATCGCGTTGAGCGCCTCGTAGGGATCGCCGGGATGGGCGCCGCGCATCAGCAGGTCGCCGGTGACGTAGGCGCGGGCGAGGCCGAGGTCGCCGGGAGCCGTGAGCAGGTAGCGCAGGCCCTGCTCGTTGAGCAGCTCCAGGCCGTACTCGGCGTCCTCGGGACCGATCGCGCTGCCGTCGTACGCGGTGAACCGGAACGGGATCTCACCGATGAGCAGGCTGCCGAATGCCTCGGCGATGCTCAGCCGCGTGGTCGTCATGCTCATTGTCGTCGCACCACCTTGTCGTAGAGGGTGATCAGACGATCACCGGGGTCGTAACGGCGCTTCACCGCGGAGAGGTTGGCGCCGCCGTACAGCTGGTCGAAGGTCTCCCGGTCGTAGAAGGCCTCGGAGTAGAGGGACTTGTGGCCGCCGAGCTCGCTCACCTTGGCCTCGATGGCACGGTTGTGCGGCGCGTCGTCGCGCCCCGGCCCGGTCGGCACGGCGCCCCAGAAGCCGGCGTTGACGTAGACCTTGCCCGGCTCGAGCGGGTACGACGGCCAGGGCCGGCCGGCCACCAGCGGGCACAGCCACACCGGCCGCATCCCCACGGCCTCGTCGAACCAGTCCAGGAACGCGGGGATGTGCTCGACCGGCACCTCGATGTCCTGGACGACCCGCTCGCGGAGCGGCCGGCCGGCCCGGCGGTCGAGGCGGTCCATGATCCCGAAGCGCTTGTCCAGCCCGACCAGCCGGTGATAGAAGTCCGAGCGCTTGTAGCGCCGGGGCCACCAGCGGCGGATCCGCGGGTTCTGCACGCCGAAGGCGCTCGAGCACCAGAACCAGTCGGTGTCCCAGCGCCACAGGTAGTCGTTCATGGTGAGCAGGTCGCTCTCCCGCCGCTGGATCGAGCGGAAGTAGACCTCCATGCCGGTGTAGTCGCTGGTGGGGCCCGCCCGGTCGGTCCACCGCGCGAGGGTCAGGTAGTACTCCCCCGGCTCGAAGGCGACGCCGTCCAGGCCGTCGACCTGCTCGCCCTCCCAGGTGCCGCTCTCGGTGATCTCGGCGATGGCGACGGCCAGCTTGTCGGCCTCGTGGAAGCGCACGTGCCGCAGCGCGGCGTACCCGGGCACGCGCTCCAGCCGGATGCGCAGCCGGGTCGCGTAGCCGAGGGAGCCGTAGGAGTTGGGGAAGGCCTCGAAGAGGTCGGCGTGCTCGCCCTCGGGTCGCGCGGTGATGACCTCGCCGGCGCCGGTGAAGACGTCCATCTCCAGGACCGACTCGTGCGGCAGCCCGTTGCGGAACGACGTGGACTCGATGCCCAGGCCGGTCACGGCGCCGCCGAGGGTGATGGTGCGCAGCTGCGGGACGACGTACGGGATCAGGCCGTGGCGCAGCGTCTCGGCGACCAGGTCCTCATAGGTGCACATGCCCTGCACGTCGGCGGTCCCGGCGACCGGGTCGATCGAGATGACCCCGCCGAGACCGGAGACGTCGAGCCCCGGGCCGCCGGCCGCGTCGCGGGACCGGAAGAGGTTGGAGGTCCGCTTGGCCAGGCGCACGCGGGCACCCGGAGCGATCGCCTCGTACGACGCCCGCAGCCGGTCGACGGCGTGCTGATGACGTGCTTCCCCGATGAGCGCCACCTTGGCACCTTAACGCGGACGCCCGGGTCAGGAGCGAACGGAATTCTCCACGTTGCCGCTCGGCGAGCCGGTGTGCACCACGACGCCGGGCCCGGCGAAGTCGCGCAGCGCGGCCAGATCGGCCTCGTCCAGCGGGGTCTCCCCGAGCACCACCGCCGCCTCCGCGCCGCGCGATCCGCTGGCCACCGCCATGGCGATGCAGACGCCGAGCGCGGAGACCGCCAGCGAGGGCAGCGCGACCGTCGCGCCGGCGTAGGTCCGGCCGTCCAGGTCGCGCAGTGCCGCTCCTTGGGCGGCCCCCCGTCCGGCACCGGCCCGCGCCCGGGTGGCCCGGGCCAGCACGACCAGCTTGTTGTCCTCGGCGCTCAACTCGTTGCCAGGCTCGCTCACCCGGCCAAGCCTAGTGTCGAGTCGCCTACCGACCGGCCGCGGCCTCGTCGGGCACCCGGCTGATCAGCACCGTGCCGACCTTGTTGCGGCGCCCCTTGGCCTCCTCGGCCTGGAGGATCAGCCCGCCGACCTCCACGATCGAGCCGGGGATCGGCACCTTGCCCAGGTGCTTGGCCATCAGGCCGCCGACCGAGTCGATCTCGTCGTCCTCGACCGGCACGCCGACCACCTCGGCGAGGTCGTCGACCGGGAACCGCGAGGAGATCCGGATCGTGCCGTCGGCGAGATGCTCGACCGGCATCTCCTCGGGGTCGAACTCGTCGGTGATCTCGCCGACGATCTCCTCGAGGATGTCCTCGATGGTGACCAGGCCGGCCGTGCCGCCGTACTCGTCCACGACGATCGCCACGTGCCGGCGCGAGGCCTGCATCTCGCGGAGCAGGTCGTCGGCGGGCTTTGAGTCCGGCACCCACAGCACCGGCCGCATGATCGTGTCCACGTGCTCGACCGACTCCGCGTCGCGGCGGTCGAAGACCCGGCGGGCGACATCCTTCAGATAGACGAAGCCGACGATGTCGTCCAGGTCGTCGCCGATCACCGGCAGCCGGGAGAAGCCGCTGCGCAGGAAGAGCGACATCGCCTGCCGCAGGGTCTTGTGCCGCTCGATGAAGACCACGTCGGTGCGCGGCACCATCACCTCGCGCACGTAGGTGTCGCCGAGCTCGAAGACCGAGTGGATCATCGCCCGCTCGTCGGACTCGATGAGGCTGCTCGCCTCGGCCAGGTCGACCATCTCGCGCAGCTCGGCCTCGGAGGCGAACGGCCCCTCGGAGAAGCCGCGGCCCGGGGTGAGCGCGTTGCCGATGAGGATCAGCAGGTGCGGGACCGGCCCGAGCACCCGGGTCACGCCGACGATCCCGGCCGCCGAGAGCAGCGCGATCCGCTCGGCGTGCTGGCGGCCCAGCGTGCGCGGCCCGACGCCGATGATCACGAACGAGACCACCAGCATCACCGCGACCGAGATCAGCACGACCGCCCACCAGCCGCTCTCCACGGCGTGCTGGATCATCAGCGTGGCCAGGACGATCGCGGTGATCTCGGCGAGCAGGCGCAGGAAGAGCGTGGTGTTGAGGTAGCGCGGCGGGTCCTCGAGGATCCGCTGCACCGCGCGGGCGCCGGGCCGGCGCTCGTCGGCCAGCTCCTCGGCCCGGGCCCGGGAGAATCCCGACAGCGCCGCCTCCGCCGCGCTGAGCAGCCCGGCCACCATCACCAGGACGATGGCCAGCAGGATCGTGCCGGGACTGTCGGACCTCATCTCTGGGGAGGCTCCCCGGGTTGGCCCTCGGCGGCGCCTGCTCCCCCTGCCCAGTCGGCCAGCAGCTGGGCCTGCAGGTCGAACATCACCTTGTGCTCCTCGGGCTCGGCATGGTCGTAGCCGAGGAGGTGCAAGATGCCGTGGACGGTGAGCAGGTCCAGCTCGTCGGTCGTGGTGTAGCCCTCGTTGCCGGGCTTCTGGGCGGCCTCGCCCGCCTGCCGCTCGGCGACGGCGGGACAGAGCACCAGGTCGCCGAGCACGCCCTCCTCGGGCTCCTCGTTGACCTTGCCCGGGCGCAGCTCGTCCATGGGGAAGGCGAGCACGTCCGTCGGCCCCTCCTTCTCCATCCACTTGGCGTTGAGCTCGGCGATGGTGTCCTCGTCGACCGCCGTGACGCACAGCTCCGCCAGGGGATGGACCCGCATCCGCTGCATGACGAAGCCGGCCAGCCGCTGCGTGCGTCGTACGTCGAGCTCGCGGCCGGACTCGTTGAGCACCTCGATACTCATCGGCGACCGGTCTCCCGCGGGCTCTCTCTCCGGCTCTCTCTCCGGGCGTCGTACTCGTCGTACGCCGCGACGATCCTGCCGACCAGGCGGTGCCGGACCACGTCGTGCGCGGTGAGCCGGTTGAAGGAGACGTCCTCGATGCCGTCCAGGATGCCCTCGACGATGCGCAGCCCGGAGGTGATGCCCGAGGGCAGGTCGACCTGCGTGACGTCGCCGGTGACCACGATCTTGGAGCCGAAGCCCAGGCGGGTCAGGAACATCTTCATCTGCTCCGGCGAGGTGTTCTGCGCCTCGTCGAGGATGATGAACGCGTCATTGAGCGAGCGGCCACGCATGTAAGCCAGGGGGGCGACCTCGATGGTGCCGGCTGTGAGCAGCTTGGGGATCGTCTCGGGGTCGATCATGTCGTGCAGCGCGTCGTAGAGCGGGCGCATGTAGGGGTCGATCTTCTCCCCCAGCGTGCCGGGCAGGAAGCCTAGCCGCTCGCCGGACTCCACCGCGGGGCGGGTCAGGATGATCCGGTTGACCTGCTTGCCCTGCAGCGCCTGGACCGCCTTGGCCATCGCCAGATAGGTCTTGCCGGTGCCGGCGGGGCCGATGCCGAAGACGACGGTGTGCTTGTCGATGGCGTCGACGTAGCGCTTCTGGTTCAGCGTCTTGGGCCGGATCGTCCGCCCGCGGTTGGACAGGATGTTGAGCGACAGCACGTCGGCCGGGCGCTCGTTGGTCTCCGCGCGCAGCATGCCGATCACCCGCTCGACGGTCTCGGGCGTGAGCCCCTGCCCGGTGCGCACGATCGTCACCAGCTCGTCGAGCATCCGCTCGGCCAGCGCCACCTCGCCGGGCTCACCGCGCAGCGTGATCTCGTTGCCGCGCACGTGCACGTCGGCGTCCAGGGCCCGCTCGATCAACGCCAGGTGCTCGTCCCCGGGCCCCAGGACGGAGACCATGTCGATGCTGGTCGGAACCACCACGACGTGTGTCGTCGCGCCTTGCTGGCTCTCGGGCTTGCTGGTCTCGGTCATGAACGCCCTGCGCGGGCTGCCTTCCGGGTCGGGGCTGGTACCCGTCCATGCTACGGGAGGCGCCGGCACGGGGTCGCGCCGATTCCGGGCCTCAGGGACGGGTCACCAGCAGGATGCCCAGGCACATCTCGTCGGTCGTGCCGTCGCCCCAGAGCACGTAGCGGTCCGGCTGCCCCTCGAACGCCGGGAGCATGTCGCGCAGCTCCTGGGTGTGGGTGCAGGTCACCTTCACGGTGTCGCCCGGCTTCAGCTCGACCGGCGGCGTGGGCCGGCTCGACTGGTCGTCGAAGTCCCACACGCCGATGTCGAGGACGGTCTGGGCACGCGGCGTGCCGGGGTTGGTCTCCACCTTGATCGAGCGGCCCAGCAGGTGCATGTGACCGGCCACCCCGCGGATCGTCTGGGCCCTCTCGACCGGCCGGGTGCACGACTGCACCGGCCCGGCGGGAGCGCCGCCGCAGAGCAGGTGGAGAAGGTCCGCCGTCGAGCCCGGGCCGTCGCCGAAGCGCTCCTTGACGTCGGCCAGCGCGGCCGAGCGCTCGCACAGCGGGCCGCTCTTGCCGGGGCGGCAGGGCAGCTCGACCGGCGCCGGGAGCAGCTGGGTGAACAGCGGCCGGGTCGCCGGGTCCTCGCTGAGCCGCAGCTCGGCGGCACTGCGGTCCGGGGCGGTGCCGTCGAGGAGGTTGTAGTGGACCTGCATGACGATCCGCGAGCCGGCGTCGAACGGCTCGCCGAGCCCGTCGCCGTACACCTGCTCGGCGCCGCCGGGCGCCCAGGCCCCCAGCCACTGCGCGTCGTCGAGCGAGTTGTGACTGGACAGCCCGGACATGCCGAAGCAGGTCCAGCCGTCGCCCGGCGTCTGCGCGTCCTTGCGCTCGGCCTGCGCCACCACGTCGGGCGTGACCCGGAAGAGGATCACGTGGTGCACGATGTCCGAGTTGCCCGGGAGCACGTCGAAGCCGGTGACGAAGGAGTCCTCCGTCACCCCGGGGTCGAGCAGGAAGCACCGGTAGTCGTCGGTGCCCTTGCCGGTCGGCGGCGAGGGCGTGTACGCCGCGGGCATGCGCACCTTGATCCGCCGCTCGCCGTCCCGCAGCGGGGTCCGGGCGACCGGGGACGCGCTCGCCGAGGAGGCGTGAGCGTCGTCGTGGCTGCTCGCGGGCGACTCGGGCGCCGCGGCCGGTCCGTCGGCACTGTCGGTGCCGCAGGCGGCGAGCGTCAGGAGCGCCACCGCCGCGGCGATCGACGTGGCGAGCCGGCCGCGGCTCATCCCGGCGGCCAGCCCATCGAGCGGCCGCCGAGGACGTGCAGGTGGACGTGGAAGACGGTCTGGTGGGCGGCGGGTCCGGTGTTGAGCACCAGCCGGTAGCCCTCGTCGAGCCCCTCGGCCTCGGCGATCTCGCGGGCGGCGTCGAAGAGATGGGCGGCGGTGGCCGGCTCGACCTGGGCCAGCTCGGCGGCGTTGGCCACGTGGGTGCGCGGGACGACCAGCACGTGGGTGGGCGCCTGCGGCTCGAGGTCGCGGAAGGCCACGGTGGTCGGCGACTCGTGGACGACGGTGGCCGGGATCTCCCCCGCCACGATCTTGCAGAAGATGCACTCCGGATCCGCGCTCATGCGGCGAGCATAGAGGTCGCGTGGGCAGGGGCTGCCGGCATTCGCCCTGCCCACGCGACCTCGTAGATGGGCCGGCGCCTCCCGCGTGTGAACCACGGGCGGTGTCGGTGCGTCCCACTAGCGTTGGTGTCCGAGGACGAGGAGGCGACCATGACCCAGAGCCCTGCGGGAGACGACCACGGCGGCACGCGCCGCGGGTGGGCGATCGCGGCGACCGCCGTCGCCGTCGTCCTGATCGTCGGCGGCATCTGGTGGAGCTCCCGGTCCGGGGACGACGACGCGCCCGCCTCGCCCACGACGCCGGCCGCGACCGCCGACTCACCCGGCGAGCCGAGCGAGAGCGACGAGCCCAGCGACACCCCCGACCCGGCCGGCGCCGAGATCCTCATCAGCGACCCGGCCGACGGCGCCGAGGTGGGCACGACCTTCACCGTCACCGGCAAGGCCGCCGCCTTCGAGGCCACCGTCGAGTGGGAGCTGAGCAAGGACGGCAGCGTGGTGAAGGAGGGCTTCACCACGGCCGAGGAGTGCTGCACGCTCTCGCCGTACAGCTTCGAGGTCACCGCCGAGCCGGGCGACTACACGCTGACCGTGCGCAACACCGATCCCTCCGACGGCGAGGGCAAGCCGCCAGCCGAGGCCAGCGTGGCGATCAGCGTCCGCTAGTCACTCCGAGCCGCCCCAGCGGCTCGTCCGCGAGAGCAGCGCGGCCACGGCGGCGACGCCCGCGGTCGAGGTGCGCAGCACCGAGGTGCCCAGCAGGACGGCACGCTCGCGGCCGAGGGCGTCCAGCTCGGCGTCGCTGAGGCCGCCCTCGGGGCCGACCACGACGACCACCGAGGCGACCCCGGCCAGCGGCACCCCGGCCAGCGGACGATCGGCCTCCTCGTGCAGGACCAGGCCGGCGTCCGCCTCGGCCAGCAGGACGGCCACCTCGGCCGTGCTCGCCGGCTCGGTCACCTCGGGCAGTCGCGCCCGGCGGGCCTGCTTGGCCGCGGTGCGGGCCGTCGCCCGCCACTTCGCCAGGGACTTCGCGGCCCGCTCCCCGCGCCACACGGCGACGCTGCGCTCGGCGGCCCACGGGACGATCCGGTCCACGTCCAGCTCGGTGAGCATCTCGACCGCCAGCTCGCCGCGGTCGCCCTTGGGGATCGCCTGGACGACGGTCACGTGCGGCCTCGCGGGAGGTACGACGGCCCGGTCGACCACCTCGGCGCTCAGCTCGCCGCGGCCGGCCTCGACCACCCGGCAGGTCACCACGACCCCCGCGCCGTCGCCGACATCGATCTCCTCCCCCGCGCGGACCCGCATCACCGTCGCGGCGTGCCGGCCCTCGTCGCCGTCGAGGACCAGCCGGTCGCCGGCGGAGGCCGCGGTCGCCGCGGCGCTGAGGAAGAGCGGGCGGCTCACCGCTGGTTGAAGGCGTCGCGGAGGCGCCCGAAGACGCCCTTGTGGGCGGGCTGGATGCGCCCGTCGGGGGCCTCCTCCTGGCGCAGGCCGGCCAGCTCGCGCAGCAGCTCCTCCTGCCGCTCGTCGAGCTTGGTCGGGGTCTCCACCTCGATGGTCACCACCACGTCGCCGCGGGCGTTGGAGCGCAGCGCCGGGACACCCCGGCCGCGCAGGACGTGCTCGGTGCCGGGCTGGGTGCCGGGGCGCACGTCGATCGGGACCGAGCGCTCCACCGCGACGTCCTCGGTGTCCAGGTCGGCCTCGAGCAGCGGCAGGTCGATCGTGGTGCCCAGGGCCGCGGCGGTCATCGGCACGCTGACCCGGCAGTGCAGGTCCAGGCCCTCGCGCGTGTAGGTCCGGTGCGGGGCGACCTGCACCTCGACGTACAGGTCTCCGGCAGGGCCGCCACCGGGCCCGACCTCGCCCTCGCCGGTGAGCTGCACGCGAGTGCCGGTGTCCACGCCGGGCGGGATCTTGACGGTGATCGCGCGGCGCGAGCGGACCCGGCCGTCGCCGGCGCACTCGCGGCACGGCTCGGGGATGATCTCGCCGTAGCCGCGGCAGGCGGCGCAGGGCCGCAGGGTGCGGATCTCGCCGAGGAACGAGCGCTGCACCTGCTGGACCTCGCCGCGTCCGTGGCAGGTCTCGCAGGTGACCGGGCGGACGCCCTCGGCCGCGCCGGAGCCGTGGCAGGTGGAGCAGGTGACGGCGGTGTCGACCTTGAGCTCGCGGGTCGTGCCGAAGGCGGCCTCGGCGAGCTCCAGCTCGATGCGGACCAGGGCGTCCTGGCCGCGACGCTGCCGTGGCCGGGGGCCGCGCGAGGCGCCCTGCTGGCCGCCGAAGAAGGCGTCCATGATGTCGGTGAAGGAGAAGCCCGCGCCCTGGCCGAAGCCGCCGGCGCCTCCGAACGGGTCGCCGCCGAGGTCGTAGATCCGGCGCTTCTCGGGGTCGGCGAGCACCTCGTACGCCGCCGAGACCTCCTTGAAGCGCTCCTGGGCGCCCGGCTCGGAGTTGACGTCGGGGTGGTACTGCCGGGCCAGGCGCCGGTAGGCCTTCTTGATGGTGTCCGCGTCGGCGTCGCGGTCGACGCCGAGCACGGCGTAGGGGTCAGAGCTCACTCAGGTGCCTTCAGTTCTCGTCGAGGATGGAGGAGACGTAGGCGGCGACGGCTCGCACGGCCGCCATCGTCCCCGGGTAGTCCATGCGGGTCGGCCCGACCACGCCGAGCGCGCCCAACGGTCCACTCAGCGGCCCGCTCAGCGCGGACAGCTCGTCCTCCGCCGGGCCGTAGCCGGTGGCGACCACGGAGGTGGCGGCCAGCTGGTCGTAGGGCCCCTCGTGGCCGATGCGGACGGTGACCTGCGAGGAGGTGGCCTGGCCGAGCAGCTTGAGCAGCACGACGTGCTCCTCCAGCGCCTCCAGCACGGGCCGGATCGAGACGTCGAAGCTGTCGCCGAAGCGGGCCAGGTTGGCGGTGCCGCCGACGACCACGCGCTCGTCGGAGCGGTGCGAGGACATCGCCTCGACCAGGCTGGCCACCACCGCGGCGTACGCCGGACGGCTGGCCTCGCCGGTCTCGCCGGCCAGGGCGCCGAGCGCTGCTGCTGCCTCGGAGATGCGCTGGCCGGCGGCCGCCTGGTTGATCCGGGCGCGCAGCTGGGCGAGCTCGTCCTCGCTCATCTCGCTGGCGACCTCGACCACGCGCTGCTCGACGCGGCCGTTGGAGAGGATCAGCACGGCGAGCAGCCGGTTGGCCGAGAGGGTCACCAACTCGACGTGGCGCACGGTGGAGCGAGCCAGCGTGGGGTACTGCACGATGGCGACCTGCTGGGTCAGCTGGGCCAGCAGCCGGACGCTGCGCTGGACCACGTCGTCGATGTCGTGGGCGCCCTCGAGGAAGGTCGCGATCGCCTTCTTCTCCGCGGCCGAGAGCGGCTTGAGCCGGGTGAGCCGGTCCACGAAGAACCGGTAGCCCTTGTCGGTGGGGATCCGCCCGGCGCTGGTGTGCGGCTGGGCGATCAGCCCCTCCTCCTCCAGCACCGCCATGTCGTTGCGGACCGTCGCGGGCGAGACACCGAGCCGGTGCCGCTCGACGAGCGTCTTGCTGCCGACCGGCTCGTGGGTGGCGACGTAGTCCTCCACGATCGCGCGGAGCACGGCCAGGCGGCGGTCCTCGGCGACCATCGCGTCTCCTTCCGCGGGGTGGACTGGCACTCCATGATGCTGAGTGCCAAGTCTACTAGGGTCGGTCAGGTGCCGGAGTTCATCGAGGTGGCCGATCGTGTCTGGGTCGCGCGCTGCGCATGGTTCGACGTCAACGTCACCGCGATCGCCGGCGAGCGCGGGCTGGCGGTGGTCGACACGTTCGTCTCGGCGGCCGGCGCGCGCGAGGTGCTCACCGCGCTGCGGCGGGTCAGCCAGGCGCCCCTGATCGCCGCGGTGAACACCCACGTCCACTTCGACCACACCTTCGGCAACGCGGTGCTCGCGGCCGAGGGCGCCGAGCTGATCGCCCATGAGGCGGCGATCGCCGCGCTGCCCGAGCACGCGGCTCGGACCAGGACGCGGGCGGCCACCGAGGAGGACCCGAGGTACGCCGAGGTCGCGGCCACCGAGATCGCCGTGCCGGAGCGCTCCTTCTCCTCGGTCCTGGCGCTGGACCTGGGCGACCGGCTGGTCGAGGTGCTGCACCCCGGCCGCGGGCACACCGACGGCGATGCCGTGGTCCGGGTGGCCGCGGCCGACGTACTGCTCGCCGGAGATCTGGTCGAGGAGTCCGCCGCCCCGTCGTACGGCGAGGACTGCTTCCCGATGGACTGGCCGGCGAGCCTGGACGTCGTCCTGGGACTCCTCACCGCGAACACCGTGGTCGTGCCGGGGCACGGCGCGCCCGTCGGGCGCGACTTCGTGGAGGAGCAGCGGGCGGCCATCGGCATCGTCGCCGAGACGATCCGCGACCTGGCCACCCGCGGCGTGCCGCTCGACCAGGCCCTGGAGACGGCCACGGCGTGGCCCTATCCCCGCGAGGGGCTGGACCACGCCGTGCGTCGTGGGTACGAGCAGCTGCCACGCCAACGGCGGCAGCTGCCCCTGCTGTAGGACCTAGGGCATGTCTCCTTATTCGCGAAGCCAGATGGTGATCGCCCGTAGGACGAC
>JBIQLB010000036.1:0-36955 GCA_044464665.1 Nocardioides sp.
GAGGGCCGTCCGCGCCGAAGGTCACGCCGCCGACCGTGCCGGTCTGGGTGACCCCGGCGTCGTCGGTCCAGGTGACCTGCTGGCCGATCAGCCCGCTGGCGCCGAACGCCAGCTGTGCCGAGAACAGCCGCGACGTCTGGTCGGCGACGTCCTGCATCTTCTCCAGGGCCGTGAACTGAGCCGACTGGGCCAGGAACTGGCTGGAGTCGGTGGGATTCATCGGGTCCTGGTACTTCATCTGGGCCACCAGCAGCTGCAGGAACATGTCCTTGTCAGCGGCGCTGGACGCCTTGGACGTGCTGTCCGCCGCCGTGCCCAGCAATCCGGGCGCTACCGCCTCGGTTCCTGCGACGCTCATCGCAAATGCCTCCTCACACGGTCACGTCGACGCCCGGGGTGCGGGTGTCGGCGGCCGGCTCGATCGACCGGGGCAGGTCAGCCCCGGCCCCCGTCAGGGGGGTGGTGTCGTTCGTGCCGTCCGTGGCGGGGTGGTGCGCACGCGTCCCTGCGTGTTCGTGGGGGTGCCGGTCGCTGCCCGCCGCGAACTGCGACGGCTGACCGTTCATGGATGCGGATTCCTGGGGGTCGCGCACCACGATCCTGGTGTCGCTCGCGCCGACCGTCTCCAGCAGCCGGGCGAGCTCGGGCGAGCCATGGGCGAGGGCAGCCTTGGCGTCGCCGTCGCTCGCGGTGAGGTGGACCCGGACGACGCCGGCGCGCATGGTCATCACGACCCGCACCTCGCCGAGCGACTCCGGCGCGAGCGTCATCGTCACCCGGTGCACGCCGTCGCCCCGGCTGACCAGGTTGGTGACCTCGCTGAAGACCTGCGCGCGGACCGACGCGGCGACGGTGCCGGGCGCGGCATCGCCGCTCGCCGCGGCACCGGTCGCCGCCGACGCCGTCACCGCTGCCGTGGCCGGCAGCGGAGGCGCCGGAGTGGCATCGGGTGCCGCCGATCCGGCGTGGTGTCCGTGCGACTCCGCCGAGGTCCGCCCGGTGTCGCCCGCGGCGGGAGTGGGTCCTGCGGCGACGGCCTCGGTCGGCTTGGGGGAGGTGACCGAGACCGTCGTCGCGGTCGCCCTGCTGGGGGGAGGGACGAGCGTGGCGTCCCGCGCCGGCGCAGCGCCGGCCTGGGACGTGCTCGCACCCTGCTGGGCGACGAGGGCGACGTCGGAAATGACGTCGGGGGGGACAGGGGTGGGCGTCTGGGACGCGGCGGGAGCGGCCGGCCCGCTCGGCGCCGGCGTCGCGGTGGTCTGCGGCGCGACCGTCGCCGGGGCGACCGGAACGGTGGCGGCCGGTCCGGCGAGCGGGGCCGCAACGGCGCCGGGGACCGCGGGGGCGGGCCCGGCCGGTGTGGCGACCGCAGTGGTGCCCGGTGCGGTGCCCGGTGTGGTGCCCGGGGCGACGGCAGGCGCCGCGAGCGGCGTGCCGTTGCCCGGGGCGACGGCAGGCGCCGCGAGCGGCGTGCCGGCGGCCGGGGTCTCGGCCAGGGCCGCGGCCACCTGCTCCGGTGCGCCCTGGGCGGCGGCGAGCGGGGTCACGCCGGCCGTGGCGTCGGTCTGCGAGACGGCGGCCTGCGCGGCGCCGGCCTGGGCAGCGGCGGCCTGGACGCCGGCCGGGCTCCCGGCCCCGATGCCGAGCGCCTCCAGGATGACGGCGAAGAAGTCGCCGGCGGTCGCGGTGCCCTCACCGGAGCCCGTGGCGTCCTCACCGGGCGCCGCGAGGGGCAGCCCGGGGAACGCGGAGGTCGGGGTGATGGTCATCAGGAGGCCGCCTTCATCGTGGACATGACGTTCTGGACGTAGCGCTGGGTCTCGGCGTACGGCGGCACCCCGTCGTACTTCATGACCGCGCCGGGTCCGGCGTTGTACGCCGCCAGCGCGAGCTCGGTGCTGCCGAAGCGGGCGGTCAGGTCGCGCAGCATCCGGGCGGCGCCGTCGACGGCCTGAGCCGGGTCGAAGGAGTTGGTGACGCCGAGGCCGCGGGCCGTGCCGGGCATCAGCTGCATCAGGCCCTGGGCCCCGGCCGGGCTGACCGCGCGGGGGTCGTAGCCGGACTCCTGGCGGGCGACCGCGGAGAGCAGGGTGGCCGGCACGCCGTACCTCTGGGAGGCGGCGTTGAACAGGTCGGCGTACGGCGTCTGCGCGGAGACCCGCGCCGCCCCGGTGCCGACCGCGCCGACGCCGCTCACGCCCGCCGCGCTCTCGGGCAGGATCCGGCGGATCATGTCCGGGGTCGAGGGGACGTCGATGATGCGGACGTTCAGGCCGGTGCGCGGCGCCTCGATCATCTTGCCGTCGCCGATGTAGATGGCGATGTGGTCCGCGCCGTTGTTGCGGCTGGAGTTGTCCCAGGCGAGCAGGTCGCCCGGCTTGGCCTCGGCCAGGCTGGCGACCGGGCGGCCCTGCCGGGCCTGGTCCGCGGAGACGCGGGGCAGGTCGTAGCCGAGGTTCTTGTAGACCAGCTGCACCAGGCCGGAGCAGTCCAGGCCCTTCGACGGGTCGGTGCCGCCCCAGACGTAGGGCAGGCCGAGGTACTTGCGGGCCTCGGCGACCACGTCCGCGCCGGTGGTCTCGCCGGTGCCGCTGGTGACGGTGGGCGTGCCGCTGCCGGTCGCGTCGACCACGGTGACGTCCAGCGCGCTGGCGAACTCGGTCGCCGAGGCGGTGCCGGCGGAGCCGGTCTGGCCGAACTGGCTCAGCGCGGCGATCTGCGCCTGGATCTGCTGGATCCGGGCGGTCACGTCGGTGACGCTCATCGCCGCCCTCCCGCCGCCTCGGCCCGGCGCTGCCACAGCTGGCCGGCGATGTCGTCGAGATCGCGCGCCTCGGCGCGGGCGGCCTCGGCACGCCGCTCGGCGGCCCGCCGCTCCAGGAGCTGCTCGACCGCCTCGAGCCGGGTGCGGTCCCGCTGCCAGTGCGCCTGGGCGGACTGCGCGATGGTCCGCGAGCTCTCCGCCTCCGCGCGCGCGGTCCACAGCGCGTCGCCGAGCGACTGCAGCCGGCCCCGGAGCGCGACGTACGCCGCCATGTCGCCGCCGCTGAAGGCGTCGGCGGCCACCAGCGCGTCGCGCAGGTGCGCGACCCGGTCGTCGGCCGCGTGCAGCTCGCGCAGCGCCTGCTGCAGGCCGAGCCGGCTGTCCTGCTCGCGCACGCTCCGCACGCGCGCCACGGCGCGCATTCCGGCGTCCTGCTCGCTCTGCCGGCTCATGCGACCAGCTCACTGAGGGCGGTCCAGGTCTCGGCGGCCGGCGTGGTCTCCTCCATCGCCTGGCGCAGGAAGCCGTCGATGCGCGGCATCAGCTCCAGCGCCCGGTCGGCGTCGGCGTCGGCGCCGGAGACGTAGGCGCCGATCTCGACCAGCTCGCGCACGTTGCGGTGGGCCGCCAGCATCCGGCGCAGGGCCGTCGCGTCGGCGCGCTGCTGCGGGGTGGTGACCGCGGAGGTGACCCGGGAGATCGACTCCAGCACGTCGATGCTGGGGAAGTGCCCGGAGGTCGCCAGCCGGCGCGTGAGCACGACGTGGCCGTCGAGGATCGAGCGGGCGGTGTCGCCGACCGGATCCTGCAGGTCGTCGCCCTCGACGAGGACGGTGTAGAGCCCGGTGATGCTGCCGTGCGGCGAGGTGCCGGCACGCTCCAGCAGGCGGGGCAGCAGGGCGAAGACGCTGGGCGGGTAGCCGCGCGTGGCGGGCGGCTCACCGGCCGAGAGGCCGATCTCGCGCTGGGCCATCGCGACCCGGGTCAGGCTGTCCATCATCAAGACGACGTCGCGGCCGGTGTCGCGGAAGTGCTCGGCGATCCGGGTGGCCACGAACGCCGCGCGCAGCCGCTCCACCGGCGGGGCGTCGCTGGTGGCGACGACGACCACCGACCGGGCCAGGCCCTCGGGGCCGAGGTCGTTCTCCAGGAACTCGCGGACCTCGCGGCCACGCTCGCCGACCAGCGCGATCACCGAGACCTGCGCGTCGGTGCCGCGGGCGATCATCGAGAGCAGGCTGGACTTGCCGACGCCGGAGCCGGCCATGATGCCGATGCGCTGGCCGCGGCCGCAGGGCACCAGCGCGTCCAGGGCCCGTACGCCGAGCCCGAGCTGCTGGTCGATCCGCGGACGGGTCAGCGCGCCCGGGGCGGCGTTGTCGACCTCGACCAGGTCGAGGCCGGAGAGGTCCGGGCCGCCGTCGATGGGACGGCCGAGACCGTCCAGCACGCGACCGCGCAGCTCCTCGCCGACGCGGATCCGCAGCGGACCGCCGGTGTGCCGCACCCGCGCCCCGGCGCACAGCCCGGCGGTCGGGCCGAGCGGAAGGCAGACCAGTCCCTCCGGGCCGCTCGCGGCGACCTCGGCCAGGACGGGAGCCGGGCCGTCGACCTCCACCAGATCGCCGACCGCGGCCGTGAGGCCGGTGACGATCAGGTGGAGGCCGACCAGCTCGACGACGCGGCCCAGAGTGAGGGGGAGAGCCGCCGCGAGTGCGCGATCACGCAGACCTTGGGGGACCCCACGGTCGAGCGTGGGGATGGTCACGGTCATCGCAGCACCTCGCGCACCCGAGAGAGGGCGGTCGAGATCGAGAGGTCGACGACGTGGTCGTCGGCCTCGAGCAGGGCGTCGCCGCGGGGCAGCGATGCGTCGGTCAGGAGGATCACGCCGTGGGTCTCCAGCTCCTCGAGGAGGGTCTGGTCGACGCGGGCGTCGTCGGGGTGGAGGCGCAGGCGGGTGTGCGCCTGGTCGGGCATCAGCGCCAGTGCGCGGCGTACGACCTCGGCGCCGTCGGCGCAGCTCAGCTCGCGGCCGACCAGCTCCTGGGTCAGGTCCCAGGCCAGCTCGACGGCGCTGGCCTCGACCTGGTCGCAGGTGGCGCCGAAGGCCTGGTGGAGGCGCTCGGCGGCCTCGCGCAGCGCGGCGAGCGCGGCGGCGTGCTCCTCGGCGCGGGCGGCGTCCTCGGCGGCGCGCCGGGCGAGCGTGGCCTGCTCCTCGGCACGCGCCTGCTCGGCCGCCTCGCGACGGCCCTCGGCCCAGCCCACGGAGTAGCCCTGGGCGCGCGCGGCGGACCGGGCGGTCTCGGCGATGTCGTCGAGGACGGCCTCGGTCACCTCGTCGCCGAGGATCGAGGAGCCGCCGAAGCGGGTCCAGCGGCCGGTCCGCAGCTCGGGCGTGGTGAGGCGGACGGCGCCGGGGACGACGCTCGCCTGGACACCCACCTGCGGGCTCACCGGGGTCTCACTCGACGTACTCATCGTCGCTCCCACGGCGGACCATGATCTGGCCCTGCTCCTCGAGCTGGCGGATGGTGCGGATGATGGACTGCTGGGCCTCCTCGACCTGGGTGAGGCGGACGGCGCCGAGCAGCTCGACCTCCTCGATGAGGTTCTCGGCGGCACGCGAGGACAGGTTGCGGGTGATCTTCTCGCGCACCTGGTCCGCGACGCCCTTGAGCGCGAGGGCGAGGTCGCCGCTCTCCACGGTGCGCAGCACCAGCTGCACCGAGCGGTCGTCGAGGTTGACGATGTCCTCGAACATGAACATCCGGCTCTTGACCTCGTCGGCCAGCGCGGCGTCGAGCGCCTCGAGGCCGTCGACGATCTGGCGCTCGGTGGCGCGGTCGGAGCGGTTGATGATGTTGACCAGCGGGTCCACGCCGCCGACCTGGGACATCTCGGCCGGCTGCAGCATCGAGGAGAGCTTGCGCTCCAGGGTGCTCTCGACGGCCCGGATGATGTCGGGGGAGGTGCGGTCCATCACCGCGATCCGGTGGGCCACCTGCGCCTGGAGCTCCGGCGGCAGTCCGGAGAGCAGCAGCGAGGCGCGGTCGGCGGTCATGTGCGCCAGCACCAGGGCGATCACCTGCGGGTGCTCGTCGACGATGAAGGAGCGCAGCTGGGCCGGGTCGGCGCGCCGGAGGAACTGGAAGGGCAGCTGGACCGCGGCTGCGTTGAGCCGCTCGATGATCTCGGCGGCGCGCTCGGGGCCGAGCGACTCCTCCAGGAGCTGGCGGGCCACGGTGAGACCGCCCTGCTGGATGTGCGACCGGGCGACCATCAGATCGCGGAACTCGGTGAGGACCTCGTCGGTCTCCTCGAAGCTGATCGCGTCCAGGCGGGCGACCTCGGCCGAGATGCTCTCGACCTCGGCCTCGCTGAGGTGGCTCAGGACCGTCGAGGCGCGCTCGCGGCCCAGCTGGATCAGCAGGATGGCCGCCTTGCGCACGCCGACGCTCGACATCGTGGAGGTGCTCATCAGTGCTCCACCAGCCAGCCGCGCAGGAGGGCCGCGACATCCTCGGGCTGACGCTCCACCAGGGCGGTGAGCTCGTCGCGCATGCTCTCGGCGGCGGCATGCTCGGTCGCCTCCAGGGCGGCCATCGCGGCGGAGACCTCCAGCTGCTGTTGCTGCTGACGGGCCCGGTCGATCTGCTCCTGGCGGAGCTGCTCGACCACGTAGTTGGTGGCATCGACCCGCGCCTTGGTCTTCTTGCGGCCCTTGAGCCAGGCCAGCAGCAGGATCAGCAGGACCAGGACGACCAGGCCGCTGTTGCGGATCAGCTCCATCTGCTGGGCGCTCTTGTCGGCCTTGCTCGCCGCCGCCAGCTCCTTGGCCGCGGCCTTCTCCGAGGTGCGGTCGAAGGGCAGGGCGGAGACCTGGACGGTGTCGCCGCGCTCGGTGTCCACGCCGATGGAGTTGGCGATCAGGCTCTGCAGCTCGCTGGGGTCCACGGTGCGGGCGGTCGCGGCGTCGAGCACCACGCCGACGTGCAGGCTGCGGACGCTGCCGGGAGCGGTCTCGCGGTGCTCCACGGTCTTGTCGACGGCGTTGTCCTGGGTGGAGGAGCTCTTCTCGTAGGAGGAGTCCGAGCCGCCGGTCTGGCCGGTGGCGTCCATCTGGCCGTCGGGTCCGACGACGCCGCTGACACCGTCGGCCTGGGCGCCGTTGTAGGTCTCGGTCTGCTTGCTCTGCGAGAGCGGCACGGTCTTGGGGTTGAAGTCGTACGTCGTCTTCTCCGAGACCGCCTTGTCGAAGTCGAGGTTGGCGGTGACCGCGACCGAGGAGTTGCCGGCGCCGACGACGCGGTCGAGCATCGCCTGGATGCGCCCGCTCATCTCGGTCTGGTAGTCCTCGACCTGCTGGTTGCGGCTGCTCGCGACGGCGCCACCGTCGGTGGCGCTGGTGGAGAGCACCCGGCCGTTGGCGTCGGCGACGGTGACCTTCTCGGGGTCCAGGCCGTCGATGCTGGAGGCGACCAGGTGGACGACCGCCTGCACCTGCTCGGCGCCCATCGTGGTGCCGGGCTTGGTGGCGATCAGGACGGAGGCGGTGGCCGGCTTCTGCTCGCTGGCGAAGACCTCCTTCTCCGGCAGCGCCAGGTGGACGACCGCGGACTGCACGCCGTTGAGGGCCTCGACGGTCTTGGAGAGCTCGCCCTCCATGGCCCGCTTGAAGTTGGTCTGCTCCTGGAACTTCGAGGTGGAGAGGTTGTTGCCGTCCAGGAGGCCGTAGCCGTCCTTGCTCCCGGCGCTGGGCAGACCCTCGCCGCTGAGCGTGATCCGGGTCGAGTAGACCTTGTCCTTGGGGACCATGATCGTCGAGCCGCCGTTGGTGATCTTGTACGCGACGCCCTCGGCGTCCAGCTTGTCGATCACCGCGGAGGCGTCGGCGGAGGAGAGGTTGCTGAAGAGCGGGGAGTAGCTCGGCGTGGCGGCCCAGCGGAAGACCAGGACGCCGGCCAGCACGAGCGCGGCGGTGCCGAGGACGGCCACCACCTTCTGCCCGGTGGTGAACTCCATGAACGCGCGCTGGTAGCGCGACAGGGTGCGAGTCAGTGTGTCCTTCATCAGACCTGCATCCGCATGATCTCGGTGAACGCCTCGACGGCCTTGTTGCGCACGGCCACGGTGAGCTGGGTGGCGACCCCGGCCTCGGTGGCGGCGATGGTGTAGTCGTGGATCGCGCCCAGGTCACCGGTCGCGGCCTGCACGGCGAGACCGTCGCTGCGGTCCTGGAGCCGCTCCAGGCGGTCCAGCCCGTCGAGCACGAGGTTGCCGAACTCCTGGCCGCTGGCACGCGACGCGGACGCGGTGCCGCTCGTGCCGACGTTGGGAGCGACGTACGGCGTGAAGCCGACGCTCTCGATTCCGCTCACGCTCATGACCGGCCTCGCTTCGCATCGGCCGGCTCATGAGCCGGGACGCTGTGCCTATCGGTTCGCTCGCTGCGCTCGCTCACTAGGACCGTCCGATCTGCAGTGCGGATGAGTAGGTGTCCTGGGCGTTCTTGGTGACCTGCACGGAGGCCTGGAAGCCGCGCTGGGCCATGACCAGCTGGCTCATCTGGCTGGCCATGTCGACCTCGGGCAGCCGCACGTAGCCGTCCGCGTCGGCCAGCGGGTGCGTCGGGTCGTGGACCATCCGGCCGGCCGCGTCGGAGACGGCGATGCCGGCGACGTCGACGCCGCCGTCGGGCCGGGCCTCGGCCACGACCATCTGCGCCTGGAAGGCGGGCTGGTCGGTACGCCGGACGGTGTTGACGTTCGCGATGTTGTTGGCCAGCGCGTCCAGCCAGGTCTGGTGCATGCCCAGGCTGGTGTTCGCGATGCGAAGCATGTCGAAGGCGCCCATGGTCACTGACCCGTCACGGACGTCTTGAGGATGTTGTACCGGTCGGTCACCGCGCGGGTGAGGATCTGGTACTGGAACTGGCTCTGGACCGCGGCCATCGTCTCCTTGCGCAGGTCGACGTTGTTGCCGTACGCGCCGACCGGGGTGTCGGTCGGGGAGCTGGTCACGGTGACGCGGGCCGAGCCGCGCTCGAAGGAGCCGTCCTCGATCGCCGAGCGCAGCTGCGACTCGAAGTCGACGCTGGTGGCCCGGAAGCCGGGGGTGTCGACGTTGGCGATGTTGTCGGCGATGACGTTCTGGCGCACGGTGACACCGGAGAGAGCCGTGTGGAGTGCCTGACCCACGGCGTCGGTGATGGCGAAGGACACGACCGAGCCTCTCGTCTCAGTGGCGGGCGCCGGTCCTTCGGCGGGGTAGAGCACTCCTTGCTCTGGTGGCTACTTCGGCTCCCGCGAGCGCGACCTGAGAGAAATCTCGGAACAAATGTCCGATTTGCCGGTCAAGCGAGTCAGCAGGAGACGTCGAGGTAGACGGGCCGGCGCTCGCCGGCGGCCGGCGAGATGTCGCCGACCCTGCTCGCGAAGCCGAGCTGGCCCTGGATGGCCGACAGGGAGCGGCTCAGGGAGCTGCGGACCGCCTCGAAGCGGTCCAGCAGGGCGGTGGCGCGGTCGACGAGGTCCGCGGGGATGGGGCCGGGCATGGCCGGCGGCTCCCAGGGATCCCAGGCGAGGTCGGCCTCGGGGCCGCCCTCCGCGGCGATCGCCTCGGCGCGGTGCAGATCGGCCTCCAGCAGGTCCAGCTCGCGGACCCAGGCCTCGTGGACCCCGCTCATCAGGCCGTCTTGCTCTGGGCGCTCTGCTGCGCGGCCTGGCTCCAGGTCTCGCACAGGTCGGTGACCAGCATCAGGCAGTGCTCGGTGACCTCGGCGTTCTTGCGGACGTTCGCGATGATCAGCTGGCGGTGCAGGTAGCCGTAGAGGGCGGCCAGGTCCTCGCCGCCGACGAACATGTCCGCCTTGAGGCTGCTCTGCAGCTCCATGACGATGTCCTGCGCGTGGGTCAGCTGGAGGTGCGCCTCCGGGTGGTTGTGGAGGCGCTGGGCCTCCAGGCCGCGGCGTACGTCGAGGACGAGGCGCTGATAGAGCATCACCAACAGCTGCGCCGGGCTGGCCGTCGCGATCGAGGCATCCATGTATGCCGCGCGTGCGTTGGGAGTCATTGCCTGGGTCCTTAGCTGTTGTTCGAGTTGGCGGACAGTGAGTTGATCTGGGAGGTCAGCCAGCTGGACTGGCTGTTCATCTGGGACAGCGCGGTCTCCAGAGCCGTGTACTGACGCTCGAGCGTCGAGCGCCGCAGCTCCAGGCGGAGGTCCCAGGCGGTGATGCTCTCCTGCATCCGGGAGATCGTGGTGTTCTGGCCGTTGATGATCGAGGTGATGGTGCCGGTGTACTTGTCGCTGGCCATGCTGGAGATCGAGGAGACCCGGGCGGCGAAGCCGTCTGAGGCGCCGCTGGTGAACTTCGCGGTCGTGCCGGCCGGGTCGGTGGCGAACGCCTTGGAGAACGCCGTGGCGTCGAAGACGATCTTGCCGGCCATGTCGGTCTGGATGCCGGCGGAGGCCATGGAGGTCCCGTCGGTCGGGTAGACCGCGTTCAGCAGCGAGTTGCGCAGCTCCCGCACGCCCGCGTTGCCGGCCAGGGGGCCGGAGGTCTTGGTGGTCGCGTTGTACGCCGTCAGGCTGTCGATCTGGGTCAGCGTCGCGTTGACCGCGTCGACGAGGGCCTTGACCTTGCCCTCGATGGCCGTGGTGTCGCGGGCGATGTCGACGTCGACGGTGTTGCCCACCGAGCCCGAGGAGACGGTCAGGCTGACGCCCGGCACGATGTCGGTGAAGGTGTTGGTCGAGGAGTGGATCGTGTCGGCGCCGATGGTGATCTGAGCGTCCTGGGCGGCCCGGACGGTCGCCCCGCCCAGCAGGTCGCTGTCGTCGGCGGCGTTGGTGAGGGTGAAGGCGCCGGCCGCGCCGGTCTGGGTGGCGGTGACCATGAGCCGGTACTCGCCGTTGTCGAGCTTGACCTTGGTGGCGCTGACCCCGGTGCCCGAGGCGTTGAGGGCGCTCACCAGGCCGTCGAGGGTGCCGTCGCCGGTCTCCAGGACGGTCGTCTCGCCGTCGATGGTGAGGTTGACCGTGGTGCCGCCGGTGACGACGACCGCGTCGGAGGCGGCCGTGGTGGCGAAGGTCAGCCGGTGGGCGGTGGCCACCTGGTCGACGGTGACCGAGAACGAGCCGGGCACCGACGTGGCGCCGGCGGTCGCGGTGACCGCGGTGGAGCTGGTGGCGGCCTTCGTGGTCGTCCAGCCCGAGGCCTTGGCCAGATCGGCGGCCTGGGTCTGCAGCGCGGCGACCCGGGCGTTGAGGTCCTGCAGGGTCTTGAGCGTCGACTGCTCGGTGGAGAGCCGGGTCTTCAGCTTGGTCTGCGGCGCCGCCTCCAGCTGCATCAGCTGGTCGATGATCGTCGCGGTGTCGAGGCCGCTGGCCAGACCGCTGATGCTCGCCGTTCCCATGCCGACTACTCCTCGAGGCTTCCCCTGGACAGTGGTGGTGCTCCGGTGAGGAGCAGACCGATGGTCCGCTCCTCACCGGAGTCCGGTGGATCAGCCGCGCAGCAGCTGCAGCACGCTCTGCGGGGCCTGGTTGGCCTGCGCGAGCATCGCGGTGCCGGCCTGCGACAGGATCTGAGCCCGAGTGAAGCTCATCAT
This sequence comes from Nocardioides sp., assembly GCA_044464665.1. GTDB lineage: Bacteria > Actinomycetota > Actinomycetes > Propionibacteriales > Nocardioidaceae > Marmoricola. The sequence continues at coordinate 11,380 of JBIQLB010000036.1, forward strand.
CTCCTGCGCCATGTCGGTGTCGCGGATCCGGCTCTCGGAGGCGGACAGGTTCTCCACCGCCACGTTGAGGTTGTTGATGGTGTGCTCGAACCGGTTCTGGACCGCACCGAGGTTCGCGCGAGCCGTCGAGACGGCCTTGATCTGCAGGTCGATCGCGTCGACCGCGTTGCGGGCGTCGGAGGCAGTCGCGAACGAGATGCCGCCGGCCACCGCGGAGCCAGCCGCGCCACCGGTGCCCGGGGCGGTGGTGGCCAGGGTGCCGCCGTTGGTCGCGTTGACGACCAGCTCGTTGCTCTGGTTCACCGAGGCCCGGAAGTTGGCCGAGAACCCGGCGTCCGAGTTCAGCTTGTCGGCCACCTGCTGGACGGTGGTGAGGCTGCCGGCCGCGCCCATGGCGACGGTGCTGGTGGCGGCGACACCGGTGGTGGTGAACGTCCAGTTGCCGGTCACGGCGGTCGGCGTGATGACCGCGTACTTGTTGCCACCGCCGGCGTTCAGCGCGCTCGCGACCGACGACACGTCAGCGGTGTCGAAGTTGAACGCGATCACGTTGTCGGCGGAGACGCTTCCGGCGCCGACCTGGAAGGACAGGGTGTTCGCCGAACCGTCGAGCAGCTTGGTGCCGTTGAAGTTCGTCGAGCCCGCGATCCGGGACAGCTCGTCGCGCAGCTGGGTCACCTCACCGGCGATCGCGGTGCGAGCGTCGGAGTTGTTGGTGTCGTTACCGGCCTGGACGGCCAGGTCACGCATGCGCTGGAGGATCGAGTGAACCTCGGTCAGCGCACCCTCAGCGGTCTGAACGACGGAGATGCCGTCCTGAGCGTTCCGGACGGCGACCTTGAGGCCACCCACCTGCGAACGCAGGCCCTCGGAGATGGCCAGACCGGCGGCGTCGTCCGCGGCCCGGTTGATCCGGAAGCCGCTGGACAGCTTCTCCAGGGACTTCGACATCTGGCCCTGCGTGACCGACAGGTTGCGGTACGAGTTGAAGGCGTCGATGTTCTGGTTGATGCGAAGACTCATGATGGTTCCTTCCTGGATGGGTGAGTCACGTACTGGAGTCCGTCCGTGGGCTCCGTCGCGGAATCAATCGGCGCGACCCGTGACTGGATGAGGAGTTTCGAGCGAGGTTTTTTTCGACCGGCCTCTAGGCGGTCTCGTCCAGGGCGGCAGAGGGCCGCGAACGCTGGGCGGAGGCTGCGTGGCGCGCGGCCACGGCGGCGAAGTAGGCCTCCCGGCGACGGGCGGCCGAGCCGTTGGGACGAGCGTGCGGCTGCAGCATCGTCGGGTCGAGCTCGTGGTTGAGCGCGTCGCGGAGCAGCACCAGCGCCTCGGCCCGCATCTGGGAGACGCGGGACTCGCTGACGCCGAGCTCGGCGGCGATCTCGGCCATCGGCCGCTCGGCGAGGAAGTAGTCCTGGACGACGATGCGCAGCCGCTCGGGCAGCTCGGCGACGGCCTCGACCAGGTAGGTCAGCCGCTCGCGGTGCTCCACCAGCTGCTCGGGCGTCGGGCCGTTGGCCGGGAGGACGTCGTCGAGCGAGGCGTCCTGGGCGCCCTGCAGGGAGAGCACCTGGGCACGGGCGATGTCGTCCTCGTTCTGGGCGATCTCGGAGAGGGTCAGGCCGAGCGCCTGGGCGACCTCGTCATTGGTGGGCACGCGGCCGAGGATGCCGGCCAGCTGGGCGCGGGTGGACTCGAGGTCGCGGGCGCGGCGGCGTACCGAGCGGGAGGCCCAGTCGATGCCGCGCAGCTCGTCGAGGATGGCGCCGCGGACGCGCGTCGCGGCGTACCGGGCGAAGGGGACGCCGCGCTCGGCGTCGAAGGAGCGGCTGGCGGCGACCAGGGCGGCCAGGCCGGCAGAGGTGAGGTCGTCGCGGCTGACGTGGCTGGGGACCCGGCCCATGGTCTCGCGGACGATGTGGGTGACGACGGGGATGTGGCTGAGGATCAGGTCCTCGTCGTCGCTGCCGATGCCAGATGTGCGGCCGGTCGTCATGCTGCTGCTCATGGAGCCTCCCTCGCTCATGCGGAGAACTCTCTGCCCCGATTGTCCGATTTGCTAGAGGTGAGGCGAATTTCATGCGTTTGGTACCGCAATTGGGGACTTTGGGGCTACGTCCGACTAGTCCTTCTGGGCTATGGACGGCCGAAAACTGCCGGGGGGTTTCTGCTCAGGTATGCCTCACGGCGTCCGATCTGAGAGGGCACGGCGAGGGAACCTTGCCGCCGACCACGACCTGAAGGGCCGACATGGAGAAGCTCTCACAGATCCTGTGGCGTGAGCGGGAGCTGCTCGACACCCTCCTGTTCAAGCTGGAGGAGGAGCAGCTGGTGCTCGCCAGTGGTCGCAACCGCTGGCTGATGCGGGCCGCCCGCGAGGTCGAGGCCGTCCTCGAGACGATCCGGGAGACCGAGATCCTGCGCTCGGTGGCCGCCGACGAGGCCGCCGCCTCGATCGGCATGGGCCACAACTCCAGCCTGCGGGCCCTGGCCGAGGCGGCCGGCGAGCCGTGGCGCAGCATCCTGCTGGACCACCACGAGGCGTTCGTCGCCGTCACCGCCGAGATCAGCGCCCTGGCCGACACCAACAAGGAGCTGATCACCGCCGGCTTCCGCTCCGCGCGGGACACGCTGCTCAGCCTGGGAGAGGGCCACGAGAGCTACGGCGCCGACGGCTCGGCGGTCGCCGTGTCCGGTCCGCGCCGGCAGATCCTCGACTGGAGCATCTGATGGCCGGCTCCTTCTCCTCGATCAACACCGCGCTCACGGCGCTGCAGTACAACCGTGTCGCGATGGACGTCGCCGGCGGCAACATCGCCAACGTCGGCACCGAGGGGTACGTCCGCCGCCAGGTGACCGCCGAGTCGGTCGGCGCTCCCGACCGGCCCGCCATGTGGTCGCGCTACGAGGGCGCGGGCGCCGGGGTCCGGGTCGCGGGCATCGCCCGGATGACCGACCCGCTGCTGGATGCCCGGGCGCGCACCGAGCACGGCAACCAGTCCTACCTCGACATCCGGCAGACCGTGCTGGAGCGGGTCGAGAGCGGCCTGGCCGAGCCCGGCCCGAACGGCGTGTCCGCCGCGATGGACGACCTCCGCAGCGCCTGGCAGGACCTGGCCAACAACCCCGACAACGACGCGATCCGGCTGGCCACCCTGGGCAAGGCCGCGGCGCTGGTCGACGCGCTGAAGCTGCAGAGCCGCAGCGTGGACAACGAGATGGGCGACCTGCGCTTCAAGGTGCTCGCCGACGTCTCCGAGATCAACACCGTCGCGCAGGACCTGGCGGCGACCAACAAGAGCGTGGCGGTCGCCCTGCTCAACGGCACCGACGCCGGCGGCCTGCTCGACCAGCGCGACCAGCTGGCGATGCGGCTGTCCCAGCTCACCGGCGGCACCGCCACCCAGCGTCCCGACGGCGGCTTCGACTTCAGCGTCAACGGCGTCTCGCTGGTGTCCGGGAACGTCGCGGGCCAGGTGGAGATCGTCAGCGGCATCACGCCCACGGGCGCTGCGGACGGCCAGCCGCTGGTCTTCCAGATCACCGACGGCAGCGGCTCCACCACCGTGCCCGCCGGCATGACCGGCGAGCTGGGCGGGCTGACCGAGCTGCTCACCACGACGCTCCCCGCCTTCCGGTCCGGCATCGGCGCCGTCGCCCAGCAGGTGGCCGACCAGCTCAACGCCCAGCACGCGCTCGGCTATGACAAGGCCGGCACGGCAGGCGGACCGCTGTTCACCTACAACCCCGCCGACCCGGCCGGCACGCTCGCCGTCGCCATCACCGACCCCGCCCTGGTGGCCGCCTCCAGCATCAACGGCGTCACCCGCGACGGCGGCAACGCCACCGCGCTGAGCGGCGCCAGCACGGCCGGCACGTCCTGGCAGCAGCTGATCAACGGCTTCGGCACCCAGGTCGCCTCCGCCCGGCGACTCGCCGCCAACCAGCAGGCGCTCACCACGCAGGTGGACGGCGCCCGCGAGCAGCTCGCCGGGGTGAACCTCGACGAGGAGATGATCTCGATGCTGCAGTCGCAGCGTGCCTACGAGGCCGCCGCCCGGCTGATGACCACGCTTGACTCCGTCCTCGACACCCTGATCAACCGGACCGGATTGGTGCGCTGACATGGCCATCCAGCGGGTGACCCAGAACATGATGACCCAGCGGTCGCTGGGGTCGTTGCAGAACAACCTGACCCGGCTCTCCGCCCTTCAGGAGCAGCTCTCCACGGGCCGGATCCTCAACCGGCCCTCGGACTCGCCGTCCGGCACGACCGCGGCGATGCGGCTGCGTGCCTCGCTGGCCGACACCGCGCAGTTCGGCCGCAATGCCGCCGACGCCGTCTCCTGGCTGGGCACCATCGACTCCTCGCTCTCCAGCGCCAACCAGCAGGTCCAGAGGGCCCGCGACCTGGCCCTGCAGGGCGCCAACTCCGGCGCCATGGGACCCCAGGCGCGCGAGGCGCTGGCCGCCGAGCTCGACCAGATCCGCCTGGGCATGATCGACACGGCCAACACCACCTATCTCGACCGCCCGGTCTTCGGCGGCATCACCGCCGGCTCGAAGGCCTACGACAGCGCCGGCACGTACGTCGGCACGGTCGGGCAGGTCAAGCGCACGATCAGCGACGGGGTGGAGCTCCGCGTCGACGTGGCCGGCCAGGACGTCTTCGGACCCGACGGCGACAACGTCTTCGACCACCTCTCCGCCCTGGCGACCGCGCTGCGCGCCAACGACCAGGCCACCATCCAGTCCTCGATCGACGTGCTCCAGGCCGACGGCGCCCGGATCGTCAACGTGCAGGCCGACGCCGGCGTCCGGCAGGCGCGTGCCTCCGCGGCCGTCGACGCGGTCACGGACAAGCAGCTCTCGCTGAAGAACAGCCTGTCCGAGGTGGAGAACGCCGACCTGCCGCAGACCATCGTGGACCTGCAGATGCAGCAGGTGGCCTACCAGGCAGCACTCGGCGCCACCGCGCGTGTGATGCAGCCGAGCCTGCTCGACTTTCTGCGATGATCCCTGACATGAGCGATCTGCCGGTCATCGAGCTGGTTCACCCGATGCCGGGCTTCCCCGACTACCGTCGCTTCGCCCTGGTCAAGCTCGACGACGACGGCGTGCTGTGCCAGCTGCGCTCCGTCGAGGAGCCCGACCTGCGGTTCCTGGTGATGCCGCCGGTGCCGTTCTTCCCGGACTACGCCCCCGAGGTGGACGACGAGGTCGTGGCCGACCTGGGGATCGAGTCCGCCGACGACGTGGTGGTGCTGCTCGTGCTCTCCGCGGGCGAGTCCCTGGCCTCGACGACGGCCAACCTGCTGGCGCCGGTGGTGGTCAACACCGCCAACAGGCGCGCTAGTCAGGTGATTCTCGACGACCCCGACCTCCCCATCGCCGCGCCGCTCGTGGCGTAGGTTTGCCTCCATGCTGGTCCTGAGCCGCCGTGTCGGCGAGAGCGTCGTCATCGGCGACGATGTGACCGTCACGGTCCTGGAGGTCCGCGGCGACGTGATCCGGGTCGGCATCGATGCGCCTCGCTCGGTCGCGGTGCACCGCGCCGAGCTGCTCGCCCAGCTGGAGTCGAGCAACCGCGCGGCGGCCTCGCCCAGCGACGACGCGGTGGCCTCGCTGGCCCAGGCGCTCAAGCGGGGGCCGCGACCGCCCTCCTGAGGGCGCGATTGCTCAGTTACGCGGCGCGGGTGCCGATGTCGAAGGTGTCTCCACGTCCCTGGAGACTCCGGGGCTCGCGAGCCGCGCACCGTCCGCTGTGGACGTCTCGACTCCGCGAGCGGGTTCTCCGCACCTGTGCGGACACCCTTGGGGCGGGCCTACCGGGGGGACCGGCCCGCCCCTCCCGGCGGGGACGGCCGGTGGGAGCCGGCGAGGTCGTGAGCTCAGTGCTGCAGCAGCCGGGAGGCGAGCAGCGCGGCCTGGGTACGCCGCTGGACGCCGAGGCGCGCCAGGATCCGGGTGATGTGGTTCTTCACCGTCTTCTCGGACAAGAACAGCTCGGCGGCGATCTCGCGGTTGCTCAGCCCCTGCGCGATCAGGGCGAGGATGCGCAGCTGCTGGTCGGTGAGACCGGCCAGCTCCTCGGCGACGCCGCTGCGGCCCGGCGACTCCTCGGTGACCCCGCCGGCGGAGATCCAGTCGCCGAGCTGCCGGCTCATCACCGGGTCGAGCAGCGAGTGGCCGGCGGCCACCATGCGGACGGCGCCGGCCAGCGACTCCGAGGCGACCTCCTTGAGCAGGTAGCCGGCCGCGCCCGAGCGCATCGCCGCGACGACGGTCGCGCGGTCGTCGTACGCCGTGAGGATCAGGCAGCGCACCGAGGGGCAGGAGCGGCGCAGCCGCGCGCACAGCTCCACCCCCGAGCCGTCGGGGAGGGCCGCGTCCAGGACGGCCACGTCGGGCCGCAGCTCGAGGATCAGCCGCTCGGCGTCGGCGATCCGCCCGGCCTCGCCGATCACGGTCACCCCGCCGTCGCTCTCGACGGCGGCGGCGATGCCCTTGCGGGCGATGTCGTGGTCGTCGAGGAGGAAGACGCGCACCGGGGCCGCGGTGATCATGTCTCGGTTGTAGCGGGTGGCTCGCGGCGGGTCTGGGAGGGCGGGAGTCCGACGCGCCAACCGGTATAGACCGGGGGAGGGCAGGAACCGGGCGAATCAGAAGAAATTTTCGCCCGAAAAAGTGCAAAACCGGACGTAACCCCTCGGGCTCCGTCTCGTTCTTCTAGGTGAGGCTGCGGGGGACAGACTCACAGGGGAGGATGCAGACATGGAGCTCGTGGACGTCACGCTGACCGACTTCACCCGGCGTAGCCGCTCGGTGGTCATCGCGCACAGCGACACCGCGCTGACCCGAGGCCTCGACTACGGCGAGTCGCTGCTGGTCCGCGTCGACGGCGGGGAGTACCGCACCGCCGTCGTGGTCGACATCATGTTCCAGGCCGATGACACCGAGTACCGCCTGGTCCTCGGCGGCCGCGTGCCCGGCGACCTGGTCGCCGAGCGCCTCGAGACCCCGGTCCGCCGCGAGCGCACCCGTGAGCGGGTCTCCGTCAACGACATCGTCGACATGCTCGGTCGCGCGGGCGCCGCGCAGCGCATTCCGATGCCGCGTCAGTCCGCGGAGCAGCTGCTGCGCTGACCGTCCGCCGATCGGCACGGACGGGGGCGTGCCGGCGGGGTGTCACAATGGCCCGGTGAGTGACCTCATCGACACCACCGAGATGTACCTCCGCACGATCTACGAGCTCGTCGAGGAGGGGATCGTCCCGCTCCGAGCGCGGATCGCCGAGCGGCTGCACCAGAGCGGCCCGACCGTCAGCCAGACCGTCGCCCGGATGGAGCGCGACGGCCTCCTCACCGTCGAGGGCGACCGCCACCTCGAGCTCACCGACAAGGGCCTGGACCTCGCCGTCCGGGTGATGCGCAAGCACCGGCTGGCCGAGCGGCTGCTCGTCGACGTCATCGGCCTCGACTGGGAGCTGGTCCACGCCGAGGCCTGCCGCTGGGAGCACGTGATGAGCGAGGCGGTGGAGCGCCGGCTGCTGGAGCTGCTCGATCACCCCACCGAGTCGCCGTACGGCAACCCGATCCCGGGTCTGGGCGAGCTCGGCGAGGCCGGCGGCGGTGAGGACTTCATGGAGGGCGTGCTCTCCCTGGCCGACGCCGCCGACGACGGCAGCCAGCGGGTCCGGGTCCGCCGGATCTCCGAGGAGATGCAGAAGGACGAGTCGCTGATGGCCGTCCTGCGCCGCATCGGCGCCCAGCCCGGCGAGACGGTCTCGATCCAGACCACCGCCGACGGCGTCCTCGTCGGCAGCGGCGGCGAGGCCGCCGAGGTCATGGCCGAGGCGGCCGACCACATCTTCGTCAGCCGCGCCTAGCGCTGAATCCGAACGATCTGGCTCTCCGAGGGCCGTCGACAGAGCCGGATCGTTCGGATTCAGCCCAGTACGCGTCGGCTCGCCGCCACGCCCCGCCCCGGCTGGGCCCCGGTCCGGGAGCCTCAGCGGGCGTAGCGGAGCTCCGCGCGGGCGCGGGCCTTGGCAGCCTCGACCTCGCGGTCCTTGGGCGGCGCGGTGGTGACCAGGCGGTCCAGCAGGCGGGCGGTGATGGCCGTGACCTCGGCGACCGCCTCGTCGAAGGCGGCCTGGTTGGCCTGGGACGGCTTCGCCGCACCGCTGACCTTGCGGACGTACTGCAGCGCGGCCGCGTGCACCTCGTCGCGCGTGGCGGGGGGCTCGAAGTTGTGCAGGGTCCTGATGTTGCGGCACATGCCCCCACCGTACGCCGGCTAGGCGACCACCTCGAAGGAGATGCCGGCGGCCTGGAGCCGGGCGAGCAGGTGCTCGCCCATCGCCACGGCCGTGGTGACCTGGCCGGAGGTGGCCGGGTTGTCGTCGAAGGCCAGGCAGAGGGCGGACTCGGCGAGCATCTTGGCCGTCTCGGTGTAGCCGGGGTCGCCGCCGGAGACGCGGGTGTGCAGCTGCCGGCCGCCGGCCTCGGCGACGAAGTCGACGGTGAACCAGGACTTCGCCCGCCGCGACTCCGAGGGTCCCTCGCCCTGCTTGATCCTGCTCATCAGCGCCTTGCGCAGGGGCGGGACCTGCGCGGCCAGGGCGAGTGCGCCGACGCCGAGGCTGCCGCCGACGGTGTAGCGGAGCGTCTTGAGGCCGGCGAAGTGGGAGTAGCCGAAGTCCGGGCCGTACTCGGGGAGGGCCGAGGCCGAGCGCACCACCACGAACGGGTCGATCGTCGGCAGGGGCAGCAGCCAGTAGCCGAGCACCGAGTCGCGGTGCGGCTTGCCGGAGATCGCCCGGATCTTGCGGCCGGCGGGCCGGACCTCCAGGCGGCGGCGCTCGCTCATCGCCTCGCGCATCTGGCGCGGCCGCGACATCGCGGTCATCGCCGAGTGGAAGGTGCCGCCGGAGAAGCTGGCGCCCGAGCGGACCACGCCGCGCATCCGGACGGTGCCGTTCGGGCCGAGCTCGCGGACGGTGAAGTAGGCGCCCAGGTCGTGCGGAATCGAGTCGAAGCCGCAGGCGTGCACCAGCCGGGCGCCACTGCGGACGGCCTGCTCGTGGTGGGCGACGTACATCCGGTCGACGAACTCCGGCTCCCCGGTCAGGTCGACGTAGTCGGTCCCGGCCTCGGCGCAGGCGGCGACCAGCGGCTCGCCGTGCAGCAGGTAGGGCCCGACGGTGGTGATGACCACGCGGGTCGACCGGGCGACCTCGGCCAGGCTGTCGGGGTCCTCGCTGTCGGCATGGAGCAGCGGCAGGTCGGCGCAGGCGGGGTTCAGCGCGGTGAGCCGGTCGCGGACCGCCTCGAGCTTGGCCTGGTTGCGGCCGGCCAGCGCCCAGCGGCAGTCGGCGGGCGCGTGCTCGGCGAGGTAGGCGGCGGTCAGCTCGCCGGTGAAGCCGGTGGCGCCGAAGAGGACGATGTCGTGGCTGCGGTCTGTGGGCACAGCGAACTCCTGGGGACGGGGGAACCACCGGAAGCCTAGTCGCGTCCCATTCGCGGGCACACGGGCCGAGCCGTTGCCGGGACGGAGGAGCGAGATGCGTCTGGTCACCAAGCTGGCGGCGGGTGGGGGCCTGGCCGCGACCGCCGCGGCGTACGCCGTGGTCGCGAGCGGCGTGCTCGCCACCACCGCCACTGTGGTCGCCGCGGACCCGGTGGCGCCGGCGGCGACGGCCGACTCGCTGGCGGAGTTCGGCTCCTGCCCCGAGCTGCTGGCCTGGTACGTCGACCACGGCGCCGAGGAGGCCGGGCCCTGGGGCTGGGGCGGCGGGATGTATCCGATGCCGTTCTTCCGCGACACGCTGGCCTTCGCCGCCCGCGCCGAGATGGGCGGCTCCGTGGCCAATGCGAGCGTCACCAAGCAGGCGCGGACCGGCAGCGCCACCGGGACGAACACCCAGGAGGTCGACGTCGACGAGCCCGACGTGGCCAAGACCGACGGCCGGATCGTGGTCCACCTGGTCAACCAGCGCCGGGTCGAGGTCAACGACGTGACCGGCGCCGAGCCCCGGCTGCTGGGCAGCTACCGGTTGCCGGCCCGGATGTGGGGCGGCGAGCTGCTGCTGGTGGGCGATCACGTTCTGGTGACCGGGAGCTCCGACCTGGCCGACGACGGGCTCCGCGGCGGCATCCGCCCGATGGCGCGCGGGACGCGCGTCCTGGATCTGGACATCGCCGACCCGGCCGAGCCGCGCCTGGTCCGCGACGACTCCTACTCCGGGCAGCTCGCCTCGCTGCGCCAGTACGACGACACGATCCGGCTGGTGACCACGAACCCGCCGCCCGAGCTCGCCTGGGTGACGCCCCGGCGCGGTGGTCCTGGCCGCCAGGAGGCCAAGGAGCGCAACCGCGACCTGGTCCGCGAGACCACCATCGAGGACTGGCTGCCGACGACGCGCGACAACCTCAGCGGCAGGGAGCGGCCGCTGCTGGACTGCGCCGACGTCTACCACCCGCGCGAGTGGGCGGGCCTCGGCACGGTCGCGGTGACGACCTACCGGGTGGGCGCCGAGAGGTCTTCGACGGTCGGCGTGGCCGCCCCCGGCAACGTCGTCTACTCCTCGGTCGACCGGCTCTACGTGACCTCGTCGCGCTGGCTCCGGCCCGCCGAGCGGCGCCGGATCGCGCCGGACCAGGACGCCACCACGACGCAGATCCACGCCTTCGCGCTCGACGACGCTGACACGACGTACGCCGGCTCCGGCCACGTCAACGGCACGGTGAGGGACCGCTGGTCGCTCGACGAGCACGAGGGCCGGCTGCGCGTGGCCTGGACGCGCGACAAGAAGACGACCCGCAACGGCGTGACCGTGCTGGCGGAGAGGAACGGCGAGCTGGTCAAGGTCGGCCGCATCGGGCGGCTCGGCATCGACGAGAGCATCCAGTCGGTGCGCTGGTTCGACGACCTCGCGGTCCTGGTGACCTTCCGCGAGATGGACCCGCTCTACACCGTCGATCTCAGCGACCCGGAGGCCCCGCGGGCACTCGGCGCGCTGAAGATCCCCGGCTACTCGGCCTACCTGCACCCGATCGGCGAGGACCGGCTGATGGGCCTGGGCGTCGCGGCGACCGAGCGCGGGCGGTGGCTCGGCTCGCAGGCCGCCGTCTTCGACATCGCCGACCTGACCGCGCCGAGGCAGCTCTCCCGGGTCGCCTTCGGCAAGACCGATCTGGCGGCGTCCTCGGATCCGCGCGCCTTCACCTGGCTGCCCGGATCCGGCGCCGGGATCACCCTGGTCACCGACTGGCGTGGCCGGGGGACCACCAGGGCGGTCGCGCTGACGGTGGCCGAGGACGGGACGCTGCGCACCCGCGACGTCGCCTCCGACGTCCCGTACGACGCCCGCGCGCTGGTGCTCGAGGACGGCCGGATCGCCCTGGTGGGCGGGACTCCGGCGGTCCGGCTGCTCGCCGCGCCGTAAGCGGTCAGGCGAAGAGCGCCTGGCCGACGTACTCGCCCTTGCGCACGCCCGGCGGGACGGCCCACAGGCCGGAGCCGGTGTGCTGGAGGTACTCCATCAGGCCGTCCTCGCGGGAGAGCCGGTTCTGCATCGGGATGTAGTGCTTGACCGGGTCGCGGACGAAGGCGATGAAGAAGAGGCCGGCGTCCAGGCGGCCCAGCGCGTTGCTGCCGTCGGTGAAGTTGTAGCCGCGGCGCAGCAGCCGAGTGCCGTCGTTGACGGTCGGATGGGCCAGGCGGACGTGGGAGTTGAGCGGGATCAGCGGTCCGTCGCGGCCCTCGATCGCCAGGTCCAGCTCGGTGAACTCGGTGCCACCGGAGAGCGGCGCGCCCTCGGCGCGGTCACGGCCGATGAGGCCCTCCTGCTCGCGCAGGCTGGTGCGGTCCCAGGTCTCGACCTGGATGTTGATCCGCCGCGCCACCAGATACGAGCCGCCGGCCAGCCAGTCCGCGCGCGGGTCGTCGCCCGGGGCGACCCAGACGAAGTCGTCGAGGTCGGCGGTCTCCTCGGCGCGCAGGTTGGCGGTGCCGTCCTTGAAGCCCATCAGGTTGCGGGGCGTGGTCTGAGCCGTCGTCGTCGACGACGTACGACCGAAGCCGAGCTGGGCCCAGCGCATGGCGACGGTGCCGAAGCCGATCCGGGCCAGGTTGCGGATCGCGTGCACCGCGACCTGCGGGTCGTCGGCGCAGGCCTGGACGCAGAGGTCGCCGTCGCTGCGCTCGGGGTCGAGGTTGTCGGCGGGGAAGTGCGGCAGCCGCCTCAGCGCTGCCGGCCGGCGCTCGGCCAGGCCGAAGCGCTCGAAGAGCGAGGGGCCGAAGCCGAAGGTCAGCGTCAGCCCGGCGGCGGGCAGGCCGAGGGCCTCGCCGGTGTCGAGCGGCGGGGTGTCGTAGTTGACCGGTACGCCGCCGCCGACCTCCTCGCCGGTGGTCATCTGCTCCGCGGCCGCGGTCCACGCCTTCAGCAGCGCGATCAGGTCGTCGCGGGAGTCGGTGGTGACGTCGAAGGCCGCGAAGTGCAGGCGGTCCTGGGCGGGCGTGACGATGCCGGCCTGGTGCTCGCCGTGGAAGTCGAAGCGCAGCGCGGCACGGGAGGCGGGCGCGTCCTCCTCGCGCGCGCCGAGCGCGTAGCCGCCGAGCCCGGCCGCGCCCGCGACGGCTCCCGCGCCGGCGACTCCGAGGAGCCGCCGGCGGGAGAGGCCGCCACGGGTGGTGGTCACAGCGTGATCGCTCCGGTGATCTTCGACAGCGGCTCGGACAGCGCGTTCACGAGGTCGGAGAGCTGCTTGCGCTGCGCCTCGGTCACGGTGTCGTAGAAGACGAACCCGTCGCCCTTCTTGTACTTGTCCAGCTCGGCCTGCAGCGCGTCGAAGCGCTGCTGGAGCTGCTCGGAGAGCGCCTTGTCCTTGACCTCCAGCAGCGGCTGGAGCGTCTCGTAGCCGACCCGCGCACCGTCCACGTTGGCCTGGAAGTCCCACAGGTCGGTGTGCGACCAGATGTCCTCCTCGCCGGTGATCTTGCCGGTGGCGACCTCGTCGAGCAGGCCCTTGGAGCCGTTGCCGATCTGGTCGACGGTGTAGGTCAGGTCCTGCACCCGGGAGTTGAGGGTGTCGATGTTCTTCATCAGGTCGTCGGCGTACGTCGCCCGCTCGGCCGGCGTCAGCGCGGTGTAGCCCGTGGCCGGCGGCCACAGGTCCTTCTCGATGCGGTGCCAGCCGGTCCACTTCTGGCCCGGCTCCAGGTCCGCCTCGCGCAGGTCGGTCAGCGGGTCGAGGTCGCCGAAGGACTCCGCGACGGTCTCGATGCCCTCCCAGTGGGTCCGGGCGACCGGGTAGAGCGCGCGGGCCTGGTCGTCGTCGCCGGCCTTGTACGCCGCGACGAACTCCTGGGTCTGCGCGACCAGCTGGCCGGCCTGGTCCTTGACGTAGGCGGCGTACTGCGTGGTGGCCTGGTCGATGGTGGCCTGGTCGACGCCCTTGATGGAGACGTCCTTGCCGGAGTCGGTGACGGTGAAGTCGGCACGGATGCCGGCGCCGATCATCCCGGGCTTGCAGGCGGTGAAGTACTTGCCGGGAGCGGCGGTGAGCACCAGGTCGCGGGTCAGTCCGGGGCCGATGTTCTCGACCTCGGCGACGATCCGCTTGCCGTCCTCGCCGAGCAGGTAGAACTCGGTGACCTTGGAGCCGGTGTTCTTCACCTTGAAGACCACGTTGCCCGAGGGCGCGGTGTCGGTGGCGACGTCGCAGGCTTCGTCGGAGGAGGAGACCGCGATCGGACCGTCCTTGGCGGACTTCGGGTCGTTGGACTCGGTCAGGCTGCAGGCTGCCAGGGGCAGGAGGGCGGTCGCGCCGAGTGCGACGAGGGCACGGGTCTTCACGGGTGTGGCCTTTCTGGGACTGGGATTCAGCTCGGGTCGGTCGCCCCGGCCGGCGCCGTTGCCGGTCGCGGGGCGGAGGTGGGAGGACGCCGGTTCGCCCGAGCGCGGCGCAGGAAGATCGTCATCGTCGGGACGACGTACAGCGTCCAGGCGATCGCCTCCAGCCAGGTGGTGGCCGGGGAGAAGTTGAAGATGCCCTTGAGCAGCGTGCCGATCCACGAGGAGGGCTCGATGGTGCCGCTGACGTCGAAGGCGAGGTTGTTGAGGCCGGGCAGGATGCCGGCCTCCTGCAGGTCGTGGACGCCGTAGGAGAGGACGCCGCCGGCCACCAGGATCAAGAACGCGCCCGTCCAGGTGAAGAACGTCGACAGGTTGATCCGCAGGACGCCGCGGTAGAAGGCGTATCCCATGGCGACCGCGGCGGCGATGCCGAGCAGCGCGCCGACGAGCGGGGTGGTGGTCGAGCCGCCGTTGCTGGTGGCCGCCTGGGTCGCCGCCCAGATGAAGAGCGCGGTCTCCAGGCCCTCGCGGCCGACCGCGAGCAGCGCCACGACGACCAGGCTGACGCCGCCGGCCTCGGCCGCGGCGTCGATCTTGCCGTGCAGCTCGCCGGAGAGGCCCTTGGCGTGCTTAGCCATCCAGAAGACCATCCAGGTCACGAAGCCCACGGCGACGATCGAGAGCGTGCCGCCGATCGCCTCCTGCGCCTCGAAGGTCAGCCGGCGCGGGCCCCAGGTGAGGAGCGCGCCGAAGGCCAGCGAGATGCCCACGGCGATCGCGACGCCGGCCCAGATGCGCGGCAGGAGGTGCCGGCGATCGGTGCGCACCAGGTAGGCGATCAGGATCACCACGACCAGGCTGGCTTCCAGCCCCTCGCGCAGACCGATCAGGAAGTTGGCGAACACCCGGCGCTCCGGAGAAAATAGATAAGGCTTACCTAAGGAGTAAACACCCCGTCTCGGAGTGGCGACAAGCCGGAGCCGTGTGGCTCAGGACACAGGGGCCGGCGTCCCGGCGTGCCGCTCCCACTCGCCGGCCTCGATGGCCCGGAAGCGCAGCCGGTCGCCGGGCCGGTAGGGCACGTGCCCGGGCCGGCCGGCGTCGAAGAGCAGCGCCGGCGTCCGGCCGATCAGCCGCCATCCGCCCGGCGACGCGCCGTTGTAGACGATGCTCTGCCGCCCGCTCAGGCCGACCGAGCCGGGAGCGACCCGGGTGCGCGGGCTGTCCAGGCGGGGTACGCCGGCCGGCAGCGTCCCCCAGCCCGGTGACGGAGTGTCCAGCAGCGGGGCGCCCAGCGGCGAGCCGATCACCCGGACCGTCCAGTCGGCGCCGGTGTGCCGCTCGACCAGCTCCGCCGCGGTCAGCCCGAGCCGGGCGGCCACCTCGTCGAGGTCCGGCCCGGCCTCCCCGCCGTACACGACGGGGATGTCGAAGCGGCGCGGCGGCGGCGCCGGCCGGTCGGTGGGCACGGAGGCGGCCCACGCCAGCACCTCCGCATGGCCGGTCCGCAGCGGGTCGAAGGCGAGGTAGACGGTGTCGAAGCCGGCGACCACGTCCACGAGTCCCGGCGGTGGGTCCTCGCGAGCCGTCTCGGCCAGTGCGCGCGCCCACTCCCACGGGTCGGTCGCGCCGGCCGGACGCAGCAGCAGGCCGGCATCGCCGTACTCCACCGCGTCGAGCGCCACGTGCCCCGGGCGAGAGTCGAACTCGCGACCTTTCGCTTAGGAGGCGGCTGCTCTATCCACTGAGCTACCGGGGCCGACAGCGGGCCATCATGCCACGCACGGATCGCCTCGCCGGTGGTGGCGAGAACCCGAAGAAGATGCTGAGAGTCGTGCGCCGTGTCGCGGAGGAATTTGGGGCTGGCCCGCCGGACCGTCCAGAATAAGGGGTCCCGTGGGCGCAGTGACACCTACCGCCCCGTCGATCGCATCTAGCCGGGGTCCCCACTTGTCCACCAGAAGCGCACGCCACCGTCGGCGTCCGTCGCGTCCGCGGCGGATCGCTCGTGGCGTCGGCATCGGCGTGGTCGTCCTGGTGATGGTGGTCTCGGCGGCGTTCGTGGTGATCTACCGCCAGCTCCAGGGCAACATCGACGTCGAGAACTTCGCCGAGGGCGCGCGGCCCAGCGCGATCAAGGCCGAGGGCCCCTCCCAGCCGATCAACGTCCTGGTCATGGGCTCCGACACCCGCGAGGGCGAGAACGGCAAGATCGGCGGTAGCACGCCGGGCCTCTCCGACACCACGATCCTGCTGCACCTCTCGGCCAACCGGAAGTTCGCGTACGGCGTGAGCCTGCCGCGCGACGCGATGGTGCAGCAGCCCGAATGCGAGCGTAAGAGCGGCAACGGCACCGACCCCGGGGGCCTGCGGATGTTCAACGCGGCGTACGCCGTGGGCGGGCCGAAGTGCACGGTGAAGACCGTCGAGCACCTCACCGGCATCCGGATCAACCACTTCGTGGTCGTCGACTTCGTCGGCTTCAAGAACATGGTCAACGCCATCGACGGCGTCACCGTCTGCGTGCCCGAGGAGGTCGACGACACCATCGGGCACATCAAGCTGCCGGCCGGCACGTACAAGGTGACCGGCCAGCAGGCCCTGGACTACGTGCGAGTGCGACACGACATCGGCGCGCCCACCGGCGACATCGGCCGGATGAAGCGGCAGCAGGCCTTCATCTCGGCGATGATCGAGAAGGTCGTCTCGGCGGGCACGCTGGCCAACCCGGTGCGGCTGCTGAACTTCCTCAGCGCGGCGACCAACTCGCTGACCACCGACCCCGGCCTGGCCAACCTCAAGGTGATGGCCTCGCTGGGCTCGTCGTTGAAGGACATCGGCCTGGACCGGGTCAAGTTCATCACCGTGCCGTGGCAGGCCTATCCCGCGGACCCCAACCGGGTCGAGTGGTCGCCGGACGCCGCGGATCTGTGGCGCAAGATCAAGTTCGACAAGCCGCTCGGCGCCCAGCTCGGGTCCGACGCGGTGACCCCGGGCGCCGACTCCGGCGTCAGCGCCGGCGCGACCCCCGGCTCCTCGCCGAGCCCGTCGCAGACCTCCTCCCCGTCCGCGGGGCCGACTCAGGAGGCCACCCAGACCGACGAGGAGAAGCAGGCCGCCGCGCACGCCGCCGGCCTCTGCGCCTGAGCCCATCGGGGCCCATCTGGGGCCCATCTGGCGGACACCTGGTTACCGGGTGGTTGTGCGTTATCGGTTCGTTATCGCAAGATGGCGGCATGAAGGTGGTGGTCACCGGGGGGACCGGCGTGATCGGTCGCGCCGCCGTCCGCGCGCTGGTCGAGGCCGGTCACGAGGTGGACGTGGTCTCGCGGACCGCGGACAGGGCGGCCCTCGTCGAGTCGATGGGCGCACGACCGCGGCTGGGCGACGTCCTGGACACCGACGCCCTCGCCGAGGCCTATGCCGGCGCGGACGCGGCGGTGAACCTGGCCACCAAGGTGCCCGTCGGGTACGCCGCGCTGCTCCCGCATGCCTGGCGCCGCCACGACGAGCTGCGCACCCAGGGGGTCGCCTCGGTGGTCGAGGCGGCCCGGCGCTCCGGTGTGCGCCGGATCGTGCAGGAGAGCGTCAGCACCGTCTACGCCGACCAGGGCGAGGACTGGGTCACCGAGGAGTCGCCGGTCGAGATCACCGCCGCGACCGAGCCGGCGGCGGTGGGGGAGTCGCGGATCCAGGAGTACGCCTGCGGATCGCGGACCGGGGTCGTCCTCCGCTTCGGCGGGATCGTCGGCGACGACCCGATCACCCGGTTCTGGCTGCGCTCGGCCGCGGGCGGGCGCCCGGTCGGCTTCGGCAGTCCGCAGGGCTGGGTGCACCTGGTGCACACCGACGACCTCGGCGCCGCGGTGCTGGCCGCGCTGCAGGTGCCCAGCGGGATCTACAACGTGGGCGCCGAGCCGGTACGCCGGGCCCGCCTCATCGAGGGGTACGCCGAGGCGGCCGGCGTCGGCTGCGGGACCTATCTCGGCCCGGTGATGCGCCGTCTGATCGGCAGCCGCAACGAGCCGCTGACCCGCTCGCTGCGAGTCGACTCGGGTCTCTTCCGCTCCCGGTCCGGCTGGTGCCCGAGGCGACCGGTCTTCGACCCTCACTGGTTCGACGCCGCCGAGCCGGCGCAGCTGCGGGCCGGGTGAGCCGGGTGGGCTCGAGCGATCCCGCCGGCGACGCGGCCGGGTCCGGCGAGGAGCTGACCCCGCGCGAGCGGGCCGCGCGGCGCCGGCGACTGGCCGAGGTGTTCGGCGACGTGCTCCCCGAGCAGACCGCGGACGACATCGCCGAGCGCGACGAGGGCTCCGGCCAGGCCGCCGAGGAGTGGCTGCGCCGGCAGGTGCCCCCGCACCACGGGTAGCCGGGACGCGACGAGGCCGCCCCGGATCCTCCGGGACGGCCTCGGTCGAGCGTGCTCAGGCGTTGCGCGTGGCCAGCAGGTCCCGGATCTCCTCCAGCAGGGCGATGTCGGCGGGCTTGCCCTCCGCCTCGCTGGGGAAGTACTTCTCCTTGGCCTTGACGAACGGCACGACCACGAAGAAGTAGACGACCGCCGCCAGGATCACGAACGCCACGACGGCGTTGAGGAACGCGCCGAAGCTGTTCGGGTCGTTGCTGAAGATCTTGCTGGCGCTCTCGGGCATCAGCCCGGTCAGCCAGTTGGTGAACGTGGTCACCACGGCGCCGAACGACGTGCCGATGATGACCGCGACGGCCAGGTCGACCAGGTTGCCGCGAAGGATGAAGTTCTTGAAGCCGGTCATGCGTGTCTCCTCGAAGAATGGGTCCCCAACGGCTGACACGTTAGTGCGTCCAGAGCACGGTGAGGAACCTCGAGACCGCCGCGGCCGCCACCCCGGCCGCCTCGCGGGGGCGGATCGCGAGCACCACCAGGCGGCCCGCGCTCGCCGGCCCGGCTGCCGGATCCTCGCGCGGCACGGTCATCACCAGCGCGTCGTCGGTGACCTGCTCGGCCGGGGTCGCGCCCTGCGGATCGCCGGCGACCAGGGCGATCCGGTCGCCGGGACGCAGCAGGCCGGCGGCCGCCGGGTCGACGCGGACGGCGAGCGCGGACCTGCCGGGATAGCCGTCGAGGGCACGCGCCCCGAGCAGCTGGCTCCCGGTGATCGGCAGGCCCGCCGGGACCGGCGCGAGGACGGTCCGGCCCACGGCGTCACCGGGCGAGCGGACGGCGTCCTCGGGCACCCCGTCCGCCGGGTACGCCGCGCGGCGCAGGTCCCCGCGCTCCAGCACCGAGCCCGCGGGCAGGTCGGCGGCCGCCGTCCACACCGGGGTGGTCTTGGCGGCTGGGTCAACGGCGTGCAGGCCGGACCAGACGGCAGCGGCGGCGAGCAGCGCGCCGAGGCCGCGGCGGTGGATCAGCAGCCGCCGGCGGACGTGATCGAGGACGCGGAGGGGGTGCATCCGGTCACGCTAGAGCGGATCCGGCTCCTCCTGCCGAGACGATCCACAGGCTCCTAGCCGGCCGTGGTGGTCGACGTCGAGGAGGTCGAGGAGGTGGACGAGGTCGAGTCCGACGGGCTCGACGAGGACGTGCTGGAGGAGGTCGACGCGCTGCTGCTGGAGGAGCTGCCGTTGGCGCGGCTGTCGGTGCGGTAGAAGCCCGAGCCCTTGAAGACGACGCCGACGGCGTTGAACACCTTGCGCAGCTTGCCCTGGCACTGCGGGCAGACGGTCAGCGAGTCGTCGCTGAAGCTCTGCACGGCCTCGAAGAAGTGGCCGCACTCGGTGCAGGAGTACTGGTAGGTGGGCACGGTGTCCTCGCTGTGTTGCTGGTCCTGGGGACGGGTGGCACAAGAGTGACAGGCGCTGGCACTCGCGCCTGTCGACTGCTAATCCTACGTCATCGACCGAGCCGAAGCACGCCGCGCTCGGTGGCCGCCGCGGTGACCCGGCGGTCGTGCGGGGCGGCCGGCACGGCGTCGAGGATCTCCTCGGAGTTGAGCACCACGCAGACGAAGGTCCCCACCGGCACGCGGCCCAGCGCGCGGTCGTAGGAGCCGCCGCCCCGGCCCAGGCGCATCCCGCTGCTATCCACGGCCAGCCCGGGCACGATCACCGCGTCGGCCGTGGCGATCGCGTCGAGCCCCAGCGGGGGACCGCCCGGCTCGAGCAGTCCGCGCCCCGCGCGTCGCAGCGACTCCGGCCCGTCGTACGCCGCCCAGTCCAGGTCGTTGTCCGGCCGCAGCAGCGGCAGGATCACCCGCTTGCCGGCGGCGACCAGCCCGTCGAGCAGCCGGCCGGTGCCCGGCTCGCGACCGACCGAGACGTACGCCGCGACGGTCGCGGCCCGGCGTACCTCGGGGGCGTCCAGCAGCGCCTCGGCGATGGCCGTGCCGCGCTCGGCGAGATCGGCCAGCGGCATCCGTCCCCGTGCCGTGAGGAGCTGGTCGCGCAGCGCGAGCTTGCGCAACTCGACGTCGCCGGTCTCGGAGTGACCGGCCTGGCTGGGGTCCATCGAGAGCCCAGCCTACGATCGAGGTATGACCGACTCCGCAGGACCCGGGCTGGCCCTGGCCCGGACCAAGATGGCCGACGCGGGCGTGCACCCGCTCGCCATCGAGGTGTTTGCCCACTACTACCGGCTGCTCGAGCGCGGTGAGACCGGGATGATCCCCGAGACCGCCATCGAGCCGCTCGACATGCCCGCGCTGGCCGATGCCGAGGTCTCCGAGCAGACCGGGCTGGATGCCCTGCGCACCACGGCGGTGATCAAGCTCAACGGGGGCCTGGGCACCTCGATGGGCATGGAGCGCGCCAAGTCCCTGCTCTGCGTGCGGCGGGGGATGTCCTTCCTCGACATCATCGCCCGGCAGGTGCTGCACCTGCGCCGCCAGCACGGCGTGCCCCTGCCGCTGATCTTCATGAACAGCTTCCGCACCAGCGCCGACACCCTCGCCGCGCTGGCCCGCTACGAGGACCTGCCGACGCCGGGCCTGCCGCTGGAGTTCCTGCAGAACCGCGAGCCCAAGCTGCTGGCCGACGGCCTGAAGCCGGTGAGCTGGCCCAAGGACCCCTCGCTGGAGTGGTGTCCGCCCGGGCACGGCGACATCTACACCGCCCTCAACGCCACGGGTCTGCTCGACGACCTCCTCGAGTCCGGCTACACCCGGGTCTTCGTCTCCAACTCCGACAACCTCGGCGCGGTCCCGGACCCGCGGGTGGCGGGGTGGTTCGCGCAGAGCGGGGCGCCGTTCGCGATCGAGGCCGTGCGGCGTACCGCCTCGGACCGCAAGGGCGGGCACTTCGCCATCCGCAAGAGCGACGGGCGCATCGTGCTGCGCGAGACCGCGCAGACGCCGGACAAGGACCGCGACGCGCTGGCCGACCTGGACCGGCACCGCTTCTGCTCCACCAACAACCTCTGGATCGACCTGGCCGCGCTGGGCCACGAGCTGGACCGCCGCGACGGCGTGCTCGGCCTGCCGCTGATCCGCAACCTCAAGACCGTCGACCCCGCCGACCCGAAGAGCCCGGCCGTGGTGCAGATCGAGACCGCGATGGGCGCGGCGATCGAGATCTTCGAGGGCGCGCGCACCATCGAGGTCGGCCGCGACCGCTTCGTGCCGGTGAAGACCACCAACGACCTGCTGGTGCTCCGCTCCGACGTCTACGACATCGGCAGCGACTACGTGCTGGACCAGGCCTCGGCGGTGGTGCCCTTCGTCGACCTCGACGGGGTCTACAAGTTCGTCGCCGACTTCGACAAGCGCTTCAACGCCGGCGCTCCGTCGCTGCGGCAGGCCACCTCGTTCGTGGTCGACGGCGACTGGTCCTTCGGCGAGGGCGTCGAGGTCGTCGGCGACGTACGTCTCGACGGCGGCCGGGGCCGGGTCGACCCGCACACCGTCCTCACCTCCTGACCGCTCCTCATAGGCTGGGGTCCATGGGTACGCCGATGCGGGTCGAGGACCATCTCGCGCTGATCCTCGACCGGATGGGGGAGCTGCCGGCCTACGACCAGCCGATCCTGGAGTGCCTCGGGCTGCCGGTGACCGAGACGATCGTCTCGCCGATGTCGCTGCCCGTCTTCGACAACTCCGCCATGGACGGCTACGCGGTCGCCTTCCGCGACGTCGCGGCGGCCACGCGCGACCGGCCGGTGCACCTGCCGGTCGTCGGCGAGATCGCCGCGGGCCAGTCGCAGGTCTACGCGATGTCGCCCGGCACGGCGGTCAAGATCATGACCGGCGCCCCGGTCCCGACCGGCTGCACGGCCGTCGTACCGGTCGAGTGGACCGACAACGGCGTGGCCACCGTCGTGGTCTCCCAGGCGCCGACGGAGGGACAGCACATCCGCCGCGCCGGCGAGGATGTCGCGACCGGCGACCAGCTGATCGCGGCCGGCGAGATCCTGACCACCCGGCACATCGGCCTGCTGGCCTCGGTCGGCATCGGCCGCGTGCCCGCCCGGCCGCGTCCTCGGGTGGTGGTGATGTCGACCGGGTCCGAGCTGGCCGAGCCGGGGCAGCCGCTGGGCCGGGACCGGATCTACGACTCCAACTCCTTCCTGCTCGCCTCGGCCGCGCGCGCCGCGGGAGCCATCGCCTACCGGGTGCCGGCCACGCCGGACGACCCGGAGACCTTCCTGGAGGCGCTCAGCGACCAGCTCGTCCGCGCCGACGTCGTGGTGACCAGCGGCGGGGTCAGCATGGGCGACTACGACGTGGTCAAGGAGGCGCTGCGCGACCTCGGCACGGTCGACTTCCACGAGGTCGCGATGCAGCCGGGCAAGCCGCAGGGCTTCGGCGTCGTCGGCGAGGACGCCACCCCGATCTTCACGCTGCCGGGCAATCCGGTGTCCTCCTACGTCTCGTTCGAGCTGTTCGTGCTGCCCGCGCTGCGCAAGCTGATGGGCCGTACGCCGTACAGCAGGCCACTCGTGCGCGCCCGGCTCACCGAGGCCGTGCGCTCGATCCCGGGGAGGCGGCAGTTCCTGCGCGGCCGGGCCGAGACCGGGCCGGACGGCACCCGGGTGACGCCGGTCGGCGGTGCCGGCTCGCACCTGCTCGGCGGGCTGGCGCAGTCCAACGCGCTGATCGTGCTGGGCGAGGAGCTGGAGGGCGTCGCCGGTGGCACCGACGTCCCGGTGATGCTGCTGGACCGGGAGTTCTGATGGCGTCGGACAAGCTCACCCATGTCGACGAGACCGGCGCGGCCCGGATGGTCGACGTCTCCGGCAAGGAGGTCACCGCCCGCGAGGCGACGGCCTCCGGCCGGGTGCTGGTCTCGCCCGAGGTGGTCGCGCTGCTGCGCGGCGAGGGCGTGCCCAAGGGCGATGCCCTCGGGGTCGCGCGTGTGGCCGGCATCATGGCAGCCAAGCGCACTCCCGACCTGGTCCCGCTCTGCCATCCGCTGGCGGTCTCCGGTGTGACGGTCTCGCTGGAGGTCGAGGACGATGCCGTCGTGATCACCGCGACCGTGCGCACCAGCGACCGCACCGGCGTGGAGATGGAGGCGCTGACGGCGGTCTCGGTCGCCGCGCTGACCGTGGTGGACATGGTCAAGGCCGTGGACAAGGGCGCCGTCATCACCGATGTGCGGGTGGAGTCCAAGACCGGCGGGAAGAGCGGCCCGTGGCGACGGGCGTGAGTCTCACCGCCGCGGTGGTGGTCGCCTCCAACCGCGCGGCGGCGGGTGTCTACGAGGACGCCACCGGCCCGATGATCGTCGCGGCCCTGCGCGCCGACGGCTGGAGCGTGGGCGACCCGGTGGTCGTGCCCGACGGCGACCCGGTGGCCGCGGCCATCCGCGCGGCGGTCGACGCCGGCGCGCGGGCGGTCATCACCACCGGTGGCACCGGCCTGACTCCGACCGACCTGACCCCGGAGGCGACCAGGCCGCTGTTGGATCGCGAGATCCCCGGCATCGCCGAGGCGATCCGTGCCTACGGCGTCGCTCAGGGCGTCCCGACGGCGGCGCTCTCCCGCGGCCTCGCCGGGACGGTCGGCTCCGCACTCGTGGTGAACCTGCCCGGCTCCTCCGGCGGCGTCCGCGACGGCCTCGCGGTCGTCGTACCCCTGCTGCGGCACGCCGTCGAGCAGATCGCCGGAGGCGACCACGAGCGGAGCGCCGGAGGCGACCATGAGCGGAGCGCCGGAGGCGACCATGACCGCGGGTCGGACTCGTGAGCGCAGGCTGGCCCGCGGAGCTGACCTGGGGACCGCTGCGACTGCGCCCGATCTCCTACCGCGACCGGACCGCGTGGCGACGGGTGCGCCAGCGCAACGCCGCCTGGCTGACCCGCTGGGACGCGACCACGCCGCCGGGAGCGGACGGCCGGCCGCGGACCTTCGGCGCGATGGTGCGCGCGATGCGGCGCGAGGCGCGCGCCGGGAGGCAGTTGCCCTTCGCCGTGGAGTACGACGGCCGCTTCATCGGCCAGCTCACGGTCAACAACGTGGTGCGCGGGTCGGCGCAGTTCGGCTCGGTCGGCTACTGGATCGACGAGGCGTACGCCGGGCGCGGGCTGATGACGCGCGCCGTCGCGATGGCCGTCGATCACTGCTTCTTCGCGGTCCGGCTGCACCGGATCGAGGTGGCGATCCGTCCTGAGAACGCCGCCTCGCTGCGCGTGGTCGAGAAGCTCGGCATCCCGGAGGTCGGCTACGCCCCGTGCTACCTGCACATCGACGGCGACTGGCGCGATCACCGGCTCTTCGCGATCTGCCGGGAGGACTGCCCGCAGGGGCTGCAGTCCCGGCTCGGCTGAGCGCCGTACGCCGAAAACCTCACCAGTCACAGGAGCGTTCTCGCGACACACCGGTCCGCCTGCCCGTCGGGCGCGTCGCGCGCTCCTACGCTCGTGCTCGTGGACCTGTCAGGAATCATCTTCGTCGTGGTGGCGGCCGGCTGGGGCATCTACCTGCTGCCCAAGGCCGTGCGGCGCCACGACGAGCACGGCGCCCGCCCGGTGGACTCCTTCTCCGACTCCGTCCGCGTCGTCGGGCGCACCGGCGCCACCCAGGCGGCTCCCGTCGCCCAGGACGCCCCGGCCGCTCCGCGCCGACACACGATCACCCGCGCGGCCGCGCGCCAGGCGGCCCAGCGCCGTCGCCGGGTCCTCGGCCTGCTCCTGCTGGCCCTGCTCGCGACCGTCGGCACGTCGTACTTCGCGGTGACCCCGTGGTGGTCGACCGCGATCCCGGCCGCCCTGGTCCTCGTCTTCCTGGTCGTCGCCCGCGTCACCGTGCGTGCTCAGCAGGCCCGCCGCGAGGCCGCCGCGCCCGAGGCGATCCCGGCTCCGGCCGACGCGATGCCGGTCGTCATCGAGCCCGACCTCGGCGCCGAGGACACCGCCGCCATCTCCCGCGAGGAGCTGGCCGCCGCGGTCGCCGACCCGATCCCCGACGACGGCGGTCTGTGGGACCCGCTCCCGATGACCCTGCCGACGTACGTCCACAAGGCCCGCGCCCACCGCACCGTCCGCACCATCGAGCTCACCCACGTGACCTCCTCGGGCCACGACGCCGCCGACACCGCCCTCGCCCGCCAGGCCGAGGAGGCCCGCCAGGCCGAGGACGCCGGCGCCGCCGAGGCCGAGAAGCGCAAGGCCGCCGGCGCCTGATTTCGGGTGCCCCACTCCCCGGTGGTACCTTCTTCCTCGCGCCCGAGCGGCGCATGGGGCTGTGGCGCAGTTGGTAGCGCGTCTCGTTCGCAATGAGAAGGTCAGGGGTTCGAATC
>JBIQLB010000037.1:0-35917 GCA_044464665.1 Nocardioides sp.
GTCCACCATGTCTTGAGACACCAGTGACCGATGTCCTGAACCAGAACACTGCCGGAGGCGCTCTCCCGCCGTCCTCAGTGGTGGCGCAGGGCGTCCACCAGCTCGGACTTCCTCTTGTCGGAGTAGCCGGTCAGGCCGAGCTCCTTGGCGCGGTGCTTGAGCTCCTTGACCGTCCAGTCCTCGTAGGAGCCGGACTTGCCGCCTTTGGCGGCCACCGAGTGCTCCGAGCGGCCCTTCTGCTTGGTCGCGTTGGAGATCCGCGCCGCCTTCTCCTTCGACGCGCCCTCCTCGCGCAGGTCCTCGTAGAGCTTGGGGTTCTTCAGGCTGCGGTTGCGGGAGCCGGGCATGGTCGTCCTCCTCTGTAGGCCGTTGTGCCGAGCCGTACCCGCCCCGCCCGGGGACATGCGCGCGACCGGAAGTGTCGGGGGTGGCTGGCAGCGTGCTCGGCATGACTCCCTACCTCCTCGCCCTGGTGGCGCTGGCGATCGGTACGACGCTCGGCTGGCTGGTCGCACGGCGCCGGCCGGTGGGCGCTCCCGAGCACGCGGACGTCCGGGTGCTCGACGGGCTGGCCAGGCTCGACGAGCGGATGCGCGACCTGGAGCACCAGCGGGTGGCGTGGCAGAGCCAGCTGCGCCAGCAGGTCGAGGACGTCCGGCTCTCCGCAGACGAGCTGCGCCGTGAGACCCACGCGCTCGGCACGGCCCTGCGGCGGCCCCACGTCCGGGGCCGCTGGGGCGAGCTGCACCTGCGCCGGAGCGTCGAGCTGGCCGGGATGGTCGAGCACGTCGACTTCCACGCCCAGGTCTCCCACGCGGGCCCCGACGGCTGGCAGCGACCCGACCTGGTGGTGCGCCTGGCGGGAGGCGCGAGCGTGGTGGTCGACGCCAAGGTGCCGCTGGAGGCCTTCCTCGACGCCGGGGCGGCCTCCGACCCCGAGGAGCAGCAGGCGCACCTGACCCGGCACGCCCGCCAGCTGCGCCGCCACGTCGACCAACTGAGCGGCAAGGCGTACTGGCGGGCCCAGGAGCAGACCCCGGAGTTCGTGGTGCTCTTCCTGCCCGCCGAGTCGATCCTCTCCGCGGCGCTGGAGGCGGAGCCCGGCCTGCTGGAGCACGCCGCTGTCCGCAAGGTGGTCGTCGCCACCCCGACGACGCTCATCGCCCTGCTGCGCACGGTCTCCCACGGCTGGACCACTCAGGCCCTGGCCGAGCGGACCCGCGAGATCCACGAGCTGGGCCGCGAGCTCTACGAGCGCCTCGGCACCGCCAGCGCCCACCTGGACAAGCTCGGCCGCTCCCTCGCCACGAGCGTCGAGGCGTTCAACTCCCACGTCGGCTCCCTGGAGAGCCGCGTCCTGGTCACCGCCCGCCACTTCGCCGACGTCGCCGAGCACCCCGAGCCCCTGCCCATGCCGAGCCCCGTGGAGGCGATGCCCCGCCCGATCACCGCCCCCGAGCTGCACCGGACCGGGTAAGACGACAGCACCAGTGATCAGGCGAGAAGAGTCGCCAACCCCCATCCCAGCGAGACGAGGCCAAACGCTCCCAATATCAGGCGCAACACCCAGCCCCCAGGCTCAACCCGAACGAATACCGAGGCACCGACCATCAGCATTCCAACAACGATCGGGCCGACAGGACGAAGACCTGACGATAGGGCAACAGCAAAGGACGCGAGCACGGTTACGGAGATGCCCACAATCACAACCGTGAGCTGAGAATCACGGCTCTCGCCCCGTTCTTGGTCGTTCAATCGATTCCCCGCTCGATCGTGTATCCACCGGCAGCTCTCATTGTGTGCCTGATCCAGGGATATGCATGATCAGTGCAAATGTCATTCCATGGCGTTGGGACGCACTGCTTGAAGTGTCCTTTTCGGTAGCGAATCCACGGCTTTCCTGACGAGCTACTGTTACCAACCAACCCATCATAGTCCCAGCCGGGGAAGTGAGTGGACGGACTGATCTCCGAGTAGCGCGACGTGATGTCGCTCCCGTTGTAGCACCATCGAGATGTCTGCTTGAACTTGAACAGCGTCTTGCCGACGATGCTCTAGCCTCGGTTGAGATCTCCTTGCAACTCACAGCAGCGGTCGCCGCCGCCGCGACTACCCCGGCAGCAATCTTCTCCGTCGTTGACACATTCGTCGGAATCTCGCGCACCGAATCATTGAAGCTGACGCGAGCGACGGCCTGGCTTGCACTTTCAAGCGGAGTACCAGGCTGCGAAATTCGCACCTGGGGCTCCGCCCCTAAGTCGTCCGCGGTCGCCGGCGCAACCACAAGAACTGTCCCGGCGACCAAGACTCCAGCCACCATCACCGCCATCCAATTCGTTCGCACTGGCATATCGCCCTCCTGGCACCTCAGGCCAAGATAGTGGGACGGTTCCACTATCCTTGACTCGTTGTCAAGATCACCTTGCAATCTACTTGCTCACTTGTGTCAATGCACTGGCGCGCCCCGGTCTGCTCACGCTCCACCCGGTCAAGGTCGTCCCCGGCCGACCACCGCCCCCGAGTTGCACCGGACGGGCTGAGGGAGCGGCGTGGCTCCCCCGGCGAGGAGCGACGCGGGCCTACCGTAGAAGCGTGAGCGCACCCACGCTGTGGGAAGAGGGTCGGTGGTCCGGCACCCGGGTCACCCGGCTCAGCGCGGTCCTCTGCGCGCTGCTCGCGGCAGCCAGCATCCTCGTCCATGGACGGCTCGGGCTGGTCTTCGACGCCGGCTTCGTGCTGGTGTGCGTGGGCGCGGCACTGGCCGTGCGACCCGACGACTTCTTCCGCGTGGGCATCCTGCCGCCGCTGCTCCTGCTCGGCGTCAGCGTGGTGCTCTCACTGGTCGATCGTGGGGCCGTGGCCGCGGCCGGGGACAGCTACCTGCAGGCGGTCATCTCCGGGCTGGCCCACCATGCGGGAGCACTCGCCACCGGCTATGCGCTCGCCCTCGCGGTGCTGGCGATCCGGCAGCGGGTGCTGAGCCATCACTCGAACCGGGAGGGATCCCCCGCGCCGTACCGGGTGATCTCGGGCGCGCCGGAGGAGAAGTCCACGACCGTGGTCGGCTCGGAGCCGCAGACGCCGCAGTCGATGACCGCGTCGAGCTGAGCGCCCAGCTCGTCCTGCACCAGCCAGCCCTCGGTCATCGGCTGGTCCTCACCCGGCAGCAGCAGCGTCGTGGAGATCAGCGGCTCGCCGAGCTCGGCCAGCAGCGTGCGCACGACGGGGTGCTCGGGGATGCGCACGCCGACGGTCCGCTTCTTGGGGTGCAGCAGCCGGCGCGGGACCTCGGGGGTCGCCGGGAGGATGAAGGTGTAGGGCCCCGGGGTCGCCGCCTTGACCGCCCGGAACTCCGCGTTGTCGAAGTGGACGAGCTGACCCAGCTGGGCGAAGTCGGCGCAGACCAGGGTGAAGTGGTGCTTGTCGTCGAGCCGCCGGATCGTCCGCATCCGCTCCAGCCCGGCGCGGTTGCCGAGCTGGACGCCCAGGGCGTAGCCGGAGTCGGTGGGATAGGCGATCAGCCCGTCGTCGCGGAGGATGGCGACCACCTGCGCGATCGACCGCGGCTGCGGGTCGACGGGGTGGACGTCGAAGTAGCGCGACATCGGCCCGGCGTCAGCCCTGCGAGGCGGCGCGCAGGTCGCGGCGCAGCTCCGGCGGCAGCGCGAAGATGAGCGACTCCTCGGCGGTGTGCACCGCCTTGGCTCCCGGGTAGCCGTGCTCGGCCAGGAAGGCCAGCACACCTTGGACCAGCTCCTCGGGCACCGAGGCGCCGGAGGTGACGCTGACGGTGTCGACGCCCTCCAGCCAGGCCGGGTCGATCTCGCCGGCGTCGTCGACGCGGTACGCCGCCTTGGCGCCGGCCTCCAGCGCCACCTCGGCCAGGCGGACGCTGTTGGAGGAGTTCGCCGAGCCGACCACGATGACCAGGTCGGCGTCGACGCTGATCTCCTTGATGGCGAGCTGACGGTTCTGGGTGGCGTAGCAGATGTCGTCGCTGGGCGGGTCGAGCAGCAGCGGGAAGCGCTCGCGGATCGCCGCGACGGTGGCCATCGTCTCGTCGACCGACAGCGTGGTCTGGGAGAGCCAGGCGACCCGGCTGGGGTCGCGGACCACGATCTTGTCCACGTCCTCGGGGCCCTGGACCAGCTGGATGTGGTCGGGGGCCTCTCCGGCGGTGCCCTCGACCTCCTCGTGCCCCTCGTGACCGATGAGCAGGATGTCGTAGTCGTCGCCCGCGAAGCGCTTGGCCTCGTGGTGGACCTTGGTGACCAGCGGGCAGGTCGCGTCGATCGTCTTCAGCCCGCGCTCGGCCGCCTCGGCGTGCACGGCCGGCGAGACGCCGTGGGCGGAGAAGACGACCGTGGCCCCCTCGGGGACCTCGTCCAGCTCCTCGACGAAGATCGCCCCGCGCTCCTCCAGCCCGGACACCACGTGCTTGTTGTGCACGATCTGCTTGCGCACGTAGACCGGCGGGCCGTAGAGGTCCAGCGCCTTCTCCACCGTGACGACGGCGCGGTCCACGCCCGCGCAGTAGCCGCGCGGGGCCGCCAGCAGCACAGCCCGCTCCTCAGGAGCGATCAGGCGCGGCGAGCCGAGGTCCGTGGTGGGGGTGGACATGGCTCCATCGTAGGTGGTCCGGCCCACCGTAGAGTCCTGCCATGCCCCTGACCACCTCGCCGGAGACGCCGATCCCGGTGCGTCAGGCGGTCACGCTGATCGGCCAGTGGGTCGACCGGCTCGGGGTGGTCTGGGTCGAGGGGCAGGTGACCCAGATCAGCCGGCGCGGCGGCATGGGCACGGTCTTCCTGGTCCTGCGCGACAAGCTGGCCGACGTCTCGATGACCCTGACCGCTCCCCGCGGCGTCGTCGACTCGCTGCCGACGCCGCTGGTCGAGGGCGCCCAGATCGTGGTGCACGCCAAGCCGAGCGTCTATCCCAACCGCGGCACGCTCTCCCTGCAGGTGCGCGAGATCCGGCTGGTCGGCGAGGGCGAGCTGCTCGCCCGGCTGGAGCGGCGCCGGCGACTGCTCGCGGCCGAGGGGCTCTTCGCCGCCGAGCTCAAGCGCCCGCTCCCCTTCCTCCCGCGCCGGATCGGCCTGATCACCGCACAGGACTCCTCCGCCGAGCGGGACGTGATCGAGGTGTCGCGGCGGCGGTGGCCCGGGGTCGAGTTCGAGGTGCGGTACGCCGCCATGCAGGGCGTGCACTCCGTCGAGCAGGTGATCGCCGCGCTGCAGCGACTCGACGCCCTGGCCGAGGTCGAGGTGATCGTCATCGCGCGGGGCGGCGGCTCCACCGAGGACCTGCTGCCCTTCTCCGACGAGACGCTGGTGCGCGCCGTACACGCCGCCCGCACGCCCGTCGTCTCCGCCATCGGCCACGAGCCGGACTCCCCCATCCTCGACCTGGTCGCCGACCTGCGCGCCGCGACGCCGACCGACGCCGCCAAGCGGGTCGTGCCCGACGTGGCGGACGAGATCCAGCGGGTCGGCCAGACCAGGGCACGGCTGCGCGCGACGATCCGCCGGCGGCTGGACTGGGAGCGCCAGCAGCTCGACGCCCTGCTCGCCCGGCCCAGCCTGGCCGATCCACGCCACGGGCTGGCGGCCCGGAGCGAGGAGATCGGCCAGCTCCGCGACCGCGCCCGCCGGGTGCTGCGGCACGCCCTGGACCGCGCGGAGGACGACCTCGGCCACCAGCTGGCCCGGGTCCGCGCGCTCTCTCCCCTGGCGACCCTGCAGCGCGGCTATGCGGTCGTCTCGGACGACACCGGCCGGCACGTGGCCGGCATCGACGGGCTGGAGGAGGGCGCCCTCCTCAACGTCCGGCTGGCCGACGGACGCGTCGAGGCGGCCGTCCGGGCCGTCCACGCCCAGCCACTCCCACCGACCGATCCCGAGAGCGAGAGCACCGATGAGTGAGACCCCCGCCGGCGAGCAGCTGAGCTACGAGGACGCCCGCGACCAGCTGGTCGAGGTGGTCCGCACGCTGGAGCAGGGCGGCACCTCGCTGGCGGAGTCGCTGAGCCTCTGGGAGCGCGGCGAGGAGCTGGCCCGCGTCTGCCAGGAGGCGCTCGACAGCGCCCGGCAGCGACTCGACGCCGTCCTGGAGAGCGAGGACGACGAGGAGGAGTGAGGACTCAGGGCTGGTCCTCGGGCTCGGACCAGGAGTCGGCCCGCGGGGCCTCCTGAGGGTCCGGCTGCGGCTCGGTGCGCTCGGGGTCGTGCGCCTGACGCCGGGACCGGCTGCGGTCGAGGCCCCAGACGGCAAGGAACACGGCGACGAGGAGCACCGCCGCCACGACGTACACCGCGATCATCCCAGTCATGCCGACCAGGTACCCCGACCGCGCCGATCGCACACCTCAGTGCCGGCGCAGCTCCACCAGCACCTCGGCATGAGCCGTCTGCGGGAACATGTCGAAGACCCGCCCGCGGGCGGGTCGCATCGACGGCATCGAGGTCAGGTCACGGGCCAGCGACTCCGGATTGCAGCTGGAGTAGAGCACCCGTCGTACGCCGGACCGGTCGAGCCACCCGGAGAGCTCCGGCCCGAGTCCGCGGCGCGGTGGGTTCACCACGACCAGCTCGGCCGGCTCCGGCTGCGCCATGGCCCACGCGATCGCGTCGGCCGCCACGAAGCGGACGCCGCCGAGGCCCTCCCGCTCAGCGCTCTCCCGCGCGCTCGCGACCGCGTCCTCGCTGGTCTCCACGCCGACGACGTCCCGGCCGGGCGCAGCCAGGTGGAGGGCGAAGCCGCCCACGCCGCAGTAGAGGTCCCACACCGAGGCGGGCTCACCGGCCCACGCCACCGCCTGGCGATAGAGCGCCGCGGCGACCTCGGTGTTGGTCTGGAAGAAGCTGCGCGGCCGCAACAGCAGCTCGTGGCCGTTGACCGCCATCGCCACGTGCTCCCGCGAGGTCAGCACGATCTCGGTCTCGCCCTCCAGCACCGCCTTGTGCTCGGGCTGGATGTTCACGCTGACCACCGAGCCGCCGGGCAGCCGGTCGAGCAGGCTCACGAGGTGCTTGCGCAGCCGGGCGACCGGCTCCTGGGACCGGCACACGAAGCGCACCAGCAGAGCACCGCCCGGCGTGGCCGTGACCAGCACCAGCTTGAGCTCGCCGCGTCGCGTCCCGAGGTCGTACGGCGCCAGGGAGGCGATCGCGACGAGCTCGGCGATGACGGGCAGCGCCTCCTGGACGGCCGGCTCGTGCAGCCCGCAGTCGCGCAGGTCGACGCCCGGTCCACCGGCCGGACCGAGGATGCCGAGCACCGGATCGGCCGCCGTGCCGGTCACCACCATCTTGGCCTTGTTGCGGAAGCCCGACTCGGCGCTGGCCCGAGGCAGGTCCCAGACGAGGTCGCCGGCGCCCGGCACACCGGCCAGGAGAGCCGCGCAGCGCTCCTGTTTCGCGCTCAGCTGAGCGGCATACGGCGTCGGCAGCCAGGCGCACGAACGGCACTCGCCGGCCTCGAAGTGGTGACAGTCCATCGCCGGCGAAGACTATCCGGGGACGCCGCGAGGAGCCCCGCGAGAACGTGAGTTCGCACACACCGCGGCCCGTCCGTGCGTAGCGCGCCGGCGCGGACTAGCCTGGTCCGGACAAACCACCCCACGCGTGACGCGGAAGAGGCGAAAAACGGCCGTGCCCGAGCCAACCCCAGGCGACCCAATGGCAGCCTTCGGAGCCAACGAATGGCTCGTCGACGAGATGTACGAGCAGTATCAGAAGGACCCGGACAGCGTCGATCCTGCCTGGTGGGACTTCTTCAAGAACTACAAGAACGGCGCCCCCGCCAAGGTGCCGGCCACCGCGGCGGCCACGCCGGCCGCCGCGACGACACCCCCGGCTCCCGCCGCCCCTGCCGCCGAGCGGGCGCCGGTCGCGGCGAAGGTGACCCCGCCGAACATGCCCAGCCCCGCGGCCGCCACCGAGCCGGCCGCCGCGCAGAAGGCCGACGCCGCGCCGACCACCCGGCCGGTGCCCAAGGAGCCGCAGCCCAAGCCGCAGGCCGAGGCCTCCGACGAACCCGTCTACACCGTCCTGCGCGGCGCCCCCGCGCGCACGGCGCAGAACATGGACGTCAGCCTCACCGTGCCCACCGCGACCAGCGTGCGCCAGGTGCCGGTCAAGCTGCTGTGGGACAACCGCATCGTCATCAACAACCACCTTGCCCGCGCCCGCGGCGGCAAGGTCTCGTTCACCCACATCATCGGCTTCGCCCTGGTCAAGGCGCTGAAGTCGATGCCGGAGATGAACGTCGGGTACGACGTGGTGGACGGCAAGCCCAACCTCGTCACGCCGGCGCACATCAACCTCGGCCTGGCCATCGACCTGCCCAAGCCCGACGGCACCCGGCAGCTCCTCGTGCCCAGCATCAAGGCCGCGGAGACGATGAGCTTCGCCCAGTTCTGGACGGCGTACGAGGCCATCGTGAAGAAGG
The DNA here is from genome assembly GCA_044464665.1 of Nocardioides sp. Lineage (GTDB taxonomy): Bacteria > Actinomycetota > Actinomycetes > Propionibacteriales > Nocardioidaceae > Marmoricola. Next base: position 8,452 of record JBIQLB010000037.1, read on the forward strand.
CCCGGAGCAACAAGCTCGAGGTCTCCGACTTCCAGGGCACCACGATCAGCCTCACCAACCCCGGCACCATCGGCACCAACCACTCGGTGCCCCGGCTGATGAAGGGGCAGGGCGCGATCATCGGCGTCGGCTCGATGGAGTACCCGCCTGAGTTCCAGGGCGCCTCCGAGGAGACGATCACCCGCAACGCCATCAGCAAGGTCATGACCCTGACCTCGACGTACGACCACCGGGTCATCCAGGGCGCGCAGAGCGGTGAGTTCCTCAAGCGCGTGCACGGGCTGCTGCTCGGCGAGGACGGCTTCTACGACGAGATCTTCCGCTCGCTGCGGATCCCCTACGAGCCGATCCGCTGGGGCAACGACGTCTCGGCCAGCCACGACGACGACGTCAGCAAGCAGGCCCGGATCCTCGAGCTGATCCACGCCTACCGGGTCCGCGGTCACATGATGGCCGACACCGACCCGCTGGAGTACAAGCAGCGCAGCCACCCCGACCTCGAGGTCGAGTCGCACGGCCTGACGCTGTGGGATCTCGACCGCGAGTTCGCCACCGGCGAGTTCGGCGGCGAGCGCCGCTTCATGAAGATGCGCAACATCCTGGGCATCCTGCGTGACTCCTACTGCCGCACGGTCGGCATCGAGTACATGCACATCCAGGACCCCGAGCAGCGCCGCTGGATCCAGGAGCGCGTCGAGCAGCCGCACGTGAAGCCGCCGCGCGAGGAGCAGCTGCGGATCCTGCTCAAGCTCAACCAGGCCGAGGCGTTCGAGACGTTCCTGCAGACCAAGTTCGTCGGCCAGAAGCGCTTCAGCCTCGAGGGCGGCGAGACCACGGTCGCGGTCGTCGACGAGATCTGCGAGGCGGCCGCCGAGATCGGTCTCGACGAGGTCTGCATCGGCATGGCCCATCGCGGCCGGCTCAACATGCTGGCCAACATCGTGGGCAAGTCCTACAACCAGATCTTCCGCGAGTTCGAGGGCAACATCGACCCGCGCACGGTCCAGGGCTCCGGCGACGTGAAGTACCACCTCGGCGCCGAGGGCGAGTTCACCGCCCAGACCGGCGACACCATCAAGGTCTCCATCGCGGCGAACCCCTCCCACCTGGAGACGGTGAACCCCGTGCTGGAGGGCATCGCCCGCGCCAAGCAGGACATGCTCAACCGGGGCGCGGAGTTCCCGGTGCTGCCGCTGCTGATCCACGGCGACGCCGCGTTCGCCGGCCAGGGCGTGGTCGCCGAGACGCTCAATCTCTCTCAGCTGAGGGGATATCGCACCGGCGGCACCATCCACGTGGTGGTCAACAACCAGGTCGGCTTCACCACCTCGCCGGCCTCGTCGCGCTCCTCGCTCTACTGCACCGACGTGGCGCGGATGGTCCAGGCGCCGATCTTCCACGTCAACGGCGACGACCCGGAGGCGTGCATCCGCGTCGCGCGGCTCGCCTTCGAGTACCGCCAGGCGTTCAACAAGGACGTCGTCATCGACCTGGTCTGCTACCGGCGCCGTGGTCACAACGAGGGCGACGACCCGTCGTACACCCAGCCGCTGATGTACGACCTGATCGAGAAGAAGCGCTCGGTGCGCAAGCTCTACACCGAGTCGCTGGTCGGTCGTGGCGACATCACCCTGGAGGAGGCCGAGCAGGTCCTGCGGGACTACCAGCAGCAGCTGGAGCGGGTCTTCACCGAGGTGCGCGAGGCCGACGCCCGGCCGGACGAGTGGACGACCGTGCCGGACTACCCCGAGAAGGTCGCCGCCGAGCGGCCCACCGCGATCACCCCCGAGGTGATGAAGCGGATCTCCGACGCGCACGTGAACCCGCCGGAGGGCTTCACCGTCCACCCCAAGGTCATGCCGCAGCTGCAGCGCCGCGCGGCCGCGATCAACGACGGCCCGATCGACTGGGGCACCGGCGAGATGCTCGCGTTCGGCTCCCTGCTGATGGACGGCCGCCCGGTCCGGCTGGCCGGCCAGGACTCCCGCCGCGGCACGTTCGTCCAGCGCTTCGCCACGATCATCGACCGGATGAACGCCAACGAGTGGACCCCGCTGGCCAACCTCAGCGAGGACCAGGCGAGCTTCTACGTCTACGACTCGCTGCTCTCCGAGTACGCCGCGCTCGGCTTCGAGTACGGCTACTCGGTGGCCCGGCCACAGGCGCTGACCCTGTGGGAGGCGCAGTTCGGCGACTTCGTCAACGGCGCGCAGATCGTCATCGACGAGTACGTCACCGCCGGCCAGACGAAGTGGGGCCAGCAGTCGGGTGTCGTCCTGCTGCTCCCCCACGGGTACGAAGGCCAGGGCCCGGACCACTCCTCGGCACGGATCGAGCGCTTCCTCACCATGGCCGCCGACGACGCCTTCGTGGTCGCGCAGCCCTCGACCCCGGCCAGCTACTTCCACCTCCTGCGCCGGCACGCGCTGGGCGAGGAGCACCAGCCGCTGATCGTCTTCACCCCGAAGTCGATGCTCAAGCGCAAGGAGGCCGCCTCGCAGCCCGAGGCGTTCACCCAGGGCTCCTTCACCTCGGTCGTCGGCGACTCGATGGTCGATCCGGACAAGGTCACCACGCTGCTGCTGTGCAGCGGCCGGATCACCTGGGACCTGGTCGTCGAGCGCCGCAAGCGCCAGGACGAGGACCTGAGCACGGCCATCGTGCGGGTCGAGCAGCTCTACCCGCTGCGGGCCGAAGACGTGCAGGCCGAGCTCAACCGCTACCCGAACCTGCGCCACGTGCGCTGGGTGCAGGACGAGCCGGCCAACATGGGTCCGGCGCCGCACTTCGGGCTCAACCTGTTCCCGCTCCTGGACCGCGAGGTCGAGGTCATCTCGCGCCCGGCCTCCTCCTCTCCGTCGGTGGGCCAGCACTCCCGCCACGTCGCGGAGCAGCAGGGGCTCATGGACCGGGCGTTCGCCTGAGATGTACTTCACCGATCGCGGCATCGAGGAGCTGGAGAAGCGCCGGGGCGACGAGGAGGTCACCCTGGCGTGGCTGGCCGACCAGCTGCAGGCCTTCGTCGACGTCCATCCCGAGTTCGAGACCGCCGTCGAGCGGTTCGCGACCTGGCTGGCCCGCGCCGACGACCCCGACGACGACTGAGACGACGGCCGACCCGTGACCCCGAGGTGACCGGCCGGTAACCTGCGGTCCATGACCGGCGAGCGGATCACCTCCTACACCCACGACGGCCTGCGGTTCGACGTCACCGACACCGGGCCCCTCGACGGCCCGGTGGTCGTGCTGCTGCACGGCTTCCCGCAGCGGGCCACCTCCTGGGAGAAGGTCACGCCGATCCTCAACGAGGCGGGCTACCGCACGCTGGCGCCGGACCAGCGCGGCTACTCCCCCGGGGCACGGCCGCGCGGGCGGGCGGCGTACCGGGTGCGGAACCTCGTCGACGACGTGGTCGCGCTCATCGACGAGGTCGGCGGGCCGGTGCACCTGGTCGCCCACGACTGGGGCGCGGCGGTCGGCTGGGCGCTGGCGCTGGCGCACCCCGACCGGCTGCTCAGCTTCACCGCCGTCTCGGTGCCGCACCCCGGCGCGTTCATGGGCGCGATGAAGCACGGGCAGGCCAAGGCGTCGTGGTACATGGGCTTCTTCCAGCTCCCGCTGATCCCCGAGCTGGGACTGCGCAGCCGGGCGATCGGGCAGCGCTCGATGCGGCAGGCGCGGATGAGCCCCGAGTCCTTCGAGCGGTTCCGCCGCGAGATCATCGAGGACGGCGCGCTGCGCGGCGGCCTGGGCTGGTACCGCGCGTTGCCGCTGAGCCGCAAGGAGTCCGGCGCCTTCGGCGGGGCCAAGGTGAAGGTGCCGACCACGATGGTGTGGAGCGACAAGGACGGGTTCCTGATCCGCCACGGCATCGAGCACACCGCGGACTTCGTGGACGCGCCGTACGCCCTCGAGGTGCTCGAGGGCGTCAGCCACTGGGTCCCCGAGGAGGAGCCGGAGCGGCTGGCCCGCGCGATCCTCGACCGCGCGGGCGCCGCCGCGTAGCTACGCCCTGCTGGCCGGCGTCTGGGCCCGATGGTGCGAGCCCAGCGACCGGAGCCGGTTGCGATCCAGCGGCGAGGGTCGCCGGTGCGTGCGTGCCTCCAGGATCTCCGTGGCCCGTACGGCGTCACCGCTGTGCACCAGCGACCAGAGCAGCGTCTCCTCGACGATCTCCCGCTGGGCCGCCGAGCCGCCGACCTTGGCCAGGACGGGCAGCGCCTCCTCGAGCCGGCGTACGGCCGAGGCCCAGTCGCCGGTCAGCGTGTCCTCCAGGCCGTCGATGACGGTGGCGACCACGGACCTGACGACCGGGTCGGTGTGGTTCTCGCAGCGCCGGCGCAGTGAGCCGAGGCGCGAGGCGTCCTTGTCCGCGGCGAGCGCCAGCGCGGCGTGGAGCGCCACGAACGGCGTCTCCGGCCGGTCGAGCAGGTCCGCGGAGATGTGGTGCAGGACCGGAGCCGCGGGCGGCGGCGCCGGCTCGCCGGGGAAGGCTCCGCCCGCGGCCCGCCCGGGAAGCCCCGAGGCGACCGCGTCGTCCCACTCGGTGACCGTCACCCGCCAGCGCCACAGCAGCGAGGTGGTGTCGATCAGCGCCCGGACGCCACCGACATCGGCCAGCTCGGAGTAGTAGCGCCGCCGCAGCGCCTCCATGTCGCCGAGCGCCAGGTCGTAGAGCGCGGCGTGCCAGGAGAAGTGCGCGAGGTGGCTGGCGGACCGGCCGCTCTGCGCGATCCAGTGGTCGAGCCAGACCCGCCCGGCCTGGTGGTCGCCGGTCTCGTACATCGCATGGCTCGCCGCGTGGACCGCGTGACCCGAGCCCGGCTCGCAGGCCAGCGCGCTCTCCGCGAGCAGGCCCGCCTCCTCGAAGCGGCTCTGGTCCTGGCGGGCGAAGGCGAGCAGGGAGGCGTACCACCAGTGGTCGCCGTACGCCGGCGCCAGGCCCTCGACCAGCTCCCACGCCTGCGAGACGTCGATGACGCCGGAGAAGGCGATCGTCGGCACGGCCGCCGAGACCGCCACCACGTCGCGCGGCCAGGTCGCGATGTGGTTGGTCAGCGCCTGCGTGCCCGATCCGCGTACGTCGCGCACGCGGCGGGTGACCACGTCGACCAGGCTGCGCTCGCGCTCGTCGGCGCGGACGCGGCCGGCCCGCTGGGCACTGGCGAGCGAGGTCTCGACGTCGACCGCACTGCCGCCCTCGTGCCCCAGCATCGCCAACGTCGCGTGGGCCAGCGCGAAGCCCGGGTCGAGCTCGATCGCCTGGCGCAGGCAGTCCTCCGCGCCCGACTGGACCTTCATGATCCGCTCGAGACCGGAGTTGTACGCCGCCGCGGCCTCCGACGTCGTCGACAGCGGCAGCCCCAGCGGGTCCCGCGGCCGCGCGATCGGATGCCGTCCGCTGACCAGCCGGCCGTCGGCCAGCCGGCGCGGCAGCGGAGCCACCTGCTCCAGCACGGCCGTGGCGAGCGCCGCGGCCTGGCCGCGGATCTCCGGCACGGCCGTGGACTCCCACAGCTCACCGCGGCGCAGCGCGCCCAGCGTCCAGATCGGCGCGTCGGCGATGCCGGCGGAGTCGATCAGCCGGCCGTCGCGGGTGCGCAGTCCCATGCCCGCCGTCGCCACCGTCGCGGTGGCGACCCCGGCGACCGGGCGGAGCAGGTCGTCGATCAGCGGGTCGCCCAGCGTCCTGATGTCCGCGCGAGGTCCCGTGCAGTTGACGACCCAGCCGGCCTCGACCGTGCTTGCGTCGGCGAGCTCGACCCGGACGCCGCCTCGGGGCAGCGGGGTCGCGCCGACGATCCGCCCGGCGCGGACATCCAGGCGGTTGTTGGCCCGGTGGTGGTTGATCGTCAGCGCGCTGGAGGGGGCCATCCGGTGACGCAGCAGGTTCCAGGCCGACGCGTCGTCGCGCAGGAACGCCAGCCGGTCGGTCTCGCTCAGCCGCCGCCAGAGGGCGGCGACCTGGAACCGCAGGCCGTCCACGGCCGCGCGCCAGTCACCGTCCGGCGACTCCTCGACCACCCGGATGTGCTCGGCCGCCCGGGCCCGGATCTCCTCCAGGGTGTCGCCCCAGTCGCCGATCTCGGGCGCAACCGGCAGGACCGGCTCGGCACGGTGGACGCGGGGCAGCCGCCCGTTGCGGGAGACGGCGACGACCGGCCGCTCGCGGCCCTGGGCCGAGGTCAGGCTGAGGACCACGTCGACCGCGGTCAGGCCGGTCCCGACCAGGAGCACCGGCGCGGGGCCCACCCGGTCCCGACGGATCGCGTCGAGGGCGCCGGGCGCCCAGGGATCGGGCACGAAGAACGGCGAGTCGCGCAGAGCCGGAGGCGCCCAGGCGGTCTCGGCCGGAGGCAGGCCGGTCGCGAGGACGGCGGCGTCGACGACCAGGTCGGGGCCGTCGGCCAGGCTCAGCACCAGCCGGGCCTCCGGTCCGTCGCCGACCCGGGTCACGCCGGTCACCCGAGTACGCCGATGCCGGATCGTGGCCAGCTCCAGGCTGTCGCGGAACGCCGCGGTGACGGTGTCGTCGAGGTACCGCCCGTAGACCCGGCGCTCGACGAAGGCGCCCGGCGCGATCTCCTCGTCGTACTCCCTCGCCAGCCAGCGCACGAAGTGCAGGGGATCCTCCGGCAGCGCGCTCATGCCGACCGCCGGCACGTTGAGCAGATGCTCGCGATCGGTGGTGCCGAAGGCCACGCCGCGCGCCCACTGCTCGGCCGGGTCGATCACCGCGACCTCGATCCGCGTGGTCCGGCGCGTCGCCGCCTGCGCCAGGTGCGTGGCGGCCAGGACGCCCGCGGCGCCACCGCCGACGATCGCCACCCGCACCGGGTCCGAGCCCGTTCCCGGGCGTCCCTGTCGCTGGATCTCGGACGAGCTGGTCATCGCGCCTCCCTATGTTGAAAGTCTATTGATTTACTAGACTAACACAGCGGCGCGAGAGGCCGGGACGACGTACCCTCGTGTCATGCGTACCCTCCCGACCCCCCTCCCGGCCGGCGTCGAGTACCCACCCGCGCCGTGGAACATGACCGGTCAGCTCTGGCTCTCGCTCTTCCGCATCCGCGAGGGCGACCACCCCGACCGCGCGCCCGGCGTCTACGGCGCCGCACTGGTCTCCTACGAGGAGCCGAGCCCGCTGACGTACGGCGAGCTGCTCGTCGCCACCACCGCCCACAAGGCCGTCACCATCACCGACATCTGGGTCGACTCCGTCGCCTCGATGGCCGGCGGGCGTGAGCTGTGGGCGATCCCCAAGGACCTCTGCGACTTCGACCTGCGCACCGAGCGCACCGGCCCGATCACCCGGACCCGCTGGACCACCAGCATCGACGGGCAGCCGATCGCCTCGGCCTGGTTCACCGACGTCTCCCGCGCCGCGCCGCGCGTCCCCTTCAAGGGTCAGACCTGGCAGCGGCGCGAGAGCGGCCCGAATGCAGGCGAGGAGGTCACCGCGAGCCTGACCGGCTCCTCGAAGTCCCTCCCCTGCCGCGGCACCTGGTCCTTCGCCGTCGACGGCCCCCTCGGCTGGCTGCACGGCAAGCGCCCGATCGCGTCCTTCCGGATGGCCGACTTCCAGATGTCCTTCGGCTGATCAGCGTTCCTTCGGCCGACCCCGGAGGACATGGGCCTACAGGTCCTCGGGGGGCTCCGGCTGGTCGTCGGCGGCGGAGGCGGCGTGGCGGGCGGCGTCGCGGATCTCGAAGAGCTCGGTGGCGAGGCCGCCGATGGCCTTGGTGACGTCACCGACGGCGGCGGTCAGGATCGAGGCGACCTGGCCGACGGTCGCGGCCGCGGCCTCGACGCCGTCCTGGATGGCGTCCTTGCCGATCTCGGTGCGGGAGAGTCGCTCCTTCATGCCCACCAGTGTCGGGCGCTCGCGCGGAGAGGGCAACGTGAGCGTGCTCTCAGGCAGTGACCACCTCGTCGCGGAGGCGGTGCTTGAGGATCTTGCCCGAGGCGTTGCGCGGGATGGAGGCGACGACGAGGTCGTGCGGGATCTTGTAGTCGGCGATCAGCGGGCGGCAGTACTCCCGCAGCTCCTCCAGAGTGAGCGAGGCGTCGTCGGCGAGAGTCACGACCGCGACGATGCTCTCCCCGAAGTCCGCGTGCGGGCGGGCCACGACCGCGGCGTCCTGGACGGAGGGATGGCCGGCGAGGACGTTCTCGACCTCGATGGAGTACACGTTGCGACCGCCGGTGATGATCATGTCCTTGAGACGGTCGACCAGCGTCATGTAGCCCTCGGCGTCCACCCGCGCGATGTCGCCGGTGCGCAGCCAGTCGCCGGCGAAGGCGGCGGCGGTGGCCTCCGGGTTGTTCCAGTAGCCCTTCATCACCGACTCCGCACGCAGCCACAGCTCGCCGGTCTCGCCCGGCGCCACGTCCTGCCCGGACTCGTCGACCACCCGCGCGTCGGTCAGCACGACGCCCTGGCGGCCGCTGGCGTCGGGCCGGGCGACCACCTGCGCGTGGGTGCTGTAGATCCCCGACGGGCCGGCCTCGGTCTGGCCGCACAGCTGCATGAACTCCACCCCGGGCCAGGTCTCGACCATCTGGCGTACGGCGTGCTCGGGCATCGGCGCCGCGCCGAAGAGGCCGGTACGCCAGGCCGAGAGGTCCCGATCGCCGGCGCCGGGCACCCGCATCATCAGTTGGAACATCGTGGGCACGCCGAAGAACATGGTGATCCGCTCGCGCTCCATCAGCTCCAGCACCGCCGCCGGGTCGAACGCCGGCACGACGACGTGCTTGGCGGCGATGAGGGTGCCGGGCACGAGCATGATCGCCATCTCCGCCGCGTGGTAGAGCGGGGCGACGTGGAGGAACCGGTCACCCGCCTTCATCCCGAGCGAGCTGACCATCGAGGTCGCCACGCACATCGTCCGGTGGTGGTCGAAGAGCGCGCCCTTCGGCTTGCCCGTCGTGCCGGAGGTGTAGAGGATCAGCGCGTCGTCGCTCTCGGCCACGGGGATCTCCTCCCCCAGCGGCTCGGACGCCGCCGCGATCGCGGCCAGGTCGTCGAATCCCTCGGCCGGTCCGAGCGAGAGCACCTCGAGCAGCACCGACGGCAGGGGCGCGTCCTCCCCCCGGCGTACCTTGTCGGCCAGGGCCGGCGCGACGAGCAGGACCGAGGCGCCCGAGTCGGTCACGATGTGGTCGATCTCGGGAGGCGCGGAGGCCGGGTTGACCGGGACCAGGATCGCGCCGAGCCGCTGGACGGCGTAGAACGCCAGCACGAAGAGGTCGGAGTTGAGCGACATCAGCGCGACCCGATCGCCCTGGGTCACGCCCCGGTCGCGGAGGGCCGAGGCCCAGCGGTCCACGGCGAGGTCGAGCTCGCGGTAGCTGAGCAGCTCGTCGCCGAACTGCAGGGCCTCGGCGTCGGGCACACGGCAGGCGGTCGAGCGAAGGGTTCCAGCGATGGTCGGCATCGGACGTCTCCTGACGGTGGTGGAACTCAGAGGGTGAAGCCACCGCCGCAGACCAGGGTCTGGGCGCTGACGTAGTCGGACTCGGGGATGCAGAGCAGGTAGACGGCTCCGGCCGCCTCCTCGGGCGTGCCGGCGCGACCGAGCGGGATGCCGGCCTCGGCCGCGGCGAGGACCTGGGGGTTCACGCCGACCCGGATCTGGCGGCCGTCCACGTCGATGGTCCCGTCGCCGCCGGCGGGGGTCGCGGTGAGCCGCGTGGTCACCAGGCCGAAGGCGACGGTGTTGACGGTGACGTTGTAGCGGCCCCACTCCTTGGCCAGTGTCTTGGTCAGGCCGATCACGCCGGCCTTGGCGGCCGCGTAGTTGGACTGGCCGGCGTTGCCACCGAGGCCGGCGACCGAGGCGATGTTGACGACCTTGCGGCACGGCGCCGGGTCCCCGGCCTCGCGCGCCGCCTTCGCCGCGCCGGCGATCACCGGCTGGGCCGCCCGCAGGATCCGGAACGGCGCCTTGAGGTGGACGTCGAGGATCGCGTCCCACTGCTCGTCGGTCATCTTCTGGATGACGCTGTCCCAGGTGTAGCCGGCGTTGTTGACCACGATGTCGAGACCGCCGAAGGCGTCGACCGCGGTCGAGACGAACCGCTCGCCGAAGCCCTCCTCGGTGACGCTGCCGACGCAGGCGACGGCCTCGCCTCCGGCCGCCTCGATCGCCGCGACCGTCTCCTTGGCGGGCGCGTCGTCGAGGTCGTTGACCACCACGGCCGCGCCGTCACCGGCGAGCTTGAGCGCGATCTCGCGGCCGATGCCGCGGCCGGATCCGGAGACGATGGCGACCTTGCCGTCGAGCTTTCCCATGGTGTCTGACTCCCTGTGGTGTGTGGACTACTGCGTGGTGGGTGAGCGCCGGCGGATCAGTCGTCGGCGAGGGTCGCGGTGCCGGTGAGGGTGACCGTGCCGTCCTCGAGCGTGACGGCGAGGTCGACGGTGGTGACGCCACCGGTCGCCGAGGTGACCGTGCCGCTGCAGGTCGGCGTCGCGCGCACCGGCGTGATCGCGACGAACCGCGTGGTCAGCGTCAACAGCCGCCGCTGCGGGAACCACTCGGTCACCAGCCGGGCCAGGTAGGCCATCGAGAGCATCCCGTGGGCGAACACGTCGCCCATGCCCGCGCCACGGGCCACGTCGATGTCGATGTGGATCGGGTTGTGGTCGCCGGAGGCGCCGGCGAAGAGCGCCAGCGTGGTACGGCTGATCGGCTCGCACGTGAGGGTCCGGCTCGTCATCGGCCCCTCACCACCAGCACCGAACCGAGCAGCGCGACGACCTCGCCGGCCTCGTCGGTCACCGTCGTCCGCTTGGTCAGCAGCTCCATCGCGCCACCCTTCTTGCTGGCGACCGCGACGATCCGCGGCGCGAGGGTGAGTCGCTCGCCGGCGCACACGACGCGCTTGTAGTCGAAGGACTGCTCACCGTGGAGGACCCGGGTCAGGTCCACGCCGAGGGCGTCGAGGAAGCCGAACGGCTCCGGGCCCTGCAGCTCCATGCTGAAGAAGTACGTCGGGGGAACGGGCAGGTCGTCGTGCCCCGCAGCACGGGCCGCCTCGACGTCGACGTACTCGGGCCGTCGCTCGCCGGTGGCCTGCGCGAAGAACCGCAGCGCACCACGCTCGACGTCCACCGTGTGGACCGGGAGCCGCAGGGCCAGCGCCGCCTCGCCGTCGATCGCCATCACGCGACCCTCTGGTAGAGCGTGACCACGGCCGCCCCGCCGAGGCCGATGTTGTGCTGCAGGGCGCGGGTGGCACCCTCCACCTGACGCGCGCCGGCCTGGCCGCGCAGCTGCCAGACCAGCTCGGCGCACTGTGCCAGGCCGGTCGCGCCCAGCGGATGGCCCTTGGCCAGCAGGCCACCCGACGGGTTGACCACGACGCGACCGCCGTAGGTGTTGTCGCCGTCGACGACCATCTTCTCCGCGGTCCCCTCCGGGGTCAGCCCGAGCGCCTCGTAGGAGAGCAGCTCGTTGGTGGTGAAGCAGTCGTGCAGCTCGACGACCGGGATGTCGAGCGGGTCCACGCCACTGGCCTCGTAGACCTGCCGCGCCGCCTCGGCGGCCATGTCGAAGCCGACCAGCCGGCGCATGTCGCCGGAGAACGACTCCGGTCCGTCGGTGGTCATCGCCTGGGCCGAGATCGCCACCGATCCGTCCAGGCCGTGACGGCGGGCGAGCTCCTCGGAGACCACGATCGCGGCGGCGGCGCCGCACGTCGGTGGGCAGCACTGCAGCCGGGTCAGCGGTCCGTAGACCGCCGGCGAGGCCAGCACCTCCTCGACGGTCAGCGGATCGCGGAAGACCGCGTAGGGGTTGTGCGCGGCGTGGGCCCGGGCCTTGACCGAGATCCGCGCGAGCGTGTCCGGGGCCAGGCCGTGCTCCTCGGCGTACGCGATGCCGGCGCCGCCGAAGTACTGGGCCGCGAACGGCGCCTCGCTGGGCTCCTGGGCGCGCGCCTTGACCTCGTCGAAGCGGTCGAAGGGGCTGGGCCGGTCGTCCCACAAGGTGGTGAGCGCACCGCGCATCATCTGCTCGAAGCCGAAGGCGAGCACGCACTCGGCGGCGCCGCTCTCGACGGCCTGGCGGGCCAGGAAGAGCGCGGTCGATCCCGTGGCACAGTTGTTGGTGACGTTGACCAGCGGGATCCCGGTCAGCCCGACGCGATAGGCGACGTTCTGGCCGCAGGTCGAGTCGCCGTAGACGTAGCCGGCGTAGGCCTGCTCGACCAGGGAGTAGTCGACACCGGCGTCGGACAGGGCGGCGCGGATGGCCGCCTCGCCCATCACGTCGTACGGATCGCTGGTACGCGGGGTCGCGAACGGGACCATCCCGACGCCGGCCACACGGCTACGGCTCATCTGCCTGCCTCCTGGTAGGTCACCCGCTCGGCGAGCAGGTCGTGGAACGTGCTGATCAGCGGCTCGTTGCCGGGGAGCACGCGCACCCGGTCGAGAGCGCCGGAGCGCATGCCCCGCTGCATGCCCTCGCAGATGACGTTGTCCTCCTCGCCGACCTGCATCAGCAGCGCGTTGACCTGCGTCTCGTACCTCTCGGTCGCGTCGGGCGCGACCAGCACGAGCGTGCGGGCGCCCGTGGTCTCGGCGTCGATCGGCCAGTACCAGGTGAGCTCCACCGCTCCCGCTCCCGGATAGCAGTTGACCGTGGCGCCGGGGAAGAGCAGGTACCAATGGCTCTCCTTGAGCGGACCCTCGACATCCAGCAGCTCGTCGCGGCGGGCGCTGCCGGCGCCCTCCTTGACCGGCGAGGAGGAGATCAGCAGGTCGCCGACGGGCTCGGCGGCGTAGCGGTACTCGGGGATGTCGAAGACGGCGGCGAGATCCCGGTGCACCCAGGTGCAGTGGTAGCACTCCAGGTAGTTCTCGATGACGATCTTCCAGTTGGCGCCGATGGTCCAGTCGACGATCTCGCCGGAGCGGCGCATGGTGGTGAGATCGAGTCCGGCCGCGGCCAGGGTCGCGTCCATCAGGGCCAGCTCCGCGACCGGCGGCTCGGCGTCGGGGTCGAGGCAGACCAGGACGACCGGTCCCCACTCCAGCACGGCGTACTCGGGGAGCCGGATGGCGCTCGGGTCGAAGTCCTCCTCGACCGAAGAGCGCGGTGCGCCCTTGAGGCGGCCGTCGAGCCCGTAGGTCCAGGCGTGGTTGGGACAGCTCAGCGCCATCGCCGACCCGCACCCGTCGGCGATGATCATGCCGCGATGGCGGCAGACGTTCGACAGCGCGCGCAGGACACCGTCGCGATCGCGGGTCACCACGACGGGGACACCGGCGATGTCGACGGCGAGGTAGCTCTTCGGCTCGGCCACGTCGGCGCTCGGCCCGGCGATGACCCACCGCCGCCGCCAGATCGCGGCGAGCTCGTCGGCGAGCACCCCTGGGTCGGCGTACGCCGCCGCCGGTGGCGCCTGCGCCGTGGCCGTCCCCACGGTCTCCGTCCGAGCCGTCATCACGCTCTCCTCTCGCCTCTTGACCAGATAACGTAGAACTTCTATGTTCTTCGCACAAGATGTCTGAACAACTTCCTTCCAAGGAGCGCCCATGAGCACGGACCCGTACGCGTCGGCTCGAGAGCTGGGGCTGATGACCGGCATCCCGCCGGCGCCCGAGCACCGGGTGACCCGGGGCAACTGGTTCTACGCGCCGTACAACCGCTGGGCCTTCTCGAACATGACCCTGATCGCGCCCACCGCCGAGGTCCCGCGCGGCGACGGCCCGGTCCGCGCGCTGCCCGAGCGCCTGGCCGACCCGGCCGAGGTCGAGGAGCTCGAGGTCGTCGACCACGAGGGCGAGCGGCGCACCGTCGCCGAGATGCTCAGGCGGACCTGGTCCGACGCGCTGGTGGTGCTCAAGGACGGCGAGATCGTCTATGAGCGCTACGACAACGATCTACGGCCCGACCAGCTCCACCTGCTCGCCTCGGTGACCAAGTCCTTCACCGGCCTGCTCACCCTGCTGGCGATCCACGACAGCCTGCTGGACCCCGATCGGCTCGCGGTGGACTACGTCCCCGAGCTCGCCGACGGCGTCTTCGCCGACACCACCGTGCAGCAGGTGCTCGACATGGTCGTCGCCGCGGAGTGGGACGAGCTGGACTGGCTCGAGCACGAGGCCGGCCCCGAGCAGGAGGACTCGCTCTTCCTGCGGTTCCTGCGGCGCAGCGGCACCTGGGTGGACAGCAAGCACGAGACCGACCAGGGCCTCCTGGAGTTCGCCGCGGGGCTGCAGAAGGCCGGCGAGCACGGTCGCGCGTTCATGTACCTGACCCCCGCGACCGACGTACTGGGCTGGCTGCTGGCCCGGGTGCACGACCGGCCCGTCTCCGAGCTGCTCTCCGAGCGGATCTGGTCCCGGATCGGCGCCGAGCACTCCGCACGGATCCTGCTGGACCCGATCGGCACCCCGGTCGTCAGCGGCGGCCTGAACGCCACCGCCCGCGATCTGGCCCGCTTCGGCCAGATGCTTCTCGACGACGGCCGGGTCGGCGACGACCAGGTCGTCCCGCCCGAGGTCGTGCGGATCCTGCGCGACGGCGGCGACCAGGAGGCGTTCGCCAACTCACCGGACGTCGGCCACATGGAGGGCTGGAGCTACCGCGCCCAGTGGTGGGTCACCGCCGAGGGCCAGCCCACCGCCTGGGGCGTCAGCGGGCAGATCCTCTGGATCGACCACGAGGCCGGCCTGGTGCTGGCCCGGCTGGCGTCGGCGCCCGACGCCGTCGACTCGACGCGCGACGTCGACGAGACGGCCCTGTGCGAGGCCGTCATGGATCACTTCAGACAGGACGTCACGCAGGCTCGCTGAAGGACTGGAAGATCGCGACGGTCGCGCGCGCCAGCACGGCCTCCACGTGCTCGGCGTCGCCCGCGACCGCGCCGCTGTGCTCCTGGATGCGATAGCCGTCGTGGAGCGCCGAGATCGCGCTCATCATGTCCTCCAGCTGCCACGGCTCGCGCATCCGCAGGCCTCCGGCACGCAGCAGCGCCTGGTAGATCGGCCGCGCCTCCTTGGCCTGCTCCTCGTACGAGCGCTTCAGCGCCTCGCCCACCCGCGGCAGCCGGCTGTAGGGCACGAAGAGCAGCGAGAGGTCGTAGATCTCGGTCTCGCGGGCGATCCGGTACGCCGCGAGCGCGAGCTCGGACAGCACGTCCTCGATCGGGTCCCCGCTGGCGATCAGCTCCAGCGCTCGGGAGGCGAGCCGCGCCTCGACCGGCAGCGGCTCGTCGGTGAGGACGTGCACCATCAGGTCGGCCTGGAAGGCGGCCTGCGTCGGCCAGAACTGGTAGATCGCGCCGGTGGTGATCCGGCCGCGGTCGATCCCCTCACCGCGCTCGATCTCGGTGGCCACCCGGGCGACGTCGGTGAGCCGGATGTGCGCCAGGGCCCTGGCCGCCGCGTCCTCGTCGGCGTCCCGGAGCCGCTCCAGCGCCAGCCTGGTCCCGGCTCGCAGCATCAGGTCGCGGGTGGCCTCGGCACTGCGACGGGTTGCCTTGGACGCGCTCTTCGGCGATCGCGAGGAGCCCGGCGCGGCCACTGTTTTCGTCGAAGACCTTGACACGGACTCCCCTTAACGTAGAGATTCTACGAACAACCCATTCATTGTACGCTGATTGCGTCCCAGCGATCGCGTCCACTGTCCCACGACAACGGGATCGAGGTAGGGAACGTGCACACCAGGATTCGACGACAGCTCATCGCCGGCCTCGCCGCCGGCGGGCTGCTGCTCCTCAGCGCCTGCGGCGGCGACGGCTCCGGCACGAAGGGCGACGACACCGGCTCGCCCGTCTCCGGCGGCAGCCTCACCGTGGCCATCCCGGACACGATCGACGGCTGGAACCCCGACGCGGCCGTCCAGGTGTCGACGTACCAGGTGATGCGCGAGGTGCTCAGCCCGCTGGTCGAGGTCAGCGCGGACGGGCAGGAGATCGTGCCGGGCCTGGCCAAGGAGTGGTCCTACGACTCCACCGGCACCCAGCTGACCATGACCCTGCAGGAGGGAGCGGCCTTCAGCGACGGCACCCCGGTCACCGCCAAGGACGTGGTCTTCTCCGTCCAGCAGTGGATGGCCGGCACGCAGTACGGCGCCCTCTACTCGACGTTCCTCAAGAGCGCCGCCGCCCAGGACGACGCCACCGTGGTGATCACGCTGACCGCCCCGTCCTCGGCCGTGCTCGGCATCCTGAGCTGGAGCAACTCCGCGATCGTGCCCGACGGCTTCGGCGGCAAGAGCGCCAAGGAGTTCTACCGACAGCCCATCGGCGCCGGTCCGTTCGCCATCTCCTCCTCCGGCGACGACAAGATCGAGCTGGTCCGCAACGAGCACTACTGGCAGGAGGGCCGGCCGTACCTGGACTCGCTGACCTACCGGGTGGTCGCCGACACCAGCCAGCGACTGCTGCAGGTGCAGAGCGGCGACGCCGGGCTGGCCGACCGGGTGCCGATCGACAACCTGTCCGCCGTCGACGCCGCCTCGGACATCGTGGCCGTGCCGTCCTCGTCGATGAGCGTGATCACCTTCTCGCAGGCGGCCGGGGCGATGAAGGACCCGCACTTCCGCAAGGCGGTCTCGCTGGCCATCGACCGCGACGCCCTGGTCGCCTCGGTCTACGAGAAGAAGGCCGAGCTCGCCAAGGGCGTGCTGCCGCCGAACGTGCCCGGCGACGACGGCTGTCCCGAGTGCGACTGGTCCTCCTTCGACGCCGGCGCGGCGAAGTCCGAGCTGGCGCAGGTCTCCGGCGGCGACGCGACCGTCGAGCTGCTGGTGGACTCCTCACGCGGCCTCGACCTGCTGGCCGCCCAGGCGATCCAGCCGATGCTGAAGGAGGCGGGCATCGACGTCCAGATCAAGCAGCTCGACTCCGCGACCCTGCTGACCAGGCTGGCCACGAGCGACTTCCAGATGGCGATCGGCAACTACACCGCGATGGCGCCGACGCCGGTCGACCCGCTGTCGTTCCTCGGCGCCACCGGCTACCTGTTCACCGGCGCGGACCCGAACATCCCGCTGGGCGCCCTGGGCGCCGTGTCGGCGGCGAGCGAACTGGCGGCGCAGGCCGCGGCGGTCGCCGATTTCGAGAAGCAGAACTACGATGCCGCCACGGTCGTCCCGCTGGTCTCGCCGTACGTCACCTCGGTGGCCGGGTCCACCACGCACGGGCTGGAGCTGCGTCCATCGGGTCTGTACGACGCATCCACCCTGTGGGTCGAGGAGTAGGCGGTTCGCATGGCAACGGCAGGCAGCGGTCGGTATGCCTTCGTCGGGCGCCGGCTGCTGCAGGCCGTGCCACTCCTGTTGGCGGTGACCTTCCTGGTCTTCCTGATCACCAAGGTCACCCCTGGCGATCCCGCCCGCATCATCCTGGGGCCCAAGGCCACCGACGAGCAGGTCGCCGAGCTCAGTCACCAGCTCGGCTACGACCGCGGCGTGCTCGGCCAGTACTGGTCGTTCCTGGTGCGCCTTGCCCACGGCGATCTCGGCACTTCGGCCCGCACCGGCGACAGTGTCGTGTCGATGATCGGCGAGCACCTGGCGCCGACGCTGTGGCTGGTCGTGGCGACCATGCTGCTGACCGCGCTGGTGGCCCTGCCCCTCGCCTGGATCGCGGCGACGCACCGCGACGGCTGGCTGGACCACACCCTGCGGACCAGCAGCGTCGCGGTGCTCTACCTGCCGACGTTCTGGGTCGGCCTGATGCTGGTCCGCTTCGTCGCGCTGCCGACGGGGTGGTTCCCGGTCTCCGGCTTCGGGGACACGCCCGCCGAGCACCTGCGCTCGGTCGCGCTGCCCGCGGTCTCCCTGGCCCTGGCGCTGGCGCCCGTCATCGCGCGCAGCCTGCGCACCAGCATGGTCGACGTCCTGGAGTCCGACTACGTCACCGCCGCGCGCGCGGCCGGCGTCAGCGGCGGCCGGCTCTTCCGCTGGTACGTCGTGCGCAACTCGCTCTCCCCCGCCATCAGCCTGCTGGCCGTCCAGATCGGATTCCTTCTCTTCGGGGTCGTCGTGCTCGAGGTGACCTTCGACATCCACGGGCTGGGCTCGACGCTGGTCACCTCGGCGGTCGGCAAGGACCTGCTGGTCACCCAGGGCGTGACGCTCGTCTTCGCCGTGGCGGTCATGGCCGTCAACCTGCTCGCCGACCTGGCCCAGGTGAGCATCGACCCGCGGGTGCGCGCCTCGTGAGCGCGCTGCTGGAGCAGGAGGCGACCGCCCCGCCTCGGGCCGGTCGTCGCGGCCACAGCAAGATCATCGCCGGGTCCCTGGTGGTCGGCGCCTTCGTCCTCGCCGGACTCCTGGCGGAGGTCATCGCACCGGCCGACCCGCTCAAGCAGGACCTGCTCAACCGCCTCGCGCCGCCGAGCGCCGACCACTGGCTGGGCACGGACGCGCTGGGGCGCGACACGCTCTCCCGGCTGATCTGGGCGATCCGGGTCGACCTGCGCGTCGGCCTGCTCTGCGCGGTGCTGCCGATGCTGCTGGGCACCCTGATCGGCGCCGTCGCCGGCTTCTACGGCGGCCCGGTGGACACCGTGGTCGCCCGGCTCATCGACCTGGTCCAGTCGTTCCCGGTCCTGGTCTTCTTCCTCGCCCTGCTGGGCGCGCTGGGCATGGCCAAGCCGTTCCTCTTCCTCGGCCCCGGGGAGCTGCCGGTGATCATCGTCTTCGTGGCCGTGGGGTGGATCGTCTACGCCCGCCTCATCCGCGGGGAGATCATGCGGGTCCGTGAGCTGGAGTACGTCCAGGCCGCCCGCGCGGGCGGTCTCTCCAGTCGCCGGGTGCTGGTCCGGCACGTGCTGCCCAACACGCTGAACCAGACCCTGGTGTACGTCGTGCTGGACATCGGCATCGCCATCCTCGCCCTGGCCACGCTCTCCTTCCTCGGCCTGGGCATCCCCTCTCCGACGCCGGAGTGGGGCGCGATGATCGCCGAGAACCGCGCCCGCTTCGCCGAGCAGTGGTGGCTCGTGGTCGCGCCGGGCGTCGCGATCACCGCGCTCGGTCTCGGCTTCGCGCTGATCGGCGACGGGCTCGACGACGTGGTGAAGCAGTCATGAGCGCACTGCTGGAGATCGAGGGTCTCTGCGTCGACGTGGGCGCCGGCCGGGAGGCCCGGCGCGTGGTCCACGACGTCAGCCTGCAGGTCGCGCCCGGCGAGTGCCTGGGCATCGTCGGGGAGTCCGGGTCCGGCAAGAGCCTGACCATGCGCTCGGCGATCGGGCTGCTGCCCCGAGGGGCCCGCGTCACGGCGGGGACGCTGCGCCTCGACGGCGCGCCGTACCGTCCCGAAGAGGTGCGCGGCCACGGGATCGCGATGGTCTTCCAGGAGCCGATGACCGCGCTCAACCCGACCCGCCGCGTCGGCGACCTGGTCGCCGACGGCGTCATCGCCAGCCGGAAGGAGCGCATCTCGCGTCGTACGGCGCGCGAGGTGGCGGTCGGCCTGCTGGGCGAGGCCGGCATCCCCGACCCGGCCCGCCGCGCCCGCGCCTTCCCCCACGAGCTGTCCGGCGGCCTGCGGCAGCGGGTGATGATCGCGCTCGCGCTCTCCGGCGACCCCCGCCTGCTCATCTGCGACGAGCCGACCACAGCGCTCGACGTCACCGTGCAGGACCAGATCCTCGGCCTCCTGGACCGGCTCCGGGTCGAGCGCGGACTGGCGCTGCTCTTCGTCACCCACGACCTGGGCGTCATCGCGCAGATCTCCCAGCGGATCGTGGTGATGCGCGAGGGGGCGATCGTCGAGCGGGGACGCACCGAGGAGGTTCTCCGCGAGCCGCGGCACGACTACACGGCGGCGCTGCGGTCGGCGGTGCTCGCGCTGGAGGGCCGCGCGGCGAGGGAGCGGACGAGCTGATGCTGCAGACCCAGGATCTCCATGTGCGCTACCGGATCGGCGGCGGCCTCGGCCGTCCCGCGGCGGAGGTGCACGCGGTCAACGGCGTCACGCTCGCCGTCGAGTCGAGCAGCGCGCTGGGCGTGGTCGGCGAGTCCGGCTGTGGCAAGAGCACCCTCGCCAAGGCGATCTGCGGCCTCACCCCGGTCACCGAGGGCCGGCTGCTGCTCGACGGCGTGGCGATCGACGGCCGGCGCAGCATCGCCGACCGGCGACGCGTGCAGATGGTCTTCCAAGACCCCTCCGCGTCCCTCAACCCGCGGATGCGGATCGGGTCGGTGCTGCGCGAACTGATGGGTGTGCACGGGCTCTACGAGGGCGAGGCGGCGGACCGCCGCGCCCGGGAGCTGATGGAGATGGTCGGCCTGCCGGCCTCCGCCCTCGGCGCCCGGCCGCGCGAGCTCTCCGGCGGTCAACGGCAGCGGATCGGCATCGCCCGCGCGCTGTGCGTGGAGCCCGACGTGCTCGTGGCCGACGAGGCGGTCAGCGCGTTGGACGTCTCCACCCAAGCGGTGGTGGTCGAGCTGCTCGACCGGCTGCGGGCCGACCTCGGCCTGGCGCTGGTCTTCATCTCCCACGATCTCGGCGTCGTCGGCGCGGTCTGCGACCGGGTCGCGGTGATGTACCTCGGCCAGGTCGTCGAGGACGGTCCCACGGAGCAGGTCTTCGCCGACCCGCGGCACCCCTATACGCGGGCGCTGCTGGAGGCGGTCCCCCGCATCGACGTCGTACGCCGGCCCGGGTCGGCCCGCCAGCACGGCGAGCCGCCGAGCCCGCTCGACCCGCCGGAGGGCTGCTCCTACCACCCCCGCTGCGCGATCGCGGTGGAGCGCTGCGCCACCGAGGAGCCCGCCCTGCTCCGCATCGACGGGCGCGGCGCGGCCTGTCACCTGGCCGCGCCCGGCGACTGATCAGGCGGCCATCGGGGCCGGCTCGACCAGCGGCTCGACCGGGTCGGCCGCCTTCTTGGTGGGCAGGGCGAGCCGGACGATCTTCTTGGCCACACTGAACAGCTGCGTGGAGAGGCGGCCGGTGTTGTAGGCCAGGCCGTAGCGCTCGCAGATCTCCCGGACCTCCTCGGCGATCTCCGGGTAGCGGCGGGCCGGCAGGTCGGGGAAGAGGTGGTGCTCGATCTGGTGCGACAGGTTGCCGGTCATGATGTGGAAGAGCGGTCCGCCGGTGATGTTCGCCGAGCCGAGCACCTGCCGGTAGTACCAGTGTCCGCGCGACTCCTCGCCGTTCTCGTCGTAGCAGTCCGCCTCGTCGAAGGACTCCACACCCGCGGGGAAGTGCCCGCAGAAGATGATGTTGAACGCCCAGATGTTGCGGACCAGGTTGGCGGTCGCGTTGCCCAGGAAGGTCAGCGGGAACAGCGGGCCGGTCAGCGCCGGGAACAGCAGGTAGTCCTTCACCGCCTGGCGCCGGATCTTGCGCCACAGCCCCGGCATCAGCCTGCTGTTGTCCTCCCACGAGCGGCGGCCCGCGACCAGGTTGTCCACCTCCAGGTCGTGCAGGGCCACACCCCACTCGAAGAAGACCATCAGCAAGAACGCGTAGACCGGGTTGCCCAGGTAGTAGGGCTTCCACTCCTGGCCCTCGTCCATGCGCAGGATGCCGTAGCCGATGTCGCGGTCCTTGCCGAGGATGTTGGTGAAGGTGTGGTGGATGTAGTTGTGGGAGTACTTCCACTGGTCGCTGGGGCACACGTTGTCCCACTCGAACATCCGGCTGGACAGGCTCGGGTCGCCCATCCAGTCGTACTGCCCGTGCATGACGTTGTGGCCGATCTCCATGTTGTCGAGGATCTTCGACAGGCTCAGGCAGGCGACGGCGACCGGCCAGGCGGGCGGGAGGTAGAAGAGCGCGCGGCCGGCCACCTCGAGCTGGCGCTGCCGCTTGACGATGTTCCTGATGTAGGCGATGTCGTCCTCGCCAAGGTCGGCGATGATCCGCTGGCGGATCGCGTCCATCTCCTCGCCGAACGCCTCGAGCTGCTCCTGGGTGAGCGTGGTGGTCATGGTGGCGGTCCTCTCTCTACAGATCGACGGAGCAGTCGCCGACCGGCGAGCTCACGCAGATGCGGATGTCTTCGTCGGGCAGCGAGGACTCCTCGCCGGTCAGCACGTTGCGGACCGTGCCCTCGGTCTTGCGGGTGGTGCAGGAGAAGCAGATGCCCATGCGGCAGCCGAACTCCGGGGTGAGGCCGGCGGCCTCGGCCTGCTCCAGCAGCGAGGCGCCGGTGTTCTCGGCGGTCTCACCGCTCAGCGAGAAGGTGA
Source organism: Nocardioides sp. (assembly GCA_044464665.1). Classification (GTDB taxonomy): domain Bacteria; phylum Actinomycetota; class Actinomycetes; order Propionibacteriales; family Nocardioidaceae; genus Marmoricola. Next base: position 30,627 of record JBIQLB010000037.1, read on the forward strand.
TCTCCCCCTCGGCGCTGTCGCTGGCGACCGACGGCGGCTTGAAGAACTCCACGCGGAGCCGATCGACGGGGCCTGGGCTCTCGCCGTACGCCGCGCGCACCAGCTCGATCAGTCCGGCCGGCCCGCACGCCCAGGTGTCGACGCCGCGGAAGCCGGGCACCAGGCGGCGCAGCTCCAGCTCGGTGAAGGTCTGCTCGCCGTAGCGCAGGTGCACCGCCACGCCGTTGTCGTCCTCGGCGATCCGGGCCAGCTCCGCGGCGAAGATCTGGTCCTCGGGCGAGCGCGCGTAGTGCAGGAAGGTCACCTTGCGGCCGGCCTTGCCGTCGTACCCGTCACGCAGCAGCGTCCGCAGCTGGGACATCACCGGGGTGATGCCGGAGCCGCCGGAGATCATCAGCAGGTGGTTGTTGGTCGGCGTCGCCGGGGTCTCGGTGAGGGTGAAGTCACCCTCGGCCTGGCCGAGGTGGAGCATCTGGCCGGGCTGGGCCTCATGGACCAGGAACCTGCTCACCTGGCCTTCGTCGTGCGCCCGGATGGTGAGCGTGAACCGCTCCCCCGGGCCGGACTCGGCCGAGGAGATCGAGAAGCAGCGGGTCAGCCGCCGGCCGCCCCGCCCAGGAAGATGAGCCTCGGGGACGTCGAGGCCGACCTGGACGTACTGGCCTGCGCGGTGGCCGCGCCAGGTGCTGGTCGGCTGAAGGGTGAGGGTGGCGACCGCGGCCGCGTCGCTGTCCGGGTTCTCGCGGTGGACGGAGACCACGCGCGCCCGGACCTCGGTGGCCGCCCACATCGGGTCGACCATCTCCAGGTAGCGATCCACGCTGTGCGGCGAGGCCAGGGCGGCCACGGCCCGCGAGGCGAGGATCCGTTGAGCGAGAGACATGGGGCACTCCTGTTTCAGTGAACGTGCGTGCACTGAAAACTATGGAACAACCCTGCGCAAACGGTCAACCAGGCGACCGAGTGACGCTCCCCACGGTGCACAGGCGTGCACCGGATATGCTCCTGCGGTGACCGTGAGCCGCAGCGAGCAGAAGGAGCGCACCCGGCGCGCGCTCCTGGACGCCGCGCTGGCGCGCAGCCTCGAGACCGGGCTCGGCGGGCTCTCCCTGCGGCAGGTCGCCAAGGACGTCGGCATCGTGCCGACCGCGTTCTACCGGCACTTCGACTCCCTCGACGACCTGGGCCTGGCCCTGGTGGCGGAGTCCTTCGCCTCGCTGCGCGAGATGATGCGCGAGGTACGCCGCGGCGAGCCGGCCCCGGCCGAGATCATCGCCCTCTCGGTGAGCACCCTGGTCGCCCACGTCCGCGAGCGACGGGCTCACTTCGCCTTCATCGCCCGCGAGGAGGCGGCCGGGCCGCCGGTCGTCCGCCAGGCGGTCCGGCACGAGCTGGACCTGGTCGAGCGCGAGCTCGGCACCGACCTGGCCCGGCTCGCGCCGCGCTGGTCCCACGAGGACCTGCGCACGCTGGCCCACCTCATCGTCGGCGCGATGGTCAACACCGTCCGCGACCTGCTCGCCGCCGGCTCCGCCTCCGCCGAGGACGCGGTGGCCCGGGACGCCGAGCGTCAGCTCCGGATGGTCGTCGTCGGCGCGCTCCAGTGGCGCTCGGACTACCCGGAGTAGCCACTCAGGCCGCCTCGCAGGCGCCCTCCAGCTCGGCGTCACCCGGCTCCTCGTGAAGCCGGCCGGGCAGCACCACGGCGACCGCCAGCACCACCAGCGACAGGGCCGCGCCGATCGCGAAGGCCCACTGCATGCCTCCGACGAACGCCGACTCCGCCGACGCCCCGGCCTCGGTCAGCGCGGTCTGCCGCGAGGCGAGCACGGTGATCGAGGCGGCGGTGCCGATCGCGCCGGCGACCTGCTGCAGCGCGCCGAGCAGGGAGCTGGCGTGGGAGTACAGCGAGGGCGGGACGGCGCCCAGGCCCAGGGTGAACACCGGCGTGAAGACCGCCGCGAGGCAGACCATCAGCAGGACGTGGGTGCCCAGGATGACCCAGTAGGGCGTGTCCAGCCCGACCTGGGTGAAGAGGCCGAGCGCGACGGCCACGCCGACCGAGCCGGGGATGACCAGCGGGCGGCCGCCGTACTGGTCGTAGAGGTGCCCGACCCGGGGACCGAGCAGACCCATGGCGAGACCGCCCGGGATGAGCAGCACGCCGGTCTGCAGCGTGGAGAGGCCGCGGATGTCCTGCAGGTAGAGCGGCAGCAGGATCAGCGCGCCGAGGAAGGCCATGAACGCGGCCGACATCAGCACCAGCGAGAGCGTGTAGGTGCGATGGGTCAGCGTGCGCAGGTCCAGCAGCGGGCTGCCGGAGCGCTGCAGGACCAGCTGCCGCCAGACGAAGAGACCCACCAGCACCAGGCCGGCGCCGACCAGCGCCGTGGGCGGCACGGTCTGGTGCTCGGCGCCGATGAGGCTCAGGCCGTAGACCAGGCCACCGAAGCCGAGCGCGGAGAGCACCACGCTGAGCACGTCGATCGAGCCGGCCGTCGGCTCGCCCACGTTGCGCAGCCGGCTGAGCCCGGCGACGGCGATCAGCACCGCCAGCGGGAGGACCAGACCGAAGATCCAGCGCCACGAGCCGAAGTGCAGGATCACCCCGGAGACGGCCGGGCCCAGGGCAGGAGCGACCGACATCGCCAGCGTGACGTTGCCCATCACCCGGCCGCGGTCGTGCTCGGGCACCACCGACATCAGGGTGGTCATCAGCAGCGGCATCATCACGGCCGTGCCGGAGGCCTGCACCACGCGCCCCGCGAGCAGCACCCCGAACGTCGGGGCCACCGCGGCGAGCAGCGTGCCCGCGGCGAAGACGCCCATCGCCAGGGCGAACGCCTGCCGGGTGGTCACCCGCTGCAGGAACCAGCCGGTCACCGGGATGACCACGGCCATGGTCAGCATGAACGCGGTGGAGAGCCACTGCGCGGCGCGGCTGCTGATGTCGAGCTCGACCATGAGCCGCGGGATGGCGTTGACCATGATCGTCTCGTTGAGGATCACGATGAAGGTCGCGGCGACCAGCCATCGCAGCACGGCGTAGTCGGCGCGCGGCTCGGCGAGGCCCGCTGAGGTGTCGGAATGCATGTGGAAGCCCTTCGTGCTGGCGGCAGCCGGCGGAGGTCTGCCTGAGTGTGTGGTCACCAGTGCCACGAATGGGACTCGCCGAATTCGACACCTGCGACGAAAGACGAACCTAGAGGGGACCACCGACATTCCACGACCGGTTTTCCCTGGCCGGGTCCCACGCCCGGCCGCGCGGGCGTCAGCGGGGCCGGATCACGACCTCCGGCACGGTGGCGTCGCCGGGCAGGTCGAGCACGGCCAGGATCTGCGCGGCGACCGTCTCCGGCCGGATCCAGGCGGCGGCGTCGTACGCGCGGCCCTCCTGGGCGTGCACCCGCTCCTGCATCGGCGTGGCCGTCCGGCTGGGGAAGACGCTGGTGACGCGGACGCCGTGAGCGCGCTCCTCCTCGCGCAGCGCGTCGGCCAGCGAGCGCAGGCCCGCCTTGGACGCGGCGTACGCCGACCAGGCGGCGTTGGCGACGAGACCGGCCGTGGAGTTGACCAGGACGACGGTCCCGCGAGCGGTTCGCAGCGGGGGCAGCAGCGCCGAGGTGAGCACGGCCGGCGCGACCAGGTTCACGGCCAGCTGGCGCTGCCACGCGGCGAGGTCCAGGTCGGCCACGGCCCCCAGCTCCACGACGCCGGCGCAGTGCACCAGCGAGTCCAGCGCCTCGGGCCCCTCGACCAGCAGGTCGGCCGCCCACTGGGCCACCGCCTCGGCGTCGGCGAGGTCCACGACCGAGATCGACTCGTAGCCGGGCAGCCGCGCGGCGACCTCCTCCAGCCGCTCGGCCGAGCGGACCGGCAGGATCACCCGCTCCCCACGGGCGATCAGGGATCGGGCCACCTCCTGGCCGATCCCGGAGGCGGCGCCGGTGACGACGTGGATGCCCATGCCGGAGCCCGTCTCAGCGGGTGAAGACGATCTTGCCGAAGACGTCGCCCTCGGCCATCGCGGCGAACCCGTCGCGGGCCTGCTCCATCGGCAGCTCGCGGTCGATCAGCGGCCGCACGCCGGTGGCGTCGAGCATGGTGACCAGGCTGGCCAGCTCCTGGCTGGTGCCCATCGTCGAGCCGATCACCCGCAGCTGCAGGAAGAAGATCCGGGTCAGCTCGGCCTCGTCGGGCTGCGGCCCGGAGGTCGCGCCGGAGATGACGATCGCCCCGCCCGGCCGCAGCGAGCGGATCGAGTGCGACCAGGTCGCGCGCCCCACCGTCTCCATCACCGCGTCGACCTTGACCGGCAGCCGGGCGCCGGACTCGAAGACCTCGTGCGCGCCGATCTCCAGCGCCCGCGCCCGCTTGGCCTCGTCCCGGCTGGTCACCAGCACCCGCAGCCCACCGGCACGGGCGAGCATGATCAGCGCGGTCGCCACACCGCCGCCGGCGCCCTGCACCAGCACCGTGTCACCGGGCTTGAGATCGCCTTGGGTGAAGAGCATCCGGTACGCCGTGAGCCAGGCCGTCGGCAGGCAGGCCGCCTCGGCGAAGCTCATCGAGGCGGGCTTGGGGATCACGTTGGCCCGCGGCACGATCACCGACTCGGCGAACGTGCCCTGGTGCAGCTCGCTGAGCAGGGACCGCTTCGGGTCGAGGGTCTGCTCGCCGTTCCAGGACGGGTCGTTGACCACCGCATGGACGACGACCTCGTTGCCGTCCTCGTCGTACCCCGCGGCGTCACAGCCCAGGATCATCGGCAGTCGCTCCTCGCGCAGCCCCACCCCGCGCAGCGACCAGAGGTCGTGGTGGTTGAGCGAGGCGGCCTTGACGGTCACCTTCGCCCAGCCGGCGGGGACCTCCGGATCGGGACGCTCCCCGATCACCAGCGCCGACAGCGGGTCGTCGGAGGAGAGCTTCTCGGCGTAGACGGCGAACATGACGCCAGCCTATGAGACCGACGAACGGGGTGAAGTCGCGTCTCGGCGACCGTCCCCCGCGGCCGCCACGGCGCGCCGGGGGACTTCACTCCGTTCAGCGGCGGGCGACCCCGTCACGGCGGGCCGCCTCGGCGACCGCGCTGGCCACCGCCGGGCCCACCCGCGGGTCGAACGGCGAGGGGATGATCAGGTCCTCGCGCAGGTCGTCGCCGACGATCGCGGCCAGGGCCTGCGCGGCGGCGAGCTTCATGCCCTCGGTGATGGCGCTGGCGCGGGTGTCGAAGGCGCCGCGGAAGATCCCCGGGAAGGCCAGCACGTTGTTGATCTGGTTGGGGAAGTCCG
>JBIQLB010000038.1:0-32681 GCA_044464665.1 Nocardioides sp.
ACATAGGTCAACAATCCCGACCCCACACCCCGATCTTTAGGAGACACGCCCTAGCGCGGACCGCCAGATGGCCGGGGACACCGCCGTCCTCCTCAGCATCCTGGGCGTGCTGTTCGCGGTCACGTCCTTCTCCGCGAAGGTGCTGGCGCTGGGCGTCATCCCGGGCAACCGCAGGCCCTCGACGGGCGTCGCCTGGCTGCTGCTGATCCTGCTCAGCCCGATCATCGGCCTGGTCGCCTTCGGCTTCCTCGGCTCGGCCCGGGTGGGCCGGCGGCGTCACGTCAAGCAGCTCGAGATCAACCGCCGGATCGCCGAGCGCGCCGACGCGCTGCCGCGCAGCGAGGAGCGGCTCACCGCCCCGGTGCGCTCGGTGGTGACGCTCAACCGAGAGCTCGGCGCCTTCCCGCTGGTCGGCGACAACCACGTGCTGCTCATCGAGGAGTACGGCGAGCAGATCCGCGCCATGACGGCGGCGATCGAGACCGCCACCGACTACGTCCACGTCGAGTTCTACATCGCCGCGTGGGACGAGGTGACCGCGCCGTTCTTCGAGGCGCTGGTGGCCGCGACCGAGCGCGGCGTACGGGTCCGGCTGCTCTTCGACCACCTCGGCTCGCGCGGCATCCCCGGCTACAAGGACTTCCGCGCCCGGCTGGCGCGCACCTCGATCGAGTGGCACCCGATGCTGCCGATCATGCCGCTGCGACGGCGGTTCCGCCGGCCCGACCTCCGCAACCACCGCAAGCTGCTGGTGGTCGACGGCCGGATCGGCTTCACCGGCTCGCAGAACCTCGTCGAGCCCAGCTACAACAAGCCGGCCCACCAGAAGGTCGGGCGGAAGTGGGTCGAGCTGGTCGTCCGGCTGGAGGGCCGGATCGTGACCGAGCTGGACGCGGTCTTCACCTCCGACTGGTACTTCGAGACCCGGGAGCTGCTGGAGGTCAGGTCCGCCCCGGCGCCCGCCGAGCCCGTGCCCGGCGCGATCACCGGCGTCAGCGCCCAGGTCGTGCCCAGCGGCCCGGGGTTCGCCACCGAGAACAACCTGCGGATGTTCACCACGCTGATCTACTCCGCGACCGAGCGGATCTCCCTGACCAGTCCGTACTTCGTGCCCGACGAGTCCCTGCTGTACGCCGTGACGACCGCCGCGCAGCGCGGAGTGGCGGTCGAGCTCTTCGTCAGCGAGCAGGCCGACCAGTTCATGGTCGGCCACGCGCAGGCGTCGTACTACCAGGCGCTGCTGGAGGCGGGGGTCGAGATCCACCTCTACCCCGCTCCCCTGGTCCTGCACTCCAAGCACTTCACCATCGACGACACGGTGGCGGTGATCGGCTCCAGCAACATGGACATGCGCTCGTTCGCGCTCAACTACGAGATCTCCCTGATGCTGCTGGGTCCCGAGATCGTCGCGGCCACCCGCCGCGTGGAGGATCACTACCGCTCGCTCTCGCGGCACCTGACCGCCGAGGAGTGGGCCCAGCGGCCGGCGCGGACCCGGTACGTCGACAACGTCATGCGGCTGACGTCCGCGCTCCAGTGAGGTCGCGATGAAGAGGCGGATCCAGGAGCTGCGGTCGCGGCTCCTGCCGTACATCGAGATCTACCAGGAGATCAAGGCCTGGTTCCTCACCGTGCGCCCCGACGACCCGCTGATCGTCCGGGTCCTGCGCGAGCTGCTCACCGTGGACACCCGCGACCGCATCCTGATGCTGGCCGGCCAGGGCTTCATCGCGATCATCCCCGCGGTCATCATCCTGGCCACGCTGCTCTCCTCGGCCGACGGCGCGGCGATCGCCAACTACGTCATCGAGCGGTACGGCATCACCGGGGACGTGGCCGAGTCGGTGCGCAACCTCTTCTCCCGGCCACCGGACGCGACCGGGTCGATCAGCCTGATCAGCATCGTCATCGTGCTCATGTCGGTGAACAGCTACGGCCGCTCGATCCGCCGCACGATGGAGCGCGCCTGGAGCCTGCCGCCCGCCGGGTTCCGCGGCGCGGTCTACGGGCTGCTGGGCGTGGCGCTGCTGGTGATCACCAACGCGCTGGTCGGCTGGACCTGGGCGACCACCCAGGACCGCAGCGGGCTGGTGATCGCGACGGCGGCGACGATCGGGGTCGGCGCGGTCGGCTGGATGGCCCTGCTGCTGCTCTTCCTGGCCCGCCGCCACGACTGGCGCACCCTCCTCCCCGGCGCGCTCTTCGGCGGCGCCGCGCAGATGATCGCCGCCTGGAGCATGGCGATCTACCTGCCCTACGCGCTCAACCGCAACGCCGAGCGGTACGGCGTCATCGGCATCTCGATCGCCATGGTCACCTGGATGCTCATCGTCGCCACCGTCGTCGTCTGCGTCAGCGTCTTCAGCGCCGAGGCGGCCCGCAGCCTCGAGCGGCAGATCGGTCACCGGGAGGCGGAGGAGGATCCGGCGGAGTGACGGGCACGGCCCCGACCCGCTGGTGGCCGCCCGCGCCGGCGCTCAAGGCCGCGACCGCGGTGACCGTGCCCACGCTCGCCGTCGTGGTGGCGGCGGGCCTCCTGCTCGGACCGACGGTGTCGGTCGGGATGTTCCTGGGGATCCTCGCCACGCTGACCGCCGCCCTCACCTCGGTGGGCCACGGCACGCGGCTCGCGGTCGGCCTGCTGGCCGTCGCCGGCGCGGCGTACGGCGTCCACTTCGGCGACCACCCCTGGGCGCTGGCCGCGGGCATGGTGGTGCTCGGTCTCGCGCAGGCGCCGCTCAGCCGCCAGTCGGCCGGGGTCGGCGCGATGCTGCCGGTCGCGCTCGCGATGGCCGGTGGGATCGGGCTCACCGACGGGCCGGTGGGCGTGGGCGCCGCGGTCCTCGGCGGCGCGCTGCTGATCACCGGCGTGATCGCGATGCTCGGCGCGCGTGGGCCGGCCGATCCCGTCCCGGCGCGCACGGCCTGGCTGCATGCCGCGGTCGTCGCGGTGGCGACCGCCATCGGCATCGGCATCGCCGTCGACCAGGGCATCGGGCACGGCTACTGGCTGGTCCTGACCGTCTCCTCGGTGCTGCGCCCCTTCGCCGACGAGACCCGCCGCTCGGCCCGCGCCCGCTCCTGGGGCACCGTCGTCGGGCTCGTCGCCGCCGCGGGTCTGGTGGTCGTGCTCCCCGCCGCGGTAGCGGTCCTGCTCGCCGTCGTGTCCGCCGCGCTGTCACTGGCCTGGGCGCTGAGCCGCGACGAGTTCCGCCAGGTCGTCTACGGCACGCCGCTGGTGGTGCTGGTCGCCTCCTCCGGCGTCGTCGGCCACCAGCTCGGCATCAGCCTGGAGCGGCTGGTCATGGTCGGCTGCGGCGTCGTGGTCGCGCTCGCCGCCGCCGAGGTGCTGGCCCGCGTGGACCGGAGCGCCTGAGCCGGCGTCAGCCGAGGCGGGCGAGCTCCTCCTCGACCACGGCGGGGTCGAGCTTGACGAAGACCGGGCTGGGCTTCGCGACCGGCGTACCGGGGACGACGGGGGCGCGCTGCCAGCGGGCGATGCCGGTGTAGTCACCGGTGAGGATCGGGTAGCCCGCTCCCCCGTCGAGATCCTCGGCCTCGACCAGCTCTGGCATCGGCTGGATCGCGCCGGAGCCGCCGAGGACGCGGTCGATGTCGTTGGCCGAGAACGGCAGGAACGGCGAGAGGATCACGTTGAGGTCGGCCACGCACTGGGCGACGACGTGCAGGATCGTGGCCAGTCGCTCGCGCTGGTCCTCGCTCTTGAGCTTCCACGGCTCGGAGTCCGAGACGTAGCGGTTCACCTCGGCCACGGCCCGCATCGCCTCGCCGATCGCGGCCTTCTGGCGGTGCCGGCCGATCAGGTCGCCGACGGCGCCGAACGCCGCCTCGACGCCGTCGAGCAGGGCCCGGTCCTCGGCGGTCAGCTCACCCGCAGCGGGGATCTCGCCGAAGTTCTTGGCGATCAGGGTGCCGGTGCGGTTGACCAGGTTGCCCCAGCTCGCCACCAGCTCGTCGTTGGTACGCCGGACGAACTCGGCCCAGGTGAAGTCGGCGTCCTGGTTCTCCGGGCCAGCCGCCGCGACGAAGTACCGGAACGCGTCCGGCTGGTAGCGGCTGAGCAGATCGCGCACGTAGATGACGACCCGCTTGGAGGAGGAGAACTTCTTGCCCTCCATGGTCAGGAACTCACTCGACACGACCTCGGTGGGGAGGTTCAGCACGCCGTACTGGCCGGGCTCGCCGCCCTTGTCGCCCTTGCCGGCGTAGGCCAGCAGCTCGGCGGGCCAGATCTGGCTGTGGAAGGTGATGTTGTCCTTGCCCATGAAGTAGTAGGACAGGGCCCCCGGGTCGTTCCACCACTGCCGCCAGGCGTCGGGGTCACCGGTGCGGCGCGCCCACTCGATGCTGGCCGAGAGATAGCCGATCACCGCGTCGAACCAGACGTAGAGCCGCTTGGTGGGGTTCTCCCGCCAGCCGTCGAGCGGGATCGGGATGCCCCAGTCGATGTCGCGGGTCATCGCGCGGGGGCGGATGTCCTCGAGCAGGTTCTTGCTGAACCGGATCACGTTGGGGCGCCAGGTGCCACTGGCCTCGCGCTCGTCGAGCCAGACGGTCAGCGCCTGGGCGAGGGCGGGCAGGTCGAGGAAGAAGTGCTGGGTCTCGATGAACTCGGGGGTCTCGCCGTTGATCTTCGAGCGGGGGTTCCTCAGGTCGGCCGGGTCGAGCTGGTTGCCGCAGTTGTCGCACTGGTCGCCACGCGCGCCGTCGTACCCGCAGATCGGGCAGGTGCCCTCGATGTAGCGGTCCGGCAGCGTGCGGCCGGTGCTCGGCGAGATCGCGCCGTGGGTGGTCTGCTCGAGGAAGTAGCCGTTGCCGAAGACGCCGAGGAAGAGCTCCTGCACCACGGCGGTGTGGTTGCGGGTGGTGGTGCGGGTGTAGAGGTCGTAGGAGACCCCGAGCGCGGCCAGGTCCTCGGCGATCAGCCGGTGGTTGCGGTCGGCCAGCTCCTGCGGCGTCACCCCCGCCTCGTCCGCCGCGATCAGGATCGGCGTGCCGTGCTCGTCGGTCCCCGAGACCATCAGCACCTCGTGCCCCGCCATCCGCATGTACCGGCTGAACACGTCGGAGGGCACGCCGAAGCCGGCCACGTGGCCGATGTGGCGCGGCCCGTTGGCGTACGGCCAGGCGACTGCGGAGAGGACTCGGGTCATGGCGGAAAGCCTAGTGACCGCGAGACGGCCTAGTGTGGGCGCGTCCGCCACGCCGCCCGGGAGCCGAGTCCATGCGCACTGACCAGAATCGGCTGGACCGCGTCGTCCGATCCGGCGGGTCGGCACTGCGCGTCCGGTGCCGGCCGCTCGGCGCCGACCTGCGCGACCTCACCGACCACGAGAGCGTCCGCTGGATCCAGTGGCTCAGCGCGATTCCCGGACTCTTGGGCCTGCTCGGCTTCGTCCTCCATCACACGAGGTACCGCGGGCGATGGCAGGTGCTCGCGGAGCCCGCCTCGGGAGACCGAGGACTCCGCCTCGACGGCCTCCCCCGGGATCGGGCCGTCGAGACCTACGAGTCGCTCCTGGACTGGCTGGAGGCCGGGAACGCCCTCGCCGGCTTCCCGGGCCGTCCCGCCGCCGACCCCAGCGTCAGCTGAAGTCGAGGTCGCCGGTGCGGGAGCGCTTGAGCTCGTAGAAGTACGGGAAGGCGGCGACGGCGACGGCGCCGTCCCAGAGGCGGCCGGCGTCCTCGCCGCGGGGGATCTTGGAGAGGACGGGGCCGAAGAAGGCCGAGCCGTTGATGTGGATGGTCGGGGTGCCGACGTCGTCGCCGACGGCGTCCATGCCCTCGTGGTGGGACTTCGCGACGGCCTCGTCGTACGACGCGTCGTCCATCGCGTCGACCAGGTCGGGCTCCAGGCCCACCTCGGCGACGACCTCGGCGATCAGCTCGAGGTCGATGGCGCGCCTGTGGTGATGGATCCGCTCGCCGAAGGCGTCGTACATCGGGCGCAGCACCTCGTCGCCGTGGCGCTGCGAGGCCGCGATCAGGACCCGCACGGGACCCCACGCCGGCCGGAGCATCTCGCGGTAGTCCTCGGGGATGTCCTTGTCCTGGTTGAGGTAGGCCAGGCTCATCACGTGCCAGTGCACCTCGATCTCGCGCACCTTCTCCACCTCGAGGATCCACCGCGAGGTGATCCAGGCGAAGGGGCACAGCGGGTCGAACCAGAAGTCGGCGCGGGAACGGTCGGAGGTGGTCGTGGCATCCGTCATGGATGTCACCGTACGGCGAGCGTCCTGACGGTCGTGCGGGGCCTCAGCAGCTTGGTGCCCGGGTACTCCACGGTGACCTGCTGCCGGCCGCGCTTGAGCCACGGCCCGGAGAACGTCGCCGTCCCCGCCTTCAGCGTCTTGACGTGCCGGGCGCCCGCCGCGTCGACGAGCACGACCTTGCCGCCCGGGCGCTTGGCGAGATCGCTGCGCACCACGACCTTGACCTTGCGCTTGGCCGGCGAGGTGACCTTGAGTCGTACGGCGGACCGCACCCGCTCGGCCGTCGCCACCTGCTGCACCAGGTCGACGTAGCCCTTCCGCTGCTGGCGGACGCGCACCTGGATCACGTGGCCGGCGTCGGCGGCAGTGAGCTTGTAGCCGGCCTTGGTAGCGCCGCGGATCGCCTTGCCGTCGCGCAGCCAGCGGTACTGGACCGCGCTCGCCTGCGGGGCGGTCACGCCGGCGTCGGCCCGGAGCCGCTGGCCGACCGTCGGCTGCCGGGAGAGCGACGCGGGCCGCGTGGGGGTCATCCGGCCCGGGGTGATGGTCCCGGTAGCCGGCGTGGTGAGGGTGACCGCCTTGTAGCCGGCCTTGCGGCCGGTGACGACCACGGTGATCTTGCGGCCCAGCTGCCTGGGTCCCAGGGACAGGCCGGTGCCGGTCGCGCCGGCGATCGGCACGCCGTCGGCCTGCCACTGGATCGAGGTGCCCGTCATGGCGGGCGACCACGTGCCGGTGCTCAGGGTGAGCACCGAGCCCACCGATGTCGTGCCGGCCACGCTCGGCGTGGGCCCGACGGCGAAGTTGCCGCGCTTGATCGCGGGCGTGGCGGCGGAGGTGGACACGCCGGGCCGGAGATTGCCGGACTTCGCGGTGACGCGGACCGAGAGCGCGGCCTTGAGCTGGGTGGCCGTCGGCACGAACGTGCTCGTCGTCGCGCCGGGGATCGCCACGCCGTTGGCCAGCCACTGGTAGCCCACCGTCGGCTTCGAGACGCTCCAGGCGCCGGTGCTGGCGGTCAGCCGCGCGCCCACCTGCGGGGTGCCGCTCACCACCGGCGGCGCGGTCGGGCTGACCGCCTCGTCGGCGAGGTGGATGAAGCCGGTCGGCCAGCCGCCGCCGGCCCGGACGATCCGGCGCCAGTCGAAGTCGCCCTTCCAGTGGTCCTCGGAGATGACGATGGTGTTGGCGTCGATGACCTGCTCGACGTACGCGACGTGGTTGGAGCTCCACCAGGCCACGGCGCCCACGGTCGGCGTCTGGTTGACGTACTTCTTCAGCGCCACGCCCCAGTTCCGGGCGTCGCCGCTGCCGCTCCACGGCCGGGTCTCCGACATCCCGTTCTGGACCATGCGGTAGGCGACGTAGTTGGTGCAGTTGTGGCCGGCGTACATCCGCCACCACATCTTCTGGTAATTCGCCTTGTACTTGTGGTGCGGCATGCCAGCCTTCTGACAGGGGTCGAAGCCCTTGCACAGGATCGTCGAGCTGGCGTCCGCCGGGGAGACCGGGATCAGCGCCGCCGCGAACGCCAGGAGCACGGCTGACACGAGCGCGGGCAGAGTACGGCGGCGGGAGATCACACCCGCACGCTAGAGCAACTCTGATCACTCTGCTACCACTTGTCCCAGAAAACCCAAAGGCGACACGCCGTTACATCGATGTGATTTGCCAGGTGGCATGATCCTCTCCATGCCCGGAACCAACCTGACTCGCGACGAGGCGCAGCAGCGCGCCGCCCTGCTCGACATCGACTCCTACCTGGTGGAGCTGGACCTCACCACCGGCGCGTCGACCTTCGCCTCGACCACCACGATCGCGTTCCGGTGCGCGGAGCCGGGTGCCTCCACCTTCGCCGACCTCGTGGGTGCCACGGTCCACGAGATCACCCTCAACGGCCGGGCGCTCGACCCCGCGACGGCGTACGCCGACAGCCGCATCCAGCTCGACGACCTGGCCGCCGACAACGTGCTGGTCGTGCGCGCCGACTGCGCCTACAGCAACAGCGGCGAGGGCCTGCACCGCTTCGTCGACCCGGCCGACGACCGGGTCTACCTCTACAGCCAGTTCGAGGTCCCCGACGCCCGGCGCGTCTACACGACCTTCGAGCAGCCCGACCTCAAGAGCGTGTTCACCTTCCACGTCACCGCGCCGGCGCACTGGAAGGTCGTCTCCAACGCGCCGACGCCGCAGCCGGAGCCGGCGGGCGAGGACCGGGCCGTGTGGCGCTTCCCCACCACCAAGCCGATGTCGACCTACTTCACCGCGCTGGTCGCCGGCGAGTACCACGAGGTCCAGGACGTCTACGAGGGCCGCCACGGCACGATCCCGCTGGGTCACTACTGCCGGCAGTCGCTGGTCGAGCACCTCGACCGCGACGAGGTGGTCAAGCTGACCAAGCAGGGCTTCGCGTTCTTCGAGGAGGCCTTCGACTTCCCCTACCCCTTCGAGAAGTACGACCAGCTCTACGTGCCGGAGTACAACATGGGCGCGATGGAGAACGCCGGCTGCATCACGCTGCGCGACGAGTACCTCCCCCGCAGCCGGCAGCCGCGCTCGTTCTACGAGTTCCGCTGCAGCGTGATCCTGCACGAGATGGCGCACATGTGGTTCGGCGACCTCGTGACCATGAAGTGGTGGGACGACCTGTGGCTCAACGAGTCCTTCGCGGAGTGGGCCTGCTACCACGCCGAGGCCGAGGCCACCGACTTCACCGACGCCTGGACCGGCTTCGCCAACGCCCGCAAGCAGACCGGCTACCGCCAGGACCAGATGCCGAGCACGCACCCGATCGCGGCCGACAACCACGACCTGCACGCCGTCGAGGTCAACTTCGACATGATCACCTACGCCAAGGGCGCCTCGGTGCTCAAGCAGCTGGTCGCCTGGGTCGGCTTGGAGCCCTTCCTGGCCGGGCTGCGGCAGTACTTCCGCGACCACGCCTACGGCAACTCCGAGTTCAACGACCTGCTGGTCGCGCTGGAGCGCTCCTCGGGCCGTGAGCTGCAGGGCTGGGCCGCCGAGTGGCTGCAGACCGCCGGGGTCAACACGCTGCGCCCGGAGTTCACCCTGAGCGAGGACGGCGCCTACACCGGCTTCGCGGTGCTGCAGAGCGCCGACCCGGAGTGGCCGACGCTGCGGCGTCACCGGATCGCGATCGGCCTGTACGACGCTGTGAACGGCCAGCTCGTCCGGCGTACCCGCATCGAGACCGACATCGCCGGCGAGCGCACCGAGATCCCCGAGCTGGTCGGGATCGAGCAGCCCGCCCTGCTGCTGCTCAACGACGACGACCTGACCTACGCCAAGATCCGGCTCGACGAGCGCTCCCTGGCGACCGCGATCGCCGGCCTGAGCACCGTCGAGGACTCTCTGGCCCGGGCGCTCATCTGGGGCGCCGCCTGGGACATGACCCGCGACGCGGAGATGCGCGCCAGCGACTACGTCGACCTCGTGCTCGGCAACATCGGCCAGGAGACCGACGCCTGGGGCGTGAGCCGCATCCCGGCCAACGCCGCCCAGGCGGTCGTGTCGATGTCGGCGCCGGAGCACCGCGAGGGGCTCAAGCAGCGCTGGGAGAAGGGCCTGCGCGAGCTGCTGGCCGCCGCGGAGCCCGGCAGCGACCACCAGCTGACCTTCGCCCGCTCGTACGCCGCCGCGGCCCGCAGCGAGCAGGCGCTGGACGACCTGGTCGCCGTGCTCGACGGCTCGCTCGCCTTCGACGGCCTGGCCGTCGACCAGGACATGCGCTGGACCCTGATCGGCGCCCTGGCCCGGCGCGGCCGCTTCGGCGAGGAGGAGATCGCCGCCGAGCTGGCCCGCGACCAGACCATCTCCGGGCAGGAGAAGGCCGCCGCCGCCCGTGCCGCGCAGCCGCTGGCCGAGACCAAGGCGGCAGCCTGGCAGGCCGCGGTCGTGGACACCACGACGGCCAACGAGACCCAGCGCTCGATCGTGCTGGCCTTCTGGTCCAGCGACCAGGACGAGCTGCTGGCGCCGTACGTCGACCGCTATCTCGAGGCCGCCGAGACGCTGTGGGAGCACCTGGGCACCCACAAGGCCTCCGTGGCGCTGGAGTTCATCTTCCCCCGGGCCCTCGCCTCCGCCGCGCTGCTGGACAAGGTGGACGCGTGGCTGGAGCGCACCTCCGCCAACGCCGCGGCCGTGCGCTACGTCCGCGAGGGCCGCTCCGACGTGGCGCGGTACCTCGCCGCCCAGGAGCGGGACGCGCAGGAGTCGTGAGGGGCCGGCCCGTCAGGTGTGAAGGGTCTGCGGGGCGCGGGCGGCCTCGGCGAGTTGGGCGAGGCCACGCTTGATGCCGCCGAGCAGGTCGCCCTCGGCGAAGGCCGCCTGCATGGCCACGATGGCCAGGGCGACGGCCTCGTCACTGAGGTGGCGGCGGACGACGGCGCCGGTCACCACCTCGAGCAGGCGCGCGGCCGGGTCGACCATGACCAGCACGGTGCGCTCGGGCGCGATCAGGGAGGCGTGCAGCCGATGCGCGAACGGGCCCGGCTCGCCGTCAACAGCACCGACGAACACAGAGAACTCGAAGCGCGAGACCGTCTCCGCCGACCGGATGGCCCGGTCGATCTCGTAGCGCTGGTCGGCCGAGAAGCCGTCACCAGCTGCCACTGGCTCCACCCCGGTCACCGGCGGCGCCGGCCTCGACCTGCTTCTCGGCCTCCGCGGCGCTCACGCCCTTGGTCGGGCCGCCGAACCACTCCGCCTCGCTGCGCCACGACTGGCCGGGCTCGTAGCCCTTGTCGCGCACCAGCGAGGGGATGATGGTCAGCACGGAGATGATCACCGCCAGGCCGAGCGGGAAGATCAGCAGCACCAGCAGGAAGTCCAGGCCGGACACCGGCGGCGGGGTGTCCCAGGACTCCGGCGTGTCGGCGGACGCGATCGCGGGCATCGCCAGCACGGCGGCGAAGGCTGCCAGGACCGTCAGCAGCCGGCGAGCGGTCCGGAGAGCGGAACGAGGTGCGGTGCGCGAGCGGAGCGTGATCACGCACGAAGGATAGCCTCCCTCTCATGCTCGTCGCGCAGTCCCTCATGGAGATGCCCGCCACGTGCCAGGAGTCGGAGAGCTGGACGTGCGCGGCCGTGTACCGCTGGACCGGCAACGAGGACCTCGCCCACGCGGCCGCGTGGGCGATCGGCCGGCCGCTGTCCATCCTCGTGCTGATCCTCATCGGCCTGCTGGCCCGCTGGATCGCCCTGCGCGGGATCGACCGGCTGGTGGGCCGCCTGGTCGACCGGGCCCGCGGCGGCGACCCGAGCCAGTCCAGCGGACAGCGCCGGGTCCAGCGCGCTCGGACGATGGGCAGCCTGCTCAAGAGCATCACCAGCGGCGTGGTCGCCGCGGTGGTGATCGCCATGGTCTTCGCCGAGCTGGGCTACAGCATCGGTCCGCTCATCGCCAGCGCCGGGATCATCGGCGTCGCCCTCGGCTTCGGCGCGCAGAGCCTGGTGAAGGACTTCCTCTCGGGCATCTTCATGATCTTCGAGGACCAGTACGGCGTGGGCGACTCGGTCGACCTGGGCGAGGCGTCCGGCACCGTCGAGGCGGTCGGGCTGCGGGTGACGCGGCTGCGCGACGTGAACGGCACGGTCTGGTACGTCCGCAACGGCGAGATCCTGCGGGTCGGCAACCAGAGCCAGAACTGGGCGCGCTCGGTGCTCGACATCGCGGTGGCGTACAAGGAGGACATCACCCGGGTACGCCGGGTGCTGCGCGAGGTCGCCCAGGAGCTGTACCAGGACCCGTCCTTCGCCGCCAAGATCATCGAGGAGCCCGAGGTCTGGGGCGTCCAGTCGCTCGGCCCGGACGCGGTCGTGGTGCGGGTGACCCTGAAGACGATGCCGATGGAGCAGTGGGTCGTCGCCCGGGAGATGCGGGAGCGGGTCAAGAAGCGCTTCGACGCCGAGGGCATCCAGATCCCGGTGGCGCCCCGCGGAACGCCGCCCACCGGGCCGGGGGCCTGAGTACCCGTACTCAGGCGGTTTGAGCGCGTCCACGGAGGCGCGCGGCGCTCGGGCGGGCCAGCATGGACCGCATGAGCAGCACGCTTGTCGATCCGACGATCTGCCCCGACTGTCGCGCCCCGCTGGGCGGCGACGCCGTCTGCACGGGATGCGGCCTGCGGCTGGCCGGCCCCCTGGCCACCGACCTGTGGCGCACGATGCAGGCCGCCGACGCGCTGATCCAGCGGCTCCGGGCCGAGCCGGCCGGCGTCGCGAGCGCCTCGAGCCCCACCGGCGCCCTCCCCAGCGCTCCCCCGATCCCGCCGCGGCGCCCGCCGGCCCGCACGAGCCTGCCCAGCGCCTCGGTCCCCGTCGTCCTGCTCACCCTCGGCGCGCTCTGCCTGCTGGTCGCGGCGGTGGTCTTCGTCGCGGTGGCCTGGAGCTCGCTGAGCCTCGCCGCGAAGAGCACGATCCTGCTGGCGCTCACCGGCCTGCTCGCCGCCGGCGCCGCGGCGGTCACCCGCCGCGGCCTGCGCGGGGCCGCGGAGACGCTCTGGGTGGTGGTCGCGGGCATGCTCGTGGTCGACCTGGTCTCGGCGGTCGCCGCCGACCTCGCCGGCCTCGGCGTGCTCACCGAGCGGGACAAAGCCGTCCTGGTCGGCCTGGCCCTCCTCGGCCTGTCGATCGTCGTCGGCCTGTGGTCGGTCTCGACGCCGCTGCGCACGGTCCACGCGATGACGGGCGTGGCCGCGGTGGGCGCCGTGACGCTGACCTCGGGCGCGGCCTGGTCCTACGAGAGCGCCGCCGGGACGGCGATCTCCGTGCCGGTGCTCGCTCTCGGCGGACTGCTCCTGACGCGGGTCCTCCCCCACCAGGGCTGGGCCGTCGCCTCCGTCGCCGTCCTCTCCTGGCTGGCGCTGCTCATCTACGGCACCGACGCGACGTACCCGCAGGAGGGCAGCATCTGGTGGACCGGACCGCAGGGCTGGCCCTTCCTCGCCGCGGCGCTCCTCGCCGCGATCGTGACCCTCCCGCTCGCCCAGCGGCTGGCGCCGTCGGTCGTGGGGTACGCCGCCGGCGGCGGTGCCCTGCTCGCGCTGGCGCTCTTCGTCCTGGGACCCGACGGCGACCCCACGCCCGACGTGCTGCAGTCGTCGGCGGCCGCACTCGGCCTGGCCCTGGTGGCGCTGGTCGCGCCCACCCGCGCGGTCCCGACGACCCCGGCACCGGACACCTGGGCACTGTGGGCACGTCCCGCCGCCGTCCTCTCCGGCCTCGCCGGGCTGCTCACCGCCACCCTCGCGATCGAGCGGATCACCGACGCCGCGGAGGGGATCACCGACTTCCCCGAGTTCACGCCCGCGCCCTGGACGGCCCCGATCCTGGCCGTCGTCCTGGTGGCGACCGGGGCGGCCGTCGTCCGTCAGCTGCGGCCGACGCCGGTGCACGAGGATGCGCGGGCCCTCCTCGTCGCGCTGGCCCCGGGGACGCTGATCGGCGGCGCCGCACTGTGGACCGCCGAGGCCGGCGCCGCGCCGGGCGTCGTCACGACGACCTGGGCGCTGACGGCGGCGGCCTTCCTCGGTGGCGCGCTCGTCACCCGGCACCGGGTGGCGGCCGCCACCGCAGCGGTCGCCGCGTCCCACCTCGCGGTCCTGGTCGCGCTGTGGATGACCGGGGACGGCCACGACCCCATGGGCGTCTGGCTCGCCGGCTTCGCCGGTGGCGTCCTCATCGGGGCGCTGCTGCTGTCCCTGCCGGCACTCGGCGATCGCGGGCTGCCACGCGTGAGCCGGATGGCGATCGAGGGCACGGCGCTCTTCTTCGGCACGGTGGCCGTGCTGATCCCCCGCACCGAGTCCGTGACGGCCATGGCGGCGACGCTCATCGGCACGGCGATCGCGCTCGTCGGCGCCGTGAGCCGGGACCGCTGGTGGGCCGGCTGGCTGGCGGTGCCGTACCTGGCGGCGGCCATGATCGTGCGGGTCGACGCCGGCGCACGCCCGCCCGAGGCCTACACCCTCCCCGCGGCGGCGATCCTGCTGGTCGCCGGCACGTACCGGATGGTGAGCGACTCCCGCGCGGAGAGCCTGCGCGCGCTCGGCAGCGGGCTGACCCTGGCGCTCGCGCCGAGCCTGCTGCTGAGCCTCGACGACCCGGTGTCGCTGCGTGGCCTGCTGATCGGCCTGGCGGGACTGGCCGCCGTCGCCCTCGGCGCCGGCCTGCGCTGGGCCTCGCCCCTGGTCGCCGGGGCGATCACCGTCGCGGCGCTCGCGGTGGCCCACCTCTGGCCGGTGGCCGAGGCTATCCCCCGCTGGATCACCCTCGGCGGAGTCGGCGCGGTGCTGCTCCTGGTCGGCATCACCTGGGAGGCGCGGCTGCGCAACCTGCGGTCGATGCGCGACCACCTCGTCGCCCTGCGCTAGCGCGACCGGGCGCCGGCCACGCCCCACCCGGTGACCCCGGCTCCCGGCCGCTCGGCACAATGGAGGGGTGAGCGACACCTTCTTCGACGAGATCGGCGGCATGGAGACCATCACCGCGATCGTCAAGCGGTTCTACGAGGGCGTGGCCACCGATGAGATCCTCGAGCCGATGTACCCCGAGGAGGACCTCGGTCCGGCCGAGGAGCGGTTCCGGCTCTTCCTGGCGCAGTACTGGGGCGGGCCCACGACGTACTCGGAGGGCCGCGGGCATCCCCGGCTGCGGATGCGGCACGCGCCGTACGCCGTGACGCCGGCCGCCCGGGACCGCTGGCTGCATCACTTCAAGGCCGGCCTGGACAGCGTGGACCTGACTCCCGAGCAGTACGCGCAGTTCTGGGAGTACGTCACCCACGCCGCCCAGTTCATGATCAACGACCCCGGCTGACAGACCCTCAGCCGGTGAGCTCGGCGCGGATCCGCTCGCGTTGCTGCTCGGGTATCGGGATCGAGGACTGGGTCTCGGGGTCGAAGGCCACCATCACCACGCCGCCCGAGGCCAGCACCTCCTCGCCGTCGCGCAGCTCGCAGCCGATCGTGAACGAGCTGGTGCCGA
Source organism: Nocardioides sp. (assembly GCA_044464665.1). Lineage (GTDB taxonomy): Bacteria > Actinomycetota > Actinomycetes > Propionibacteriales > Nocardioidaceae > Marmoricola. Next base: position 15,243 of record JBIQLB010000038.1, read on the forward strand.
CCCGGCTGACCCACGAGTGCACGTGGTAGGGCTCGAGACGGAAGAGCACCGGACGGCGGTAGTCGACGTCGGTCCGCGCAACGGCCCACTTCGTCCGAGGCTCGCCGCGGCGGTGCAGGTCCATGAGGTACTGGATCCGCGCCTCCTGGAAGTACTCGAAGTACTTCACGTTGTTGACATGCCGGTAGGCGTCGACGTCCGACCAGCGCACTCGCAGCGGGTAGACGTTCCGCGTGCCGCCCTCGCGCGGCACCGGCTTCCGGTCCGGCTCGGGCTCCAGGTAGCGGCCCAGCACGTCGCGCTCGGTGTCGGTGAGCCGGCGCGGCCGCTCCTCCCCGAAGACGAACGGCGCCAGCACGCTGGAGGCCCGCAGGTAGACCCGGCGGCCGTCCTCGGTCTCGTCGTAGATCTCGTAGGCCATGGTGAACGATGCCGCCCGGATGCGACTCACCCAGACGTCGACCAGGACCGGCTTGCGGCGGAAGACCAGCGGCGCGGCGAACTCGATCTCGTGCCGCACCACGACGACGCCCTCGGCCAGGTCCTCCCCGCCGCGGATCGGCGCGTGCAGGGTGAACATGTCGATGCGCGCCTCCTGCAGGTAGTCGACGTACAGGACGTTGTTGACGTGGCCGAGAAGGTCCATGTCCGCCCAGCGCAGCGGGCACTCGTAGGTGTGACGCACATCCCGATACTCCCAGAGTCGGGTGCGGCGCTCCGGCACTAGGCTGGCCGGGATTCCCCACCGTCTTCCCAGATCGGAGTAGCCCATGCCCGAGGCCGTGATCGTCTCTGCCGCCCGCAGCCCCATCGGTCGCGCCAACAAGGGGTCCCTCAAGGACTTCCGGCCCGACGACCTGACCGCGCTCATCGTCCAGGCGGCGCTGGACAAGATCCCGGAGCTCGACCCGGCCACCATCGGCGACCTCATCCTGGGCTGCGGCCTTCCCGGCGGCGAGGCCGGCAACAACATGGCCCGGATCGTCACCACGCTGCTGGGCCACGAGATCCCCGGCACCACGGTGACCCGCTACTGCGCCTCCTCGGTGCAGTCCTCGCGGATGGCGTTCCACGCGATCAAGGCCGGCGAGGGCGACGTCTACGTCTCCGCAGGCGTGGAGATGGTCTCGCGGTTCCAGTTCGGCACCTCCGACCACATCCCGAACACCAAGAACCCCCGGTTCGCCGACGCCCAGGCGCGCACCGAGGAGTACGCCAAGGGCGGCCAGGACTGGCACGACCCCCGCGAGGACGGCCAGCTCCCCGACATCTACATCGCGATGGGACAGACCGCGGAGAACGTCGCGCGGATGCGCGGCCTGGACCGCAAGGAGCTCGACGAGTTCGGCGTGCGCTCCCAGAACCTCGCCGAGAAGGCCATCGCCGACGGCTTCTGGGCCCGTGAGATCACCCCGGTGACCGCCCCCGACGGCACCGTGGTCACCGCCGACGACGGCCCCCGCGCCGGCGTGACCTACGAGGCGATCTCCCAGCTGCAGCCGGTCTTCCGTCCCGACGGCGTGGTCACCGCGGGCAACTGCTGCCCGCTCAACGACGGCGCCGCCGCGGTGGTGGTCATGTCCGACACCAAGGCCAAGGAGCTGGGCATCACCCCGCTGGCCCGGATCGTCGCCACCGGCGTCTCCGGCCTGTCCCCGGAGATCATGGGCCTCGGCCCGGTCGAGGCGACCAAGCAGGCGCTGGCCCACGCGAACATGTCGATCGGCGACATCGACCTGGTCGAGATCAACGAGGCGTTCGCGGCGCAGGTCGTGCCCTCGTACCAGGACCTCGGCATCGACATCGACCGGCTCAACGTCAACGGCGGCGCGATCGCGGTCGGCCACCCCTTCGGCATGACCGGCGCCCGCCTGCAGAACACCCTGCTGAACTCGCTGCAGTGGCACGACAAGTCCACCGGACTGATCACCATGTGCGTCGGCGGCGGCCAGGGCATGGCGATGATCCTCGAGCGGCTGGGCTGACCTTGGGCTGACCTTGGGCTGATCCCTGCGCCGACCCCCGAGCAGCACGAAGGCCCCGGACATCGTCCGGGGCCTTCGTCGTCCCTGCTCAGGCCTGGTCGAGGATGGCCTGGATGGAGAGCTGGATGTCGACCTTGTCGCCGACCAGCAGCTTGCCGCCGTCCAGCGGAACGTTGAAGTTCACGCCGAAGTCCTTGCGGTTGATGCTGGTGGAGGCCTCGAAGCCGATCCGGGTGTTGCCGTAGGCGTCCTTCTCGATGCCCAGGAACTCCACGTCCAGCTCGACCTCGCGGGTCACGCCCTTGATGGTCAGCTCGCCCTTGGCGGTGGCGCCGTCGAAGGAGGTGGAGGTGAAGGTCATCGGGCCGCTCTTCTCCACGTCGAAGAAGTCGGCCGAGCGCAGGTGGCCGTCCCGCTGGGCGTCGCGGGTGTCGACCGAGTTGAGGTCGATGCTGGCCTGCGCGGCAGTCTCGGCGAGGGTGGCGCCGGTGGTGACGGTGCCGTCGAACTTCTCGAACTGGCCGCGGACCTTGGTCATCAGGTGGCGGACGGTGAAGCCCACCTCGGAGTGGCTGGGGTCGATGGTCCAGGTGCCGGCGACGATCTCGGTGGCGGTGGCGGTCATGGGTCCTCTTCTCACGTTTTGGTTGAACACTCAACTACTACACTGGACGATAGCAGCATCTGATAGAAGGTTCAACTACATGACCACCGCGCGCATTCCCCTACACTCCACGCCCATGACCAACTGGCTCTCCACCGAGCAGCAGGCCGTGTGGCGCGCCTACATCGTCGGCAGCACCCTGCTCAACGACACGCTCGACCGCGAGCTGCGCCAGGCGCACGGCCTGTCGCTCGCGGAGTACGAGGTGCTCGTCCGCCTCTCCGAGAGCCCGGACCGCTCGATGCGGATGGCTCACCTCGCCGACTCGCTGAGCCACTCGCGCAGCCGGGTGACCCACACCGTCAAGCGGATGCAGAACCTCGGCCTGGTCGAGCGCTGCGCCGCCGAGGGCGATCGCCGCGGCGTCCAGGCGCGGATGACCAAGGAGGGCTTCCGGCTCCTGGTCGAGGCGGCGCCCACCCATGTCGCCGGCGTGCGCGCGCACTTCGTCGACCTGGCCAACGACGCCGACTACGCGGCGACCGGCCGGCTGATGAACGCCGTGTGCGACCACCTGATGTCGGACAATCCCGAGTACTGCGAGCGGGACATCCGCGAGGACTGAGCCCTCCCGCGCTCAGTCGCGGGTGAGCCGCCGGTGGGTGACCCGGTGCGGGCGGGCCGCCTCGGCGCCCAGCCGCTCGATCTTGTTCTCCTCGTACGACGCGAAGTTGCCCTCGAACCAGAACCAGCTGCCCGGCTCGTCCTCGGTGCCCTCCCAGGCCAGGATGTGCGTGGCCGTGCGGTCCAGGAACCACCGGTCGTGGGAGGTGATGACGGCGCAGCCGGGGAAGTCCAGCAGCGCGTCCTCCAGGGAGGAGAGCGTCTCGACGTCCAGGTCGTTGGTCGGCTCGTCGAGGAGCAGCAGGTTGCCACCCATCTTCAGCGTCAGCGCGAGGTTGAGCCGGTTGCGCTCGCCGCCCGACAAGACGCCGGCCTTCTTCTGCTGGTCCGGGCCCTTGAAGCCGAACGAGGCGACGTAGGCGCGGGAGTTCATCTCGAAGTTGGCGACCTTGATGAAGTCCAGGCCGTCGGAGACGACCTCCCAGACGTTCTTGTTCGGGTCGATGCCCCCGCGGCTCTGGTCGACGTAGGAGATCTTGACCGTCTGGCCGACGGTGAGCGAGCCGCTGTCGGGCTTCTCCTCCCCCACGATCATCCGGAAGAGCGTGGTCTTGCCGACGCCGTTGGGGCCGATCACGCCGACGATGCCGGCGCGGGGCAGCTTGAAGGAGAGGTCGTCGATCAGCACCCGGTCGTCGAAGCCCTTGCCGAGATGGTCGGCCTCGAGCACCACGTCACCCAGGCGGGGACCCGGCGGGATGTTGATCTCGGCGCTGTCGATCTTGCGGGCGCGATCCGCCTCGGCCGCCATCTCCTCGTAGCGCTGCAGACGGGCCTTGCTCTTGGTCTGCCGGGCCTTGGCGTTGGAGCGGACCCACTCCAGCTCCTTCTCCAGCATCTTGGCGCGCTTGGCGTCCTTGGCGCCCTCGATCTTCAGGCGCTCCTTCTTGGTCTCCAGGTAGGTGGAGTAGTTGCCCTCGTAGGGGTGCGTCTTGCCCCGGTCGAGCTCGAGGATCCAGTTGGCGACGTTGTCCAGGAAGTACCGGTCGTGGGTGACGGCCAGGACGGCGCCCGGGTAGGCCGCGAGGTGGCCCTCCAGCCACTGCACCGACTCGGCGTCGAGGTGGTTGGTGGGCTCGTCGAGCAGCAGCAGGTCGGGCTGCTGGAGCAGCAGCTTGCACAGCGCCACCCGGCGGCGCTCGCCACCGGAGAGCATGTCGACCAGCGCGTCCGGCGGCGGACAGCGCAGGGCGTCCATGGCCTGGTCCAGGCGGCTGTCGAGATCCCAGGCGCCGGCATGGTCCAGGTCGGTCTGCAGGTCGCCCATCTCGGCGAGCAGCGCGTCGTAGTCCGCGTCGGGGTCGGCGAGCTGCTCGGAGATCTCGTTGTAGCGCGCCAGCTTGGCGTAGACCTCCCCCGCGGCCTCCTGGATGTTCTCCAGCACCGTCTTGCCCTCGGTCAGCGGCGGCTCCTGCTGGAGCATCCCGACGGTCGCCTCGGGGTCGAGGATCGCGTCGCCGTTGTTGGGCGTCTCCAGCCCTGCCATGATCTTCAGCAGGGTGGACTTGCCGGTGCCGTTGGGCCCGACGACGCCGATCTTGGCGCCGTGCAGGAACGACAGGGTGACGTTGTCCAGGACGACCTTGTCGCCGTGGGCCTTGCGGACGTTGCGCAGCGTGAAGACGTACTCAGCCATGGTGCCGCCAAGCCTACGGCTCACACGGCAACGCCCCGGCGGCGGCCCTCAGGCGGCGGGCTCGACCCGGTCGGTCATCGCGTCCTCCTCTCCCCCACGGTCCGGCGCGGCGTCCTCCGCGCGCCCGCGTCCCAGGGTCTTGGTGAAGACGCTGGTGCCCCGGTTGAGGTCGTGGCCGACGAACGAGGCCTCCACGACCCACGAGGTCGACGGCGGCTGCCCCTCCCGCTGCCAGACCTCCACCCGGACCCGCCCGTGGACGAACACCGCGTCGCCCCGCCGGACCGACTCGCGGACGTGGCCGGCCAGCGAGCGCCAGCAGTTCACCGTGAACCACGAGGTGGTGCCGTCCACCCACTCCCCGTCCTTGCGATAGCGCGGGGTGCACGCCAGGCGGAAGCTGGCACAGGTGTGCTCACCGGCCTCGCGCAGGTCCACGTCGGTGCCGACCCAGCCCTGCAGCGTCACGTACGGCTCGTTCATCGATCTCCTCCTCGCCGGACGCCCGGTCGGGCGATCCGTCGAGACGAGCCTGGTCCGAGCACACCGGCTCGACCAGCGGCCGAGCGGGATCTGTGGACAATCGCCCTCGAGGAGCCCCTGTGGACGATTCGCGGTCAGCCGCGAGCGGCCGTCGCGAGCCCTTCGCGGACGACCCGGTAGGCCTCCAGCTCGGCCTTCACCGGCGCGATCACCAGCTCGACGGCGACCTCGTCGACCGCGGCCCGGAGGCGGCGCTGGGCGCGCGCGGCCCGGCGGCGGGCCGAGAGCGAGACCAGCATCCTGCTGAGCAGGGCGAGCAGCACGCCGAGGGCCACGCCCCCGACGAGCAGGATCGTGGGCAGTGCGATGCCGGAGTACTGCGGCGGGTCGAGGTCCGGCAGGCGCAGGTAGGAGCCCAGCGCCAGCGCGGCCAGCCAGAGGCCGCCGCCGAGCGCGGCCAGCAGGAGCACCCACTGCAGCAGCCGGACGAGCTGGCACCAGACCGGAGTGCGCCGCAGGCCCAGGTCGGCGCCGCCCACCGCGCGGTCCAGCCGGTCCTCCACGTCGGCGAGCCCGGAGACGGAGGCGGCGCGGACCGAGGTCGTCCAGGGCCGGGTCAGGCCCGAGGAGAGCCGGTCGGCAAGCCCGCGGACGGCGGACTCCACGCGGGCCTTCTGCACCTGGTTGGCGTCGGGCAGCGAGGAGCGGGCCTGGCGCACCAGCTCACGGCCACTGGCGTCGAGGTCGAGGTGGAGGCGCTTGAGCGGGTCGGGCCGCAGCTTGGAGAGCCACGCGGTGATCGGCCATCCCGTCGCCCGCCGGGCGCGCATCTTGGAGGCCCGGTGGACCGCGTCGACCACGATCGGCACGCCGGCCGCGTCGGCCAGCGCCTCGCGCAGCTCGCTCTGGTCGCGATCGCTCAGCGAGGGCGCCGGGGCGTCGCCGTTGACGGCGCTCATCGCGGCGGCCGCCTCGTCGATGTCGGTGCCGAGCCGGGCCCGGGCGCTGGCCTTGTCGGCGACCCGCTTGGCGATCGCCCGGCGGAGCTCGTCGATGCCCTGGCCGGTCCTGGCCGAGGTGGCCAGCACGGTGATGCCGTCCAGGCCGTCGGCCGCCAGCAGCCGGCGCAGGTCGGCCATCATCGGCTCACGGCGCGCCTCGGGGACCTCGTCGATGTGGTTGAGCACCACCATCATGTGGTCGCGGTGGGCCGCCATCGGGCGGAGGAAGCGGTCGTGGATCGCCGCGTCGGCGTACTTCTGCGGGTCCAGCACCCAGACCAGCAGGTCGGCCAGCCGCACCAGACGGTCGACCTCCAGGTGGTGGGCCACCTCGGTCGAGTCGTGGTCGGGCAGGTCGAGGAGGACCAGGCCCTGCAGGTCCTTGGCCTCGCGGCCGGTGTCCAGCATCGAGTCGCGCACGACCTGGTGCCGCGCGGGGATGCCGAGCCACTCCAGCAGGTCACCGGCGCCCTGGCGGCCCCAGGTGCACGCGGTGGCCCAGGACGTCGTGGGCCGTCGTACGCCGACCGAGACCAGCTCGAGCCCCGTCAGCGCGTTGAACGTCGAGGACTTGCCCGACCCGGTCGCCCCGGCGAGCGCCACCACGGTGTGGTCGGCGGAGAGGCGCAGCCGGCCCGCGGCCCGCTCCACCACACCCGCCGCGCGGTCGACGAGCTCGTCGTCGAGACGCCCTCGGGCAGCCTCGACCGCGGCATCGAGCCCCGCAACGCGGGTCCCGATGTCCGAGCCGCGGGTGACCAGCTTCTTGGCACCCTCGAGCAGCGACGTCATGTGGAACCTCTGAGCGGTGGCGGACGGACAGGCTGCAGCCTACCGAGGACTGTCCCGAGTGGGGGTCTCCTGCTTGGCATAGCGCAGGTCGTCGACCCGGCGAGCCCCCGAGCGCAGCCGCTCGGCGGAGTCCGTGGAGACCTCCAGAGCGTCGAGCAGATCCTCGTAGCGACGCTGCTCGGCGTGGAGCAGCGACTGGATCCGCAGCCGCAGATCCTCCCTGGCCTTGGTGGCCAGGCGGCGGACCGCCTGATCGCCGAAGACGGCCTCCAGGAGCTTCTGGCCGAGCAGCGCCGAGCCGCCGGCGATGCCGACCTCGGCGCCGGTGATCCCGCCGGTGGAGGCGAACACGACGATCATCAGCGAGACCCCGAGGCCGTTGACGCCGTAGGCGAGGAAGCGCGCGGTCGCCCGCTTGTCCGCGCCCTCGACGCGGACCATGTCCAGCACGCTGGCCTGCCAGTCGCGGATCGCTCGCTCGGCCTGGTGCCGGAAGTCGCGCGAGGCGCGGGAGAGGTCGACCGGCGAGGAGTCCAGCACCTGACGGCCCGAGCCGGAGGAGCGCCAGGCCGCGTCGGCGCGCTCGGCGGCGGCCTCGGCGTGCTCGAGCAGCAGGGTCTGCAGCCCGGACTCGACGGCCACCGACACCCGGCCCGCCTGCTGCGGCTGGCCCTTGACCGCCTTGCTGAGCCGGTCGCGCACCCAGCTCACCTTGGACTCCAGCGTCTTGAGCAGCTCTCCGGTGCCGACGAACTCCTGCCAACGGGCGAGCACCTCGCCGCGCAGCAGCGTGCCGTCGGCCGAGGCCTCGTCGATCTCGCGCAGCGCCCGGTCGTAGGAGGCCTGGACGTCGCCACGCAGGCGGGCCACCACGCTGGCCTGGTCGGCGCATCCGTCCGCGACGGCGTACGTGCGCTGGGAGATGGTCCGGATCGCGCCCTCCAGCGTCTGGCGGACCACGGAGTTGCGGGCCTCGGCGTCCGCGGCCAGCGACCCGAGCCAGGTGCGGATCTCGCGTACGACGGCCGAGGGCAGGAGCCCCTGCTCGTCCACGTCTCCCTCGGGTACGACGAACAACGGCGAGTCGCGCAGGCCGCGGGCCGTCATCATCCGGGCCAGGTGCGCGCTGACCTCCTGGATCGCCGCCGGGGCGGTCCGGTCGAGCACGATCGCCACCGCGGCGCTGCGGTCGGCGGCCTGCTTGAGGAAGTCCCAGGGGACCTGGTCGGCGTACCGCGCGGCGGAGGTGACGAAGAGCCAGAGGTCGGCCGCGCCGAGCAGCTGGGCGGCGAGGATGCGGTTCTGCTCCTCGACCGAGTCGATGTCGGGCGCGTCGAGGACGGCCAGGCCCTTGGGCACCGCCGAGGAGGCCACCAGCTGCAGCGCGCCGGGGTCGGCCGAGGCCCGGGTGGTGCGCTCCAGGTCGGGCAGGATCCGGGCCTTGTCGAACCAGTCGGAGTCGTCGGGGTGGTGGACCAGCACGGGCGAGCGCGTGGTCGGGCGCAGGACGCCGGGCTCGGTCACCCGCTCGCCGACCAGCGAGTTGACCAGGGTCGACTTGCCGGCGCCGGTCGAGCCGCCGACCACGGTCAGCAGTGGGGCGTCGATCTGGATCAGCCGCGGCAGGACGTAGTCCTCGAGCTGGTCGATCATCTCGACGCGGGACCGGCGTAGGCCCTCGACGTCAGGCAGGTCGAGCGGCAGGGTCGCGTCCTGCAGCGCCTCCCGCACCTGCACGAGTGCGGTGACCATCAGCGGCGAGGTCTGCGCGAGCATCGATTCCTGGTCGCTCACGGGTGGGCTCCTGTGGGCTGGGAGGTGGGCCAGATCAGGTGGGGCCTGAGCTCGAACATCCGCCGGACGTGCTCCTGGCCCAGCTCACCGTAGTGGGCGGGTGGTGTGCCACGCAGGTAGCGGTAGTGCAGGAAGCCCAGCTCGATGGCCTCGGTCTGGTAGGCCTTCATCGCCTCCAGCGCCGGCTCGCCGCCGACGCGCTCGGCATGGCGCCGGCTCACCCGGCGCGCCGGGAGGCGGGTCAGCCACGGCACCTCGAAGGGCTCCAGGAACCCCCGGCGGGCGCAGTCGGTGAGCGAGGTGGCCAGCAGGACGCCCTCGCGGCGGCGCGCCCAGATCGCGAAGGCGACCATCAGCAGGAACGCCGGCACCATCACCAGGAAGTAGCTGGCCAGCGCGGCGCTGCCGCCCTCGAGCAGCAGGGCGGCGTTCCAGATGCCGTGGGCGCACACCGCCAGCGCGTAGCCGGCCAGCGGGGCGAGGACCTGGACGGCCCGGCGCCGGCTGGTGACCGCGATGCCGATGCCGATCCCGGTGAAGGCGGTGAAGAAGGGGTGCGCGAACGGGCTGAACACACCGCGTACGACGAACAGGGCGACCGCGTCGGACAGACCGCCGGGCGCGTCGCCCTCCCCGATGTACGCCGAGGCGAGGTAGAGGATGTTCTCGGTGAAGGCGAAGCCCACGCCGACCATCCCGGCGTACACGATCCCGTCCAGCACGCCGTCGAGCTCGGCCCTCCGGAAGAGGAGGAGCAGCAGGATGAACAGGCCCTTCGCCAGCTCCTCGGTCAGCGGCGCCACCACGATCGACTGGTGCGCCTCGGTGCCGCCGAAGGCGAAGGCGTCGAAGGCCTGCAGGAACAGCGCGGCGGTGGTCGCCACGAAGGCGCCCCAGCCCAGACCGAGCAGCAGCAGCGAGCGCGGCTCGGGCTCGTAGCGGTCCAGCCACAGGTAGCAGGCGATCACCGGGCCGACCGGCAGCGCGGCCAGCACGACGCCGAGGGCCAGGGCCCGCGGCGCTCCCGAGGCCAGCAGCACCGCGGCCATCGCCAGGGCGCCCAGGATCACCGCCGCGGTCACCGCGACGGTGAACGCGACGGTCGACGCGGGACGGCCTCCCGCGACGTGTCGGGCACTGGTCTGCTGCACGAGGCGAAGCCTAGTGGGACGCCCGGGGAGCCACCCCGCACGCCGTACAGTGGCAAGGTGAACGACGAGGAGCTGCGCATCGAGAGCCACGACCCCGCGGTCCCGGAGGCGTACGCCGCGTTCATGCGCACCGGCTGGGGCGAGAGCGGGCTGGACCTGCCCCCGCACCCGGTGATCCCGTGGGCGGCGGCGCGGAGGAGCAGGCTGGCCGAGCAGTTCCCCGGCGAGCGGCTGGTCATCCCGGCGGGCGGCTACAAGGTGCGGGCCAACGACACCGACTACCGCTTCCGCGCCGAGACCGCGCACGCCCACCTGTGCGGCAACCAGACCTCGGACGCCGTGCTGGTGATCGACTCCGGCGAGGCGACGCTCTTCGCCCGGCCGAGCAGCGGGCGCGACACCGACGAGTTCTTCCGCGACCGGCAGTACGGCGAGCTCTGGGTCGGCCGGCGGCCTTCCCTGGCGGAGATCTCCGCCTCGCTCGGCGTGCCGACCCGTCACGTCGACGAGCTCGAGGAGCACCTGGGCACGGCGGCCAAGACCCGCGTGCTGCGCGGCGTGGACGCCCGGGTCGACTCCTGCGTCGAGGCCGACGAGACCCGCGACGGCGAGCTGGCGCGGGTGCTCTCCGAGCTGCGCCTGGTCAAGGATGAGTGGGAGCTGGCCGAGCTGCAGCGCGCCTGCGACATCACCACCCTGGGCTTCGAGGACTGCGCCCGGGAGTGGGACCGCGCGATCGAGCACGGCGAGCGCTGGATCGAGGGCACCTTCTTCCGGCGGGCCCGCGCGATGGGCAACGACCTGGGCTACGACTCGATCGTCGGCGGCGGCCGGCACGCCACCACACTGCACTGGATCGACAACTCCGGGCCGATCACGCCCGGCGACCTGGTCCTGCTCGACATGGGGGCCGAGGCCTCCTCGCTCTACACCGCCGACGTCACCCGGACGCTGCCGGTGAGCGGCGCCTTCACCCCGCTGCAGCGCGACCTCTACACCGCCGTCCTCCGCGCGCAGCAGGCCGGCATCGACGCGGTCCGGCCCGGCGCCGGCTTCCGCGACCCGCACCGCGCGGCGATGGAGGTGCTCGCGCACACGCTCGGCGACCTCGGCCTGCTCCCCTGCTCGGTCGACGAGGCGCTCGCCGACGACAACAAGACCTACGCGCGCTGGACCCTGCACGGCACCAGCCACATGCTCGGCATGGACGTGCACGACTGCGCCTCCGCGGCCAAGGAGGCGTACGCCGAGGGCACGCTGGCCGAGGGCATGGTGCTGACCGTGGAGCCGGGGCTGTACTTCCAGGAGGACGACCTGCTGGTCCCCGAGGAGCTGCGCGGGATCGGCATCCGCATCGAGGACGACATCGTGGTCACCGCGGACGGCTCCCGGAACCTCTCCGCGGCGCTCCCCCGCGACCCGGACGCCGTCGAGGAGTGGATGGGCCGGCTGCGCCCCTGACTAGCCCACCTGGCCGGACACCTTTGACCCGGATTGCACCCCGAGCCGACGATGGGCTTCTCCGTGACCTCTGAGTGGAGCGTTCGTTGATATGTACGTGCCGATCGAGTTGCTCTTCGCCATCGCCCTCGCGGTCGTAGCCGTGGGTGCGGGTCTGTGGCTGCGCCACAGCCGCCAGGCGGACCGCGCGCCCTCGGCCGAGATGCCCTGGCGCGACGTCGCGATCGACGCCCACCTCGAGCAGCGCGAGCTGCGCCGCGCCGTCGCCGACGCGCTCGCCGTCCCCGGCGCGGTCCGCGGCCCCGCCCGGAGCCGTCTCAACGGCGCCCTGAGCGGCACCCCGGCCCCGGCCGCCGGAGTGGCGCCGCGCATCCCCGAGCAGCGCCGCCCCTCCTCCGCGCCGCTCCAGCCGCTGGAGAAGCCGGTCACCGTGATCCACCAGGTCGGCCCGGGCTACCTCTCCGGTCCCGAGTCGCGCACCGGCACCGACGTCCGCCTCTGAGAGGCCAGGGGCGTCGTGAGCGCGGCTCCTGTCCCCTGAGAGCGGTGAGCCTGTTCCCTATCGCTCCATGGGACAGGGAACAGGCTCACCGCTCCACCGACGGATAGGGAACAGAGGCACCGATGGCTGCGGGCGTCGGCTCAGGCGAGCTCGGCCACGACCCCCAGGACCTGCCGCACGTCCGCAGGCGTGGTGCGGAAGTTGACGAAGCAGACCCGCAGGCAGATCCGGCCGTCGACGACCGCGGGCGCGAGGTAGACCCGGCCGTCGCGCTGGACGGCCTCGGCCAGCCGGGCGTTGTGGGCGTCGAGGTCCGCCTCCCCCTCCGGCACGTGCCGGAAGCAGACGGTGGAGAGCATCGGCTCGTGGAGCAGCTCGAAGCCGGGGTGCGCGCGGACCTCGTCGGCGAAGAGCGCGGCATTGGCGAGCGTGCCGTCGATCCAGGAGCGGAAGCGGGCGGCGCCGTGCACCCGCATCGAGAGCCAGACCCGCAGCGAGCGGAACGGCCGGGAGTACTCGAAGGTGTGGTCCACCGGGTTGCCCCGGTCGCCCGTGGCGTCGGGGTCGTGCAGCATGTAGGACTCGTCGTGGCCGAACGCCGCGCGCAGCGCTCCGGGGCGGCGTACCAGCACGATGCTGCAGCTCTTCTGCATGCCCAGCCACTTGTGGGCGTCGATGGTGACGGAGTCGGCGCGGTCCAGGCCGGCGAACCAGTGCCCCGCCGTCGTGCTCGCCGCCGCGGGGAGGCCGTAGGCGCCGTCCACGTGCAGCCAGACGCCCTCGCGCTCGCAGACGTCCGCGGTCTCGGCCAGCGGGTCGACGGCCCCGGTCAGCGTGGTGCCCGCGGTCGCCACCACCGCCACCGGCGTGCGGCCCTCGGCCCGGTCGGCGGCGATCGCCTCGGCCAGCGCGTCGGGACGCATCCGGCGCTGCTCGTCGATGGGCACCCGGCGCAGGGAGCGGCGCCCCAGGCCGGCCGCCTCGACGGCGCGCAGGATCGAGTGATGCGCCTCGTCGGAGCAGTAGACCGTGGCCGGCCGGCCGTCGACGCCGTCCTCGCGGGCGCCGGGAAGCGCCTGCTCACGCGCGGCCAGGACGGCGGTCAGGTTCGAGGTCTGGCCGCCGGAGGTGAAGTGCCCCTCGGCCGCGGGGAAGCCGACCAGCTCCGCCACCCAGCGCACCGCCTGCTGATCGAGCAGGTCGGCGGCTCCGGCGGCGGTCGCGAGGTTGGCGTCGTACGCCGCCGCGAGGGAGGCGGCGAGCACCCCCGTCTCCAGCCCGGTCGAGCCGACGTACGCCAGGTAGAGCGGACGCGCCGGCGAGACGCTGGCATCCAGGATCCGCACGGCGTCGTCGATCGCGTCGTGCGGGTTGGTGCCCTCCTCGGGCAGCGTCGCCTCCAGCCGGGTCAGCAGGCCGATGTCCGGCCAGGGCTCGGCCGGGCGCGGATGGTCGAAGGAGGCCCACGCCTGGCCGAGATAGCGCGACAGGTCGGCCAGGACCTCGTCGCGATCCGGCAGCCCGTCGCCGGTCACCTCAGGACGCCATGAAGAGGATCGCGTCGCGGTCGTACTCCAGTCCCGGATGCTCGCTGGCCAGGTGCTCCTGGACCTTGGCGACCAGGTCGTCCTCGTCCTCGCCACGGATATAGGTGCCGCAGGGGCAGCTCAGTCGGGTCTTCATGGGACCACGGTACGACGCGCGGCGGCGTACGCACTGGCGAGAACACGTTCTACCTGAGAAGGTAACGCCCGTGACCGACATCACCATCGCCCCTCGCCCGATCACGATCGCCGATGTCCTCGAGGCGATGGCCGACGCCGTGCCCGACCGGCTGGCGATCATCACCCTCGACCGGGAGTACACCTTCGCGGAGATCGACGAGCGCTCCACCCGGCTGGCCAACCACCTGGTCTCCCTGGGCGTCCGGCCAGGCGAGCACGTCGCGGTGCACTCGGCCAACCGGATCGAGTGGGTCGACGCGTTCTACGGCTGCCTGAAGGCGCGGGCGGTGCCGATCAACATCAACTTCAAGTACCGCCACGACGAGCTGGCCTATCTCTACGACAACGCCGACTGCGTGGCCGCGATCATCGCGCCCGAGCACGTCGAGGCGGTCGAGGCGCTCGACCTCGGCACACTGCGCCAGACGCTCGTGATGGGCGAGGAGTACGACGCCGCGCTGGCCGCCGCCTCCACCGAGCGGCTCGGCGGCCGGACCCCCGACGACCACTACGTGCTCTACACCGGCGGCACCACGGGCAGCCCCAAGGGCGTCGTGTGGCGCAACGAGGACATCATCCGCGCGGCGCTGAACGCCGGCCGCTTCGGCGCGCCGTTCGACTCGGTGGAACAGCTCGCCGCCGAGGCCGCCGCCAACGAGACCCCGATGGTCCTGCTCGCCTGCGGGCCGATGATGCACGGCGGCAGCCAGTGGATCCTCGGCAACGGCCACGTCTCGGGCAACAGCGTCGCCTTCTACACCGAGGCGAACTTCGAGCCCGAGCGCGTGCTGGACCTGGTGGAGAAGGCCGGGGTGAACTCGCTGACCTTCCTGGGCGACGCGATGGGCCGGCCTGTGGCCGAGGCGATCCTCGCCGAGCCCGACCGCTGGGACCTCTCCAGCCTGGCCGCCGTCTCCAACGGCGCCGCGCCGCTCTCCGACGGCGTGCGCGAGGAGATCCGCCGCGCGCTGCCCGGCCGCTTCATCCTCGACTCGTACGGCGCCTCGGAGTCGGGCGCGACCGGCTCGCGGATCGACGACGGCTCGGAGGGGCCGTCGGGCGCACCCAAGTTCGCCGTGGGGGCGGACGTCGAGGTCTTCGACGCCGACATGCGCCCCTGCCCGCCGGGAGTGGACGGCATGCTCGGCCGCTCGGGCGCGATCCCGCTGGGCTACTACAAGGACCCGGTCAAGACCGCCGCGACGTTCAAGGAGATCGACGGCGTGCGCTGGTCGATCCCCGGCGACTTCGCGCGCCGCGAGGAGGACGGCTCGGTGACCGTCCTGGGCCGCGGCTCGGTCTGCATCAACACCGGCGGCGAGAAGGTCCACCCCGAGGAGGTCGAGGCGGTCCTGCTGCGCCACGAGGACGTCTTCGACGCCGCGGTCGTCGGCACCCCGCACGAGCGCTGGGGCCAGCAGGTCACCGCGCTGGTCCAGCTCCGCGACGGCGCCCAGGTCACCGAGGAGGACCTGCGCGATCACGCCCGCGGCCTGATCGCCAACTACAAGGTGCCCAAGCAGCTCTTCTTCGTCTCGGCCGTGCCGCGTACGCCGGTCAGCAAGGTCGACTACGCCGCCACGGCCGCCCTCGCCGGCGATCTGGTCTCCGGCTGAGCGCTATCCCTCCACGCCGGTCGCGTCGTGGGGCGAGCCGACCGGCTTGCTCTCCGGCGAGCCACGCTGCCGCAGGTAGATCGCGAAGACCGCCATCGAGCCGACCGCCAGGAACTCCGACTGCCAGTTCTGCAGCGTGCGCGACCAGAAGTCGGCGTTGGCGACGTACTCCGGCCAGGTGATCGGGTCTTGCAGCCGACCCAGCCGCTCCTCGTTGAACGCCACCCGTCCGGCCACGGACTGCGCCAGCCACGAGGCCAGGAAGATCCCGCCCATGACCAGGGCCAGCGACCAGGAGAAGAGGGTCGTGCGGAGATCGCCGTACGTCGCCCAGCGCGGTGACCCGCTCTCGGCGTACGCCCCGACCTTCTGCGCCTCGTCGGACTCCAGCCCCGCCTCGTCCAGCGGCTTGGACTCCGGCGAGCCGCGCTGGAGCAGCCAGATCGTCGCGGTGATGTAGAGCAGGAACTGGAGGTACTCGCTCTGCCAGTTCTCCGCGACGTCGACCGCGAAGTCGGCGGACGCGAGGTACCTCCCCCACGACAGCGTGCCGAGTCCCTCGGCCATCTGCTCGGCGTTGAAGGCACGCCAGCCGGCGAGGGCCTGCCCGGCGAGGCTGAGCAGGAAGATGGCCGCGAAGAAGAGACCCAGCGAGTGCTGGTGGAGACGCTTCATCGCCTTCACAGCCTGCTCAGCCCGATCACGAAGAAGTAGGCCAGTCCGATCAGGATCACGGCCAGGTAGCCGGCGAACATCGTGCGCATCTCAGCCCACCTCGATCGTGCAGTCGTGCGGGCGGTCGCGAGTCGGCACCGGCGGGCAGCCGGCCGCGGTCACCCGCCACCCGTCGGCGAACCTGGACAGGAAGGCGGTCTCGCCCGGATGGACCACCTGGGCCGCCGAGCCGTAGACGCGCGCCTGCCCTCGCCCCTCGACGCTCGGAAGCTCCTGCGTCAAGATCGCCTCCGCACACGGGGAGCCCTCTTGGAGCTCCAGCGACTTGCGCGCCTCGGGTGCCAGGTCGGCGCAGGCACGGGCGCCGTCCTCGGCGGCGAGCGCGGCGTAGAAGTGCGCCGCACGCGCGGACGGACCGTCCTCCAGCGGCGCGCACGCCGAGAGCGCCACGGCCGCCACCAGGACGACCGCGGCTCTGCCGGTGCTCACAGCTCCGCGGCGGACCTGAGCTTCTCCTCCAGCTCCGCCTTGGACATCGACGAGGCGCCGGAGATGCCGGCGTTGGCCGCCTGCTGCTCGAGCTCGGCCTTGGTGGCGTCCTCGGGCATGTCGCCGAGGTGCTCACTGCGGCTGGAGAGGAACGCCTCGCCGAGCTGGTCGAGCCGGTCGGCGGGGAGGTGGTCGCGCATGCCGGGGAGGATCGTGGACTCCTCCTCCTCGACGTGGTGGGTGACCGCGTCGACGAGCGTGCGCAGCTTCTCCTCGAAGTCGGGGGCCGTCGGGTCCGCCGCCGCGACCTGCGCCGCGAGCTCGTCGGCCTCCAGGTGCTCCTTCTGGCTGTGCTCGACGTCCTCGGCGATGCCCGAGCGCGCCGCCGCCGGATAGACCTCCGCCTCCTCGGCCCTGCTGTGCGCGGTGAGCAGCGAGATCATCACCGGGACCAGGAGCGGGCGCTGGTCGGGCTGGGTCCTCAGCTGCTCGAAGAGCCGCTCCAGCTCGCGGTGGTCCTTCATGATCAGGTCGACGACGTCCACGGCGGACTCCCCTTCGCTCGGTCGGTGTCCCCACCGGTCCCGGCCCCTCGGCCGCGACGAGCCGTCGGTACCCAGAACCGCCCCTCTCAAGCCGCAACGCTCGGGAGCGAGCGCCGATGACCCTAGAATCGGCGCCTGGGACCGCCGGGGGACGATCACGCCGGAGGTCCATGCCCCCGTAGCTCAGCTGGATAGAGCAAGAGCCTTCTAATCTCTAGGTCGCAGGTTCGAATCCTGCCGGGGGCGCTCTGTGATGTCTCAAGACATCGTGGAGGGCCGAACCCAATAGTGGTGGGT
>JBIQLB010000039.1:0-31831 GCA_044464665.1 Nocardioides sp.
TCGTCCTACGGGCGATCACCATCTGGCTTCGCGAATAAGGAGACATGCCCTAGCCTCGAAGCAAGGAGGACGCTCAGCCCATGTGCGAGTACTGCGGCTGCCGGCAGATCCCGCCGCTGGCCGAGCTGATGGACGAGCACTTCGCGCTGCTCGACATCGGCGCGGTGCTCGACCTGGCGCTGCGCCACGGCGACCACGCCCGGGTCACCGAGGCGCTCACCCTGCTGGCCGGCCGGCTGGAGACCCACGTGACCCGCGAGGAGCAGGGCGTCTTCACCGCCATGCGGGCCGCCGGTGAGTTCGCCGGGGAGATCGAGGATCTGGAGCAGGAGCACGTCGACTTCGCCGCGGACCTGCGCGAGATGATCGCGCTGGACCCGCGCGATCCCTCCATGGGCGAGCGGGTCGCGGCGATGATGGACCACCTCTCCACGCACATCGACCGGGAGAACCTCGGCATCTTCCCGGTCAGCGTCGTCAGCCTGGGCAAGACCGGCTGGGACACGGTGGCCGCGGCGCACACCGCGCACCCGACCTTCCTCGACGCGTCCGGCCAGGACCCCGGTCTCGGCGCGTCCGGCGGGTAGTCGACTGGATTTACATAGGTAGCCTATGTAATCTGTCGGGGTGAGCTCCTCCCGACCCGAACCCGGCGCCGTCGCCCTCGGCGGCGAGCTGACCATGTACGCCGCCCGGCTCGTCCGCGAGGTCCGGGCCGGCATCGACGCGCCGGCCGGCGTGCGGGTCCTCTCGATCCTCGACCAGCGGGGGCCGTCCGGCGTGACCGGCCTGGCGGTCGAGTACGGCTGCTCCCAGCCGACGATGTCCGGCCTGGTCACCGACCTGATCGCGCGGGGATGGGCCGGCAAGCGCCCCGACCCCGCCGACGCCCGGGCCAGCCTGGTCGAGCTCACCGAGGCCGGGCGGACCGTCCTGGCCGACGTACGACGGCGGCACGGCGAGCTCATCGCCGAGCGGCTCGCCGCCCATCCCGATCGCACCGTGGCCGACCTGGCCACCGCCGTCGCCGTCCTGCGCGACGTACTCCGCGAGAGCTCCGAGGAAGACACGTGAAGCTGAACCAACCACGCGCGGTGTGGGCCGTCGCGTTCGCCTGCGTCATCGCCTTCATGGGCATCGGCCTGGTCGATCCCATCCTCAAGCCGATCGCCGACGAGCTCGGCGCCTCGCCGAGCCAGGTGTCGCTGCTGTTCACCAGCTACATGGCCGTGATGGGCCTGGCGATGCTGGTGACCGGCGTCGTCTCCAGCCGGCTCGGCAGCAAGCGCACCCTGCTCGCCGGCCTGGCCCTGATCATCGTCTTCGCCGGACTGGCCGGCGCCTCCGACACCGTCGGCGCCATCGTCGGCTTCCGTGCCGGCTGGGGCCTGGGCAACGCGCTGTTCATCGCCACCGCGCTGGCCACCATCGTCGCCTCCGCCCGCGGCTCGGTCGCGCAGGCGATCATCCTCTTCGAGGCCTCGCTGGGACTCGGCATCGCCATGGGACCGATCGTCGGCGGCCAGCTCGGCGAGATCTCCTGGCGGGCGCCGTTCTTCGGCGTCTCGGTGCTGATGGGCATCGCGCTGATCGCCACGGCGCTCTTCCTGCCGGCCACGCCGCCGGCTCCGCGCAAGACCTCGCTGGCCGATCCGTTCCGGGCGCTGCGCCACCCCGGCCTGCTGACCCTGGCGCTGACCGCGCTCTTCTACAACGTCGGGTTCTTCACCCTGCTGGCGTTCACGCCGTTCCCGCTGGACATGTCGGCCTCGCAGGTCGGCTGGGTCTTCTTCGGCTGGGGCGTGCTGCTGGCGATCACCTCGGTCTGGGTGGCGCCGATCCTGGAGAACCGCTTCGGCGCGGTCGCCACGATCATGGTCTCGCTCTCGCTCTTCGCGCTGACGCTGGCCGCGATGGCCGTCTGGACCGACTCGCGGACCGTCCTGGTGGTCGGCGTGGTGATCGCCGGCGCCTTCCTCGGCGTCAACAACACCGTCATCACCCAGGCAGTCATGGGCGTGGCGCCGGTCGAGCGGCCGGTCGCGTCCGCGGCGTACTCCTTCGTCCGCTTCTCCGGCGGCGCCGTCGCTCCCTGGCTGGCCGGCAAGCTCGGCGAGCACGTGAGCATCCACGCGCCGTTCTGGATGGGCGCGGGCGCGGTCGCGGTCGGCGTGCTGATCCTGGCCGGCGGCCGCCGCTACCTGGTCACCCAGCCCCCGGCGCCGCACAGCCTCGAGGAGGCCGAGCAGGTCGCCGTCGCCGACGCCGGCTGAGGAACGCCGGCGGCCCGGGATCGGGGAGGATCGCAGTCACCATATGACTGCGATCCTCCCCGTACGCGGCAGGGAGCTCAGGAGGTCTTGCGGGTCGCCCACTCGCGCAGCCGGTCGATCCGCGCCTGGAGCTGCTCGGCGCTGGCGACCGCGGCGGCGGGACCGCCGCACTCCTTGCGCAGCGCGGCATGGGTCACCCCGTGCGGCTGGCCGGTGCGGTGGTTCCAGGCGGCGACCAGGCCGTTGAGCTCGCGGCGCAGGACGCCCAGGCGCTCGTGCACGGTGACGTCGCGCTCGACCTCCTCCGCCTTGCGCGGGTCGGGCGCGTCCGGCGTCCGGGTGCGCTGTCGTTGCTGCAGCAGCTGGCGCACCTGGTCGGCGTCCAGCAGGCCCGGGATGCCGAGGAAGTCCATCTCCTCCTCCGAGCCGACCTGGACCTCGCCGGCGTGGCCGAACTCCGCGCCCTCGTAGAGCACGTGGTCGAACGTCGCCTGGGAGCCGAGCGCCTCGAAGGAGAGCTGCTCGAGCTCGTCGGAGGCGCCCTCCCCCGTCTGCGCCTGCCGGAACAGGTCCTCCTCCGCGGCGAAGAGATCGCCCTCGTCGGTGATCCGCCGGCCCAGCACGTGGTCGCGCTCGACCTCCATCTCGCTGGCGAAGGTGAGCAGCCCGGGGCTGGAGGGCAGGAAGACCGACGCGGTCTCACCGCGCGAGCGGGCCCGGACGAAGCGGCCGATCGCCTGGGCGAAGAAGAGTGGCGTCGCCGTGGTGGTGGCGTAGACGCCGACCGCCAGCCGGGGCACGTCGACGCCCTCGGAGACCATCCGCACCGCGACCATCCAGCGCTGGTCCCCCTCGGAGAACCGCTCGATGCGCTTGGAGGCGGCCTTCTCGTCGGAGAGGACGACGGTCGGCTTCTCGCCGCTCACCTTGGCGAGCAGCGCGGCGTACGCGCGGGCGGAGTCCTGGTCGGTGGCGATCACCAGTCCCCCGGCGTCGGGCACGACCCGGCGTACCTCCGTCAGGCGGGTGTCGGCGGCCTGCAGCACCGCGGCGATCCAGGCGCCCTCGGGGTCGAGCGCGGTCCGCAGCGCCTGCGCGGCCATGTCCTTGGTGAGCGGCTCGCCCAGCCGCGCGGAGACCTCGTCGCCGGCCCGGGTGCGCCACTGCAGGTCGCCGCTGTAGGCCCAGAAGAGCACCGGACGGACCACGTGGTCGCGCAGCGCGTGACCGTAGCCGTAGGTGTAGTCCGCCGCCGACCGCGGGATGCCGTCGGGCCCGGGCTCGTAGGTGACGAACGGGATCGGGTTGACGTCGGAGCGGAACGGGGTGCCGGTCAGCGCGAGCCGGCGCCGGGCGGGCTCGAAGGCCTCGCGGACCGCCTCGCCCCAGGAGAGCGCGTCGCCGGCGTGGTGCACCTCGTCGAGGATCACCAGGGTCTTGAAGCGCTCGGTCCGGATCCGGTGCGCCAGCGGGTTGGTGGCGACCCCGGCGTAGGTGAGCGCCACGCCGACGTAGTCGCCGCTGGTGCGGCCCTTGCCGCCCGAGTACGTCGGGTCGAGGGGGATGCCCACCCGCGCGGCCGCCTGAGCCCACTGCACCTTGAGGTGCTCGGTCGGCGCGACCACGGTGATCCGGTCGACGATCCGCCGGCCGAGCAGGTCGGCGGCGATGGTCAGCGCGAAGGTCGTCTTGCCCGCGCCGGGCGTCGCCACGGCCAGGAAGTCGCGCGGCTCGGACTGCCGGTAGGCCGCGAACGCCTCGGACTGCCAGGCGCGCAGGCTCGAGGCCGTGCCCCACGCCGCCCGCGCCGGATAGGCAGGCGAGAGGTCGAGCGGCGCCTGAGGAGACTCCCCCGTCATCGAGCCCGGTAGCGAGCGAACATCGCGTGCATCCGGTCGATCTGCCCGGGCGTGAAGTGGTTCATGCAGGAGTCCAGCGAGTAGTCCATGAAGTTGTGGATTGGGTCGGGCCCGTCGTCGATCTCGGCGTGAGTGACCGGGTCCTGCTGGACACAGGTGTTCAGGTAGACCGGGCAGAGGTAGTTGGCGTAGGCCTCCATCGGGGTGTCGACCACTCCGTCGTTGGGGTAGCTGCAGCCGCCCTCGAAGGTGTGGAACAGCCCCAGCCAGTGGCCGGTCTCGTGGATCACCGTGTCGCCGAGGTTGTAGCCGCGGGCGCGACCGCCGGGCAGGCCGGCGACGTTGACGGTGATCCCGTCCAGCCGCTTGTGGGCGCGGTACTGCCACGGAAAGCGGGCGATGCCGAGCAGGGCGGCGCCCCGGATGCGCGCGTCCTTGACGTAGATGTTCAGCGCCCGGGCCTTGCCGCGGTGCAGCCGCTTGTGCATCTGGGTGTCCGCCCGGGTGCCCGGACGCGAGTGATACCAGGAGTCGTTGCGGTGGACCTTGATCTTGCGCAGCTTGAACCGGATGCCGCTGTCGCCCATGGAGGAGTTCTGCCGGCCGGAGAAGCCGCGCTTGAGGATCCGGTACATCTTCCGGGCGGCCTTGCGCTTGAGATTGCGGTCCTTGCCGTGCGTCCCGTGCATCACGTGGATGTAGACGGGGACCTTCACCACCGAGCGGGCGGAGCGCTGGGCGGCCCGGACGGCGGCCACCGTCGGCGCGACCTCACGATTGATCCGCGCGCGCTCGGCGGCGCTGATCCGGTCGTGGTCGAGACCCTGGCGCCAGATCGGCACCGGCGTGGCCGGCCGCGGCTTGCAGGGGACGACGACGGGCGAGACGGCCGGGCGCATGGCGGCATCGGCCGGCGCCACCAGGGCGCCTGCGAGGATCACGGCGAGGGCGAGGCCCCAGCCGGTCGCGACACGGCGGATCACTCCTCGTCTCCACCTTCGCGCATGCTCTCCCAGATCTCCTGACACTCCGGACACACGGGGAACCTCTCCGGGTCTCGACTGGGGACCCAGATCTTGCCGCACAGGGCGACGACCGGAGTGCCATTGACCATGGCCTCCATGAGCTTGTCCTTGGGCACGTAGTGGGACAGCCGCTCGTGGTCGCCGTCGTCGAGGGTACGACGCTGCTCCTCGATGCGGGTGTCCTCCAGGACGTCCGTCCCGAAGCCCGAGGTCCGTGGGGCGCTCATTGGATCATCCTAACGGGCGGGACCCGGGTCGGTCCCCGCACCGGCCGAGCCGGCCGGCTCAGTTCATCCGGGGGTCGGCCGGCAGCGTGGCGAGCATCGCCAGCCGTCCGCCCTGACGGCGCAGCACGCGGGTCCACAGCGACTCCGGGCTGGTGAGGAAGGCGTCGCCGGGCTCGCCGTCCACGACGTACCAGGCGCCCTCGGCGATCTCCTCCTCCAGCTGGCCCGGCGACCATCCGGCGTACCCGGCGAAGATCCGCAGCGCGCCGAGCGCCTCGGCGAGAACCGGGACCGGGGTGTCCAGGTCGACCAGGCCGGTCGAGCCGGCGACCCGGCGCCAGCCCATCGGCTCCTCGGCGCCCGCGTCGGCGACACGGGCGATGCCCAGCGCGCAGTCCGGCTCGACCGGCCCGCCACGGAAGAGCACGTCGGGGCCGGGGCCGATGCCGGCCCAGTCGGAGAGGACGGCGGCCACCTCGACCTCGCTGGGGCGGTTGAGCACGACGCCCAGCGAGCCGCCCTGGTCGGCCTCGAGCAGCAGGACGACGGTGCGGGCGAAGTTCGGGTCGGCCAGCGACGGCGCCGCGACCAGCAGGCGGCCGGGCGCCGGGGGCAGAGCGCGCGGCGTCACGCCCGGATCCGTCTCCCCTTCCATAGCGGAATCCTCGCACGCATGCGCGATCCCGGCGCCTCCTTCGGGCCGGAAGGGAGGTAGCGGCCCGCGCGGAGGCGCCGGGATCTCAGGGGCCGGATCAGGCAGCCAGAACGGCCTTGATCCGCTCGACGAGGCTGAGGTGAGGGGCCTCGTCGGAGCTCTGCGGCGCCGGAGCCGGCCGGACACCGGCCCGGGCACGCTCCTCGACGCCACGTCCGGCACGCGCGGCGGCGGCGGACTCGTCGTTGGAGAGACCGGCGGCGGCGGCCAGACGGACCCACTCGCGCTCCTGCGCGCGGTGGAGCGCACGGTCCATGTCCTCGTCGGTGGGGGTCTCGGTGTAGTGGTCGATGATCAGCCGGACGCCGGGCAGCTCCCGGGCGGTGTGGGACCAGGCGCGGGCGACCGCGGCCTCGAGGTCCAGCGGCTGCGCCATCAGCTCGCGCTCGATGGTGCCCGAGAGGCGGGCGTGCCACTTGAGCTGCAGCGCGGAGAGCAGGTCCAGCTCGTCGCGGAAGGTCTGGCTCACGCCGGGGACGTCCATCGGAAGGAGTCCGTCGCGGCGCACGTCGGCGGTGGCGATGACCGCGTGGAGGGTGTCCCCGCGGCGGTGGAAGGAGTTCCAGGTCATGGGTCTCTCCCTTTCTGTCGTACCGGTCGTCTAGTTACATACCGTGAGTACGTACTCAGAGTATGCCACCAACTTCCGGTAGGCAAAGCGAACCGGGGTGACGTCACCCACAGGTCCACGCCGGGCCGCTCCCCGGGTCCGCGGTGTGACGAGCACTACACTGGCCGCGATGTCCACGCGATCCCATGCCGAGAAGATCCGGTCGACCCTGCCCAAGGTGGCGGACGTGGCCAAGGTCCCCGGCAAGCTCTCCGGCGTCTCCCGGCGCCAGCAGTACTCCGCCTCCACCAAGCGGGCGCTCATCGACGTGGCCACCGAGCTCTTCGCCGAGCAGGGGTACGCCGCCACGAGCCTCGACGCGATCGTCGCGGGGGCGCGGGTGACCAAGGGCGCGCTCTACCACCACTTCAGCGGCAAGCAGGCCGTCTACGAGGCCGTCTTCGAGAAGATCGAGACCGACGCCTCCAAGCGCATCAAGAAGGCGCTGCGCCGCTCACGCGACCCCTGGGAGAAGGCCGACCTGGGGTTGCGCGCCTTCCTGGAGATCGTCCAGGAGCCGGCGTACCAGCGGGTGGTGATCCAGGAGGGCCCGGCGATCCTCGGCTACGAGCGCTTCCGCGAGCAGGAGGAGCGCTCCAGCTACGGGCTGATCCAGGAGATCGTCAAGGTGGTGCTCTCCTCCTCGCACTACGAGCTGAGCGAGGAGATGACCGACACCTTCGCGCGGATCTTCTTCGGCGCGATGTCGGCGGCCGGCGAGACGGTCAGCAGCGCGCAGGACCCGGCGGCGGCGGTGATCCAGGTCGAGGCGGCCTTCACCTTCATCCTGGCCGGCCTGCGCTCGCTGGCCGAGAGCGGCATCCTGCTCACCGACCCCGAGGCCTTCCTCGCCGCCGCGCGCGGCGAGGAGCCGGACGACGAGGACGAGCCCGAGGACGACGAGGACTGAGCCTCGCGGCCCTCAGCGCTGGAAGCTGACCGAGCCGCCGCTCTTGTCGTTGGGCAGCAGCTCGATCCACACGTGGCCGGCCGGGACCTTGAGGTCGCCCGCCGCGGTGGACAGCTCCAGCGGGGCGTCGCGCGTGGGCTTCACCCAGGTGCCGCGCACCATCTGGCCGTTGTGGAACAGCATCAGCTTGCCGCGGCCGAAGAAGAGCGTCTCCGGGACCGGGTTGCCGGCGGGGTCGCGGTAGCCGGCGTCGCCCTCGCGGACGCGCAGCACCAGCACGGAGTCGGCGCGGAAACGGTCGCCCTGGCCGGCGTGGGTGTTGGTGTTGTCGTACTTCTTGGCGGCCGGGTCGAACTGGAACGTGGTCGTCGTCGCCTGGCTGAACCGGACCTGGATCTTGCTGGCCGGCTTCACGCCCGCGAAGTCGCCCTCCTGGCCCCACGGCAGGTAGCTGGCCGGCACGACCGGCTTCTTCTTCAGCGACTTGGCCAGGTCGGGCAGGCGCACGAAGAGGTTGTACGGCGCGCGCCGGCTGCTCTCGCGGTAGTAGCCCGGACCGCCCTCGGTGAAGTAGGTGACCCCGGCCTGGTTGAGCCGGCCGTACGTCGGCGGAGCCGCGCCGCTGGCCACCAGGACCGCATGGGTCGGCTTGACGACGCCGATGTCCGAGGCGCGCGCGGACCGGACCGGGCCGGCCGTCTGCGGCAGCTTGGAGTAGAACATCGCCGCCAGGCGGGTGATGCCGCCCTCGACCAGCTCCTCGACGACCATGTCGGCCTTGCCGAGGCCGACCTGCGGCTGGCTGGCGTAGGTGTTGTCGATCTTGACGACCATCACCGGGTGCTTGGGCGTGTCCGCCGGAGCCGGCAGACCGGTCAGCGGCCACACGGCCGCGAGCTCGGTGCCTCCCTGCGTGGGCTGGGACTCCGGCTCGGAGTCGCCGCTCTTCTTGTCGCCGCCACAGCCGGCGAGCGCGAGGCTCGCGGCGAGGGTCAGCGCGAGGGCGGACAGGGCGGTCCTGGTCTGCTGCATGGTGTCTCGGTCCTACTCGGGTGTCACGGGCATCTCGCCCAGTGTGCAGGAGCGCCGGTTGCGATCCGCGCAGGCTCGCTGGGCGTGGGAGCCGGGGTCGCGCCCGGCGGATCGCACAGGGCTCGGGGGGTCAGATCTTGGCGCCGCCGTCGACGTACAGCGTCTGGCCGGTGATGTAGGAGGCCTCGTCGCTGCACAGGAAGGCCGCCGCCGCCGCGATGTCCTCGGGCGCGCCGACCCGCTTGACCGGGTTGGCCTCGGCGTTGAGCCGGCGGAACTCGTCGATGTCCATCTTCAGCCGGCGCGCGGTGTCGTCGGTCATCTCGGTGGCGATGAAGCCCGGGGCGATCGCGTTCACGTTGACCCCGAACGGGCCCAGCTCCAGGGCGAGGGTCCGGGTGAAGCCCTGGACGCCGGCCTTGGCGGCGGAGTAGTTGGCCTGGCCGCGGTTGCCGTTGGCCGAGATGCTGGAGAGGTTGAGGATCTTGCCGTACTTCTGGTCCACGAAGGTCTTCTGCGCGGCCTTGCTCATCAAGAAGGCGCCCTTGAGGTGGACGTTCATCACCGAGTCCCAGTCGTCCTCGGTGAGCTTGAAGAGCAGGTTGTCGCGGGTGATGCCGGCGTTGTTCACCAGCACGTGCAGCCCGCCGAGCTCGGCCAGGACGCGGCCGACCGCGGCGTCCACGGAGGCGGCGTCGGCGACGTTGCAGCCGATCCCGACGGCCTTGGTCGCGCCCAGGCCCTCGGCCGTGGCCTGCGCCTGGGTCTCGTCGAGATCGAGGACCGCGACCGCGGCGCCCTCCTCGGCGAACCGGCGGGCGATGCCCGCGCCGATGCCCCGAGCCGATCCGGTGATGATCGCGACCCGTCCGTCGTACCGACCCATGCGCTGCTCCTTCTGTGAATGCCCCTGCGGCCTGGCGGCCGTCGCCCACCCTAAGACAGGTGCCCGCCGACCGATCGGTCAGGCGGTGGATACGATGCGCTGGTGGGCAAGGCCGACTTCAGGTTCGCAGGGCTGTGCGCGGCACTGCTGACGATCGCGATGCTGTTGATCAGCTGGATCCACAACCTCCCCATGCGCGACCCGGACGGCGGCTGGATCCCGTTCTCGATCCGGCTGCCGATGATCGTGGTGATCGCCTGGCTGCTCGACGTGCTCCCCCGGGCCGTCCTCCGCACCGGGCGCGACTGGCGCAGCGCGCCGCGACACACCCGGGACGTCGTCACCGAGCGCTGGACCCGCGAGCACCTGATCTTCGCGGCCACCGGCCTCGCGGCCTGGTACGCCTGCTACGCGACCTTCCGCAACCTGAAGAGCTTCGTCCCGTTCGTCAACGACCGGATCCACGACGACGCCTTCGCCCGGCTCGACCGGCTGCTCTGGTTCGGCAACGACCCGGCGGCCGTCCTGCACTCGCTCTTCGGCACCAACCTGGCCGCGGAGTTCTTCTCGGCGATCTACGTCATCTGGCTGGGCCTGATCCCGGTCAGCCTGGCGATCGCGCTGATGTGGACCCGCGCGCCGGCGGCCGGCTCGTGGTTCGTGACCGCGATCGCCGTGGACTGGATGCTCGGCGTGGCCGTCTACTTCGCGCTGCCGACACTGGGCCCGATCTACTCGCGCCCGGAGATGTTCGAGGGCCTGCGGCATACCTTCGCCACGACGCTGGAGGAGAACCTCCTGCGAGATCGGCTCGACGTGCTCGCCGATCCCCACGCCAGTCACGCGGTGCAGACGATCGCGGCGTTCCCCTCGCTGCACGTCGGCGTGATGGTGACCGTCTGCCTGCTGACGATGTACCTCGGCTTCCCGCGGTGGATGCAGATCGGCGCGTGGGTCTTCCTGGCGCTGACCATCCTGTCCACGATCTACCTGGGCTGGCACTTCTTCCTCGACGCCGTCGGCGGCGCGGTGGTCGGCACGGCGGCGGTCTGGATCGCGGCGTGGGGCACCGGCAACCACGTGCGCGGCCGTCCTCGCCTGGTCGATCGGGGCTCGTACGACGCCGCGCCCGCGGTTGCGGATCCGGCCGCCGAGGCTAGCCTCGAGAGGTGAGCACCAGGATCTTCACCACCAGCGTCGCGTCGGTCTATCCGCACTACGTGACCAAGGTGGAGAGGAAGGGCCGCTCCCGGGACGAGCTGGACCGGGTGATCTGCTGGCTCACCGGCTACGACGAGAGCGAGCTCGAGGAGCATCTCGACGCTGGGACGACCTTCGAGGACTTCTTCGCCGGCGCCCGGCTCAACCCGGCCGCCTCGGCGATCACCGGGGTCGTCTGCGGGGTGCGGGTGGAGAACGTCGAGGACCCGCTGATGCGGAGGATCCGCTACCTGGACAAGCTCGTCGACGAGCTGGCCAAGGGCCGGCCGATGGAGAAGGTCCTGCGCGAGGGCGTCAGCCCAGCGAGCTCCTGAGCCGCTCGGCCACGGCGGCCGACTCCGCCGCGTCGGCGTACTTGGTGCGCGGCCAGAAGAACCCCTTGAGCCCGTCGCCCTTCGTGCGCGGGACGACGTGGCAGTGCAGGTGCGGCACCGACTGGGAGACGGTGTTGTTCATCGCCACGAAGGAGCCCTGCGCGCCGAGCGCCTCGACCATCGCGGTCGCCAGTCGCTGCGCGTGCGCCAGGAACGGGTCGCGCAGCCGGTCCGGCAGCTCGGGCAGGGTGACGACGTGCTCGCGCGGCACCAGCAGGGTGTGGCCACCGAAGAGCGGGCGGATGTCGAGGAACGCGACGAAGTCGTCGTCACTGAGGACGACGTCCGCCTCGGCCTCGCCGGTGGCGATGGCGCAGAAGAGACAGGCCATCGCCGCAGGCTACCCGGCGCGGGCGGGACGGCGGACCATGAGGACCGCGTGCACCACCAGGCCCGCGACCAGCGCCCAGAAGGCCGCGCCGATGCCGAGGAAGCCCACTCCCCCGGCGGCCACCAAGAAGCACACCAGGGCTGCCTCGCGGCCCTCGGCGACGGAGGTGGCGCCGGCGATCGCGGAGCCGAGGGTGCCGACCAGGGCGAGACCGGCAGCGGCCTCGATCAGCCCGGCAGGGGCCGCGGCGACCAGGCCGGCCAGCGCGGTCGAGAGGCCGGCGAGGACGAGGTAGGTCCAGCCCGCGGTGTGCGCGGCGATCCAGCGGCGGCTCGGATCGGGGTGCGCCTCGGGCGAGGCCGCGAGCGCGGCGCTGATCGCGGCCAGGTTGATCGCGTGCCCTCCGGCGGCGGCGCCCGCCACCGTGCCGATGCCGGTCACGGTCATCGACTCGCGCCAGGGCACCTTGTAGCCGAGCGAGCCCATGACGGCGACGCCGGGGACGTTCTGGGAGGCCATCGTGACGACGTACAAGGGGATGGCCAGCCCGACCAGCGCGGCCCAGGTCCACGACGGCGTCGTCCAGGTCAGCACCGGTGCCAGCGCGATGTCGCCGAGCCCGCCGCGACGGCCGGCCTCGACCAGCACGACGACGATGGTGACCGCGAAGGCGGCCGGGACCGCCCAGCGGGGAGCCAGGCGCAGCAGGACCAGCCAGACCAGCAGGATCGGCGCCATCAGCCAGGGATCGTCGGCCAGCGATCGCACCGGCGCGAGGCAGAGCACCAGCAGGATGCCCGCCAGCATCGCCTGGGCGATCGGCGTCGGGATGGCGCCGATGAGGTCGCCCAGCGTCGGCCACAGCGCGGTCAGCAGGATCAGCGCGCCGACCACGAAGAACGCGCCGACCGCCGCCGGCCAGCCACCTCCGACGGCGCCGGTGCTGACCAGCAGGGCCGCTCCCGGCGTCGACCAGGCCAGCGTGATCGGCGTGCGGTACCGGCGGGTCAGCCAGAGGATGCCGAGCCCCTGCGTCACGCAGAGCACCATCAGGCCCGAGCCGGCCTGCGCCGGGCTGGCCCCCACGGCGCCGAGGCCGGCGAGGACTACCGCGAAGGAGCTGCTGAACCCCACCACGGCGGTCATCACGCCGGCGAAGACGGGCTGAAGGACGTCACCTCGGCGCTTCGACACGCGCCTACTCTGCCCGGAACCTCCGCAGCCGCAAGCTGTTTGCGACCACCGACACCGAGGAGAGCGCCATCGCGGCGCCGGCCAGCATCGGGTTGAGCAGCCCGGCGGCGGCCAGCGGGAGCGCGGCGACGTTGTAGCCGAACGCCCAGACCAGGTTGGCCTTGATCACCCGCAGCGTGCTGCGGGAGAGCTGGATCGCGTCGACCGCGGCGGCCAGGTCGCCCCGCACCAGCGTGAGATCGCTGGCCTCGATGGCCACGTCCGTGCCGGTGCCCATCGCCAGGCCCAGATCGGCCTGGGCCAGAGCGGCGGCGTCGTTGACCCCGTCACCGGCCATGGCGACGACCCGGCCCTCGCCCTGGAGGCGGCGGACGACGTCGACCTTGTCGGCCGGCAGCACCTCGGCGATCACGTCACCGGCGTCGATGCCGACCTGCTCGGCCACGGCGCGCGCCACGGTCTCGTTGTCGCCGGTCAGCAGGATCGGCCGCAGGCCCAGCTCGCGCAGACGGCCGATCGCGGCCGCCGACGTGGGCTTGACGGTGTCGGCCACGACCAGCACCCCACGCGCACGGCCGTCCCAGCCGACCGCGACGGCGGTGCTGCCACGTCGCTGCGCCTCCTCGAAGGCGGCGGCCAGATCCTCGGAGAGCCGCTGGGACCACTCCTCCAGCAGGCGCGGCCGGCCGACGAGCACGGCGTACGACGTCTCGCCGTCGAGCACCACGCCCTGGACGCCGAGCCCCTCGACGTTGGCGAAGTCCTCGACCTCGGCAAGCGCCAGCCCGCGCTCCCGGGCACCGTCGACCACGGCCCGCGCGACCGGGTGCTCCGAGGAGTGCTCCAGGGCCGCCGCCAGCCGCAGCACGGTCTCGACGTCCTCGCCCTCGGCGGCGACCACGTCGACCAGCGCCATCCGGCCGGTGGTCACGGTGCCGGTCTTGTCCAGCACGATCGTGTCCACCCGGCGGGTCGACTCCAGCACCTCGGGCCCCTTGATCAGTATGCCCAGCTGGGCGCCGCGACCGGTGCCCACCATGAGAGCCATCGGGGTGGCCAGGCCCAGGGCGCACGGGCAGGCGATGATCAGCACCGCGACCGCCGCGGTGAACGCCGATCCCGCGCCCTGCCCGGTCCCCAGCCAGAAGCCCAGCGTCCCGGCGGCCAGGGCGATCACGACCGGCACGAAGACTCCCGAGACCCGGTCGGCGAGCCGCTGCGCGTCGGCCTTGCCGGCCTGCGCCTGCTCGACCAGCCGGGCCATCTGCGCCAGCTGGGTGTCCGCACCGACGCGGGTGGCGCGGACGACGAGACGCCCACCGGCGTTGACCGTCGCGCCCACGACCTGGTCGCCCGGCCCGACCTCCACCGGCACCGACTCACCGGTGACCATCGAGGCGTCGACCGCGGAGGCGCCGGACTCGACGATGCCGTCGGTGGCGATCTTCTCGCCCGGGCGGACCACGAACCGGTCGCCGGCGCTCAGCCGCTCGATGGGAGTGCGGTGCTCCTCGCCCTGCTCGTCGAGCACGGCCACGTCGCGCGCACCGAGCTCCAGCAGCGCCCGCAGCGCCGATCCGGCCTGGCGCTTGGAGCGGGCCTCGAAGTAGCGCCCGGCCAGGATGAAGGTGGTGACGCCGGCCGCCGCCTCCAGGTAGATGTTGCCCGCCCCGTCGGAGCGGCCGATGCTCAGCTCGAAGGGATGGGTCATCCCGGGCTCGCCCGCCGTGCCCCAGAAGAGCGCGTAGAGCGACCAGCCGAGCGCGGCCAGCGTGCCCATCGAGATGAGCGTGTCCATCGTCGCGGTGGCGTGCTTGAGGTTGAGCCACGCCGCCCGGTGGAAGGGCCAGGCGCCCCAGACCACGACGGGCGCGGCCAGGGTCAGCGAGAGCCACTGCCAGTAGGTGAACTGCCAGGCCGGGACCATCGCGAGCACGATGACCGGCACCGAGAGGACGGCCGAGATCAGCAGCCGGTCGCGCAGGGAGCGCACCGGGTCCGCCGCCGGGACGGTCTCCTCCGGGGCGTCGGGCGTGATCGTGCGGGCGCCGTACCCGGCGGACTCGACGGCCTGGATCAGGTCGTCGGTGGTCACGGCGCCGTCGTAGCTGACCGCCGCCTTCTCCGTGGCGTAGTTGACGGTCGCGCTGACTCCCTCGAGCTTGTTCAGCTTGCGCTCGATGCGGTTGGCGCACGAGGCGCAGGTCATCCCGGTCAGCTCGAGCTCGACCTGCTGGGTGGCTGTGTCGCTCATCGCGAGCCTCCTGACGCCGGGAGCACGAGCTCCGCGGTGCGGACGACCCCGCCGACCTGGAAGTCCAGGAACAGACGGTAGACGCCGGCGCTCGGCGCGGCCGCGGTGAAGGCGACCTGGTTGGCAGGCGCCCCGGCGAGGTCGTTGGGGTGGACGTGGAGGTAGGCGAGATCGCCCTCGCGCAGCGCGACCAGGTGGCCGCGAGCGCCCAGGTAGGGCTGCAGCTCGGCGACCGGTCGGCCGTCGCGGGTCACCGTGAAGGTGAGCAGTCCCTGGTGGCCGGCGCTCAGGTCACCGGCCTGCTGGACGGTGAAGCCGTCCACCTGGGCGGTGCGCACGGCGCCGGAGGCGGGCTCGCCCCACTCCGGCACGCCGCTGACGAAGACGTCGGCGCCCAGCGTCAGCGCGGCCGGCTGCCCCTCGCCCTCGGCGCTCGCGGTGAAGTCGGCGAAGAGCCGCCACACGCCCGGGCGCAGATCGAGGTCGACGTGCCAGACGCCCTCGGCGTCGCGGGTCGGGTGGACGTGCTGGAAGCCGGTGAGGTCACGGCGTACGGCGATCAGGTGGAGCTCCTTGTCGTGCACCACGTCGAAGCCGGTCACCGGCGTTCCGTCGGCGCTCTCGATCGCGAAGGAGACGGGCTGTACGCCGGGGTCGAAGCGGGTCTGCTCCAGGGCGAGCGTGTACCCGTCCTGGCTGATCTGCAGACCGCCGGGAAGGTGCTCGGCCGCCTCGCCGGCGCCGTGCCCGGCATCGGACCCCGAGCCGTGGCCGTGACCCTCATCGACCGCGGAGTCGTGTCCATGACCCGGGGAGTCCCCCAGCGGCCCGGTCCACGCTCCCGCCGCGAAGGCGACGCCGAAGACGGCCGCGACCGCCACCGCGAACCCGAGCAGCTTGACCGCGGCGCTCATGCCAGCTGGTAGCCGGCCTCGCGCACGGCGGCCTCGACGGCCTCGGCGGGGACTGGCTGCTCGGAGGTGACCGTGACCGCACCGGTCTCCAGCTCGACCTGGACGTCGGTCACGCCGGCGATCTCGCCGATCTCCTCGGTGACCGAGGCGACGCAGTGGCCGCAGGTCATGCCGGTGACGGTGTAGGTGCTGCTCGTGCTCATGGTGTCTCCTCGTTCTCAGGACCGCACGAGTCGCGCGATCGCTTCGGATGCTTCCTTCAGGCGGGCCTCCGCCTCGGGACCGCCCGCCTTGGCGGCGTCCATGACGCAGTGCGACATGTGCTCGTCCAGCAGGCCCAGCGCCACGGCCTGCAGCGCCTTGGTGGCGGCCGAGACCTGGGTGAGGATGTCGATGCAGTAGACCTCCTCGTCGACCATCCGGGCGATGCCCTTCACCTGGCCCTCGATCCGGCGCAGCCGCTTGCGGTAGTCGTCCTTGCGCTGCAGGTAGCCCGGGTGCGCGGGCGGCGCCAACGTGCCGGCCTCCGGGCCGCAGTGGTCGTGCGAGGGGTCCATGACGTCTCCTTCGATACCCTCTAGGGGTATCTACAACATACCTCTCCCGGGTATTCCCGGCAAGCGGGGGGAGGCTCACCGTCGGCGCTCTCCGGTAGGTTCCGGCACATCGAGAGAGGAACACTCATGACCCGATCCGTCACCCGCGTGCTGGCGGCAGGCGCCGCCGGCGCCGCCTGCCTCGCGCTCGCCCAGGCACCCGCATCGGCGGCGCCCGCGTTCACCGAGACCACGGCCCACTACTCGCTGAGCTCGGGGTACAGCGGCGACTGCACCGCCACCACCCCGGCCGTCACCTCGCCACCCGACGTGCCCGTGCCGGAGAGCGGCGCCACCGTGCCGCTGTCGGCGAGCGGGACGCGCACCTTCCAGAAGAACGGCGACGCCACCGACAAGGCGACCACGACGGTGTCCGTCACCGGGTCGACCAGGGCCACCGGAGCCGGCAGCACCCCGAAGAGCGTCGAGATCAGCCTGAAGGGCACCGCGTCCGTCACCACCACCAAGGCCACCTCCGCCTGCAGCGTCAGCACGTCGGCCTATGTGTCGACCCGGTTCGACTTCACCACCACCCGGCCGCTGATCGCCACGCTGTCCTACGACCGGACCGGGCCGATGTACACCGAGGCCTACATCTACGCCGAGGACGACACGCCCTACGAGGATCTCTACGGAGGGCACTTCACGGCCAGCGGGATGTCCCGCCTCTACCTGCCGGCCGGCCGCTACAAGGGCTACGTCGAGGGCGGCGTCTACTTCGATGGGGTCGACCGCACCACCACGGCAGCCGGGACGAGCACGACCAGGATCGACTTCCTGGTCCCGGGCTCGGCGGCCGTCGCGCCCAAGGGCAAGGCCCGCAAGCAGGTCTCCCTGCCGGCGGCCCGCAACTGCGCGGCGCACACGCTGAACCCCGCGCTGACGACCAAGGCCAAGAAGCTGAAGAAGGCCGCGAAGGTCACTTACTCGGTCAACGGCAAGAAGAAGGCCACCCTCACGGGCAAGAAGCTCAAGAAGGGCAAGACCGTCGCGATCAAGGTGGCCGACAGGAACCCCGCGAAGCTCGACGCCGTGGTGACCTTGAAGAACGGCAAGAAGGTCACCGCGTCGGCGATCTACCAGCCCTGCGTCTGACCACGACCGGGCCTCGGCCGGCGCTCCCCGCAAGGGACCCCGGCCGGGGCCCGTGCCGTCTCAGCCGGTGATGCTTCCGACCGCCGTACGACGGCCGGAGCGGTCGCGCGCCGTGAGCTCGATCCCGCCCTCCGTGGACGCGGCCCCGGCGATCAGCCCCTGGGACGCGAAGAGCGGGGCGACCAGCCGGTACTCCATCCGCCGCCCCTCGGGCCCGAAGCGGCGGCGAGCGGCCTCGGCCATGACGATCGCCTGCAGCGGGCCGTGGGTCACCAGGCCGGGATAGCCCTCGACACCGGTGGCGTAGTCGCGGTCGTAGTGGATCCGGTGGGCGTTGTAGGTGAGCGCGGAGAAGCGGAAGAGCAGGGTCGGGTCGATGTCCAGCTCCCACTCGCCGCGCTCCGGATCGGACCCGGCGACCTCTCCGGCCTCCGCCCCCTGGGCGGCACTGTCGGCCGGCTCGCGGTAGACGAGGTCCTGTCGCTCCTCGAGCACCAGCTCACCGCGCTGGAAGAGCCGGTGCTCGACGCGCGCCACGACGAGCGCGCCCGAGCGACCGCTCTTGTGCTCGACGCCCGCCAGCTCGGAGACCCGCCGCGTGGTCTCGCCGATCCGCAGCTCCCCGACGCGGTCGATCCGTCCGCCGGCCCACATCCGCCGCTTGCCGGCGATCACCTCCGCGGGCACGAGGCCCGTGGCCGGATGACCGTCGGGCCCCAGCTCGTCCTGTCGCGGCCGGTCGAGCAGGTAGATCCAGTGCCAGCCGAACGGCAGCGGCTCCCCCGCCTCGAGATCGGGCGCCGCGACGCCGAGCAGCCCGGCCAGGCCCACGGCCGGCGCGGGCGAGAGCGTGTCGTCGAACTCCGCCTCGGTGCTCATGAGGGCATCCTCTCCCCGAACTCGGCCCGGATCCGCGCCGTGTGCTCGCCGAGCCCCGGCACCGGTCCCATCGGCGTCTCGGCGCCGTCGATCGACACCGGTGGTCGCAGCGCCAGCACGCTGCCGTGCGGCGTCTCGACCGGCGCCCACCGCTCGCGGGCGAGCAGCTGCGGGTGGGCGAACAGCTCGACCGGCTCGCGCATCGCGGCCGAGGCGATGCCGGCGGACTCCAGCCGGGCCAGCACCTCGTCCCGGCCGACCGTGCCGAGCTCGATCTCGATCAGTCCGCGCAGCTCGGCCTCGTGGGCGACGCGCACGTCGTTGCCGGCGAACCGCGGATCGCTCGCCAGCTCGGACCGGCCGAGGACGCCGGCGCACAGCGCCGCCCATTCGCGCTCGTTCTGGACGCCGAGGAAGACCACGCCATCGGCCACCCGGAAGGGTCCGTACGGCGCGATGGAGGCGTGCCGCGGCCCGGTGCGGCGCAGCGGACGCCCGCCGTACTCCTGCAGGTACGCCGGCTGCGTCATCCACTCCGCCAGCGCGTCCAGCATCGCCACGCTCACCTCGCTCCCGGCGCCGGTGGACGCGCGCTGGAGCAGGGCGGCCAGGATGCCGGTGTAGGCGTACATGCCGGTCGCGATGTCGGCGACGGAGATGCCCACCTTGGCGGGCTCCTCCGGCGACCCGGTCGCGGCGAGGAGGCCGGCCTCGCACTGGATCAGCAGGTCGTAGGCCTTCTTCCGGCTGTACGGCCCGTCCTCGCCGTACCCGGAGATCGAGCAGTGCACCAGCCGCGGGTTGGCCTCGCGGAGGCTGGCCGCGTCGAGGCCGAGGCGGGCGGCGGCGCCGGGCGCGAGGTTCTGCACGAACACGTCGGCGGACTCCAGGATGCGGCTCAACAGCGCCCGGTCCGCGGGCTCCTTGGCGTCGAGCTCGACGCTCTCCTTGCCACGGTTGAGCCAGACGAAGTAGCTGGACTGCTCGCGCACGGCGTGGTCGTAGTCGCGGGCGAAGTCGCCCACCCCGGGCCGCTCGACCTTGATGACGCGGGCGCCGAGGTCGGCCAGGTGCCGGGTGGTGAGCGGCGCGGCGACCGCGTGCTCCAGGGTGACGACGGTGATGCCCTCCAGCGGCCTCATGCGCTCTCACCGGCCGCGAGGATGCGCCGGGCCCGTGCGGCGACGGGCGCGTCGACCATCAGCCCACCGACGACCAGCACCCCGCTCGGGTCCTCGGCCAGCCGGGCCACCACCTCGGCGGCCCAGGCGGTCTCGGCCTCGCTGGGCCGGAATGCCGCCTCCACGACGGAGACCTGGGCCGGGTGCACGCAGAGCTTGCCGCCGAAGCCGGTGCGCCTGGCACGCGCGGCGTCGCGTGCGGCGCGATCGAGATCGGAGACCTCCGCGGTGACCCCGTCCACCGGCGCCGGCAGGCCGAAGGCACGGGCCGCCGTGACGATCCGGGCACGGGCATAGGCGAGACTCTCGTCGCTCTCGTCGGAGCCGATGTCCAGCGCGTAGTCGACCGACCCGAAGGCGATCCGGTCGACCCGCCCCGAGCCGGCCAGCCGCTCGATCTCCACGACGCCACGGGCCGTCTCGACGAGCGCGACCAGCGGGAGGTCGGCGCCCAGCTCCTCCCGCACGGCGGCGACGGCCTCGGGCTCCGCCTTCGGCAGTACGACGCCACACAGGCCGGCCGGGCCGTCGTACAGGGCGTCCAGATCAGCCCCGTGGGCGGCCGTGCCGACGCCGTTGATCCGCACCCAGGCCGAGCCCGTGCCCAGCCACTCGACGGAGGCCTCCCGGGCGGCGTCCTTGTCCTCGGCCGCGACCGCGTCCTCCCAGTCCAGGATCACCGCGCCAGCGCCGGCGGCCGCCGCCTTGACGAAGCGGTCGGGCCGGGAGCCGGGGACGAAGAGCCAGCTGATCGCCTCGACGGAGCTCACGACGACACCGGGTGGCGCTGCACCAGCTGGCGCGCGATGACGTTGCGCTGGATCTCGTTGGTCCCCTCGCCCACGATCATCAGCGGCGCGTCACGGAAGTACCGCTCCACGTCGAACTCGGTGGAGTAGCCGTAGCCGCCGTGGATCCGGACGGCGTCCAGGGCGATCTTCATCGCGGTCTCGCTGGCGAAGAGCTTGGCCATCCCGGCCTCCATGTCGGCCCGCTGTCCGGTCTCGTAGCGCCGCGCGGCGTGGTGCACGAGCTGCCGGGCCGCGGTGAGCTGGGTGACCATGTCGGCCAGGTAGTTGCCGACCGACTGGTGCTGCCAGATCGGCTTGCCGAAGCTCTCCCGCTCCTGGGCGTAGCGCAGCGCGTCCTCCAGAGCGGCCCGCCCGACGCCGAGCGCCCGGCAGGCGACCTGGATGCGGCCGATCTCCAGCCCGCGCATCATCTGCGCGAAGCCCTTGCCCTCGACACCGCCGAGGAGCGAGGTCGCCGGCGTGCGGTAGTCGCTGAAGGAGAGCTCGCAGCTCTCCACGCCCTTGTAGCCGAGCTTGGGCAGGTCGCGGGAGACCTCGAAGCCGGGGCCCTTCTCCGCGAGCAGGATGCTGATGCCGCGGTGCGCCGGGACGGCGTCGGGATCGGTCCGGCACATCAGCGCGACCAGCCCCGAGCGACGCGCATTGGTGATCCAGGTCTTCGACCCGTTGACGACGTAGTCGTCGCCGGCCAGCCGGGCCGTCGTACGCATGGCCTGCAGGTCCGAGCCGCCGCCGGGTTCGGTGAGCGCCATCGTGGCGCGCAGCTCGCCGGTCGCCATGGCCGGGAGGTAGGCGTCCTTCTGCTCGTCGGTGCCGAAGGTGGCGATCAGCTTGGCCACCACGGTGTGGCCGCCCATCGCGCCGGCCAGGCTCATCCAGCCGCGCGCCAGCTCCTCGGTGATCGCGGCGTAGCACGGCGCGGAGACGGCGACCTCGCCCCAGGGCTCGGGCACCGCCAGGCCGAAGATGCCCAGCTGCCTCATCTGCCCGATCAGCGCCTCGGGGTACTCGTCGGCATGCTCCAGGTCGCGGGCGACCGGCCGGACCTCCTTGTCGACGAACTCGCGGACGACGCCGACGATGGCCGTCTCCTCCTCGTCCAGGCCGTACTCGTCCAGCTCCACCACGTCGCACTCCTTCGTCCCGTGACCGAACCATTCTGTCTGTTGATGGCTATGGTTGAGAAATAGCGAATGTCTATGCCTTGATCGAGGCGTCCTATGCATCGAGGCGCCGGAGGAGCGTGCGATGGACCTGCGACAGCTGACCGCGCTGGTGACGGTGGCCGAGGTCGGCAGCGTCAGCCGGGCGGCGGAGCTGCTCCACCTCGCACAGCCGACGGTCACCCGGCAGATCCGCCTGCTGGAGGAGGAGATCGGGCTGCCGCTCTTCGACCGTCACCGGCTGGGCATGGTGCCGACCGAGGCCGGCGACGTCCTGGTCGAGCGGGCCCGCCGGGCGCTCTCGGAGATCGAGCGGGCCCGCGCTGAGCTGCGCCCCTCCCCCGGCGGCGTGACCGGCATCGTCACCGTGGGGCTGCTGGAGAGCGTCGTCGACCTGCTCGCGGTGCCGCTCACCCGGGCCGTCACCACACGGTTCCCCAACGTCGAGCTACGGCTGCTGACCGCCTACTCCGGCCACCTCCAGGACTGGCTGGACGAGGGCGAGGTCGACATGACGCTGCTCTACAACCTCACCACCACGCCGTCGGTCACCGTCACCCCGCTGCTGACCGAGCGGCTCTGGGCCGTCGCGCCGCCGGACAGCGAGCTGCGCGGACTCGACGACATCGGCTACGACCAGGTGGCCGGGCAGCCGCTCGTGCTGCCGGTGCGCGGACACGGGCTGCGGACCCTGGTGGACCAGATGCGGGCCGGGAGCAGCGTGCGCCCGCGGGTGGTCGCGGAGGTCAACTCGCTCATCGCCCAGAAGGCTCTGGTGAGCGACGGGCTGGGCTGGACGATCCTGCCCGCGGCAGGGGTCGCCAAGGACGTGGCGGCCGGCCGGCTGCTCGGCATACCCATCGCGGCGCCGGCCTCCGAGCGACAGGTGGTGCTCGGCCTGCCCCGGACCGGGCGGGTCACCCCCGCCTCTCAGGGCGTCGCCCGGGAGCTGGTCCGGCTGGTCCGGCAGCTGGTCCGCGACTCCGCCTGGCCGGGCGCCCGCCTCGCGGCTACGCCGGGCGAGGGGCGTACATGATGATCGCGACGCCGACCAGGCAGACGATCGCGCCGGCGATGTCGTAGCGGTCCGGCTTGAAGCCGTCCAGGACGACGCCCCACAGCAGCGATCCGGCCACGAAGACCCCGCCGTACGCCGCCAGGATGCGGCCGAAGTGCGCGTCCGGCTGCATGGTCGCCACCAGCCCGTAGAGCCCCAGCGCGATGACGCCCGCGCCGACCCAGGCCCAGCCGCGGTGCTCGCGGATCCCCTGCCAGACCAGCCAGGCTCCCCCGATCTCGGCGACGGCGGCCAGCGCGAACAGGATCAGTGACTTGGCGATCGTCATGCCCGCCAGTCTCCCAGCCGACGGCGCCCTGCCCGGGGAGGTGTGCGGTGGAGCGGCGCGGGTACGGGGACAGCCCATCCAGGAGGTCCTCATGGCAGACACCGGCAAGGCAGCACGCGTTCTCAAGAAGGCCGTGAAGGGCGCGGTCACCCAGGCGGCGGAAGCGGCGCGCGCCGCAGTCTCCGAGCTGACCACGCCGACCGTGCCGGGAGCGCCGTCGTCCCGGCCGCCGCGACTCGAGGAGCCGACCCGGCGTACCGATCCGCTGCCTCCCAAGCCCGACCAGTCCGGCCCGGACCGGCGTACGGCGACCGGGACCGAGACCGTGCTGTCGCCGGCGGACGTCGGCCAGCAGGGCGCCTTCCTCACCACCGCGCAGGGTG
This sequence comes from Nocardioides sp., assembly GCA_044464665.1. Taxonomy (GTDB): domain Bacteria; phylum Actinomycetota; class Actinomycetes; order Propionibacteriales; family Nocardioidaceae; genus Marmoricola. The sequence continues at coordinate 23,281 of JBIQLB010000039.1, forward strand.
CCCGGTTGCGCGACACCGACCACTCGCTCAAGGTCGGCGAGCGCGGTCCGACGCTGCTGCAGGACCACCACCTGCGCGAGAAGATCACCCACTTCGACCACGAGCGCATCCCCGAGCGGGTCGTGCACGCCCGGGGCGCGGGGGCCCACGGCGTGTTCATCGGCTACGGCAACGCCAAGCCGGTCTGCGCGGCGGGCTTCCTCGGGCGGAACGTCGAGACGCCGGTCTTCGTGCGCTTCTCCACCGTGCTCGGCTCGCGCGGCTCGGCGGACACGGTGCGCGACACCCGCGGCTTCGCCACGAAGTTCTACACCGACCAGGGCACCTTCGACCTGGTCGGCAACAACATCCCGGTCTTCTTCATCCAGGACGGCATCAAGTTCCCCGACGTCATCCACGCCGGCAAGCCGCATCCGGACCGCGAGATCCCCCAGGCGCAGAGCGCCCACGACACCTTCTGGGACTTCGTCTCGCTGCACACCGAGGCGCAGCACCACACCATCTGGAACATGTCCGACCGGGGCATCCCGCGCTCCTACCGGATGATGGAGGGCTTCGGCGTGCACACCTTCCGCACGCTCAACGCAGCCGGCGAGACCTCTCTGGTGAAGTTCCACTGGAAGCCCCGGCTCGGCGTGCACTCGCTGACCTGGGAAGAGGCGCAGCTGATCGGCGGCATGGACCCCGACTTCCACCGCCGCGACCTCGCCGACGCCATCGAGGGCGGCGCCTACCCGCAGTGGGAGCTGGGCCTGCAGGTCTTCCCCGACACCGAGGACGAGACCTTCGAGGGCATCGATCTGCTCGATCCCACCAAGCTCGTCCCCGAGGAGCTGGCGCCGGTCCAGGCCGTCGGGCTGCTCACCCTCACCGCGAACCCGACCAACTACTTCGCCGAGACCGAGCAGATCGCCTTCCACCCCGGACACCTCGTGCCGGGCATCGACGTCACCAACGACGCGCTGCTGCAGGCCCGGCTCTTCTCGTACGTCGACACGCAGCTGACCCGGCTGGGCGGCCCCAACTTCAACCAGATCCCGATCAACCGGCCGCACGCTCCCGTCAACGACATGCTGCGAGACGGCTTCCACCAGGACGCCGTCCACTCCGGCGTCGCGCCGTACCGTCCCAACAGCCTCGACGGCGGCTGCCCCTTCCACGCGACCGGCGCCCGGGACAACGCCTTCGCCGAGGCGCCCATGATCGTGCCGGCCGCCGCCAAGGAGCGCTCGGCGCCGGTCTCCTTCGACGACCACTTCAGCCAGGCGCGGCTGTTCTGGCTGAGCTTGACGCCGACCGAGCGCGAGCACATCGTGCTGGCCTATTCCTTCGAGCTCTCCCGCTGCTACGAGCAGACGATCAAGGAGCGGCAGCTCCTGGCGCTGGCCAACATCGACGCGGAGCTGTGCTCACGGGTGGCGACGAGCCTCGGCCTTCCCGTGCCCGAGCCGACCGAGCCGCTGACCGAGCCGGCGCCCAGCCCGGCGCTGTCCCAACTCGGCGGCGAGTGGTCTCCCGAAGGGAGAACAGTCGCGATCGTCGTGGACGACGACGGCGACCTCGACGGCGTGGAGGAGGCTCTCGACGCGGTGGCCGAGCTCGGCGCTGTGCCGTTGGTCGTCGCCGCGCACGGTGGGAAGCTCCGCGACGGCACCCCGATCCAGCGCTCCTTCGGCGCCAGCCGGTCCATCGAGTTCGACGCCGTCCTGGTGGCCGGGCACCCCGCGCCCGCCCCCGACGCCCGTCCGGCCGCGGACACCAAGGCCGCCGAGACCGGCGAGGTCACCCTGCTCGACCCGCGCGTCGTGCTGCTGCTGGAGGAGTGCTATCGCCACGCCAAGCCGATCGGCGCCTGGGGCCTGGGCCGCGACGCCCTCCTCTCGGCCGGCCTCCTCGACGACGCCCCCGGTGTCATCTCCGCGGCCACCGCCGGAGACGTCCTCACCCCCTTCGCCGAGCTGCTCGCCCGGCACCGCGCCTGGGAGCGCCTGGGCTAGGCGACCTCTTTGCGACGGCGTCCGCCGCGGCGCCCCGTCCGGACCAGCACGCCTCCGAGGAGGAAGGTCAGCATCATGAGCGCAAGCAGCCCGATGCCGATCGACGAGCCCGTTGCCGGCAGTGACGGGAGCTGTCCCGGCCCGTGGTGCGGCCCGCCCGAGCCGTGCCCCGTCGTACCCTCACCGGAGCTGGAGCCGGCGGCGGGCAGGATCTCGATCGGGAACCATCCGATGAGGATGCCACCGTCCACCAGCGCGATCGCGTGCGCGCCGGGCGTCAGCTTCGCAGGGATCGTGAGCGCGCCGGTCCCGTCCGGGCCGGCGACGAACGAGCCGAGCGCGGTCGGCGTGGAGTAGATCCACGCGGAGACATGGTGGCCCGCGGCACCCGATCCGGCATGCACGGTGATCGTCTGCCCGGCGCGCGCCCGTCCCGGGCCGGTGACGTCCCCGCGTGGCAGGCCGCGCAGCTCGTCGTCGGTTCCGGGCAGGACCCCCGGGCAGGGGACCGCCGCGACGTCGTGACCGACGACGACGCAGCGCGTCACGGGCTCAGACTCGAGCCCTGCGGCGTCGACGGCGGTCAGGACCAGCCGGTAGCGCCCGGACCTCCCGTAGACGTGCCGAACCCCGACGACCTCTCCCGTCGCGTGGCCGGCCGACAGGTCGGTCTCCCCGTCGCCGTAGTCGATCCGGAGCGCGAGAGGGTCACCGGGGTTCAGATCGCCCACGAGCGCGTCGAAGGAGACCTCGCGGCCTTCCGACACGGTGATCTCGCCATCACTGGCGACCGCCGGTGCGGTGTTGGGAACGGTGACGGTGGTGGTGCCGGTGCCCGACTCCGGAGCGCCGTTCACGATCGTCACCTTCACGACATGCGCACCGCCGGTGGCATAGCGGTGACTGGCCGAGAACCGTCCGAGGATGTCGTCGGCGGCAGCGGCGCCGAGGGGCGCCGGGAACGGGCGGGTGAAGGTGTCGTGCGAGCCGTCCCCCCACTCGACGACCAGGTGCGAGGCGGTGCCGTCCTCGTCGGCGAAGCTGCCGGTGAGCGTGGCCAGCCCGGTGGCGTCCGCGGTCGCATCCAGGTCCAGGGTGGCGGAAACCGGGCGTACGTAGAAGAAGCCGGTTTCCAGGTTCGAGGTCTCGCCGAGACCATCGACGGCTTGGAGCTGTACGCCGACCGGTCCGCCGTTCCAGCGTTGGTAGGCATGCGTGAGCGCGATCTCCTGCCCCGAGTCGACATCGGTCAGCGTCTCGCCGGTGCCGTCGGACCAGCGCACTCGGACGGTGAGCGGCCCGCCGCCCGGATCCGTCACCGTCGAGCGCACCTCGATGGTGTCGGCGCGGTCGAACGCCGTCGGGTGCGAGGGGACGGTCTCGGCGAGAGGACCGCCCGCCACACCCTGGCGCACGGTGCTGAGGTTGGGACGGACGTTCTTGACCGTGTAGGAGAACGGACTGCGTTGGATCCACTGCCCGTCCGCGTAGTCCATCGCGGTCACCGCGACGCAGACCGGGACCGACTCGCGGCAGGCCTGCACCGTGTCGAGCAGGTGGACGCCGGCCACGCGCGCGCCCTCAGGCCCGGGGAAGCAGGCGTACCCCGCGGTGACGCCCTCGGCGACCATCGCGGGCTCCCCGACGTACTTGAGCGTGAAGTCGGTGGGCTCGGTGGCGCCGGTGCTCAGGCACAGGGTGCCACCGGTCGCCCCCTCGGCCCACGGCCCGGGCTCGTCCTCCGGCGTCGCGGAGTCCGCGGGGTACTGGGTGAGCAGGATGTCGCCGGCCAGCTGACCCTCGGCGTCGCCGGTCACCGTGAAGCTCCAGTCGTGCCGGGCGGTCTCCCCGCTGGCCGCGGTGGCCACCACGCTGAGCCGGTAGTCCCCTGGCATGGTCAGCGTCCGGTTGACGTGGTTCCCGTCGATCCTCGAGATCTGATCGCCGCCGGCCGCGTGCCGGACGAGCTCCCAGCGATAGCTCATCGTGGTCAGGTAGCTCGCCTCAGCTCTCACCAGGCCGTCGGACTCGATGGTGTCGCCCACCGCGTAGCTCTCGGCGATGTCCGGCAGGTTCGTGAACGCGATCGGCGCCTGGAGCAGCGTCGCGGTGGAGGCGAACGGGTCGGTGTCACCGGTGGGAGGCGTGAGGATCCGCAGTGCCGTGGTCTGCTCGCAGAGAGTCGCGGCGTCGCAGACGATGGTCGGCGCGCTCACGGCCGGCGCGGTCACCAGGAACCCGTCGGCGGTCGGCGAGGCGGACCGGACGACGTGGTCGTGGTCGACGTAGACGAGGTCGCGGGTCATCGCCAGGCCGCCGTCGTCGTCGCGGATCACCCACCAGCCGTGGTCCAGCCAGGCCGAGTAGAACTCGTCGGACGCTACCGGCGAGCGGAAGCGGATGGTCCGGGTGAACACGGTGTCGTCCGCACCGCTTCGCACCAGGAAGCCGGGAGCGTCAGCGGCCGGCGCGCCGGCCAGGACGACGGCGGGCTGCCGGGTGTCGAGTCGCGAGGTCAGCGCGTAGAGCACCAGGCTCGCGCGGCTGCCGTCCTCGCCGATCCATTGGGCGATGTCGACCGGGTCGTCGGCCGCGTCGATGTCGTCGCGCAGCTGTCCGGGGATCTTCGCCTGGTCGAAGACCTGGATACCGCGGACGACCGCGGCGACGATCGCGATGACCACGAAGGCGATGCTCGCGGCGGCTGTGCCGATCGTCGTGCCGACCGCCGCGGTCCCCGCCGCCACGGCCGCGGCCGATCCGGTGGCGCTGAGCGCCGCCGCGGTGGCGAAGAGCCCCTGGGCCGCGGCCCCGATCATCACCGCCGCGACCAGCCCTCCGGCGACGGGGAAGGCCGCAACGCCGCCGATGAGCGCTCCGACCAGCTGGTTCTTGGCCGACCGCGCGGCGGCCGAGGCGATCGCGAGCTGGCTTCCGGGCAGCTCCTCCCCCAGGACCCGCCGGGCGCCGTAGCTCACGAACTCCTCGTACGACGGTCCGGGCGGTTGGCCGAACAGCGTCACCAGCGAATCCGGATCGCAGCCCGCAGCGGCCGCACCCGGCGTCGGATTCACGTACCCGCACGGGTCGCGGTTCCATTCCAGCCACTCGGCATAGGCTCCGTTCGCCAGCCGCGAGCGGAGCGCGGCGACCGTCTGTTGCAACCAGGTGTAGACGGTCGCCTCGTCCGCGGTGCGGTCGACGGATCGCTCCTGGGCGATCCGCAGCACTTCGAGGTACATCGCGCCGAGCGCCTCCTGACGGCCCCAGCGCAGGATGCGGTGCCGCTGCTCGGTGGAGTACGCGATGCCCCACTGCTCCTCGCTGAGCTCCTCCAGGACACGCTCCTGGGTACGGCACAGTGCCTGGTTCGCCAGGCCGGTCGGATCGGTGAGGAGCAGATAGCGATCCGGGCCTGTGCAGACGCCCTCGTCGGCAGCGATCGCCGGAGAAGCGAGATGCACGCCCGCGACCAGGAGGACGACGGTCGCCAGGAGCGCAATGAGTCGGCCGGACAGCGATCGGTGCGGAGCGATCATGTCCGAAGATTAATACATACATGAATGTATTTGAGCCACTGCTAGCGTCGTCCCATGCGTCAGTCCGCCCCGAGAGCCGAGCCCGGGCCGGCGGCATCCCCGGAGAACAAGTTCGCGCGCAAGCGGGCCGCCACCCGTGCGGAGTTGCTCCGCCTCGGCCTCGAGCGGTTCCCCCGCAAGGGCTACTCGGGCACGACGATCGACGACATCGTCCGCGACAGCGGGCTCACCCGCGGAGCGTTCTACTTCCACTTCGCGGGCAAGGAGGAGTTCTTTCTCCAGCTCCTGCGCGCCCGGGCCGATCTCCGCGACGAGTGGTGGGCCGTCGCGCGCGACCCGCGCCACCGCGACACCCGTGCCGCGATCACGGCCACCCTCGCCCATCTCGACGGACTCGACGACGGCGGCGCCTGGTTGATCCTCATCACCGACTTCTTCCAGGCCGTCGGCGGCAAGGAGGAGCACATCGAGCCGCTGCGCGAGCTCTACCGGCAATGGATCAGCGAGCTCGCCACCTTCATCAGGGAGCTGCAGGCACGCGGGCTCGCCCGGGTCGACCTCTCCCCCGAGGCCCTCGGCGCCGAGATCTTCGCCACCGCCGAGGGGCACACCATCCACCGGGCGCTCTACGGCACCCCCGGCGACGGGCTGATCGACTCCCTGACCCGCATCGTCCAGCCCTGAGGAGGCAACAGGTGCTCTCGCTCAGCCATCGCGTGCAGCGCCGCGATCTCCTCAGCAGTGAGGCGCACGGCTACTACTTGCATCGGCTCTGCACCACGCCCGGGCCGACCGCGTCCGCTTCGTTGATGAACTCAGGTCGTCCGTCCGGCAAGTGGTTCAGTGTCTGTGCAGGTCAGCGCCTGATTCGACTGCTCGCGCCGAAGGTCGATGGCGCCGTCATGGCGCGATTGCCAAGTGATATTCAAACAGATATCATCAGTCATGGCCGCAGGAACGATCATCGCCCGTGCACGCCGTGGCAGTGGACTGTCGCAGCGTGCTTTGGCGCGCCGTTCGGGTACCTCGCAGCCCACGCTGTCGGACTACGAGCGCGGGGGGAAGTCGCCGACGCTCGCGGTGGTCGAGCGGATCGTGCAGACCAGCGGCTACGACCTCGACCTCGCGCCGCGCGTCAGCTTCGCTCAGCACGCAGGCTCCCGCGGTGAACCGTATGTCGTTCCCGACCGCCTCTGGCGACTGGATGTTGCCGACGCGCTGGCAGCGGTCGTCCTGCCGGGCCACTTGTACTGGTCGGGCCCTTCGCGTACCTATCGTCTGGCTGATCGTCAAGACCGGGCGCGGGTCTACGAGATCGTCCTGCGCGAGGGAACCGAGGCGGACCTGCTGACCTACGTCGACGGCGCGCTCCTCGTAGACCTCTGGCACGACCTCATCCTCCCGGCGGCATTGCGCGCAGCCTGGGAGCCGCTGATGGCTCGCTACCGGGAGCCCGTCGCGTGAGCGATCAGGCGGGGAGCCAGCTCAGCCCGTTCCAACTCGATGCCGCGACACTGTTCTTCTCGCTGCCGGAGTCGGTCGGATTCCTGCTGGCTGGCGGGGGCGCTCTCATTGCGCAGGGTCTCGTGGTTCGCGACACCGAAGACTTGGACTTCTTTACCCAGCGAGGCGGAGGCGACGTCGAGTCAGCCGGCGCGGCACTGATCGCCGCTGGCGAGGAGCGGGCATGGACTGCCGACATTCTCCGAAGCGGTCCAGAGTTCCGGCGTATCAAGCTCGCTCGCTCTGCTGGATCCGGGTCTGGTGGCGTCGACGTCGTCTACGTCGACCTGGCGATCGACACGCCGTCCAGCGGCGCACCCACGGCCACGATTGCCGGACCGGCGCTGCCGCCACGTGAGTTGGCGATCCGCAAGACACTCGCGCTGTTCGGTCGCGCCGAGCCCCGTGACTTCGCCGACGTTCACGCCATCCATCAGCACTTCGACCGCGGGGAGATCTTGGCCGCAGCCGCAGCAACCGATGGCGGGCTCGACCTGGAGGTGTTCATCCAGATGCTGCGATCCCACCATCGGCTCCGCGACGAGGACTTCCCTCCGACCGATATTCCCGTCAGCGAACTACGCGCCTACTTCGACGATTGGTCCCAGGACCTGGGCTAACGAGCCGGCAAGTAGTGCCGCCATCGAAGATCGCCCGCATCATTCTGGGCGGATTGCTGTATCCGGGACCCCGGCGGTCGATCGACCAATCGTCATCGGCTGCTCGTTGCTCAGCGGAGTTCGATCAGCTTCTGTCCGCTCTCGACCAGCTCGACGATCCGGGTGATCAGCGGCTCGAACCAGGTGAGCAGTGCCGCCCGACGGGTGTTGCCGATCCTGATCCAGACCACGGCCGGCGCTTCGCCGCGCATGGCGAACATGAGAGAGAAGTCTTCGTCCTTGGTGACGATGACCGCCTCATGGTCCAAGGCGTACTGCCACAGGACCCGATCCGGCACGTCGCCTGGACCGATGTCGGTCACATGCTCGGCCACATGACCATGCTCGCGCAGCAGTCCAGCCAAGGCCGGCGGCAACTGGGCATCGACCAGAAACCGCATGAAGTCAGGAAGCAGTCAGGATCGTGTGGTCAGCCTGGGCCGCGGCGTACTCCAGACAGGCCCGGATGTCCTCTGTCGTCAGATAGGGGTAGTCCTCCAAGATCTCGGCCTCCGTGGCACCAGCCGCCAACAGCGCGAGGACGTCGCTGACCCGCATCCGGGTACCTCTGATCGCCGGTCGGCCGTGCACGACCTCCGGGTCGATCGAGATCCGATCCAGCAAGGACATGAATGCATCCTACTGTTCAGCGAAGAAGCCCGCCCACCTCTCGGGAGACCGACCGGCCCGGGGCCAGGGGGTGCGGGTGGCGGAGCCCCCGCCCCGCCGAGCGAAGCGAGGCAGAGATGACGAGAGCGACGCGGCTCGCGCTGTCCGCGAGCACACGTCGCCCTCGATCTCGTGGAGCTGGCGGTGTTCTGGTTCAGGACATCGGTCACTGGTGTCTCAAGAC
>JBIQLB010000040.1:0-30066 GCA_044464665.1 Nocardioides sp.
ATCGGTGTAGCTGATGTCGTGGACCCGGCCGCCGTCGGCGCCCAGGGTGTCGTTGACCAGCAGATTGTCGCCGCCGCTGGCGGAGCCGACCGCCGCGCCGTCCTCCACGACGGACACCGGCGTATCCGCCTGCAGCGTCGCCGGCACATCATCGGTGACCTTCAAGGTCAGGGTGCCATTCACCGAGGAATCGATGTCCTGAACCTCGTAGTCCACCGTGATCGGCAGGTCGTTGGCCCCATTGGCATCGGCGTGATCCAGGGGGCCGTGCAGCGTCATGGTGACGCTTTGCGTCGTCCCGCTCGCATCGGTGGGATTATTCAATTCCAACGTAAACACGGTCGGGCCGCCGCTGCCGGCGGTCGCGGTCAGAGTGTGGCCATCGCCACTGACCGTGTAGGCCAGCGGCACGCCGCCGGACGTCAGCGCTTGCGCGGTCAGCCCGGTGACCGTCGCGGCATTGAACACCACGTCGCTGATGTCGTCAGCCGCCCGGGTGATCGCCAGGTCCTGGGTGACCGCATTGTCCACGGCGGCGCCTTCGCTGCCGATGTCCTTGATGTCCTTTTCATCGATGGTCAAGGCGACCGGGCCGGCCGTCGGATCGGTGTCGGTGATGCGGATCGGCTGCGTGGCGGTGTTCGACAGGCTGCCGTCGGCATCGACCAGTTGATAGCTGAAGCCGCCCGCATCTCGATCGGCGCTAGGCGCGTCGTGGTCGTAGCTGGAATCGGGGGTGAAGGTCCAGCTGCCATCCCGGTTGACGGTCAGTTCGCCCGTCGGCGTCTGGACGGTGTGGCTGGTGTCAGACGCACTGAAGGTGACCGTTTGCGACGCACCACTGGTATCCGTGTACGTGACGGAGTCCAGCACCGTCCCGCCGTCGACGGAAGCCGCATCGTTAGTGATGACATTGCCGCCAAACTGTACCGAACCCTCGTCATGCGTCGCCTGGTCGTCGTCCACGGCCACCGGCGCGGTGTCCGTGATCGAGATCGGCTGCTCGGCCCAGTGGCTGGACACGTCGCCGTCGCCATCGGTAAGCTCGTAAGAGAACGGATCCGACACTGCGGCCCCGCCCACATGGTCGATCTGCGCATCCGGGATATACCACCAGGTGCCGTCGGCCAGCACTTGCAGCGTGCCGTACTGGGTCGTGAGTGCGCCCGTTCCGGTGGCAGGGTCGACAGTCGCCGTCTGCTCGGTACCCGTGCTGTCGTTGTACTTCACCCGGGTGATCGTCGCGCCATCGGCACCCAGTGCGTCATTGTCCAGCAGGTTCGCGGTCCCGGTGCTCCAGGCGCTGACACCGTCGTAGCCGATCCGGCCCGCCCCTTCCGCCACGGACACGGCGGCCTCGTCCACCGCCAGCGGCACGTCATCGGCCACGGTGACCTTGAAGCTGCCGTCGACGTGATCGCCATCGGCGGCTTCCGTTTCCTGGGCGGTGAAACCAAAGGTCAGTTCGAGCGCGGCGTCGTACGCTCCCGAGTGATCCAAAGTCCCCTGCAAGGTGAAGGTGTAGCCGGGCGTACCGGCGACGCCATCCGGATCGGTCACCTCGACCGTGAAGACCTTGTCGGCCTCGGCGCGGCCCGCGCCCTTGTAGGCGACGAGCGTGTGGCCGTCGGTGGACAACACGTATTCCACATCCACCCCGCCCGAGGTCAGGCCGGCGGGTGCGTCCTCCGTCGTGAGCTTGGTATCGATAGGATCGGCGACCGCCGTGACCGCCAGGGATCCGGTGGCCGTCAACGACTCCTTGGTGGTGTCGCTGCCCTGCGGCAGGTCGTCCTCGGACACCGTGCGATCATCCGGCGTACCCAGGGTGGGCACCGTATCGTTGACCACGATGGGCTGCGTGGCGGCGCTGCTGATGTCGCCATCGCCGTCGATCAGGGTGTAGGTGAAGTCATCGTTTACGCTCGCGGCACTGCCGTGCTCGATCACGCCGTTGCTGGTATAGCTCCAGGTGCCGTCGCTGTGGACGGTGAGGCTGCCGTAGGCGGTCGTTACCGTTTCGCTGCCGCCGTCGGGGATCTCGACCGTTTCTGTCGCGCCCGTGGTGTCTTTCTGGTAGGTTACCTGATGGACCCGCGCGCCGTCGGCGCCCGGGATATCGGCATTGATCCCGTTCACGGGATCGCCGGTGATCAGGTTCGCCGTGCCGCCGGTCCAGACGGTGCCGTCCCAGCCCACCATCACGCCGCCTTCATCCAGCGCGACGGAGTCCTGGTCCTTGGCCTCGGGCACGTCGTCGACCACGCCGACTTTCAGCGTGCCGACACGGGTGTCGCCGTTGTTGTCGACCACGGCGATCTGGATACCCTCGTACACCGTGTCGGTGCCGCTGGCGCTATGGTCCTGGGTACTCCCCGATAAGGTATAGGTGTAGTCGACTACCCCCGTGCCCGCGTCGTAGCCGGAGATGGTCAGGGTGCCGTAGGTCGTGGTGATTGCGGGGATGGGTGTCGTACCCAAATTTTCCAATTGGCTCACCGTCACAGCCGTGCCGCCGCTCAAGGTGCCATCGACGATCGTGCCGCCGATCACCAGTTGCGTGATGCCGCCCTCGCTCGTGCCGATGGTAAGCGTCCCGCTGGCCGATTCGGTGACGGCCGAGGCGTCGGAGCCGCCGGGCAGCGACGCCTCATGCACCAGGATATGGGCGTTCGTATCCCCAGGTTCCTTGTCCTGGATATCCAGGCCGGCGACCTCGCGCGTGGCATTGTTGGTATTGCCATAGGGATCGGCCGCGCCGGCCGCGATCGTGATCTCGCCGGTCGCCAGCGCCGCGGGCGGCGTATAGGTCCACTTGCCGTCGCCATCGACCGTGATGTCCGTTCCCGGGACATCGACACCATTGATTTTCAGGGTGACCTTCGAGCTCGGCTCGCCGGTACCCCTGATGACCGGTACCTCGCCATCGACCACCAGCAGCGGATCGATGGCGACCGTGGTCACCGTGTCCTTCAGGATGGTGTCCGTCACCGAGGCGGTATGGCCGCCGCTGTCCACGACGTCCAGGGTCACGGTCAAGGTGCCATCTTCGAGTGTGCGCAGGTCGGCGGTGGTGCTGAAGCTGCCGTCCGGGTTCAGGATGATGGTCGCCGGATCGATGCTGACGTCGTGGCCATTCCCGTCCGTGACCTTGAGGCCGGCGATGCTGCCGCCCACGGGCGCATGGCCGGTGATGACCACGTGCTGCAGGTCGTCGATGCTCGCCAGGACGTTATCGCCCGTCCCCGGCGTGCCGGGGCTCGTATCGTCGACGATGTCCACGCCGGCGACGTTGATGATCCAGTTGGCGGTGGCGGTCGCGTTGGCCGCGCCGCTGCCGTCATCGACCGTGTACGGCAGGGTGATCGAGCCGGTGAAGGCCGGCCCCGGCGTGAAGGTCAGCTCGCCGGCGCCGTTCAGGCCGACGGTGCCGACCGTGCCGCCGCTGCCGTCCAGGATCGTGATCGTATCGCCGTCACTGATGTCCTGTCCATCGACCTGCGTCACCTTCCAGCGCGCCTTGTCGCCATCGTCGATGTCGTCATCATTGGCCAGCACGTCCTGGACGATCGGGCTGCCGACCGTGCCCAAGGTGAGGTCGTCTTCCGCCACCGGCTGGTCGTTCGTGCCGGTCAGCGTGACGGTGACGGTCTCGGTGGCGGTGCCGCCATGGCCGTCGCTGATGGTGACGTCGTATTTCTGCACGATCGTCTTGCCTTGCGGCAGGGTGTCGAGCAAGCCGTCGGGCACCGTGAACTGCCACCGGACACGGTCGTTCACATTGTCCACCGGACTGAGGGTGAAATCGCCCAGGTAGCCGGCGCCCCCGCCCTGCGGGACGAACGAGACCGTGTGCACGGCATCCCGCGTATCGACGTCCGAAAACTCCACATAGCCCTGGTGGCCGTGCACGTGGGTGTTCTCGTCCGCCGCGCCATCGGCGATCTCGGTGACGGTGACGCTCAAGTCGGACGCCGCCGCGTCGATCACGGGATTATCGTTGGCGCCGGTGATCGTCACGGTGACGGTGGTCACGGCGGTGCCGCCATGCCCGTCGCTGATCACCACGTCGTAGGATTGCGTCAGGACGTCGCCCAGCGCCAGGTGATCGATGGCGCTGTCCTCGACCTCGAAGGTCCAGCCGACCGTGCCGGCCGCGTCGTCCACCGTCCCCAGGACGAGGTTTCCGAGGTAGCCCGCGCCCCGCGGCGTGATGCTCTGGACCGTATGCGTATCGGCCGACACCAGGGTATCGACGTCGGTGAAGTCGATCTTGCCGGTCACGCTGTGCGTATGGCTGTTTTCATCGGGATCGCCATCGGGCAGCTCGGTCACCGCGCCGCCCAGGGTGGACGAACCCAGGATCGTCGGGAAGTCGTTCTCGCCGGTGATGGTGATGGTCACGAGCTGCTCGGCGGTGGCGCCGGCCGCGTCGGTGACGCGCACCATGATCGTGTCCTGGACGGTCTGGTCCTTGGGAATCGCCTGGGCCTTGGCGTTGTCCAGCACGTAGGTCCATTTGCCGGTCGCATCGACGGTCAGGGTGCCGTACGTGCCCACGCCCGGGCCGCTGCCGGCATCCGCCGCCGCCCAGGCGTGCGTGTCGCCGATGTCCGGATCGGTCTTGCTCAACTGGCCGATGGCGGTCTGCACGCCGTCCTCGGCCACGTCGCCGGCGGCCGCGCCGCTGACGGTGGGCGCATCGTTCGAACCCGTGATGGTGATGGTGATCACCTGCTGGGCGGTTGCGCCCCGCGCATCGGTCACGATGGCCGTAAAGGTCTCGGTGCGCGTCTCGCCCGCCTTCAGGCCGTCGGCCTGGGTATCGCTGAGCGTGTATTCCCACTCGCCGGCCGCATCCAGCGTCAACGAGCCATAGGCGCCGATCGCGCTGTTGCCGCCATCGCTCAGGCTCCAGACCAGCGATGCGGGGTCATCCTCCGCATCCACATCGTCCGCGGTCAGGGTACCGTTGGCCGTGGGGCTGCCTATGGGATCGCCGCTAGCGTCGATGCCGGCCTCGACCACGCTGCCCTGTGCGGCGGCCGCATCCGAGGTCACGACAGGCGCGTCGTTGGTGCCGGTGATCGTGACCGTGATCGTTTCGGTGGCCGTGCCGTCCTGGCTGGTCACCGTCAGGGTATCCGTAATGGTATCGCCGGCGTTCAGGGCTTGTGTCCCGGCCTTGGTGTTGTCGAGCTGATAGCTCCATACGCCGGTCAGGGGATCGAAGACGAAGGCGCCGTAGGTACCCGTCAGATCGGCCGGATCCGGGGCCAGGAAGCGATTTTCTCCCGTGTCCACGTCGGTGATGATGAGCTGGCCGCCCGTCGTGGGACTGCCCGCCGCGGCATTGGCAACACCGCCCGCCTCCGTCACCGCGCCGGCGTCGTCGCCGGTAATCGCGGCTGGGTCATTGACCGCCGTGACGGTGATTTGCAGCACCGCCGTGTCCACCCCGCCGTTGCCGTCGCTGATGGTGTAGGTCACCGCCGGCACCGTGCCGTTCCAGTCCGCCGTCGGATTGAAGGTATAGCCGCCGTCGCCGTTCAAAGTCAGCGTGCCGCCCGTGATGACCGCCGTGGCGCCCGCCGCGTAGGTCTTGCCCTCGACCGTGTAGCGCACCACCGTCAGCGTGTCGCCGTCGGGGTCGCTGTCGGCACTATGGCCGCCCGTCGTATCGGTGAGCACGTTGCCCGTCAGCACCGTATCTTCGGCCACCGTTACCGTGTCATCGTTGGCCGTCGGCGCCGGGTTGTCCACCGTCCAGGTGAAGGTTTGCGTCGTCGTGGCGCCATCGCCATCGGTGGCCGTCACGACCACCGTGTGCACGCCGCCCGCGCCGCCCTGGCTGGCGTCATGTTCCAACGTACCGCTGATCACGCCCGTCACCGGGTCAATGCTCAAGCCATCGGGCAGGCCCGTGGCCGTATAGGTCAAGGCCGTGCCCTCTTCGACGTCGTCGAAGTAGGCCGTCATGTCCAGATCGGTAACAGCCAGCGCATCGGTATCGCTCTGGTCGGGCACCGTGCCCACCGGCACCGGCGCATCATTGACCGGCGTCACTGTGATCACCAAGTCGGCTGTGTCCGTGCCGCCCTCGCCGTCGCTGATGGTGTAGCTGACCGCCGGCACCGTGCCGTTCCAGTCCGCATCCGGCGTGAAGGTGTAGCTGCCGTCGCCGTTGAGCGTCAACGTGCCCACGTCCGTGATCGTCGCGGTGGCGCCCGGAACGAAATCCGTGGGCGTGCCGCTGCCCGTATCAACGCTGAAGCCCGTCACCGTCAGCGAGTCGCCGTCCGGATCGTTGTCGTTGTCCAGCACATTGCCGGTGACCGCCGTATCTTCGTCACCATTGGCTGTGTCATCGGTGGCCAAGGGCGCCGGATTGGTGACTGTCCAGGTGAAGGTCTGCGTCGTCGAGGCGCCCTCGCTGTCCGTGGCCGTCACGACCACGGTGTGCACACCGCCCGTGCCACCCTGGCTGGCCGACTTCGTGGGGGTGCCGCTGATGATCCCCGTAGCCGCATCGATGCTCAGCCCATCGGGCAGGCCAGTGGCCGTGTAGGTCAAAGCCGTGCCGTCCTCGACATCGTCGAAGTAGGTCTTCATGTCCAGGTCAGTGGCCGCTATCGCGTCCACACCCGTCTGGGCAGGCACCGTGCCCACCGCATCCGGCACATCGTTGACCGGCGTCACCGTAATCACCAAGTCGGCGATGTCCGTGCCCCCCTCGCCGTCGCTGATGGTGTAGCTGACCGTCGGCACCGTGCCGTTCCAGTCCGCATCCGGCGTGAAGGTGTAGCTGCCGTCGCCGTTCAGCTGCAGCGTGCCCACGCCCGCAATCGTCGCAGTGTCGCCCGCAGAGAAGGCGGTCGTGCCGCTGCCTGTATCAACGCTGAAACCCGTCACCGTCAGCGTGTCGCCGTCCGGGTCGCTGTCATTGCCCAGCACATTGCCGGTAACCACCGTGTCTTCGGCGCCGCTGGCCGAGTCGTTCCCGGCTACCGGCGCGGGGTTGGTCACCGCCCAATCGAAGGTCTGCGTCGCCGTTGCGCCGCTGCCGTCCGTGGCGGTAATCACCACCGCATGCACACCGCTCGCGCCGTCCTGGCTCGCCGAACGGTCGATCGTCCCCGTGATCAATCCCGTGGCCGGATCGACGGTCAGGCCCTCGGGCAGGCCCGTGGCGCTGTAGGTCACAGGCCCGTCCACATCCCGGAAGTAATTTTTGATGTCCAGCAAGATGCCGCTGTCGGCGTCCCGATTGGCTTGATTCTCAATGGTTCCCACTGCCTCCGGCGCGTCATTGACCGCCGTGACGGTGATCTGCAGCACCGCCGTGTCCACCCCGCCGTTGCCGTCGCTGATGGTGTAGCTCACCGCGGGGACCGTGCCGTTCCAGTCGGCCGCCGGCGTAAACGTATAGCCGCCATCGCCGTTCAAGGTCAGCGTGCCGCCGGTGATGACCGCCGTGGCGCCCGCCGCGTAGGTCTTGCCCTCGACCGTGTAGCGCACCACCGTCAGCGTGTCGCCGTCGGGGTCGCTGTCCGGGCCGCTGGTGACCACCGTGCCATCGCTCGTACCGGTGAGCACGTTGCCCTTCAGGGTCGTGTCCTCGGCCACTTCCACCGTGTCGTCGTGGGCGGTCGGCGCGGGATTCGTCACCGTCCAGGTGAAGGTCTGCGTCGTCGAGGCGCCTTCGCTGTCCTCGGCCGTCACCACTACCGTATGCACGCCGCCCGTACCGCCCTGGCTGGCCGAATTCGTCGGCGTGCCGCTGATGATTCCGGTGGCCGCATCGATGGTCAGGCCATCGGGCAGGCCGGTGGCCGTATAGGTCAAGGCCGTGCCGTCTTCGACGTCGTCGAAATAGGCCGTCATGTCCAGGTCGGCGACGGCCACCGCGTCCACTCCGGTTTGATCCGCGACAGTACCCACCGGCACCGGCGCGTCGTTGACCGGTGTCACTGTGATCACCAGGTCGGCTGTGTCCGTGCCGCCCTTGCCGTCGCTGATGGTGTAGCTCACCGTCGGCACCGTGCCGTTCCAGTTCGCATCCGGCGTGAAGGTGTAGCTGCCGTCGTCTTTCAGTTGCAGCGTGCCCACGCCCGCTATCGTGGCCGTGTCGCCCGCCGTGAAGTCTTCCGGCGTGCCGTCACCATCGGTATCCACGCTGAAGACCGTCACCGTCAGCGGATCATCATTCGGATCGCTGTCGTTGCCCAGCACATTGCCGGTGACCGCGGTGTCCTCGGCGCCGCTGGCCGAGTCCCCGGCCGCGACCGGCGCTTCGTTCGTGCCCGTGATCGTGATCGTCACCGTACTGGTGGCGGTGCCGTCGGCCGACTTCACCGTGAAGCGTTCGATGATCGTCTCGCCCGCGCCCAGCGCCTGGATCGCAGCCAGGTTGTTGTCGACCGCGTAGTCCCAGGTGCCGTCGGCGTTGACGGTCAATGTCCCCAACGCCGCGGCGCCCGACAGGCTGTTGCCCGCAAAGGCCACGCTGCCCGGATTGAACGCGTCCTCGCCGGCATCCACGTCGGCGATCGTCAGCGCCTGGCTATTGGCCACCGTGCCGCTGGCCGTCAGATTGTCCGAGGCATCCACGTCCAGGTCCTCGGTCACGCTGCCCGCACCATCCGTGACCGTCGGAATGTCGTTGCTGCCGGTGATGGTCACCACGATGTCCTGCGTCGCGGTACCGTCGGCACTGGTCACCGCCAGGGTGTCGGTCACCTGCTGGTTCTGCACCAGTGCCTGCGTGACCGGGCGGCTGTTGTCCAGGCGATAGCTCCACTCGCCCGTGGCCGCGTCGAAGGTGAAGGTGCCGTAGGTGCCGTTCAGGCTGGCCGGGGTCTGGAACCGCGCCTCGCCGTCGTCCACGTCCTCGATGCGCAGGGCGCCCTGCGCATCCGGACGGTTCAGCGTGCTGTTGTTCAGATCGCCGGCCTCGACCACCGCGCCGGTGGCCGTGCCGCTGATGAGGGCCTGGTCATTGCTGCCGGTGATCGTGATGGTGACCGTCTCGGTGTCCGAGGCGCCCTGCGTATCGGTGCCGCGCACCACGTAGGTCAGGACCACCGTATCGCCGGCGTTCAAGGCCTGTGTGGCCGCCTTGGTGTCGTCCAGCGCAAAGGTCCACCGGCCGTCCGCGTCCACGCTGAACGTGCCGTAGTTCGTGTCCGGGATACCGTCCACGGTCCAGGTGTGGGTGTCGTTCTCATCCGGGTCATCGGCCGTCAACTGGCCGCTGACGGTGGGCTTGCCCACCGGATCGCCCACCGCGTCGAACCCCGCCTCGACCACCGTCCCCGCCGTGTCGCCGCTCACCGCCGGCGCATCGTTGGTTCCGGTGATGGTGATGGTCACGTCATCGGTGGCCTTGACGCCCTCGCTGTCCTCCACCGTGATCGTGTAGGTGAGCGTGATCGTCTCGCCCGCGCCCAGGAAGTCCAGGTCCGCGCCGGGGACGGTGTAGGCCCAGGGGGTGCTGCCGCGGTCCTTGCCGTCGGCCAGCGCCGTGACGCTGAAGCCGCCCTCCAGCGCCGCTTGCAGACCCGCATCCAGCGTTCCGCCGCTCCATGCCGCGCCGGTTTTCAGCGCCGAGCTCACCGTGACATCGTCATTGACGTCCACGTCGTCAAAACTCACCGTGCCGCTGGCGCTCAGATCCTGCGCCGAGGCGTTCGCCGCCTCTGTAAACCCGAAGTCCGCCACGTCGCCGATCGTCGGGCCGTCGTTCGTGCCCGTGATCGTCACCGTGATCGTCTGCGGGGTGCCGTCGGCGCCGCGCACCGTGAACACCTCGTCGCGCGTCTCACCCTCGCCCAGGTGCTGCACCAGGGCGTTGTCGACCCGGTACGTCCAGACGCCGCCCGCCGTGATCGTGAGGTTGCCCAGCGTGGCGCCCACCGGCTGCGCCGCGCCCGCCTGGAAGAACGATTCCCCCGCGTCGGGATCGGCAATCGTCAGCGTGCCCGTCGTGCTCAACAACGGGCTGGCCGCGTCCTCGGTCACGCCGCCCGTGGTGGCGCCACCGATCGCCGGCACATCATTGGTGCCCGTGATCGTGATCGTCACCGTCTCGGTGTCGGTCGCGCCCTTGCCGTCCTCGACCTGGACCGTGTAGGTCAGCGTCAGCACCTGGCCCGCCTGCAGGTAGTCGAAAGCCTGCGCAACGCTGTCGAACGTCCAGGCGAGGGGCGCCGTGCGCGTCGCCCCGGACAGCACATGGCCCGCCGTCACCCCCAGCATCGCCAGCAGCGCGGCGTTGTCAGGCGCGCCCGCCGCGCCGTCGCCGCCGGCCACCACCCGCGTCACCGCCGCGCTCACGTCATCGTTCAGGTCCACGTCGGACACGGTGAACGTGCCATCGGCCGTCAGTGCCGCTTCGGTCTCGGCCAGCGCCGCCGCCGCCGGACCGCCATCGATCACCGGCCCGTCGTTCGTGCCGTGGATGGTGATCGTCAGGGTGGTCTCGCGCGTGGCGCCGAACTCGTCGGCCACCGCATAGGTGAACGTCTCCGGCGCCGTATCGCCAGAGGCCAGGGCCTGCGTCGCCGCGCGGCCATTGTCCAAAGTGTAGGTGTAGCTGCCGTTGGCATTCAGCGTCAGCGTGCCGTAGGTGCCCGTCAGCACCGTACCCACATTGCCCGCCGCCGGCGTGCCGCCGCCCACGGCCACACCCGCCACCGTCAGCACCGCGCCATCGTCCACGTCGCTGTCGTTGGCCAGCACATTGCCGCCCACCTGCGGCGTGCCCGCCTCGGCCACATTGCCGCCGTCCTTGACGCCGGACTCGGTGACCTCGTTCACATCGGCCACCGCCACCGGCGCGTCATTGGTGCCTTGCACCGTCACCGTGACCACCTGATCGGCATAGCCGCCCTGCGGGTCGGTCGCGCGCACCGTGTAGCGCAGTTCGACCGACTCGCCTTCCTTCAGGCCCTGCGTCGCCGCCAGCGTATCGTCCAGCGTGTAGGTCCACTTGCCGCTGGCCGGGTCCAGGCTGAAGGCGCCATAGGTGGCGTCGGCCGTGCCCACCACGCTCCAGGCATGCGTCGCGTGGTCCGGGTCGGTGACCGCCAATTGGCCCTCCGCATCGGGGGTGCCCGGCACGACCGTGCCGTCGTCCTCGTGGCCCGCCTCGATGACCGTGCCCGCATGCTGGGCCGGATCGCTGCTGATCAGCGGCGCATCATTGGTGCCCGTCACCGTGATGGTCAGGGTCGCCGTCGTGCTGGCGCCATCGCCGTCCTCGACCGTGTAGGTCACCGTCGTCGTGCGGCTCTGTCCCGTGACCAGGTCCTGGAAGTCCGCGCCCGGCTCAAAGGTGTAGCTGCCGTCGGCATGGATCACGAAGCTGCCGCCCGACGTGCCGGCGATCGTTGATCCCGCGGCCACTGTGTCGGCGCCGTTGGTGATCCCGGTCACCGTCAGCGGATCGCCGTCCGGGTCCTTGTCATTGCGCAGCACGCCGTGGCTCGCGTCCACGGCCAGCACCGCGTCCTCGCCCGTGGTCCCGGTATCGGGCTGTGCCGTCGGCGCCGGGTTGCCCACATTCCACGTGAAGGTCTGCGTCGCCGTGGCGCCGCTCGGGTCCTTGGCCGTGATGGTGACCGCGTAATCCCCGCTGCCCGTCGTGCCGCCCTGGCTGGCCGAGCGGTCGATCACGCCGCTGATCAGGCCGGTCGCCGAATCGATCGTCAGGCCGGCGGGCAGGCCCGTGGCGCTGTAGCTCAGGGCATCGCCGTCCACATCGCCAAAGAAGCCCTTGACGTCCAGGCTGATGCCGCTGTCGGCATCCTGGTCGTTGGCATCGGGGATCGTGCCGACCGCCTCGGGGGCGTCGTTCACCGGCGTCATTGTGATCACCAGGCTTGCCGTATCGCTACCGCCATCGCCGTCGTCGATGGTGTAGCTGACCATCGGCACCGTGCCGTTCCAGTCCGCATCCGGCGTGAAGGTGTAGCTGCCGTCGCCGTTCAGTTCGAGTGTGCCCACACCCGCGATCGTCGCGGTGTCGCCCGCCGTGAAAACGTCAGGCACGGTGTCGCCGTCGATATCGACGCTGAAGCCCGTCACCGTCAAGGGATCGCCGTCCGGATCGATATCATTGCCCAGCACATTGCCGGTGATCACCGTGTCCTCGGCGCCCATGGCCGCGTCATTGACGGCCACCGGCGCCGGGTTGCCCACTGTCCAGGCAAAGGTCTGCGTCGCCAAGGCGCCGTCGCCGTCCGTCGCGGTGACGATCACGGTGTGCACGCCGCCCGCGCCGCCCTGGCTCGCATCATGCGCCAGGGTGCCGCTGATCAGCCCCGTCGCCGGGTCGAACGCCAGGCCTGCGGGCAGGCCCGTGACGCTGTAGTTCAGCGGCCCGTCCACGTCCCGGAACGCGGTCCTGACATCCAGCACAATGCCGCCATCGGCATCCTGATTGGCGCGATCGGCGATGGTGCCGACCGCCTCCGGCGCATCATTGACCGCCGTGACGGTGATTTGCAGCACCGCCGTGTCTGCTCCGCCCTCGCCGTCGCTGACGGTGTAGCTGACCGCCGGCACCGTGCCGTTCCAGTCGGCCGTCGGCGTAAACGTATAGCCGCCATCGCCGCTTAGCGTCAGCATCCCGCCGGTGATGATCGCCGTGGCGCCGGCCGCATAGGTCTTGCCCTCGACCGTGTAGCGCACCACCGTCAGCATGTCGCCGTCCGGGTCGACATCGGCGTGATGGCCGCCCGTCGTGCCGGTCAGTACATTACCCGTCAGCACGGTGTCCTCGGCCACCGTCACCGTGTCGTCGTTGGCCGTCGGCGCCGGATTGCTCACCGTCCAGGTGAAGGTCTGCGTGGCCGTGGCGCCGCTCGGGTCCTCGGCCGTCACGACCACGGTGTACACGCCCCCCACGCCGCCCTGGCTCGCCGATGCCGTCGGCGTGCCGCTGATGATCCCGGTGGCCGCATCGATGGTCAAGCCATCAGGCAGACCCGTGGCGCTGTAGCTCAGCGCGTCGCCGTCCACATCGTCAAAGAAAGCGCTGGCGTCCAGGTTGGTGATGGCCGCCGCGTCCGCGCCGGCCTGGTTGCCGATCGCCCCCACCGGCACCGGCGCGTCGTTCACCGCCGTCACTGTGATCACCAGGTCGGCTGTGTCCGTGCCGCCCTCGCCGTCGCTGATGGTGTAGCTGACCGCCGGCACCGTGCCGTTCCAGTCCGCATCCGGCGTGAAGGTGTAGCTGCCGTCGCCATTCAAGATCAGCGTGCCCACGCCCGCGATCGTCGCGGTATCGCCCGCCGCGAAGAGTTCGGGCACGGTGTCACCATCGATATCGACGCTGAAGCCGGTCACCGTCAGCGGGTCGCCGTCGGGATCGACGTCATTGCCCAGCACATTGCCCGTCAGGATCGTATCCTCGGCCAGCGTCACGGCATCGTCTTGGGCGATCGGCGCGGGATTGGTCACCGTCCACTGGATGGTCTGGGTCGCCGTCGCGCCGCTCGGGTCGGTGACGGTGATGACGGCCTCGTAGTCCCCGGCGCCCGTCGCGCCGCCCTGGCTGGCCGACCGGTCGATGACGCCGCTGACCACGCCGGTCACCGGGTCGATCGTCAAACCCGGAGGCAGGCCCGCGGCGCTATACCGCAGGGCGTCGCCGTCCGCATCGGCAAAGAATGCACTGACGTCCAGATGGGTGCCGCCATCGGCATCCAGGCCGGCGCGGTCGGCGATCGAGCCGACCGCCTCCGGTGCGCGATTCGGCCCGGCGGACGGATTGCCGCCACCTCCGCCTGCGCCGCTGCCGCCGCCATCACCACCACCACCGCCGCCGCCACCGCCGCCCGCGGCCGCCCCGATGGCGCCCAGCGCCAACAAGCCGCCGAGCCACGACGCCGACCAGGGGACGGCACCGAAGAGATCCGATTCGATCTCGGTGAAATGAAACGATTCCCAGGGCGACGTATATTGCCCCCACCAATAGACCCCCGCATCGTCCTGCAGAACCAGGTCGCTGCGATTGCCTTGGGCGTCCGGGACAAAGAAATTCCGGATCAAGACCTCGTCGCCGTTCGTCAGCACCAGCTGGAGATCTTCTCCATGTCTTTTGAACATATTCACGGCCTCGGGTGCAATCCCGAGCTGGACTATGGAGGGGCTGGTGAGACCGATGTCACTCGTATCAAATTTTTCGATTTGACCAGCGACTTTACTGAGGACTTGTGCTTGCATGAGGGAAATATCCAGTCGTTCAGATTACAGCGCCGGTCCCCGAATAAGCTCAAAATAACGTCGTTCTGAGGGGCATATCGCGCCTTTTGGCCTCAATTTAACATTGAACTTACAAAAATAGCCATTTTTTAACAATAATGAAGATTCTTGTGCTCTCAAGCTTTTCGCTCTATATTTTCGTTACATAAATTAATTATTCAATCACCGAAAAACGCATACATAGAAACTAAATTAAACTATTAATTTCAATATGTTTATATATTAAGGGGCTGTTGTATTCGTATTTAGAATAAATACAGAGATGGGCGCCATCCCGCCGTCAGACAGGCCACGCCGATGACCACCTCGGCGACCTCGGGACGGCGCCTCGAGCACCGTGATCCCCCACCACAGCGCAGCCCCACGCATCGGCATAGGGGGCAGTTCTTTGAACTGCGCCCCTGCCACACCACCCGGCATGCGGATCCGCACCGGGCGGTTCGAGAAGTTGAGGTCAGCAGAGACGGGGTAGTCCCAGGCGGTCGAAGTAGGCCAGTGTGAGGACACCATTAAGTGCCTTCGCGCTGTTGCGCCACCAGCACCGCGAGTTTCCAGCGACCTTCTGAGCCACCCATTGAGGTGCTCCCAAGGCCCGTAGCTCACGGTATATCGTGGCACTGCGTCTCCATTGCTTAAGCTGGATTGCCCTGAGCCGGTGCCGCATCCATTCATCCAATGTTCGCCAGATTCTCGGAGTTTGCGACAGCCCGAAGTAGCCTTTCCAGCCCAATAGATAGGAACGTAGTCTGTCCACGACCTGCTGCATGCTGCGCCCGCCCGAGCGGCGTGTCAGCTCCCGCACCCGTTGCTTGAACGTGGCCAGCGCCTTGGCCGCCACCGCTCGTTTCACCTGACCCTGGTGCCTCCAGAAGCTGTATCCGAGGAACTTGCGGTTGGCAAATGCATTCGCCACGGCGCTTTTGGTCTCGTTGACCTTCAGTCGCAATCGGGCGTATAGCCGCCGAAAGAGCTCCATCACCCGCTCGCCCGCCCGGCGACTGTGAACATAGACGTTACAGTCATCGGCATAACGAACGAAGCAGTGGCCTCGACGTTCCAGTTCACGATCCACCTCATCGAGCAACACGTTGGCCAGCAGCGGCGAGAGCGGCCCGCCTTGCGGCGTACCCTCATACCGTTCAATGACCACACCGCCATCCATGATGCCGCTGTTCAGATACGCCCGGATCAGCCGAATCACGCCGGTATCCGGGATGCGTTTCTGTAGGTGGTCGATCAGTATGTCGTGGTTGACACGGTCGAAGAACTTCTCCAAGTCCACGTCCACCACGATACAACGGCCCGATTGCACGTACGACTGCGCGGCGAGCACCGCGTCATGCGCACGGCGCCCAGGCCGGAAGCCGTAGCTGTGCTCGCTGAAGGCAGGGTCAAGTAGGGGTTGCAGCACTTGCAGCAGTGCCTGCTGGATCAGGCGATCCGTCACCGTCGGAATACCCAGCTCGCGCTGGCTACCATCGGGCTTGGGAATCATCACCCGTCGCACCGGCTGGGGCCGGTACGTTCCCGCTAGCAGTTCATTACAAATGCCAGGCCAGGTCCTCACCAGAGAGCGGGCGGTCTGGTCAATATCCAGGCCATCCACCCCAGCCGCACCTTTGTTGGCCCGCACCCGCTTGAACGCGGCTTGCAGGTTCTCTCTTGTCAGCGCCGCTTGCAGCAGCGCTGACCCTGTATCCTCGTTGCCATGTCGCGGGCAGCCGGTTTCCTCGCTGGCAGGATCACCCGCGGATTCACCGCAGACTACGCCCGCCCACTCCACTAGCGTGGACATCTGAGGCAGTACCAGTTGCATCGACATGCCGAGTCATACTCCTTCTCGTTCGGTCCTTCGCCGCCTCGTTCCGACCTCGCCGGTCCCACTACTACGACTACTACGACCTCGGCTGACTTCTCGCCCCGGCTCGACGCCGTTACCCTTTCAGGATCGAGGCGAGATCTCCCCAGGTAAGAACGCACTCCTTCACTGCACAACCGCCGGATTTACGCCACCTCGCCTTGATCACGAGAGCTTCGCGGTTTTGCGCCCGCTCGCCCTGCTTGGCAACGCCTTTTATCCGATTCTTGTTCATCGGCTCGCAGCTTATGCTCCACGCTTCCTTCCCACGCTCGGTCGCCCTCACGCAGTTGCGCTTCACTTCATTCGCTGTGATCAACTTATGGGAGGACTTGCACCTCCAGGAGTGCGCCCATGCTGGGCGCACGCAAAAAAAAACGCGCCATGAAGCGCGTTTTTGTCGCCCCCATGCAGGGGCGTCGCTATCGGCCACGCCGGCGAGCGGCGTGACCCCGGGCGATTACTGGTTTTTGCCGACCTGGTCGCCGATCACGCCGCCGATGGCGGCCCCCCCGACCGTGCCCAGAACGCCACCGCCCGTGACGACGGCACCCGCCACCCCGCCGATACCGGCGCCGGTCACGGCGGATTTCTGGCGATGGCTCATGTTGTCCCACGAAGAGCATCCGGCCATGGCGATGACCATGAGGCCGGCCGCCCCATACTTCCCGAGTGTCTTGATGTTCATGTCGCGTTCTCCTTCAAGGCCCGTGGCGAGCTCGATTCAACAACGATGCTTCTTTTATAAACCAGATGCCCGCCTGGGTCTGTGAGCCGACGCTACAGTTGTATCCGTGGCCGGGATTACTTGACGAGGGCCAGGACGTCGCGGAAATGCGGGTGGGCCGGCGTCCGCAGCCATTCGAACAAGGCCATTTCAGAGGTGAGGATTTCCAGGCCGTGGTGCCGCCAGCGTTCGCAGGCGGCCAGGCGATCGGACTCGCGGCGCGAGCCGATGCCATCGGCCAGCAAGGCGGGGCGCAAACCGGCTGCGGCCAGGCCCAGGCCAGTTTGTAACACGCAGATGTGTGCTTCGGTGCCCATGAGCAACACGCGGTCACGGTGACGGGGCAAATCGTCAGTGAAGCCGGGCTCGCGGCAGGCGTCGAAATGGGTTTTGGCGACGATGTGGTCGATATGCGGCGCCAGGTCGGCATGCGTGGGGCCGATCTTGTCGGGCCAGTGTTCGGTGGCCCAGACCGGCACCTCGAGCAGGCGCGCCGCCTGGGCGATGCGGGCGGCCCGCCCGCGCAATGCCTCGGCCTCGTGGATGGCGGGCAGGAGCTTGTCCTGCATGTCGATCACCAGCAGCATGCAATGGCGGGCTTCCAGCGTGGCTAGGGTGTTCATGGCGTCTCCTGTTCAGCGCCCGTCGCGGGCGGCCGTCCGCGATGGGCCGCCGCGATCAGCGCAGCGCCTTGAAGCGCAGGCGCCGCGGCTTGGCGGCCTCCTCGCCCAGGCGGTGCCTCTTGTCGGCCTCGTATTCCTGGTAGTTGCCGTCGAAGAACACCACCTTGGAATCGCCCTCGAAGGCGAGGATGTGGGTGGCGATGCGATCGAGGAACCAGCGGTCGTGGCTGATGACCATGACGCAACCCGCGAATTCGAGCAGGGCGTCCTCGAGGGCGCGCAGGGTCTCGACGTCGAGGTCGTTGGAGGGCTCGTCCAGCAGCAGGACGTTGCCGCCGGCGATCAGGGTCTTGGCCAGGTGCAGGCGCCCGCGTTCGCCGCCGGACAGTTTGCCGACGAGCTTGTTCTGGTCGCCGCCCTTGAAGTTGAAGCGGCCCAGGTAGGCGCGCGACGGCATCTCGAAGCGGCCCACGGTCAGCAGGTCGGCACCGTCCGCGATCGCGTCGAACACCGTCCGGTCGTCGGGCAGGGCGTCGCGCGACTGGTCGACGTAGGCCAGCTGGACGGTCTGGCCGATGTCGACCGAACCCGAATCGGGCTGCTCGCGCCCGGCGATCATGCGAAACAGGGTTGATTTACCGGCGCCGTTGGGGCCGATGATGCCGACGATGGCGCCGGGCGGCACCTTGAAGCTGAGGTCGTCGATCAGCAGGCGCTCGCCATAGGCCTTGGACACATTGCGGAACTCGATGACCTCGTTGCCCAGGCGCTCGGCCACCGGGATGAAGATCTCCTGGGTTTCGTTGCGTTTCTGGTATTCGTGCGAGGACAGCTCCTCGAAGCGCGCCAGGCGGGCCTTGGCCTTGGCCTGGCGGCCCTTGGGATTCTGGCGCACCCACTCGAGTTCTTTCTTGATAGTGCGCTGGCGGGCGGACTCGGCGGCCTCCTCGTGCTTGAGGCGGTCCTCTTTTTGTTCCAGCCACGAGCTGTAGTTGCCCTTCCAGGGGATGCCGTGGCCGCGGTCCAGCTCCAGGATCCACTCGGCCGCGTTGTCGAGGAAATAGCGGTCGTGGGTGACGGCGACCACGGTGCCGGGGAACTGGCGCAGGAACACCTCCAGCCATTCGACGCTCTCGGCGTCCAGGTGGTTGGTGGGCTCGTCCAGCAACAGCATGTCGGGCTTGGACAGCAGCAGCCGGCACAGGGCGACGCGGCGCTTTTCACCGCCCGAGAGGTGGCCGACGTTCTCGTCCCAGGGCGGCAGGCGCAGCGCGTCCGCGGCGATCTCCATCTGGGTCTCGATGTCGTCGCTGCCGCTGGAGGCGGCCGCCGCGATCACGGCCTCGAGCTCGGCCTGCTCGGAGGCCAGGGCGTCGAAGTCCGCATCGGGCTCGGCATAGGCGGCATAGACCTCGTCCAGCCGCTGGCGCGCGGCAAAGACCTCGCCCAGGCCGGCTTCGACCGCCTGGCGCACCGTGTGGTCCGGATCGAGCTGGGGTTCCTGGGGCAGGTAGCCGATCCGGATCCCGGGCATCGGGATGGCCTCGCCCTCGATGTCCTTATCGACGCCGGCCATGATCCTGAGCAGCGTGGACTTGCCCGAGCCGTTGAGGCCCAGCACGCCGATCTTGGCCCCGGGAAAGAAGGACAGCGAGATGTCGCGCAGGATCTGGCGCTTGGGCGGCACGATCTTGCCGACCCGGTTCATGGTGTAGACGTACTGAGCCATAGGGGAATCGTGAAGTGACCTGTAAAAATGCAGGCCGAACCATTCGGCTGCGGGAACACCCGATTGTAGGCCAGCGGCCCCGAACCTACCGAGAGCCGTCCGCGTCCGTGTCCAGGCCGGGAGCGACCCGTCCCACCAGCCGGCTGCGCGCCTGGTCGATGTGGAATTGCATGGCGATGCGGGCCAGCTCGCTGTCCTGCCGGACGATGGCCTGAACGATGGCCTCGTGTTCGGCCATGACCAATTGCGGACGCAGCCGTTCGCCGGTGCGCGACAGATTGAGGGCGAGCCGCATGAAACCCTCGACCGGCTCCAGCAGGGTTTCCAGCACCACCGCGTGCAGTTCGTTGCCGCTGGCGCGCGCAATGCTCATGTGAAAGGCCAGGTCGGTTTCCGCCGTCGCGGCCCGGTTCCTGGCCAGGGTGTTGAAGGCTTCATGCGCCGCCTCGATGGCGCGCAATTGGGCGCGGCTGCGCCGCAAGGCCGCCAGCCGGGCGGCATCGCCCTCGATGGCATGCCGCAATTCCTGCGCCCGCAGGTAGAAGGCGACGTTGTCGGTGTCGTCGAAGGCCTTCAGGCGCAATTCGGGCTGGCGCGTCACGAAGGTGCCCATGCCTTGGTGCGATGTGATCAGGCCGTCGGCGCGCAGGCGCAGCAAGGCTTCGCGCACCACGGGACGCGAGACCTGATGCCGGCGGCCGATTTCATGCTCGGAAGGCAGGCGTTCACCGACTTTGAGCGTGCCCGACAGGATTTGCTCCAGGATCAGGCCGTAGAGCTTGTCTCCGAGCCTGCGCGGCTTTTCATGGTGGGTCATTCACTGCCGTCACGTGTCGATTGCGGTTCAACTCATCCAGCGCAGGGGCGCCAGCACGATCTGGGGAAACAGGAGCAGCAGCAGCAACAGCAGGAGTTGCGAGGCCAGGAAGGGCCACATGCCCCGCACGACCCCGCTCATGGTGGTGCGCCCCACGCTGGCCGCGGCGACCAGGACCGTCCCCACCGGCGGTGTGAGCAGACCGATCCCCAGGTTGATGATGAAGATGATACCGAAATAGACGGGATCGATGCCGGCCTCGGTGACGATAGGCAGCAGGACCGGCGTCAGGATCAGGATGATGGGCGCCAGGTCCATGGTCATGCCGATCAGCAGCACGATGCCGTTGATCAGCAGCAACAGGGTCAGGGGCCGGTCGATGTAGCCGCCCAGCAGGTCCGAGACGATCCCCGGGATGTCGGCGACCGTCATCATCCAGGCGCTGATCGAGGACGCGGCCACCAGCAGCATGATGACGGCGGTGAGCTCGGCCGAGGAGCGCAGCACCTGGACGAGGTCGGCGAAGCTGAGCGCCCGATAGATGACCACGCCCACGAACAGCGCATAGAACGCAGCCACCACGCCGGCCTCGGTGGGCGTGAACACGCCAAAGCGCAGACCGCCGACGATGATGACCGGCAGCAGCAGCGCCCAGCCCGAGGCGCGCAGGGCACGCAGGGTCTCGGCGGTGCTTTGCTTGGGCAATGATTCGCGGTGGTCGTGGCGCACGACCAGCCACCAGGTCACGGTCAGCATCAGGCCCATCAGCAGGCCCGGCACGATGCCGGCCAGGAACAGCTTGGAAATCGACACCCCGCTGGTCACGCCGAACAGGATGAGGGGAATGCTGGGCGGGATCACCCCCGCCGTGATGCCTCCGGTTGCGATCAAACCCGTGGCCCGGTCGCGGTCGTAGCCGGCCTTGATCATCAACGGTATCAGCACAGCCCCCAGGGCCACCGTATCCGCGACGGCCGAACCCGACAGCGACGCGAACAGGATGGCCGCAAAGATCGCCACGTAGCCCATGCCGCCCTGCTTGTGGCCGACCAGGGACAGGCCCAGGTCGATGATGCGGCGCGTGATGCCGCCGGCATTCATCAGTTCCCCGGTCAGGATGAAGAAGGGGATGGCCATCAGCGAGAAATTGTTGGCGCCGCTGACCAGGCTTTCCGCCACCACCTGCGTGCTGAACATGTCCATCTGAAACATCAGCGCCACGCTGGCGATGATGAGCGAAATCGCGATGGACACGCCCAGGGCGATCGGCAGCAGCAAGGCCGCCACGAAGACCAGCAGTTCAGTCATCGGCGTGCTTCCGCGCGACGGCGGGGCGTCCCGCCAAGGCATGCCGCAGGTCCCGGACGGACGCGGCGATCATGCCCGCCGCCATCCCGATGCAGCCCGCGAACAGCAGCCACAGCGGAAAGCCGGTGACCGGCCCCTTGGAGTTGGCGTTGATCCAGGCAAGCTGCCAGCAGCCGATGATCAGCATCAGCAGCACGGCGATCGTCGCCAGGTGTCCCAGCACGAGCACCGGGCGCCGCCCGCCCGGCGCCAGTCGCTCGACCAGGAGGTCGACGGAGATGTGCTTGCCCAGCATCGCCGCGCTGACCGAGCCGAGGAAGATCATGAACACGAAAAAGTAGCGCGACATTTCCTCGGACCATGTGATGCCGGAGTTGAAGGCATACCGCAACACGACATTGCCAAAGACCAGCAGCGCCATCGCCGCCAGACAAGCCGCGATGCAGGCGCCCAACACCGTATCCACCTTGCGGCTGACGCCGCCTTTCCCTTGCGTCGAATCCATGGCCGCGCCCCCTGTCGTCAAGTCCGTCCGGCCTTACTTGCCGGCAGCCATGATGTCCTTGACGATCGGCTCGGCGCCGGGGTGGGCCTCGTAGAGCTTGGTGTAAGCGCCCTGCACGGCTTGCTGCATCTGGCTGTGGAACTCGGGCGACGGCACCGTGATCTGGACCCCGGCCTGCTCGAGCGATTGCTTGATGCCGCCTTCCTCGGATACCAGCAGGTCCCATTCACGGGCCGTCGAGGCCTGGATCGCCTCGCGCACGATGGCCTGTTGCCCGGCGCTCAGCTGGCTCCAGAATTTCTCGCCGGTCACGTACATATTGGGGGTGAACACATGGTTCGATTCCAGCACGTATTTGGTGAGCTCGTACCACTTGGCCGAATAGAGATTGGCATAGGGATTCTCGACCCCGTCGACCACCCCTTGCTCGAGTGCGCCGAACACCTCGTTGATCGGCAGGGGCGTGACGTTGGCCCCAAGGGACTGGCCGATCTGGACCATGTTTTCAATGCCCGGGAAGCGCAGGCGCAAGCCCTGGAAGTCGGACATTTGTGCGATCGGCTTGCTGCTGGCGATCACGCGGAATCCCTGCACGCCCCAGCCGAGGAATTCGAGGCCGAGCTTCTCCTTGAAGTCGGCGACCAGCTTGTCGCCGAGGGGGCTGTGCAGCACGCCGCGAGCGTGGTCATAGCCGGTAAAGAGGAAGGGCTTCTGGATGATGGCGACGTAGTCCACCTCCTTTTCCATGATGTTGCCGATCACGGCGATTTCCACGGTGCCGCCCCGTACCGAGTTGTACAGGCGCTCCTCGCCGCCCAGCGTGCTGTTGGCATAGATGCGCACATTCAGATCGCCGTTGGACTTCGATTCCACCATGGGTTTGAACACCTCGCGCAGCGAGACATTCACAGGGTGCGAATCGGGAAAGAAGTTGGCGATCTTGATCGTCGTGGCCGCCGACACGGCCGGCGCGGCGAGGGCGAGGCCGGCGGCCACCAGGCCAGCCGCGATGGAACGATGAAGGGTTTTCATACAGCATGTCTCCGTTGGAATAAGTCAGGCTTTGGGTGCTGCGTTTCAAGACAGGAGCAGGGTGTCGAGCGCGTGCCGCGCCATGATCTCCCGATCCGGCTGGTATCCCAGGCCGGGTCCGTCCGGCAGGCGCATCGATGGCTGGTAATCCATCCAGGCGTGCGGCCGGGCCCCGAAAGCGAGGAAGGGAATCTCGAGCGGCGTGCCGTCGGGCAGGCACGCCACCAGGTGGGCCGTGGCCAACAGGCCCGGGCCGTAATAGAAACAGTGCGGCACGACGCGCACGCCGGCTTGCCGAGCGGCGTCGAATACCGTCCGCATCCCCGTGATGCCGCCGACCTTGGCGACGCTGGGCTGCGCAACGTCGACCGCCCCCGCCTCGAAATGCTGCAGCAGGCCCTGGACGCCGCTGGCGTTTTCCCCGGCGGCGATCGTCATGCCGGTCTGGGCGCGCAGGGCGGCCAGCCCCGGCAGGTCATCGGGCGGCCAGATCGGTTCCTCGAGCCAAGCCATGCCCCTGGCCTTCAGGCGGCGCGCGATGGAGGCCGCCTGGTCCCGATTCCAGGGGCAGTTGGTGTCGACCATCAGCCTGCCATCGCCGGGCATGGCGTCCAGCGCCGCCTCCATGACGGGCAGGGCCGTTTCATGCAGCTTGATCCGGCGATAACCCTGCGCCAGGACGCGCCGGACCTGATAGGCGATCTCGTCGACATCGCCGTAGGCCGGCAGGCTGGGATAGGCGGGCACCGTGTCGCGGTCGCCCCCCAGGAAGGCATGCAGTGGCTGCCCGGCGCGCTGGGCGGCAATGTCCCACAGCGCGATGTCGATGCCCGAGATCGCATACATCACCGGCCCGCTCTGGCCGAAGCCATGGAAGGTCCGGCGCAAGTCCTCCTGCAGGGCCGCCGGATCGCCGGCCGCGCGTCCCAGCAGATAGGGCCCGACGACCTGGGCCAGCGCCGCCCAGGTCGAGGGATTGCACATATGCCCGAAAGATTCGCCCCAGCCGGTGAACCCGTCGGTCGTCGCAACCTCCACCATCAGGCTTTCCATGCCCTCGTCGCGAGCGGTCGCCATGTTGTAGGGGTCGTGGTGCGCCAGGGGCGTGCGGCGCGCCGTATCGTAGGGAATGCGGATTCGATGCAGGCGTATGGTGTCGATGTTCATCCGATGAGCTCCGTGGGCCCCGACGGGCTCGGCGCCTGCGCGCGACCCGGCCTGGCGCGTTCAATCAACACAATCCGGCTCCGGCCAGCAGGCTGCGCATGCGCGCATGCTGGTCGTCGGTCAGCGGCCAGGCCGCCGGTGGGCGCGCGGGCCCGCAGTCGTTGCCCATGAGCCGCAGCGCCGCCTTGACGCCGGTGACATTGGTGCCATTCAGTTCCTCGGCGCGGATCGACTCGAAGGCCTCGATCTCGCCGATCAGGCGCATCGCCTCGGGATAATCGTCGGCGCGCAGGGCATCGCGGATGGCCACCGAACGGGCGGGCCAGACATTGATGAGGCCCGAGGTAAAGCCTCTGGCGCCCACGGCATGCATGGACGGCGCCCAGGTTTCCGCCAGGCCGCACACCCAGACCACCTCTGGCGGGGCGGCCCGGATCGCGGCGGCCAGCTTGAGCACGGCGGGCGTCGCCCATTTGACGCCGATCACGCCCGGGATCTGTGTCAGCCGGACGATGGTGTCGACGCCGATGGCGTCGTTGCGCAGGTACAGCATCAGGGGCAGGCCCTGCGCGGCATCGGCGACGCGGCGCACGTAGTCCAGCACCCCGCGAGGCGCCACGAAGGGATCGGGCGGCTGATGGACCATGAGGGCATCGACGCCGGCGGCCGCGCTGGCGCGGGCCAGCGTGCAGGCCTCGCCGACGCTGCGGCCGACGCCATTGATGACCGGCACGCGGCCATCAACCTGTACGATGACTGCTTCCATCATACGTCGTGCCTCGTCCCCGTCGAGGGCGTAGAACTCGCCGGTGTTGCCGTTCACCACCAAAACGTCCACCCCGGCGACGACCGCGCGGTCGATGATGGGATCCAGACGGTCGGGAACCACGGAATCGGCTTCGTCGAAAGGGGTGACCAGAATCCCCGAAATACCCGAAAAAGCCTTGCTTAGCTTGGGAAATACGTCAATCATCAGAATCCCGAAAAGGATGGTCAGATCCTTGAACAGCCGATCGGCGTCGAAGAAACTCCAGACCCAACATGTAAAACAAGTTTATTTTTATGAAAATGCCCTGTCAACCAAGTAAGCCTAGCCAGCCCCTCAAATGGGCTTATCCGAACTATCGCATAAAATGAGATACGATGTCTAATCATTAAGATTGTTACCCTTTCCACACTCGTCATCCGCTGAGGCTCAGCCCGCGCATATGGGCGCGCGGGCCATGGCAGTGATAGGCTTGCGGTTTCGGCGGCTGGCACGCCGCGTCTCCTTCCCCGACCTGGCGCAGCCCATGGAACCTCAATGACCGACGTCCTCACCTTCACCGACACCGAAGCCGACCTCCTGGGCCGCACCGCCGACGCCCTCAGCGCCTACATGGGCAAGCCGGTCATTGCCGAGATCATCACCGAGGCCGAGGAGGGGTTCGAATGGGTGCTGTTCGCCGTGCCGCTGGCGCCGGGCGAAGACGCCGCCGAGCGGCGCGTGGTCCAGGCCGGTGGCCCGGGGGCGCGCTTCCTGGGCAGCCGCGGCGGCCTGGCCCTGGAGGACGACCAGCCCCTGGAATGCGAGTTCCTATGGGCGATCCAGCTGTGCGGCCTCGAGGGCGTGCGCTTCATCAAGGTGGACGGCGACGGCGAGGAGGCCGCCTGGACGGACACCCTGGCCGACGTACTGCCCTTCGTCATGGACGAGGCGCCGTCCGCTGCGGACGACGACGATGATGACGGGGACGACGACGATCAGACCGATGACGAGGACGACGGGGACGAGGATGACGACGGCGTCCGGCACTGACGCGCTACCATCGGGCCGCGCCGCGGCCGCCCCGCCCGGCGATCAACAGGTGGCGGCGGCGCGGCGCACGACGCTGAGCCGGTCGCGCAGGTAGAGGCCCGCGCCCACCGGCCACATCAGGCAGACCAGCAGCCGCGAGGCCGGATGGGTCAGGCGCCGGCCCTGCGGGCGAGGCTGGCCGCTGGCACGCATGTGCAGGGCGAAACGCGTATAGCGCGCCGCGGCCAGAAAAAACGAGCCGGGCTGGTAGCGGAACCAGGCCAGGCAGAATTCGACGGTATCGTAGGCCAGCAGCCACAACCCCAGGGCATGGCGCGCGCTTTCGACGCCGCGGCCCTGGCGTGACAGGCTGTCGTCGCTGTCGTGATAGACGCGAAACACCTGGTTGACGAAACGCGTCAGGTAGCCCGCGCGGGCGATGGCGCGCCAGACGAGGCTTTCCGGCACGAAGCCCGGGATGTCCTCGGGGAAGGGAAACTGGCGCAGGACGTCGGTGCGCAGGCAGCCGAATTTCTCGCCGCGCACGTGGTACCGGAACGTCATGTCGAGCGAGGTCGCATCCAGGGCGTCCTCGGGATACATGTCGCCCACGATGCGGCCGTCGGGGTGGGCGCACAGGCCGGTGATCGCCACGTAGCGGCCGCGCTGCGCCGGGGGGATGTCGTCCCAGGCCCGGGCCATGTTGTAGAGCGCGTTGGGGTCCAGGGCGTCGTCGCTGTCCAGGGCCACCAGCCATTCCCCGCGCGCGTGGCGCACCCCGTTGTTGAAGGCCGTCTTTTTGTGCTGGTTGGGCTGCCACACGTAGCGGATGGGAAAGCTGGCCTCTTGCTGCCAGCCCTGGACGAGGGCGCGCGTGCCGTCCGTGGAGCCATCGTCCACCACCACCCACTCGAAGTCCTGGAAAGACTGCTCGCGCAACGACTGATACACCCGATCCAGGGTATGCGCGCGATTGA
The DNA here is from genome assembly GCA_044464665.1 of Nocardioides sp. Lineage (GTDB taxonomy): Bacteria > Actinomycetota > Actinomycetes > Propionibacteriales > Nocardioidaceae > Marmoricola. Next base: position 26,789 of record JBIQLB010000040.1, read on the forward strand.
ACGTGGGTGTGACAACGGAAAACAAATGGCGCCAGCCGACCATACCGGACGAATCCTCCCTGGAACTGACCTCATGATAGCCATAAAGAAAAACCACGGACCAAAGGCCCGTGGTTTTCCCTGATGCGCAATTGTATGAAAACGAAACACTCAGGCGCGTTTGACCTTTTCAAGCATCTTGAAGACGCCCTTGGGCGCGCGCACGAAAAGGCGCTTGAAGGCCTTGCCAAGGCAACGGCGCTCGAGGGTGTTGCGGCGCGTGCGTTTGATTTCTGCCATGAGGATCTCCTGGATTTGAATACGGTCGTGAAAGCAAAACACACCATTTTAACAAAAAAGCAAACCGTCACGCGGTAGGCCGGATGGCCTATTGGCGGATGGCCTCGATCTGGACGACCAGGCGCACGGCGTCCGGGATGCCGGGCAGACCGAAGTCCATGCCCCACTGGCTGCGCTGGATGTCCACCTGGAAATCCCCGCCGCAGACCTCGCGGTCGATGCGCGGGTTCCGGTAGCAATTGAAGCGCTCGGCGCGCAGCTCGACCTCGTGCGTCGCGCCCAGGAGGGTCAGGCGCCCCTGGACGGCGGCCAGGCGCTCGCCCTCGAAGACGAAGGCGGTGGACTGGAAGCGCGCCTCGGGAAATTTGCCGACGTCCAGGAAATCGGCGTTGCGCAGATGCTCGTCGAACGGATCCGAGCCGCTGTCGATCGAGGCGGTGTCGATGCGAATATCGGCCTGGCCGCTGCGCGCGGCGGGATGACCTCGATCAAGGATGCGGTCCGCGACGTCCGCCCGCGGCGCCGGCGCACCGCCCACACGGCCGCCCGGGGCTGCGCGCCGGAGTCCGGCGGATCGGATTATGATGGCGCGATGAATGCTCCCATCCGTATCGTCGGCGCGCGCCAGAACAACCTCAAGAATCTCGATGTCACCATCAACACAGGGGAACTGCTGGTCGTCACCGGCGTATCCGGATCGGGCAAGAGCTCCCTGGCCTTCGACACCCTCTATGCCGAGGGCCAGCGACGCTATGTAGAGACCTTCTCGCCCTATGCGCGCCAGTTCCTGGACCGCATGGACAAGCCGCAGGTCGAACGCATCGATGGCATCCTACCGGCGATCGCCATCGACCAGGTGAACCCGGTGCGCAATTCGCGCAGCACCGTGGGCACCATGACCGAGCTCAACGACCACCTCAAGCTGCTCTACGCACGCGCGGGCCACCTGCACTGCGCGGGCTGCGCCCGGCCCGTCGAGCGCGACACGCCGGCCAGCATCGCGCGGCAGCTCGCCACGCGCTGCGCGGCGCGCGACCCGCGGCTGATCGTGACCTTCCCGGTCTCGGTGCCGGCCAACTTCAGCGACGAGGAGGTGCGCGGCTTTCTCGAGCAGCAGGGCTACACCCGCATCCACCGCGCCGAGGACCCCGCCCCGTCGCCGGCTCAGGGCCGCAAGGCGGCCGCCAAGGCCGCCAAGGCGATCCCCGCCAGGCGCATCCTGCACGTGATCCAGGACCGCTTCCGCCTGAGCGGCGCCGAGCCCTCGCGCGTGGACGAGGCCCTCGAGACCGCGCTCGCGCAGGGCAACGGGCGCGTGACGGTGCACGCGCAGTTCGAGGACACCGAGGAGGAATGGCGCTTCAGCGCGGGCCTGCACTGCGCCCACTGCGATATCGAATACAGCACGCCGCTGCCCAGCACGTTTTCCTTCAATTCGCCCCTGGGCGCCTGCGAGCACTGCCGCGGATTCGGCCGGGTGATGGGCATCGACTACGGCCTGGTGGTGCCGGACCCCTCGCGCAGCCTGCGCGGCGGCGCGATCAAGCCCTGGCAGACCGCCAGCTACAAGGAATGCCAGGAGGAAATGGAACGCTATGCGCCGCGCGCCGGCGTGCGCCTGGACGTGCCCTGGCGCGACCTCGAGCCCGCCGAGCGCGAGTGGGTGATCGGCGGCGACCCCGACTGGAAGGGCGGCCCCTCGGCCTGGAAACATCAATGGTACGGCGCCCAGCGCTTCTTCGACTGGCTCGAATCGCGGGCCTACAAGATGCACGTGCGCGTGCTGCTGTCCAAGTACCGCAGCTACACGCCCTGCCCCCACTGCGGGGGCTCGCGCCTCAAGCCCGACGCGACGCTCTGGCGGCTGGGGCGCGACACCGAGCCGCAGCCCGGCTATCCGCGCTTCATGCCGGTGCACGCGCGCTGGACGCGCGAGCAGCTCGACGCCCTGCCCGGCCTGGGCCTGCACGACCTGATGCGCCTGCCCATCGAGCGCGTGCGCGACTGCTTCGAGCGCATCGAGCTCGGCCAGGCGGTCGACGAGGCCCTGGGCCAGCTCCTCGACGAGATCCGCACGCGCCTGCGCTTCCTGTGCGACGTGGGGCTGGGCTACCTGTCGCTGGACCGGCAGAGCCGCACGCTGTCCGGCGGCGAGGTCCAGCGCATCAACCTCACGACGGCCCTGGGCACCTCGCTGGTGAACACGCTGTTCGTGCTGGACGAGCCCTCGATCGGCCTGCATCCGCGCGACATCCACCGCATCGTGCAGGTCATGCACCGGCTGCGCACCCACGGCAATACCCTGGTGGTGGTCGAGCACGACCCGCAGGTCATGGTCGCCGCCGACCGCATCCTGGACATCGGCCCGGGGCCGGGCGAACGCGGCGGGCGCATCATGTTCGACGGCACGCCCGAGGCGCTGGCGCGCTCCGGCACGCTGACGGGCCGCTACCTCAGCGGCGAGGCGCGGATCGAGGCGCCGCGCCCCATGCCGGTGGCCGACGGCACGCCGCGCCTGGTGCTGGAAGGCGCGCGGGCCAACAACCTCCAGAATCTCTCGGTGTCCATCCCGCTGGGCCGCCTGGTCTGCCTGACCGGCGTCTCGGGCTCGGGCAAGTCGACGCTGGTGCAGGATGTGCTGTACCCGGCCATGCTCAAGCACCTGGGCCGCCCGACCGAGGCGCCCGGCGCGCACGACGCCCTGCTGGGCGCCGAGCAGCTGGCCGACATCGTGCTGGTGGACCAGACGCCGATCGGCAAGACCGCCCGTTCGAATCCGGCCAGCTACGTGGGCGCCTTCGATGCGATCCGCAAGCTGTTCGCCGCCGCCCCGCTATCGCGCGAGCGCGGCTACACGGCGGGCACGTTCAGCTTCAACACAGGCGACGGCCGCTGCCCGGGCTGCGGCGGCACAGGATTCGAGCACGTCGAGATGCAGTTCCTGTCGGACGTGTACCTGCGCTGCCCGGACTGCGACGGCCGGCGCTTCCGGCCGCAGA
>JBIQLB010000041.1:0-28505 GCA_044464665.1 Nocardioides sp.
GGCCGAACCCACCACTATTGGGTTCGGCCCTCCACGATGTCTTGAGACATCACAGCGTGCCGGGTGTGGGATTCGAACCCACACGTCCTTTCGGACAATGAGGTTTGAGCTCATAGCGTCTGCCATTCCGCCAACCCGGCCGTGTGCCCGCCAAACCTACCGGAACGACGCACTCGATAGCCTGGGCAGGTGAGCGCGCAGAGCCCGAGCCGACGAGTCGTCATCGCCGAGGACGAGGCACTGATCCGGATGGATCTCGCCGAGATGCTCGCCGAGGAGGGGTACGACGTCGTCGCGGCCGTCGAGGACGGGGAGCAGGCGGTCGCGCGGACCGAGGAGCTGCGACCCGACCTGGTCGTCATGGACATCAAGATGCCCCGGCTGGACGGGATCGCGGCGGCGGAGCGGATCGCCTCGCAGCGGATCGCCCCGGTGGTCATGCTCACCGCCTTCAGCCAGCGCGACCTCGTCGAGCGGGCGCGCGACGCCGGCGCGATGGCCTACCTGGTCAAGCCGTTCACCAAGTCCGACCTGCTCCCCGCGATCGAGATGGCCGTGAGCCGCTTCGCCGAGCTGCGGATGCTGGAGGGCGAGGTGGCCGACCTCAACGAGCGCCTCGACACCCGCAAGGCCGTGGACCGCGCCAAGAGCGTGCTGCAGGAGCGGCTGGGCGTCAGCGAGCCCGAGGCCTTCCGCTGGATCCAGAAGACCGCGATGGACCTGCGCCTGTCCATGCGGCAGGTGGCCGACGGCGTCGTCGAGCACGGGATCGACCTGGGCTGAGACCCGTACGCCGGGCGGCGGCGAGCCGCGGCGGCCGAGCGCTGCGTCACAACTTCGCAACGACGGGTATTTCGTGGTTCTGGGGTCCTCCCGCAACCGTATCTGCGGTGCTAGGTTCCCCGAGAGCCGCGGTCGGTCGCAGCCGGCCGCATCCATCCCTTTGACGGAGGAAAGATGATCCGTTCCACGAAGTCCGTACGTGCCGGCGTGGCGCTGGCCGGCATCGCAGCGCTTGCCCTGAGCGCCTGTGGCACCACGGGTGGTGACGACGACAAGGACAGCAGCGCCAGCGGCGACTGCAAGGCGACCATCGCCTTCCTTGGCCCCACCACCGGTGACTACGCCAACCTCGGCATCAACATCATCGGCGGCGCCAAGGTCGCGCTCGACGAGTTCAAGGCGTCCGGCGGCGACTGCGACGTGACCCTCCAGGAGAACGACTCGCAGGGTGACCCCGAGAAGGCGACCCCGCTGGCCCAGAAGATCATCAACGACGCCAACGTCGTCGGTGTCGTCGGCCCGACGTTCTCCGGTGAGAGCGACGCGACCGGCCCGGCGTTCAACGAGGCCGGTCTGGTGACCGTCTCCGCCTCGGCGACCAACCCGGCGCTGACCACCCACGGCTGGAAGACCTTCCACCGCATCCTGGGCAACGACGACCAGCAGGCGCCGGCGATCGCGCAGTACATCAAGAACACGCTGAAGTCCGAGAAGGTCATGGTCGTCGACGACGCCACCGAGTACGGCAAGGGCCTGGCGGACAACGTCAAGAAGGACCTCGGCGACCTGGTGACCGCGACCGACACGGTCCAGCAGAAGCAGACCGACTTCTCCGCGACCGTGACCAAGGCCAAGGCCTCGGGCACGCAGGCGTTCTTCTACGGTGGCTACTACGCCGAGGCCGGCCTGCTGGTGAAGCAGCTGCGCCAGGGCGGCTACACCGGCACGTTCGTCTCCGCCGACGGCTCCAACGACCCGGGCTTCGTCAAGGCCGCGGGCAACGCCGCCGCCGAGGGCTCCGTGCTGACCTGCCCCTGCGCCCCGTCGCCGGAGGACTTCACCGCGAAGTTCAAGGAGGTCAACGGCCAGGACCCGGGTACCTACTCGGCCGAGGGCTACGACGCCATGAACATCCTGCTCAAGGGCCTGGCCGAGGGCAACACCTCGCGCGAGGACATGCTGGACTGGGTGCGCAACTTCGACGGTGAGGGCATCACCAAGCACATCAAGTTCGACGAGACCGGTGAGGTCGCCGACGTGGTGATCTACGCCTACAAGGTCGAGAACGGTGTGATCGGCAACGCCGAGCCCATCGAGATGAACTGATCGACGCGGTCAGACATTCACAGCGGCTGCGGCCGGGGGTACTATCCCCCGGCCGCAGTCGTTGCCGATAGCCAGGCGAGGGGAGCCCTGTGCACTTCGACCTCTTCTTCTCCAACTTCGTCGAGCTGACCGTCACCGGTCTGGCCTTCGGGGCGGTCTACGCGCTCATCGCGCTGGGCTACACGCTGGTCTACGGCGTGCTGCAGCTGATCAACTTCGCGCACTCCGAGGTCTTCATGTACGGCACGTTCGCCGTCGTGTGGACCCTCTTCGCCTTCAACGCCTCGCCGTCGTCCTCGACGTCGGCGGTGATCATGTACCTCGTCGTGGCGCTCCTGATGGCCATGACCGTCTCCGGCCTGATCGCGCTGCTGATCGAGCGCGTGGCCTACCGTCCGCTGATCAAGCGGAACTCACCCCGCCTGGTGGCGCTGATCTCCGCGATCGGCGCCTCCTTCGTCTTGGCGGAGGCCATGGGTCTGCGCGACCAGATCGCCGGCTTCTTCGGTCTCGACGACAACCTGCAGCGGTACGTCGAGCGGGCCCGCGACCAGTCCAGCCTGCCGGTCGACATCACGCCCAAGCCGGTCTTCCCGATCGGCAACTACGAGGTCACCACCATCGACCTGCTGCTGATCGTCTCGGCGCTGGTGATGATGGTGGGACTCGACCAGTTCATCCGCCGCTCCCGGCTCGGACGCGGCATCCGCGCGGTGGCCCAGGACCCGGAGTCGGCGGCGCTCATGGGCGTCAACGCCGTCCGCGTCGTCCAGGTGACCTTCCTGATCGGTGGCATCATGGCCGGCGCGGCCGCCATGCTCTACATGATGAAGATCGGCACGACCCGCTTCAACGCCGGCTTCCTGCTCGGGGTCAAGGCGTTCACCGCCGCCGTCCTCGGCGGCATCGGCAACCTGCGCGGCGCCCTGCTGGGCGGCCTGGTCCTCGGCGTGGCCGAGAACTGGGGCTCGGCGATCTTCGGCTCGCAGTGGCGCGACGTGGTGGCGTTCGTGCTGCTGGTCCTGATCCTGCTCTTCCGACCGACAGGTCTCCTCGGTGAGGCGCTGGGGAAGGCGCGCGCATGAGCACCACGCAGAGCACGACCTCGGGCCCCACGTCGGCGCCCCCGCGGCCCCCCAAGAGCCGCGTCGGCTTCGGCGAGCGCATCGACCGCCTGCCCCGGGCGGTCAAGATCCTCGCGATGATCCTGATCGCGCTGTTCTTCTACGCGCTCCCGCTGCTCAACCTGCCGATCATCACCACGCCGGACACCGACTTCGGCGGCGTCATGTTCACCGTGGCGATCTACTGCCTGGTCGCCCTCGGCCTCAACGTCGTGGTCGGCTACGCCGGCCTGCTCGACCTCGGGTACGTCGGCTTCTACGCGGTCGGCGCCTACACGATCGCGGTGCTGACCGCCGAGCATGCCCACTGGGGCTACCTGGTCGCCATCCCGGCCGCGGTCGTCGTGGCGATGATCTCCGGCGTCATCCTCGGCGCCCCGACACTGCGCGTGCGTGGCGACTACCTGGCGATCGTGACGCTCGGGTTCGGTGAGATCGTCCGCCTGGTCCTGGTCAACTCCGACTGGCTCGGCGGCGCCAAGGGCATCAGCGACATCCCCGCGCCGCCGGACGTGCGGCCGGACGCCCCGCTCTTCGAGATCCCCCACCTGATCTGGGAGAACGGCCAGCCGCTGGTCAACTTGGACCGGAAGACGAAGGTCCTGGAGTTCGGCGTCCTCGACGCGATCCCGTACTACTGGTTCGCGCTGACGATCGTCATCATCGTGCTGGTCGCCGACATCCTGGTGAAGAGCAGCCGGGTCGGCCGCGCCTGGGAGGCCACGCGCGAGGACGAGGACGCCGCCGAGATCATGGGCGTGCCGACGTTCCGCTTCAAGCTGCTGGCCTTCGCCACGGGCGCCTTCATCGGCGGCCTGTCCGGCGCCCTCTTCGCAGGCAAGCAGGGCTTCATCAACCCGGCGTCGTTCCAGCTGCTGCTCTCCATCCTCTTCCTGGCCGCGGTCGTGGTCGGCGGCCAGGGCAACCGGTGGGGCGTGCTGGTGGGCGCCGCGCTGGTGGTCTACCTGCCCGAGCGGTTCCGCGGCTTCGAGGAGTGGCGGGTGCTGGTCTTCGGCCTGGCGCTGATGCTGCTGGCGATCTTCCGCCCCGAGGGCCTGCTGCCACCCAGACGGGTCCGGCGCGCCAAGCAGTCCCGTGAGGAGATCGAGGCACTGGAGGAAGGCACCATCGACGAGGAAGACCTGGCCGAGGCGACGGAGGGGGAGAACCGTGACTGAGTCCGGCACCGAGGCGACCGCCGCGCCGCTCCTCCAGGTCGACAACGTCACCCTGCGCTTCGGCGGCGTCACCGCCCTGGACGGGGTCAGCTTCGACATCCGCGAGGGCGAGATCCTCGGCCTGATCGGCCCCAACGGCGCGGGCAAGACCACCTGCTTCAACGTGATGACCGGCGTCTACCGGCCCACCGACGGCGAGGTCCGCTTCGACGGCACGTCGCTGACCGGGCTCAAGCGGTTCAAGATCACCCAGCTCGGCATCGCGCGGACCTTCCAGAACATCCGGCTCTTCAAGGCGATGACGGCCACGGAGAACGTCATGGTCGGCTGGGACGCCCGCAGCCGCACCGGCATCCTGAGCGCGCTGTTCCGCACGCCCCGGATGCGGCGCGAGGAGGCCGAGGGACGCGAGCGGGCCCGTGAGCTGCTCAAGTTCGTCGGCATCGAGGGGCGGGCCGACGAGCTGGCCGCCAACCTGTCGTACGGCGACCAGCGGCGACTGGAGATCGCCCGGGCGATGGCGACCGGCCCCAAGCTGCTGTGCCTGGACGAGCCCGCGGCCGGCTTCAACCCGGCCGAGAAGGCCAAGCTGATGGACCTGATCCGCAAGGTCCGCGACGAGGGCTACACGGTGCTGCTCATCGAGCACGACATGCGTCTGGTGATGGGCGTGACCGACCGGATCGTGGTGCTGGAGTTCGGCCGCAAGATCGCCGAGGGCCTGCCGGCCGAGATCCGTGACAATCCCGCCGTCATCGCGGCGTACCTGGGGGTCGAAGACGATGCTTCTTGAGGTCGAGGGCCTGTGCGTCAACTACGGGCACATCGAGGCGATCCGCGACATCACCTTCAGCGTCGAGGAGGGCACGGTCACCACGCTGATCGGGGCCAACGGCGCCGGCAAGACCACCACGCTGAAGACCATCTCGGGTCTGCGCAAGGTGCGGGCCGGCCGGGTGATGTTCGACGGCAAGGACATCACCAACCTGGCGCCCTACGACCGCGTGCGACTCGGCATCAGCCAGTCGCCGGAGGGCCGTGGCTGCTTCCCGGGCATGAGCGTGCGGGAGAACCTCGACATGGGCGCCTACGTCAGGACGGACCGCAAGACCGCGGCGTACACCGAGGACCTGGAGCGGGTCTTCCAGCTCTTCCCGCGCCTGCAGGAGCGCGTCTCGCAGGCCGCGGGCACGCTCTCGGGCGGTGAGCAGCAGATGGTCGCGATCGGCAGGGCGCTGATGGCCCGGCCGCGCCTGCTCCTCCTCGACGAGCCGTCGATGGGCCTGGCGCCGAAGCTGATCCAGCAGATCTTCACGATCATCACCGAGATCAACGAGCAGGGCACCACCGTCCTGCTGGTGGAGCAGAACGCCGCCCAGGCGCTCAAGCGGGCCGACAGCGCGCACATCCTGGAGACCGGCGAGATCGTCCGCTCCGGCACCGGCGCCGAGCTCGCCGGCGACGACTCGGTCAGAGCCGCCTACCTCGGCGGCGACATCTAGCGGAAGGCCGCGACCAGGCCGACCAGCAGCGGCGCGACCGCGAGCGCGGGGAGCATGTCGCCGACCTTCACCTGGCGGATGTCCAGCAGCCGGAGGGCGACGGCGACCAGCAGCAGCCCGCCGGTAGCGGTGATCGCGGCGAGGTAGGCGTCGGGCAGTACGTCGCCCACGGCGACCCCCAGCAGCGTCAGCCCGCCCTGCACGACGACCAGGGTGAGCACGCTCGCCGCCACGCCCCAGCCGAACGCCGCGGCGAAGGCGATCGAGGCGAAGCCGTCCAGCGCCGCCTTGAGCAGCAGCTGGTCGGCGCCACCGCCCAGCCCCTCGGTCAGCGAGCCCAGAATGGTCAGCGGCCCGACGCAGAAGACCAGCGAGGCGGTCACGAACCCCTCGATGAACCGGTCCCGGCGCTCGTGACCCTCGTGGCGCCCGCCCAGCCGTCGCTGGAGGACGGCGCCGAGCCCCTCCAGACGGTCCTCGATCCGCAGCAGCGACCCGGCGATCGAGCCGATCAGCAGGGCGCCCAGCACGATCAGCATCGGCGCGGAGGAGCCGACCTTCGCGCTCAGGCTGGCGTCGGTGACGGCGATGGCGGAGGTGCCGGCGATCAGCAGGGTGACCAGGCCGAGGGCGTCGGTGACGACCTTGCGGGTCCGCTCGGGCAGCCGGTGCCCGACGAGCACGCCGACGGTGCTGCCGGCCAGCACGGCCGCGGCGTTGACCGCCGTACCCACCCCGATGAACACGCGCCGAAGCATAGACCCGGTGGTCTGGATCAGTGGTCCACAGGCTGAGGACCACCCTTACGCGCGCCGTGGTTCCCGGCGTAGCCTTCACCTCGTTGTCTCGGGAAGGTGCCGGGGTTGGTTTCGGGGGGTTCCATCGTGGGTAAGGAGCGGTCCGCATGTCACGTCATGCGCTGACGGTCCGGGACGCGGGTCCGCAGGACGCCACCGCGCTCATGGACCTCTGGGTCCGGGCGGGCAACACCTCCTCGGAGGTCCAGCGTCCGGCGAGCGAGGTCTCCGCGACGCTCGCGCACGTCGCCGCGTCGCCGGAGGAGCGACTGCTGGTGGCGGTGCTCGACGGGGTCGTCGTGGGCACGCTGCATCTGCGCCGCTCGCCGATCAGTCCGCTGCACACCGAGTTCGCGGTGCACACCACCTTCCTCGTCGTCGACCCCGAGCAGCGCAAGCACGGCGTCGGCCGGGCGCTCCTGGAGGGCGCCGTGGAGTGGGCCGAGGAGAAGGACATCTCCCACATCACCGCGATCACCACCAGCAGCTCGCGGGAGACCAACCGCTGGCTGACCCGGCTGGGCTTCTCCTCGCTGGCGACCATGCGGGTCACCAGCACGGTCTCGCTGCGGCACAAGGTCACCCCTGAGGTGATCCGCACCCCCAACGCGCAGCGCAACCTCGGCCGGGTGCTCGCCCAGCGCCGCTTCCAGCGGCGGGCGATGTCGGCGATGGAGCCGGCCGAAGAGGGCTGAGTGGCTAGCTGTACCTCTCGGCCGGCATCAGCGCGCAGGTGATCCGCGCCGTGCAGACCCGGCGGCCCTGCTCGTCGGTGATCGCCACGTCGTAGCAGGCGGTGCTGCGGCCCAGGTGGATGGCCGTGGCCGTGCCGGTGACGGTGCCGCTCGTGGCCGAGCGGTGGTGGGTGGCGTTGATGTCCACGCCGACCGAGAGCCGGTCCGGGGCGCCGTGGAGCGCCGAGCCGATCGAGCCCAGGGTCTCGGCCAGGACCACCGAGGCGCCGCCGTGGAGGAGTCCGTAGGGCTGGGTGTTGCCCTCGACCGGCATGGTCGCGACCACCCGCTCGGCGGAGATCTCCACCAGCTCGATGCCCATCTTGTCGTTGAGGACGCCCATGCCCTGCGGCATCTGGGCGAGGAACTCGCTCACGTCGTGCGACTCGGTCATGGACCCATCCTCTCCGGTCGAGTGTCGGCACGACGGACTAGGGTCGGTCCCGTGCCCGACACGACCGACGACGCCCGACCCCGGCTGCTGCTGCTCGACGGCCACTCGCTGGCCTACCGAGCCTTCTTCGCCCTGCCGGTGGAGAACTTCTCCACCTCGACCGGGCAGCACACCAACGCCGTGTACGGCTTCACCTCGATGCTGGTCAACGTGCTGCGCGACGAGCGGCCGACCCACGTGGCGGTGGCCTTCGACAAGTCCCGGCAGACCTTCCGCCTGGAGCAGTACTCCGAGTACAAGGCCAAGCGCAACAAGACCCCCGAGGAGTTCAGCAGCCAGCTCTCGCTGCTCCAGCAGCTGCTCGACACCTTCCGGATCCGGCACCTGGTCCACGCCGGCTACGAGGCCGACGACATCATCGCCACGCTGACCACCCAGGCGCTCGGCAAGGGCTTCGAGGTGCTGATCCTCACCGGCGACCGTGACTCCTTCCAGCTGGTGACCGAGGACGCCACCGTGCTCTACCCGATGCGCGGCGTCTCCGAGCTGGCCCGGATGACCCCGGAGGCCGTCGAGGCGAAGTACGGCGTGCCGCCCGCCCGCTACCCCGAGCTCGCGGCGATCGTCGGCGAGACCTCGGACAACCTGCCCGGTGTGCCGGGCGTCGGCGCCGGCTTCGCGGCCAAGTGGATCAACCAGTACGACGGCCTCGACAACGTCATCGCCCGCGCCGAGGAGATCACCGGCAAGAAGGGCGAGGCCCTCCGCGAGCACCTGGGCGACGTGATCCGCAACCGCCAGCTCAACGCGCTGGTCCAGGACCTCCCGCTCGAGCTGGGCGTGGACGACCTGGAGCGGATCGAGTGGGACCGCGCCGCCGCGCTGGCCCTCCTCGACGAGCTGGAGTTCCGCGGCGAGCTGCGCACCCGCATCCTCGACACGCTGGCGCCGGAGGAGGAGCCGGAGACCGAGGCGGGCTTCGAGCTGGCCGGCGAGGTGGTGGAGCCCGGCGGCCTGGCGGCCTTCTTGGAGAGCCTCGGCGAGGAGCAGACCGGGGTGCACGTCCGTGGCGCCTGGGGCTCGGGCACGGGCCGCGTCGACGGGTTCGCCTTCGCCCAGGCCGACGGCCGCGCGGGCTATGTGGACGCCGCCACGCTCACGCCCGAGGACGACGCGGCGCTGGCGGCCTGGCTGGCCGACGAGACCAGGGCCAAGGTGATCCACGACGCCAACGGGCCGCTGCTCGCGCTCGGGGCCCACGGCTGGACCGTGGCGGGGCTCTCCACCGACACCGCGATGATGGCCTACCTGGTGGCCCCTGACCAGCGCTCCTACGCCCTGCCCGACCTGACCCTGCGGCATCTCAAGCGCGAGCTGCGGCAGGACGGCGACGAGGAGCAGGGCATGCTCTTCGAGGCCGCCGAGCAGGCGGGGGAGGCCGCCATGCTGCAGGCCCGGGCCGTGGTCGACCTCGCGGTCGCTCTCGACGCCGAGCTGGCCGACCGCGGCGGCACCCGGCTGATGCACGAGATCGAGCTCCCGCTGGTCGAGGTGCTGGTCGGGATGGAGCGGGTCGGCATCGCCGTCGACACCGAGTTCCTCGCCGGGCTGGAGTCCGAGTTCGCCGACGGAGTGCGCGCCGCGGCGGGGGAGGCCTACGCGGTGATCGGCAAGGAGATCAACCTCGGCTCGCCCAAGCAGCTCCAGGTGGTGCTCTTCGACGAGCTCGGCATGCCCAAGACCAAGCGCACCAAGACCGGCTACACCACCGACGCCGACGCGCTGCAGGGGCTCTACGAGCAGACCGAGCACCCGTTCCTGCAGCACCTGCTGCGTCACCGCGACGTGAGCCGGCTGCGGCAGACCGTCGAGGGCCTGCTCAAGACGGTCGCCGAGGACGGGCGCATCCACACCACCTTCAACCAGCTGATCGCCGCGACCGGGCGGCTCTCCAGCACCGACCCCAACCTGCAGAACATCCCCGTGCGCACCGAGGAGGGCCGGCGGATCCGCGAGGCCTTCGTGGTGGGCTCGGGCTACGAGCTGCTGCTCACCGCCGACTACAGCCAGATCGAGATGCGGATCATGGCGCACCTCTCGGAGGACCTCGGGCTGATCGAGGCGTTCAACTCCGGGCGCGACTTCCACCAGATCACCGCGGCCCGGGTCTTCGGCGTCGATCCCAGCGAGGTCGACGGCGGCATGCGGGCCAAGATCAAGGCGATGAACTACGGGCTGGCCTACGGCCTCTCGGCGTACGGCCTCTCCCAGCAGCTGCGCATCGACACCGGCGAGGCGCGCGGCCTGATGGAGGAGTACTTCGAGACCTTCGGCGGCGTCCGCGACTACCTCACCGGCGTGGTCGAGGAGGCCCGGCGCACGGGCTTCACCGAGACCATCATGGGCCGCCGGCGCTACCTGCCCGACCTGACCAGCGACAACCGCCAGCGGCGCGAGATGGCCGAGCGGATGGCCCTCAACGCGCCGATCCAGGGCTCGGCCGCCGACATCATCAAGGTGGCCATGCTCAACTGCGACCGCGCGCTGCGCGAGACCGGCCTGGCCTCCCGGATGCTGCTCCAGGTCCACGACGAGCTCGTCTTCGAGGTCGCGCCGGGGGAGCGGGAGGCGCTGGACTCACTCGTCCGCGAGCAGATGGCGGCCGCCGCCGACCTGACCGTCCCGCTGGACGTCTCCGTCGGCACCGGACGCAGCTGGCACGACGCCGCCCACTGAGTCGGCCGGTCCGCTCGGGGCCGCCGGCGCCTGGGTGCGCACCAGCACCAGCACCAGGAGCAGCAGGCAGAGGGCGCTGTCGATCACCAGGACGGTCAGCAGCAGCTCGGTGACCGTGTCCGCGCGCAGGGCCCCGGCGATCACGAGCGCGAGGGCGAGCCAGATCGCGCCGACGGTCCGCCGGTGCTGGTTGGCGACCACGCTGTAGACCAGGATCTGGATCATCGACAAGACGGTGCCGAGGAGCGCGAAGGCCCAGAGCTGGTCGCGGATCGCGGCGTACTCGTCCCCGCCGACGAAGATCAGGGCCAGCCCGCTCAGTGCCCAGGTCGCCGCGGTGCTGACCAGCCCGAGGACGGCGACCACGCCCACGCCGGAGATCACCGCCCGGCGCCGGCTCTTCTCGGTGGACATCTCCGGGAAGGCGATGACCACCACGAACTGCGGCAGGAAGAGCACCGCCTTGGCCAGGATCACCCCGGCGGCGTACAGGCCGGCGTCGTGGGGGTCGAAGAGGCTGCGGGCCGCGATGACGTCGGCGTTGGCCAGGGCCAGGAAGGCGACCAGCGCGTGGGAGTTGTGCAGCACCTCCCACCACATCGAGCGGGCGTCGTGGCCGTCGGGCGAGGAGTGCTTGCGGTGCACCGCGGAGCGACGCAGGGCGATCCAGCCGATCGCCACCGGCGCGAGGAAGCTCACCGCGACCGCCAGCACGGCCATCGCCTCGCTGGGACGCCACAGCAGGAGCAGCGTGCCGATCACCACCCGGGAGAGCCCGGCGACCAGGTAGACCAGCGAGAGCGCGAACCAGCGGCGCTCGCCCTGGAGCACGCCCGCCTGGCCGCCCATCACCGTCATCGGCCAGACCGAGACGGCGATCAGCACCGCGACCGCGATGCTGTTCAGGCTGAGCATCGCCGAGATCGCCGGCGAGAGGAGGAGGCAGACCAGGGCCAGGCCGAGCGCGACCCGGTAGGTCACCGCGAGCAGAGACTGCTCGATCTCGCCCACCTTGGCCGGCGCGGAGGCGATCCGGCGTGCCCCGGTGGTCTGCAGGCCCAGCTGCAGCACGCCCAGGACCAGCAGCAGGCCCATGATCGCGGCGAACGCGCCGTAGTCGCGCGGACCCAGCAGCCGGGCGGCGACGACGGTGAAGATGTAGCTGGCCGCGTTCATCACGCCCACGGCGATGACGATCCCCCCGCTGCCGGAGAGCAGTCGGCGGAGCCGAGGGGTGCTGGTGGTCACCGGATGAGGATAGAAGGTGCCTCGAGAGTCCCGCGTGCCGAGCGGGCATAGGGAGGGGTGCCGTGGCTGGTACCGTGCGGCGGGTGGCAGACGGCCAGCCTCGGAGCGCGCAGGAGGAGATGGTGCACACCGTCTCGGTCGTCATCCCGGTCTACCAGGGGGAGCGGACGCTGCCCGGCGTCGTGGCCGAGCTGGCCGGGCTCTTCGAGCCCCGGCTCACCGAGGACGGCCACCGCTTCGCCGTCACCGAGGTGCTGCTGGCCTACGACAACGGGCCGGACGGCTCCGCGGAGGTGATCCGCCGGCTGGCGGCCGGCGACGAGCGCGTCCGGCCGGTCTGGCTGAGCCGGAACTTCGGCCAGCACGCGGCCACGCTCGCGGGCATGGCCTCCTCGGGAGGCGACTGGATCGTCACCATGGACGAGGACGGGCAGCACGACCCCGCCGACATCCGGGCCATGCTGGACGTGGCGATGCGGGAGCGGGCGGGCGTCGTGTACGCCGATCCGGTCAACGCCGCCCCGCACGGCCCGGCGCGCAACCTGGCCTCCCGCGGCGTCAAGTGGCTGATGCGCCGGATCGCCAACGACAAGGACATCTCCTCCTTCCAGAGCTTCCGCCTGGTGCTCGGCGAGCTCGGCCGCAGCGTGGCGGCGTACGCCGGCGCCGGGGTCTATCTCGACGTCGCGCTGACCTGGGTCAACGCCCGGGTGGGCCAGAGCCCGGTGACGCTCCGCCGGGAGGGCGACCGGCCCTCGGGCTACTCCACGCGCGCGCTGCTCTCCCACTTCTGGCGGCTGGTGCTCACCTCCGGCACCCGCGCGCTGCGCGTGGTGGCGATGCTGGGCGTCATCTTCGGCGTGCTCGGCGTGCTGCTGGCGGCGTACACGATCGGCGGCAGCCTCATCGCCGGCGTGGACCAGCCCGGATGGGCCTCGACCGTCGTCCTCATCTCCATCGGCACCGGCGTCATCCTCTTCTCGCTCGGCATCGTCGCGGAGTACCTCGGCGTGGTGGTCAACATGGCGATGGGCCGGCCGCTGTACCTCGTGGTCCACGACCCGGAGAACGGGCCGTGGGGCCGCCCGCCCGCGGACCCGGACGGCCCGTGAGCGCTCGGCCGCTGGTCTGGGTCCTGGGGGCCGGCGGGCTGCTGGGCTCCAGCGTCGTCCGGCTGAGCCGGGCACGGGGTGACCGGGTGTGGGCGCCGGCCACGCCGATCGACTGGCGCGACCCGGGCGCCGCCGACCGGATCCGAGGGGAGACGGCGGCCTTCCTCGCCGCGACGGGCGGCGCCCCGTGGCGGGTCTACTGGTGCGCGGGCGCGGCGGTCGTGGGCTCCTCGCCGGCCGACCTGGCGACCGAGCGCGTCTCCTTCGAGGCGCTGCTGAGCGGACTCGGCTCGGCGCCCGACCCGGAGGCGGGAGCGCTCTTCGTGGCCTCCACCGCCGGCGGCCTGTACGCCGGGTCGGCCGGCGCACCGTACGACGAGCGGACGCCGCCCCGGCCGATCTCGCCGTACGGCGAGGCCAAGCTCGCCCAGGAGCACGCCTCCGCCCGGCTGGGACTCAAGGTGCTGCACGGCCGGCTGTCCAACCTCTACGGCCCGCGGCAGAACCTCGAGAAGCCGCAGGGCCTGATCTCCCAGGTCGCGCGCTCGCACATCCTGCACCAGCCGATCTCGATCTACGTGCCGCTGGACACCATGCGCGACTACCTCTACGCCGACGACGCGGCCCGGCTGGTCGTGGACGGCATGGACCGGCTGGTGAGCCGGGACGAGCGCGTGGTGGAGAAGGTGATGGCGAGCCAGCAGAGCGTGACGATCGGCTTCCTGGTCTCGGAGTTCCGCCGGATGACGCGACGCGCGCCCCGGGTCGTCTACGGCGCCTCGCCGGCCGCGGCGTACCAGGTGCGCGACCTACGGCTGCGCAGCCGCGTCTGGGCCGACCTGGACGCGAACCCGGTGGTGCCGCTGCCGGTCGGGATCCACGCGGTCCTGTCCGCGACGCTCGCCGCGCTGGGCCGGGGCACGCTTCGCTAGCCGGTCAGCCGAGCCGGCGCCGCCACACGGCGTACGCGGCGCGGCGCATGAGCGCCATCCGGGTGGCCTGGGCGTTGCCGATCGCCACGTCCCAGCGGGAGACGACCTCGGGCATCTCGGCACGGATGCGGCGGTGCGCCTGGACGGCCTGGCGGCCCTGGTGGGCGACCAGGCGGGCACTCCACTGCGAGTGGCTGAGCCGGAAGCTCGCCAGGGTCTCGGGCAGGCCGACGACATCGCCGTGGCGCAGCAGGCTCATGTAGGTGAACTGGTCGAGCAGGTAGGGGAACGGGTCGAGCCAGCCGCCGAGCTCGATCAGCGCCTCGCGGCGGATCAGCACGCAGCCGGGCTCGCCGAAGAGGTTGGTCCCGGACCGTACGGCGAGCCGGATCGCCCGCCGGCCGTCGACCAGCCCCTGGATGGGGCCCAGCCCGCGGCCGCTCAGCAGCACCTCGTCGTGGGGATCGATGACGTCGCGGCGGGCGGCGGCCATCACCGCCGAGGGGTGCGCGCCGAGCGCCGCCGCCTGGCGCTCCACACAGTCGGGGGCGATCAGGTCGTCGCCGGGGAGGAGCTTGAGGTACTCGCCGCTCGCCGCCTCGGTCGCCGCGTCCCAGTTGGCCTTGGCGCCGCCTCCCGCGGGCGTCCGGATCAGCCGGACCCGCGGTTCCTCGGCGTACCGCTGGAGCGCCTCCCAGCTGCCGTCGTCGGAGCTGTGGTCCGCGATCACCACCTCCAGGTCGGCGTGGGTCTGCGCGAGTGCCGAGTCGACGGTCCGCTCCACGAACCGCACGTTGCGGTACGCCGGGATGACCACGGAGACGGACGGCATGGCCGCTACGGTAGGTGCCGCGGTCGCCACGAGGTAACCCGGGCCGCGCGACAGGAACGAGCACATGGACAGCAGGTCGGCTCCGCGGGCAGCGGTCGATCCCGCCGTACGCCGCGCGCGCCAGGTCGTCGGGCTCTACGGGGACCCGGACGTCACCTGGAGCATCGTCCTGCTGGTGCGCCTCGCCGACCCCCTCGTCGAGGCCGCGGTCGGCGAGCGCCTCGCCGCGATGACCGAGGCGCATCCCCATCTGGGCCCGGCGCCGGCGCTCCTCCGCTACGACGCCGCAGAGGAGGGACGGGTCCTCGACGAGCTCGCCAACACCGCGTACGGCGACCACGACCCGCTGGTCCGCGCGGCGCTCTCCGTCGACGGCCGCTCGCTGGTGGTCGCGGCGCATCACGGCGCGATGGACGGTCTCGGGCTGCTCGGCGCGGCCTCCCTGCTCAGCGGGCTGGATCTCGGCTCGAACGCGCGCGGCATCGACCAGGACGCCGAGCCGACCGGGTTCGTGCGGTCGAGCCTGCGCCGCCTCGGCGAGGCCCTGCTGCGCCCGCCGGTGCGCTTCGCCGCCGATGTGCCCCAGGCCCGCGACCGGGCGGCGGGGGACTGGCTGCTCTCCCGCGAGGTGCCCGGGCGGCGGCTGAGCAGCGCGGCCCTCGTGGCCGCCTCGACGCGGGCGCTGCGGAGCTGGAACGCCCCGCACGGTGTGCCGGTGAGCCGCCTGGTCGTGGCGATGGGGCTCTCGCGCCGTCCCGGCACACCCACCCCGGCGCCGGACCGCGACACCGCCTACGCGCGCCTGCGCGGACCCGACGTGACCGGCGTCGACGCGGCCCGCGACGCCATCCGCGACCTGCTGCCGGAGCCGGCCTTCCCGGTCTCCGACGGCGGCGGCATCGCGCCCCGGATCACGCGGCTGCTCTCCGGCCGCCTCGGCGCGACGGTCCTGGTCTCCAACCTCGGCCTGGTGGAGCGGCCGGGCGTCGAGGAGATCCGCTTCTGGCCGGTCCCGACCGGACCGGCCGGTGTCACGGTGGGCCTGGCGAGCACGACGCGGGGCGGCACGGTCACCGTCCGTGTGCGCCGCGGATGGTTCACGCCCACGGCGGCCGGGCGGATCGCGGACCTGGTGGCCGAGGCGCTGGCCGACCCGCGATAGCCCGTGACGGCTCAGTAGGGGTCGTACGGCGAGTCGTGGCCGAACAGCCGCGCCACGGGACGGAGCCGGAGCCTCAGCAGGACCTTGAGGAAGACGTTCCGGATCCACCAGGGCATCTGCCGCAGGATCCGCGCGCGGTCGGCGACCGTGGGGCGGCGTACCCGGAAGAGCGCCTGGGAGTCGGCCCGGCGCTCGTAGGCCAGCGTCGAGCCGAACAGCACGTGCCGCAGGATGCCCAGCGTGACGCCGATCGAGGAGAAGCAGTCGTGGATGACGACGGCCGCTCCCTGCGGGAGGTGCACGCTCCAGCGCAGGTCGTCGGAGAGCGTCCAGTAGTCGTGCTTGCCGTCGATGTAGAGCATGTCGAAGGAGCGCGTCCAGCCCGGGCGGAGCGCGGTGCTCTTGTCCTGGACGAGCTCGACGACCTCCTCCAGCCCGGCGTCGGCCACATTGGCGGTGAACTTCGTCTTGGTCGGGATGCCGCCGAAGAGCCGGCCCTCGACGAAGGGGTCGATGGCGATCAGGTGCCCACCCGAGGGGCGCAGCGCCTCGCCCAGGACGAGGGTGGAGCGACCCTGGTGGCTGCCGATCTCCACGACGGTCGACCCCGGTGGCAGGCCCATCGCCTCGTCCCAGAGCAGGCGCGCCTGGGACGGCTTGAGCCAGCCGGGCACGGTGTCGGCGCGACGCCACGCCGTATCGAATGACGATGACACCCCGACGCCCGACCTCCCCGACTGGTTACCGGCTCGTATTGTATCGACGGTTGCGCCGGGACAGGCGCGCTCGAGGTCGAGGGGTGGGCGGGCCGGTGGTCGGGAGTCAGCGGCGGTACGAGGCGTTGCGACGCCTCCCGCGGGCTGCCCTCACGCGCTGGCCGACGCTGCTCCTGGTCGTCGCGGTCGTGGCGGTCAACCTGCTCCAGCAGCCGGGCCGCACCACCTTCGACACCAAGCTGGACCTGCAGATCGCGCCGGGGGAGTTCCTGCTGCGCAGCCTGGTGCTGTGGAACCCCGACTCCGCGCTCGGCGAACTGCAGAACCAGGCCTCGGGCTACCTCTTCCCGATCGGGCCGTACTACCTGGTCGGCGACCTGCTCGGGATCCCCGTCTGGGTCTGGGAGCGGCTCTTCTCCGCGCTGTTGATGCTGGCGGCCTTCGAGGGCATGCGCCGTCTCGTCCGCGCCTGGGGCGGCCTGAGCGAGCCGGCCATCTTCGTGGCCGGCCTGGCCTACATGCTCTCGCCGCGACTGCTCAGCACCGTGGGAGCGCTGACCGGTGAGGCGCTGCCGACCTCGGTCCTGCCGTGGACGATGATCCCGCTGGTCCTCGCGGCGCGAGGCCGGATGGACCCCCGCCGGGCGATCGTGCTCTCCGCGGCGACGATCCCGTTCATGGGCGGGCAGAACGCCACCGAGGCACTGGCCGCACTCTCCCTGCCGGCCGTCTTCCTGCTCACGGTGGCCCTTCCGTGGCGCCGGCGGGCCCGCTGGCTGCTCGGCTGGGGTGGGCTGGCCGCGGCGGTCTCGCTGTGGTGGATGGTGCCGCTGGTCTTCCTCGGCCGGTACGGCGCGCCCTTCCTCGACTACGTGGAGTCGGCCAGCACCACGACCGACCGCATCGGCTGGCTGGCCGCGCTGCGCGGGACCGACCACTGGGTGACCTTCCTGGCGCTGGGGGAGAGCTCGAGCTGGCTGACCGGGCTGGCGCTCGCCTCCGAGCCGGTGCTGCTGGTCAGCACGACGGTCGTGGCCGTCACCGGTCTGCTGGGTCTGCTGACCCGCCGGCTGCGGTGGCGGCGCTCGCTCGTGGCGGGGCTCCTGGTGGGCCTGTTCGCGCTGACCGCCGGCAGCGGCGCCCCCGCCGGGTCCGTGCTCGACCCGTGGTGGACCGGGGCGCTGGACGGCGTGCTCGCGGCCTTCCGCAACATCCACAAGTTCGACCCGGTCGTCCGCGTCGTCCTCGCGCTGGGCGTCGCCGCCGCCGTGGACGGCGCGATCGGCCGGCTGCGGTCCAGGTCGTGGGCGACGCGCCGGGAGTGGACCGCGCGCGTGGTCCCGGTCCTCATCGCGGTGCCCGTGGTCGCCGCGCTGCTGCCCTTCGTCCAGGGCGACGCCCGGGACAGCGGCGGCTTCGACTCGCTGCCGCGCGCCTGGCACCAGGCCGCGCGGTTCCTGCGCGACCAGCCCGGTCCGGTGCGGTCGCTGGTGATCCCGGGCGCGGGCTTCGGCATCCAGGAGTGGGGACGTACGACGGACGAGCCGCTCCAGGTCCTCGACGCCGGAGCCTGGTCGGCGCGCACGCAGACGCCGATGATGCCGGCCGGCACGATCCGCTGGCTCGACGCGATCGAGGAGATGGTCAACGGCGGGCGGCCGGACCCGGCCTTCGTGCCGCTGCTCCAGCGCGCCGGCATCACCCACGTGGTCGTCCGCAACGACCTCGATCTGCGGCACACCGACGCGCCCAGCCCCACGATCGTGCACCGGCTGGTGGACCAGGCCCCCGGCCTGCTGTCCGTGGCGAGCTACGGGCGATCCGACTCGCTCTATCCGGCGGTCCAGATCTACGCGGTGCACAGCTCGGGCGAGGACCCCCGCGTCCGCGTCTTCGCCGCCCGCTCCTCGCGCACCCTCGGCGGTGGCTCGGAGTCGCTCGCCCCGCTGCTGCGTCTCGGCGCCGTCGACGAGGAGTCGGCGATGCTGCGCGAGCCCGCGGGCAGCGGCCCTCCGCCCGACGTGCTCACCGACTCCCTCCAGCGGGTGGAGCGGAACTTCGGCCGGGTCCACGAGGCCACCAGCCAGACGATGACCGAGGAGGACGAGTTCAGGTTCCGCCGGCGGGTGCACGACTACACCTATGCCGACATGGGACCGCAGTCGGTGGCGAAGTACGCCGGCATCTCCCAGGTGGTCGCCTCCAGCTCGGCCGGCTACGCGGACACGCTCGGCCGGGTGCTGCCCGAGCAGGGGCCGTACGCCGCGCTCGACGGGTCGCTGCTGACCAGCTGGGTGACCGCTCCGTTCGCCGATCCGCGCGGCTCCTGGTTCGAGCTGCGCTTCGACGAGCCGGTCGTCCTCGGCCGGACCACGCTCCAGTTCGACGTACAGACCGGCGCGGGCGTGCGGCGCATCGCCATGGACACCGACAGCGGCCGGCGGGTCGTGCCGGTCGGGCTGGACGGGTCGGTCCGCGGCCTGGAGATCGAGATCGCGCCGACCCGGAGCGTGCGCTTCACCGTCCTGGACTCCCAGCAGTCGATCAAGCCGGTCATGCTCAACGAGATCACCATCGACGGCCTCGCGGTGGAGCGCGCCGTGCGCGTGCCCGGCGTCGCCGGCGGTCACACGACGATGACCTTCAGCTCCCAGGTCCAGCGATCGGCCTGCCTGCCGTTCTTCGCGGGGCTGGCCTGCAACGCCTTCAACCAGCGGCTGAGCACTGACAGCGTCCGCTTCGCCCGCCAGGTGGAGCTCGACGGGGCCGGCCTGTGGCGGGTCTCCGGGACCGCGGTGGCCTCCGGCGGACCCGAGGTGGCCGCGCTCTTCGCGCCGCTGGACCGCCGGCGGGTGCGCGTGGACGCCAGCTCGTGGTTCGGGGGCGACGCCGCGACGGTGCCCCAGAACGCCTTCGACGGCGAGGCGGCCACGGCCTGGGTCGCGGCCTCGGACGAGACCAGGCCGGTGCTGACCCTGCGATGGGCGCGGAAGCGCACCATCAGCCGGATCGTGCCGCAGCTCGCGCCCGGCGTGGCCGGGCGGCTGCCGGGCCGGATCCTGGTCGAGGCGGACGGTCGCACGCAGGTCGTGTCCTACCGCGGCTTCGCCACCGGGCTCATCGACCCCGTGCACACCAACCGCCTGCGGCTGACCCTGCTCGACGACCGGGCCGACGAGGACGACGACCACGTGCCGTTGGCCCTGTCCGAGCTGGACATCGAGGGTCTCGCGGACCTGCGCTACCACGCCGACCGCGGCATGCCGACCGGCACGCTGTGCGGCCTCGGCCCGCAGCTGACCGTCGACGGCAGCCGGGTCGACACCCGCGTCGTGGGCACGATCGGCGACGTCGTCGACGGCAGCCCGCTCGCCGTCGAGCCCTGCGGCGCCGGGCGCGAGGACGTCCGGCTGACCGGCGGCTCCCACGAGATCGCCGTGCGGCAGTTCGGTGGGTTCGCGGTCCGCGATCTCAGCCTGACCCCGGTCGGGCCCGCACGGCCCGACACGGTCGTCACGGCCGAGTCGGCCCGGGTCCTGAGCTGGGGGAGCACCCGCAGGTCCGTGCGCGTGCACACCAACGGCGCGGCCATCCTGGCGACCACCCAGAGCCTCAACAGCGGCTGGGCGGCGACGCTGGGCGGCAAGCGGCTCGAGCCCGTCGAGGTCGACGGGTGGATGCAGGGCTGGCGGGTCCCGGCCGGCAGCACCGGCGACGTCCACCTCGTGTTCACCCCGCAGCGGCCGTACCTGGCCGGCCTCGCCCTCGGCCTGGCGGTCATGCTCGGCATCGTCGTGCTGGCCGGCGTCCTGCTCGTCCGCCGCGGCCGGTGGCAGCCGGCCGATCCCGGCACCCCGGCCCGCCCGGCCGGGCGCGCCCTTCGGACCGCGCTCGTGCTCGTCGTCGGTGTGATCTCCCTGCCCGCGGCGGCCGCCGCGCTGGTCGTCGTCTGCACCGGCGACCGCGTCCGCCGGGTGGTGCCGTGGCTGGTGCCGCTCCTCGGCGCCGGCGCCGCCGCGATCGCCGTCGCCCACGTGGACCGCTCGCTGGAGGCCCCGGGCGCCGCGGACATCCTGATGGCGATCGCCTTCGGCCTGGTGGCGGCGGCCGTGGTCACCGATCGCGACGAGGAGGCCGCCGATGGCTAGGGTCACCAGCGTGTCCGCCGTCGTCGAGCCGATCCGCGCGCGCTGGCGCGCGATCGGCAGGGTCGACCGCATCGCGATCGCGGTGATCGCCGGGCAGATGATCGTCCGCGCCTGGCTGATCCTGCCCGGCGCGTTCATCCAGGACGACTACCACGTGCTGCGGGCCACCCGGGAGGAGCCGCTGTCGTGGGACCTGCTGACCCGCAGCGGCAACGGCCACCTGAGTCCCGGCAACTATCTGCTGACCTGGGTGCTCTCGCAGTTCGCCGGGCCGCACGCCTGGCTGCCCGCAGCGATCATCCTGCTGCTCCTGCAGCTGGCGGTGTCGGTCTTCATCTGGGCCGGGGTGCGACGGCTGGTCGGGCCGACGCCGGGCGCGGTGATCGGGCTCGCGGTCGCCTCCTTCACGCCGGTCATGTTCTCCACGGTCACATGGTGGTCCGCCGGTTCGGTGACGCTGGGCATCCAGCTGGCCATGGCCGTCGGCGCCTACTGCCACCTCCGCTACCTCGACGAGCGCTCCTGGACCTGGCTGGCCGGGGCCAGCGGCGCGCTGGCGATCGGGCTCGTCCTCGGCGAGAAGGCGCTCTTCGTCCCGGTCGTGCTCGTGCTGGTCACGGTGCTGGCCAGACCCGGGCGTCCGATGGCGGTCGTGCGCACCCTGCTCAGACAGTGGCCGGTGTGGCTGGCGCAGGCCGCGGTCGGCGCGGCGTACCTCGCGGCCTATCTGTACTTCGCCAGCGTCGGGGAGGGCTACGCGCGCACCGTCGAGTCGGCGCTGCGGCTGGCCCGCCACCAGATCCTCGACCTGTTCCTGCGCGGACTACTCGGGGGTCCGTGGCACTCGGTGATGGGCGGCGCCCAGTGGCTGCCGCTCACCATGGCCGGCATCCTGATGCTCCTCCAGGTCGTGATCGCGGTGCTCTGGGTCTCGCACCGGATCGCAGGCGCACGCGCGCTCCTGGCGGCGGCCGTGCTGGGCTTCTACCTGCTCCTCAACGTGGGGCTGACCATCCGCGGTCGGGGCCAGTTCGTCGACTACATCCAGCTCGACCCCCGGTACGTCGCCGACGCGGTGCCGATCGCGGCGTTCTGCGTCGCCGTGATGCTCACGCCGAGCCGCCCGCTGACGGTGCCGGCCTGGCTGCGGGGCCGGTCGGCGGTCCTGGCCGGTGCCGCGGTGCTGGTGCTGTTCAACAGCAGCCTGGTCTCGGCCAGCGCGATGTCGGCCGCGCTCCAGCGGACCGACGTCAACGCCTGGCTCGACAACGCCCGTGCCGCCGTCGAGGCCGATCCGAACATGGTGCTCTTCGACGGCTACGTCCCGGACTCGATCATGATCAGCCTGTTCCCGGATGCCGAGAAGCGGGTGTCGTCGATCCTGGCGGCGTACGGCCTGCATCCGCGGTTCGACCGCCCGACGGACGCGATGAGGATCCTCGACGGGACCGGCGTCGCCAAGCCCGTCGCACTGGTCTTCACCCAGCAGGGCGAGGTCCCGTTCACCTCCTCCTGTGGCACCCGGCTGGACGCGCGGACCGGGCTCACCGAGTTCCAGCTCAGCGAGGAGGTGCCCGAGGGGCGCCGGGTCCTCGAGCTGAAGGTCGACGCCAATGCCCAGGCCGTCCTCGAGGTCGGTGTCACCGGCGAGCAGCAGCTGGTCGGGATCAGGCCCGGCCGGCACACGCTGCTGATGGTGGTGGAGGGCGGGGACGACGTCGCTCGGATCCGCTGGGTCCGCGGCCTCGGCGCGGTCTGCGTGTCGAGCCTCACCGTCGGCTATCCGGCCCCGGCCAGTGAATAGACCGTCCGCGGGGACCGTCACGGCCGGCGTGGTCGTCCTCGCGGCGTCGGCGCTGGCGTTGGGGCCGGTCCTGGCCCGCCGTGGCGTCGTCCTGGTCGCGGACATGAGCTTCGTCCCGGGCCAGCCGTGGAAGCCCTCCTGGCTCGGGCTCGACGGCTCGGTCCCGCGAGCGGTGCCGGCCGACGCGGTCGTGTGGCTGCTCGGTCTCGCGGTGCCCGGGGACCTGCTGCAGAAGGCGATCCTGCTCGGGCTGCTGGTGGGCGCGGGCCTGGGGATGCTCCGCCTCCTCGGCCGGCTGCACCCGGCGGCGGCCACGGCGGCGGCGGTGCTCTACCTCTGGAACCCCTACGTCTTCGAGCGTCTGGCGATCGGGCACTGGGGCCTGATGCTCGGCTATGCGGCCGTGCCGTGGGTCATGGTCGCCGCGCTCGGCATCCGGCGTCGCGGTCTCACCCGCCCGGGCCTGGCGGCACTGACGCTCGCGCTGGGCGTGGCCGCGCTCGGCTCGCCCTCGGGCGCCGTGCTCGCCGCCGTGGTCGCGCTGACGCTCGGCCCGCGCCGGTGGCGCGAGGCCGCGGCCGTGCTCGGCGCCGCGCTGGTCGTCTCGCTGCCGTGGATCGTGCCCGGCC
The DNA here is from genome assembly GCA_044464665.1 of Nocardioides sp. Classification (GTDB taxonomy): domain Bacteria; phylum Actinomycetota; class Actinomycetes; order Propionibacteriales; family Nocardioidaceae; genus Marmoricola. The sequence continues at coordinate 23,158 of JBIQLB010000041.1, forward strand.
TGCTGGCGTCGACCACGACGAGCGACCCGGACGGCGTGGCCGCCTTCGCCGCCCGCCCCGACACCCCGTGGACGACGCTCGGCTCGCTGCTCACCTTCGGTGGCATCTGGAAGGAGTCTGCCGCGCCGGCCGAGCGGGCCGGCTGGCTGCTGAGCGGCCTGGCGCTGGCAGTGAGCGTGGCCGCCCTGGTCATGCTGGCCCGGCGTGCCTGGCGGCACCGGCAGGAGCCGGTGGGGGACCGGTACGCCGCGGGCCGGCTGCTGCTGCTCGCCGCGATCGCGCTGGCGCTCTCCGGGATCTCCTCGACGGCCCTCGGCGCCGACGCGCTCGCGTGGATCGTGGACCACGTCCCGGGCGCCGGCCTGCTCCGGGACGCCCAGAAGTGGGTGGCGCCGCTGGCCGCGGTCGTGGCGGTCGGCGCCGGCCTGCTCCTGGACGCCGCCGTACGCCGGCTGAGGCGGGCCGAGCTGCCGGCCGGATGGATCTGGGCCGCCGTGCTGGTGCCGGTGCTGCTCCTGCCGAGCCTGGCCTGGGGCCTCGCCGGGCGCTACCGCGCCGTGGAGTACCCCGCGGAGTGGGCCGCCGTCAGCGAGCTGCTGGCCGATCGCGGCGCCGCCGACGGCCGCACGGTCGTGCTCCCGTGGTCGGCGTACCAGCGCTATCCCTGGAACGACCGCCGGGCGGTCCTGGATCCCGCGATCCGCTACTTCCCGGGAGAGGTGGTCACCAGCGACGACCTGGTCCTGGCCGACGACTCGGTGGTGACCGGCGACGGTGCTCTCGCGGCCCGCGTCGGTGCGGCACTGGCCTCGCCGGACGTGACCGCCGCGCTGCGCGACGAGGGAGTCTCCTGGGTGGTCGTCGAGCGGGGCTCGCCGTCGGCCGGTCCGCTCCCCGAGGTGCGTGGGAGAGTGCTCCACGACGGCCCGGAGCTGCGCGTGATCGAGCTCGGCGACCCGGTGCCGGCGCCGGTGGGCCGGGCCCGCGCGGGCGCGGTGCTGGCGGCCGACGGCGTGGCCCTGATCGCGTTGGTATCGGCGCTCGTGATGGCTCGGCCCCGCGATCCGCGACCCCGACGGCGCGATCAGGTACGCTCTGGATCGGGAGCGTTGGACAACGACAGATGAGGACGCCGAGATGTCATCGTTGATTGGTGGGGGAGCCGCGGCTTCCGGTGGTTTCGTCGCGACGACGGGCCTGGTGGTGACCTCGATCGTGGCCGGCGGCGCGGCGTCGCTGGTCCTGATGGCGGGCGGCACGAAGGCCGCGCAGAACATCACCCAGCCCAACCCGACGTCGGCCAACCTGACCGACGTCAACCAGCCGCGCTACGCCGACGAGTGAGTCAGCGGAGGCCGAGCGCCTCCGCGACCGTCCGCGCCGCGTTCTCCCAGGTGAACTCCTGGGCACGCACGCGCGCCTTCTCGCCCATCTCCTGCCGCTCCTTCGCGTCGCGTAGGAGCCGGGTGACCTGCCGCCGGAGATCGGCGCGGTCCTCCGCGAGCAGCCCGGTCACCGTGTCCAGGATCGACTCCTCCACGCCGCCGGCGTGGCGGTAGGCGACGGACGGGGTCTCGGCATAGCCGGCCTCGACGATCGCCAGGCCCCAGCCCTCCTTGACCGAGGGCAGGACGTGCACCCAGGCGCGGGAGAGCTCGGCGAACTTGTCCGCGTCGGTGACGTGGCCGAGGAAGTCGACCCGGTCCTCCAGGCCTAGGCGCGCGGTCAGCTCGTGCAGGTTCTCCGACCACCAGCCGTCGCCCATCACCCGCAGCCGGATGCCGGGGAACTCCTCGTCCAGCTCGGCGACCAGCTCGATGACGTGCTCGATCTGCTTGTGCGGCACCAGGCGGCTGAGCACGGCCAGCGTGGGCGCCTCGGCCCGCGGGCCGCGCTCGAACTCGGGCACCGGCGGCAGGCCGTTGTAGGCGATCTCGATCGCCTGCGGGTCCACGCCGAGCTGGACCAGCTCGCGGCGGGTCACGTCGGAGACGGCGATGTAGCGGTTGCCCCGATTGGCCCACACCGCCGCGCGCGACTCCAGGAACCAGCCCACCCTGGCCAGCAGCGGACCGACCACCGACCACTGCTCCCGGTGGACATGGTGGACCAGGACGGTCACCGGACGGCGGGTGAACAGGGTGGCCAGGAACGGCATGCCGTTCTGGACCTCCAGGACCGAGCCGTGCCGCGCGAGCCGGCGGGTGAGCAGCAGCCACGCCGCCCACAGGTAGACGGTGATGTGCCCGCCACGACGGACGAACCGGATGCCGTCGACGATCTCCTCGCGGGGGCGTCCGGGGTAGGCGGCGGTCATCCAGGTGACCGCGACGCCGTCGTCACGCCAGCGGCGGACGATCTGGTCGACGTACAGCTCCGAGCCGCCGGACTCGGGGTGCCAGGGGTCGCGCCAGTTGAGCACCAGCACCTGCTCGCCGTCAGGCTGAGCCCGCATGTGCCCTCCCTCCCCTACGGCGGCCACACAATCGCTCAAGGCTAGCATTCTGGGCGTGGGCGACCCGGGGCGACGAGCGAGCGGTCTGCGCCGCTCGGTGCGCCTCTTCCGCTCCTTCCTGACCGAGCAGAGCGACCCCGACGGGTTCTACGGAATGATCGCCGTCGACGCGGCCGATCTGCTCGAGCGGCACCGCTCCCTGGCCGGCGCCACGGTCGCCGACTTCGGCGGCGGACCGGGCTACTACTCCGCGGAGTTCCGCGCCCGTGGCGCACGCAGCGTGGTCGTGGACGCCAGCCGCGAGGAGATCCTGCTGCACGGCCGGAGCCCGGAGTGGTCGGTGGTCGGCCTGGCCGAGCGCTCGCCGCTCGCCGACGGCTCGGTCGACATCGCCTTCTCCAGCAATCTCCTCGAGCACGTCGAGGATCTCGCCGCCGTCGCCGACCAGATCGTCCGGGTGGTCCGGCCGGGCGGCCTGGTGGTGCTCTCCTACACGATCTGGCTCGGTCCCTGGGGTGGTCACGAGACCTCGCCGTGGCACTACCTCGGCGGTCGCCGGGCGGCCCGGCGCTACGAGCGGCGCCACGGCACGCCGCCGAAGAACGTCTTCGGCGAGTCGATGTTCGCCGCGTCGGTGAGCCAGGGACTGGCCTGGCTGCGCTCGCGTCCCGACCTCGTCGTCCGCGAGCTGCGGCCGCGCTACCTGCCGGGATGGATGTCCTGGCTGGTCCGCGTCCCGGTGCTGCGCGAGCTGCTGACCTGGAATCTCTGGATGGTGCTGGAGGTCCCGGATCACGTTTCGGAGAAGGCGCGTTTCAGGGGCCTTTCCAAAAGGTGACCAACTGGTAGCCTCCGGCTTACGTCGGTGACGGACGCTTGTCCTCACCTGGGTGGGAAAGGGGCGCAAGCATGCGCAAATGGAGCGTTGCCTTGTTGGCGGTGGGGGCCTTCTTGATCGTATTGGCGCCCATGGCGCGGTTCTACGCCTATCCCAGGCTGGCCGTCGCTCCGACCGCCCAGGACAGCGTGACGACCCTGGTGGGACCGGACGCGACGATCTTCGACATCGGCGCGCTCCAGGAGATCACCACCGACCTGACCACCGCGGTGCGCACCGTCGGTGACGTCAAGGCCGCCGAGAAGCAGGGCGACAACACGGTGGTCTGGGTGAGCACGAGCTCGACCCGCTCCGCCGACGGCGTGATGCGCTCCCGCGACGTCGAGCGGGTCGCCTTCGACGCGACCACCGCCAAGGCCGTCAACTGCTGCGGCGAGTTCATCTCCGACGAGGAGGGGGTGGAGACGCCCGTCAAGCACGAGGGCCTGCTGGTCAAGTTCCCCTTCGAGACCGAGAAGAAGACCTACGACTTCTGGGACGGCTCGCTGCGGCGCGCGGTGCCGATCGAGTACGAGGCCACCACGACGGTCGGGGGCCTCAAGGTCTACCGCTTCGCCCAGACCATCGAGCCGACCCAGGTGGGGGAGCAGGACCTTCCGCTCAGCCTGCTCGGCCTCCCCGGTGACGAGACCGTCACCGCCCAGTCGATGTACTCCAACGTGCGCACCCTGTGGGTCGAGCCGCACACCGGCGTGATCATCAAGCGCACCGAGGAGCAGAACAACACCTTCGACTACGAGGGCCAGCCGCGGATCACGACCACCAAGGTCACCACCGGGTACGATGACAAGACGGTCCAGGCCAACATCGACGAGTACGGCTCGCTCGCCACGCAGCTCAACCTGCTGCGGGTGACCGTCCCGATCATCGCGCTGATCCTCGGTGTGCTGATGCTCATCGGCGGACTGGTCCTGGCCCGCCGGCCGCTCAACCCCGGCGGCAAGCGCGCGGAGTCCTGAGCACCGACCTCCGGAGTCCCGGGGCCTGAGCGCGGCTGCTGAGCGCCGGTCCCGGGCCTACGAGGCCAGGTCGGCGACGAAGATCGCCGTACCGGGGGTGAGCAGGCCACGGGTGCGGCTCCAGCCGCCCCAGACACGGTCGTGGTCGGCCGGCCACTCCGGCTCGACGAGGTCGACCAGGCGGAAGCCGGCCGTCGCCAGCGCGCGCACCCAGTCGCCGATGGTGCGGTGATGCTCGACGTAGGTCACCTCGCCGGTCTCGTTGTCGACCTCGGCGTAGGGCGTGCGGTCCCAGTAGGACTGGCTGGCGGTCAGGCCGCCAGGACCCGGGTCGTCGGGGAACATCCACCGGGTCGGGTGGGTGACCGAGAAGGCGAACCGCCCTCCGGGCCGCAGCACATGGGCGATCCGGGCGGTCAGGGCGTCGGCGTCGGCGACGAACTGGAGTGCGCCGAAGGAGGAGAAGACGACGTCGAAGGTCGACTCGCCGAAGGGCAGCTCGGCCGCTCCGGCGCAGACCGTCGGCACACGGGTGTCCCGGCTCTGGTCGATGCGGCGGCTGTGCTGCAGCTGCCGGTAGGACAGGTCCAGGCCGACCGGCGTGCCGCCGTGACGCAGCACCCAGCGTGAGCACTGCGCGGCGCCGCAGCCGAGCTCGAGCACCCGGCGGCCGGAGACGTCGCCGAGCGCGCCGACGGTGTCCTCGCTGACGCCCTCGGGACCCCACAGGAAGCCGTCATCGCCGAGGAAGGTCCCGTGCGTGGCCTGGTACTCGTCGGCGTAGCGGTCCCAGTCGGCGCGGTTGGCACGCTGCGAGTGGTGCTCGTCGACGGCGACGCGGAAGGCGCGCAGCCCGGGGAACGGCTCGGCAGCGGGATCGCCCATGGAACGAGCCTAGACGAGCGGATCGGGCCGGAGCACCGCATCCGGCCCGCTGGACAAAGGCCGTGGGGCCTGCCGGCTGCGCCGGCAGGCCCCACGGGTGGTGCGGTGTCCTACGAGGATCAGAACTCGATCACTCGCATGCCCTTCTTGC
>JBIQLB010000042.1:0-23707 GCA_044464665.1 Nocardioides sp.
ATCAGTCCACCATGTCTTGAGACACCAGTGACCGATGTCCTGAACCAGAACACTGTCACCCCGACTGGTCGCCGAGGCCCGGATCCACGCGGTGGGTCCGGGCCTCGCGCAATTCGCCCCGGGGATGCAGCGGACGCAGGGCACCGGCGACGGCGAAGGCGACGCCGAGCAGCACCGCGACGACGAGCAGAGCGTGGAGCACCCCCTCCTCGTGGCCCAGGAACCCGATCAACGGCGGGCCGCCGAGGAAGGCGCAGTAGCCGATCGAGGCGATCACGCTGACCCGCCCCGCCGCGAACCGCGGGTCGTCGGCGCCGGCGCTCATGCCGACCGGGAAGCCGAGCGACGCTCCCAGGCCCCACAGCACCGCGCCGGCGATCGCGACCGGCTGCGACCCGCCGTACACGAAGAGGAGCACGCCGACCAGGGCGATCCCGCACAGCACCCGCACCACGAGCACACGGCCGTAGCGGTCCAGCAGGCCGGGCCCGAACCAGCGAGCGAGCGTCATCGCGGTCAGGAAGGCCGCGAAGGCCAGGGCGCCGAGGGCAGCGCCGGCGTCGTACCCGTCGATGAGCGCCACGCTGATCCAGTCGTTCGCCGTGCCCTCGGTGAACGCGAAGGCCAGCACGAAGACGCCGATCAGCAGCGTGCGCGGCTCGCGCCAGGCCGCCAGCGGGCTGCGCACCACCGGACCGGCGGGCTCGGCGTGGGCCTCCGCCTCGGTGTCGGGGCCGAAGGACCGGGCCGCCAGCGGTACGACGGTCCCGGCGATCAGCGCGACCACGGTCAGGTGCACGCCGACCGGCACGCGCAGGGCGATCATCACGGCGCCGGCGAGCGCGCCGGCCACCGTGCCGACGCTGAACCCGGCATGGAAGCGGGACATGATCGAGCGCCGCAGCGTCCGCTCGACGGCCGCCGCCTGGACGTTCATCGCGACGTCCCAGGCGCCGTTGCTGAGCCCGAGGACGAAGAGCGCCATCACGACCGGCATGACCCCGAGGTGCGAGCCGATGCCCGCGCCGACCAGGGCGAGCGCCAGGATCGGCGAGGAGACCATCACCACGCGGCCCGAGCCGTAGCGGTCGATCACCGCGCTGGACATCGTCAGCGCCAGGATCGAGCCGGCCGCCACGGCGAGCAGCACCAGGCCGAGCTGCGCGGCGTCGAGGCCCAGCTGGTCGCGGATCTGCGGGATGCGCGAGGCCCAGCTGGCGAAGCCGACGCCCGCCATGATGAAGGCGGCATAGGTGGCTCGCATGGCGGACGTCGCAGGCACCACGAGAGTCTAAGGAGCGAGTCCGACACGCCCCGGGGCGCGCCGAGGTGGACAGATAGATACTGAGTATGCATACTCAGTATCTATGTCCATCAGGCACGGGTTGCTCGCCCTTCTCGAGCGTGAGCCGATGTACGGCTACCAGCTGCGGCACGAGTTCGACACCACCACCGGCTCGACCTGGCCGCTCAACGTCGGCCAGGTCTACACGACCCTGGCCCGCCTCGAGCGCGACGGCCTGGTGACGCCCGGAGACGAGGACGACGAGGGGCGGCTGCGCTACTCGATCACCGACGCCGGCCGCGACGAGCTGAGCCAGTGGTTCGAGACACCCGTCGTCAGCGCCGACCGCCCCCGCGACGAGCTGGCGATCAAGCTCGCGCTGGCGGTCACGGTCCCCGGCGTGGACGTCGGCGCGGTGATCCAGCAGCAGCGGACCGCCACGATCGTCGCCATCCAGGACCTGACCCGGCTCAAGGCGCGCAGCTCCGGCGAGGACGACCTGTCCTGGTCCCTCGTCCTGGAGTCGATGCGGTTCCAGGCCGAGGCCGAGATCCGCTGGCTCGACCACTGCGAGGCCTCCCTCGCCCGCGCCGCCCAGGCCCGCGCGGACGCACCCTCCACACCCGCCACCACGAAGAAGGGGATCCGCCGATGACCACCACGCCGGCTCTGGAGATCATCGACGTCAGCCGCATCCACGGTCGCGGCGACGCCGCCGTGCACGCCCTGCGCGGACTGGCCCTGACCGTGGAGCCGGGGCAGATGGTCGCCGTGATGGGACCCTCCGGCTCCGGCAAGTCCACCCTGCTCAACCTCGCCGGCGGCCTCGACCAGGCCACCGCCGGGCGGGTGCGGGTCTACGGACAGGAGCTCGGCTCGCTGTCGAAGGCCGATCTCGCGGCGGTACGCCGGCGCATGGTCGGCTACGTCTTCCAGGACTACAACCTCATCCCCAGCCTGACCGCAGCCGAGAACGTCGCCCTGCCGCTGGAGCTCGACCGGGTCAAGACCGGCGTCGCGATGGAGGCGGCCCACGTCGCGCTCGACGAGGTCGGCCTGGGCGGTCTCTACGACCGGTTCCCCGACGACCTCTCCGGCGGGCAGCAGCAGCGGGTGGCGATCGCCCGCGCAGTCGTCGGCGAGCGCTCCCTGATCCTCGCCGACGAGCCGACGGGCGCGCTGGACTCCGAGACCGGCGAGGCCGTGCTCGCGCTGCTCCGGGCCCGCTGCGACGCGGGCGCCGCCGCGCTCCTGGTGACCCACGAGGCCCGGCACGCCGGCTGGGCCGATCGCGTGGTCTTCCTCCGCGACGGCGCGATCGTGGACGAGGCCGGCGCCACGACCAGCCCCGACGCGTTCCTCGCGGGTACGACGCGATGAGCCGCTGGCGACCGGCCCTGCGGATGGCCCGGCGCGACCTGCGCCGGCATCCGGTGCGCGCGGTCCTGACCTGTCTCCTCGTGGCGCTGCCGGTCTTCGCCGCGGTCGTCGCCGCCCAGGTGAGCGTCAACGACCGATGGTCGGCCGAGCGCTACGCGGAGGCCACCTTCTACGACGGCGACGCCATCCTCACCGTCTCGCCGTACAGCGCGATCCGGCCGCGCGCGGCCCTGCGCGGCGACCCTCGTCCCACCCCGGGCGCGGTCGAGCGAGATCCCGCGACGGTCGATCTCGCCGGCATGCTGCCGGCCGGCACCCGGATCGCGCCGATGCCCGAGTACAGCAACGTCACGCTGACCACCGGCGGCACGGCGACGGCGGTGCGCGTCGATCTCGACGAGCCGCTGACCTCGACGGTGGCCCGGATCGGCGCCGGCCGGGCGCCCCAGGCACCCGACGAGGTGGCGATGCCCGAGGTCACCGCACGGGAGCTCGGGCTGCTCGACGAGTCCGGCCGGCCCAAGGACGGGGCCGTCCTCAACCTCGTCGGCGGTCATCGGCTGAGCCTGGTGGGCGTGATCGACACCTCGCGGTCGGCCTGGGACGAGAGCACCCAGTTCGTCGTACCTCCCGACAGCGTCCTCCCCCGCGAGGACGAGGACGCCGACCCGACGCGGGTGGTCGCGCTGCCGGCGGCCTCGCTGGCACAGAACAAGGCCACCGTCGAGGAGCTGGCCGCCGTCGGCGTCTCGATGGTGCCCCGCGACACGATGCTCCACCCGGAGGCGTGGGGCATGGAGGCCTACGACTCCAGCCTGATCGACCTGACCCCGTTGCTGGTCGGAGCCCTGTGCATCCTGGTCGGCCTGGTCGAGGTCGTGCTCCTCGTCGGCGCCGCCTTCGCGATCGCCGCCCGGCGGCAGGTCCGCGACCTGGGCCTGCTCGCCAGCAACGGCGGGACGGGAGCCGACCTCCGTCGCGTGCTGCTGGCCCAGGGGCTCGTCCTCGGCGTGCTGTCCTCCGCGGTCGGCGCCACGCTCGGCGTCGTCGCCTTCAGCACGCTCGCTCCGCGCATCGCCCCCGCCGTGGGCCGGGCGCTGTGGCGCTACGACATCGACTGGGTCTCGGTGATCGCGATCGCCGTGCTCGGCTCCCTCACCAGCGTCGTGGCGGCCCTGCTGCCGGCCTGGCAGGCGGGCCGGCTCACCCCGCTGCAGTCGCTCTCCGGGCGGTTCCCGATCCGTCCTGGCGAGTCCCGCGCCCACCGGCCGGCGTTCGTCCTGGCCGGGCTGGGGCTGGTGACCGTCCTCGCGGGCGGCTGGATGACCTCCACCGCACAGGCCCACCACCCGCGCTGGCTGGGGCTCGCGGTCTCCGTCGCCGCCGGTGGCCTGCTGCTGCTCATCGTCGGCACGGTCTGGTCGACCCCGTACGTCGTACGCCGCGTCTCCGCCCTCAGCAGGGTCCTCCCGCTCTCCGGGCGCTACGCCTTCCGCGACGCCGGCCGGCACCGGTTCCGGACCGCGGCCGCCGTCACGGCGCTGACGATCACGGTCGGCGGGGTCGTCCTCACCGGCTTCGGCCTCACGGCGGCCGCGCGCAACTCCGAGAGCCACGACACCCTCGGCCCGCGGATGATCCAGATCAGCCTGGACGAAGGGCGCTCGCTGGATCAGGCCGCCACCGCGGCATCCACCATCCAGCGGATCGCCGACCCCGCCGAGATCGTCACGACCTCGCTGGCCGGATCGTCGGCCGACCCTGACGAGATGACCACCTTGGGCCGGGTCGGCGAGCAGCTCCACATCGTCGACGAGGAGTCGCTCGGCCGGATCGTCGAGCTCGACGACGCATCGCTGCGGACCTTCCGCGACGGCGGCGTCCTCACCACGCAGAGGCGAGCCGTCCGCGACGACCGGGTTCGCCTAGTGACCCGGAACGACGATCGGCGCACCGGCGCCCGCGAGGTGCCCGCCGCCCAGGTCGAGCGCCGGGCCGACTGGCGGGCGTACTCCGGGACGGCGTTCATCAGCCCGGCGACCGCCGAGCAGCTCGGCTTCGCCCCGACGTACGTCGAGATGACGGTGCGCAACCGGATCCCCGTCACCCGGGACGTGCTCGACCGGCTCTCGGTCTACGGCATCTACGGCTGGAGCAACGACCCGGATCGGGCGGCTCTCGCCACCGCGCGGTACGTCGCCCTCGGCGCCGCCGGACTGCTCACCATGCTCGTGGTCGGGATCGCGGTGGCCATGTCCGCCGCCGAGAGCCGAGACGAGGTGGCCACGCTGTCGGCGGTCGGGGCCGCACCCCGGCAGCGACGCGGCTTCGGCGCGCTCCACGGCGTCTTCCTGGGCCTGGTCGGCTGCCTGCTCGGCGTGGGCATCGGGGTGCCGGCGGGGCTGGCGTTCGCCCAGCTCGACGGCGTGCCCGGCGTCGGGATGCCGTGGCTGACCACGGGCGGGACGGCGGTCGTGGTCATGCTGCTGTCGTGGGCGATCGGCGCCGTGGTCACGCCGACGCGGGTGCCGCTGACCCGTCGAGCCTCCTGAGCCCTCGCCGCGGGCAGAGCACTCACCGGAGTTCGCTCTGTCCGCGGCAGCTTCAGGTGGCAGAATCCCGGACATGCCAGACCCCAGTGGGAACGAGCCCAACCTCGAGCTGCCGCAGCTGAGCCTCGGCTTCGGGCGGAAGAAGGACAAGGGCAAGGACAAGAAGCGGCGCCGGAACCCACCGGCGGCCGAGTCGCCCGCTGAGTCTTCCTCCGAGGCCGAGTCGGTGGAGGGCGCCGCTGTCGAGGCTCCGGCCGCGGGGACTCCGGTTGCCGAGGCTCGGGGCGCGGCCGAGGGGGCAACGACTGAGAGCGCCTCGACTGAGAGCGCCTCGGCTGAGGGCACCCCCGCTGAGAAGTCTCAGGGCGCCTCGCCGGCCGCCAAGGCCGCGCCGTCGGCCGCTCGTCCCGCCGCCCGCGCTCCGTCGGCGCCCGCTCGTCGAGGTGCCGCCCCACCGCGTCCGGCCGCCCGCCCCGCCGCACGTCCTGCCGCGCGCCCCGTGGCCCGCCCGGCGGCGCCCGCTTCGGACGAGACCCCAGCCGACGCTCCCGAGGTCGAGGCGCCCGCAGCCGAGACGCCCGCCAGCGAGACACCCGCTGCCGGCGCGGCTGCTGCAGGGATCGCTGCTGGCACGGGGACTGCTGCCGGTGCTGCGGCTGTCACGGAGGAGCCGGAGGCCGTCGAGGCGCCGGCGGAGGCCGAGCCCGTGGTGGACGCCGAAGCGGAGCCGGGGTCCACCGAGGCCGAGGCTGGGGCCGACATCGAGCCCGTGACCGACACCGAGCCGGTCGTCGAGGCCGAGCCTGAGGCCGACACCGAGCCGGTCGCCGAGCCCGAAGCGGCCGACACGGAGGCTGGGGCCGACGCCGAGCCGGTCGCCGAGTCCGAGGCGGCCGACACGGAGGCTGACACCGAGCCGGTCGCCGAGCCCGAGGGCGCCGCCCCCGACGAGGAGGCGCCGGCTGAGCCGGTCGATGAGACCGAGGCGTCGGCCGAGCCGGTCGATGAGACCGAGGCCGACGCCGAACCCGAGTCCGAGCCGGGCGAGGCGGAGACCGAGGCCGACGCCGAACCCGAGTCCGAGCCGGGCGAGGCAGAGGCCGTGGTCGAGGCCGCCACCGAGTCCGAGCCGGGCGAGGCGGAGGCCGTGGTCGAGGCCGCCACCGAGTCCGAGCCGGGCGAGGCAGCGGCCGACGAGCACCCCCCGGCACCCGAGGCCGAGCCCGCGGAGACCACCGGGGCAGCGACCGAGCCCGACGCCCAGCCCGACGCAGCAAGCCCCGCGGAGGCGGAGCCCGAGCCAGAGCCAGAGCCAGAGCCTGAGCCCGACGAGCCCGAGCACACAGCCGTCCTTCCGGCCGCGCCCGTCGCCGCCGCATCCGCCGAGGCCGCCACACCCCCCGCGACCGACCAGCCGACCGACCAGCCGACCGACCAAGCGACCGAGGAGACCGAGCCTCAGGAGCCGCCGATGCGACCCGTCATCGCGGCGATGGTCGCGGGCGCGGTGGTCGGCCTGATCGCCGTGCTGCTCTCCTTCGGCGCCAACGCCGGCTGCGACGCGGCCCGGGGCACCTCCAGCTGCGGCGGAGGCGTCGGCCTGCTGATCCTCATCGCCATCGTGGCCATCAGCGTCATGGTCGGCGCCAACCTGCTCCGCTCCTGGCACCTGCCCGACCCCAACAACACCAGCTTCCTCGGCGTCGGGGTGACCGCGATCATCACGCTGATCGCCTTCCTGGACAAGGTCGACTCGGTGTGGATGCTGCTGGTGATCCCACTGCTCACGGCGCTCTCGTTCGCCGCGTCGTGGTGGGTCACGATGCGGCTGATCGAGGCCGACGCCGACAGCGCCTAGCGTGTGATCTCCCGGCGCCCAGTGCCGGGAGATCACACCTCAGTGGATGCAGAGCCGCCTCAGCGCGAGGCGACGATCAGCTCCGCGATCTGGACGGTGTTGAGCGCCGCGCCCTTGCGCAGGTTGTCGTTGCTCACGAAGAGCGCCAAGCCGCGGTCGTCGGGGACGCCGGGGTCGCGCCGGATGCGCCCGACGTACGACGGATCGCGGCCGGCCGCCTGCAGCGGATTGGGGATGTCGCTCAGCTCGACGCCCGGGGCGCCCGCCAGCAGCTCCTTGGCCCGCTCCGGCGTCATGGGCCGGGCGAACTCGGCGTTGATCGCCAGCGAGTGCCCGGTGAAGACCGGCACGCGCACGCAGATGCCGGAGACGGCGAGGTCGGGGATGCCGAGGATCTTGCGCGACTCGTTGCGCAGCTTCTGCTCCTCGTCGGTCTCCTCCAGGCCGTCCTCGACGATGGAGCCGGCCATCGGCAGCACGTTGTAGGCGATCGTGCGGGCGTACTTCACGGGGGCCGGGAACGTCACCGCCGAGCCGTCGTACGCCAGCTCACGAGCCTTCTCGCCGGCCGCCTCGACCTGCGAGGCCAGCTCCTCGACGCCGGCGACGCCGGAGCCGGAGACGGCTTGGTACGTCGAGGCGATGAGCCGGACGAGCCCGGCCTCGTCGTGCAGCGGCTTGAGGACCGGCATCGCGGCCATCGTGGTGCAGTTCGGGTTGGCGATGATGCCCCGGCCCGCGGCGATGACGCCGGCCGCGGCGTCGGGGTTGACCTCGGAGACGACCAGCGGGATCTCGGGGTCCTTGCGGAAGGCCGAGGAGTTGTCGACCACGATCACGCCGGCGTCGGCGAAGCGCGGGGCCTGGGCCCGCGAGGTGGTGGCGCCCGCGGAGAAGAGCGCGATGTCCAGGCCGGACGGATCGGCGGCGGCCGCATCCTCCACGACGACCTCACGGTCGCCGAACGGCAGCACCGTGCCGGCCGAGCGCGAGGAGGCGAAGAAGCGCACCTCGTCGGCCGGGAAGCTCCGCTCCAGCAGGATCTGCCGCATGGCGACGCCCACCTGACCGGTGGCGCCGACGACTCCGATGCTCACCATGTCAGCGGCCCGTCCCGCCGTAGACGACCGCCTCGACCTCGTCCGACCCCAGGTCGAACGCGTCGTGCGCGGCGTTGACCGCGTCCTGCACCTGCGTCTCGGCGACGACGACCGAGACCCGGATCTCCGAGGTGGAGATCATCTCGATGTTCACGCCGGCGTCGGAGAGCGCCTCGAAGAAGCGCGCCGAGATGCCCGGCGAGGAGCTCATGCCCGCGCCGACGATGGACACCTTGCCGATCGTGTCGTCGTACAGCAGGCGCTCGAAGCCGACGGAGTCCTGCAGCTTGGCCAGCGCCTCCATGGCGGTCTGGCCCTCGCCGCTGGGCAGGGTGAAGGAGACGTCGGTGAGGCTGGTCGCGGCGGCGGAGACGTTCTGCACGATCATGTCGATGTTGATCTGCGCGTCCGCGACGGCGCGGAAGATCGCGGCGGCCTCGCCGGGCTTGTCCGGCACGCCCACCACGGTGATCTTCGCCTGGCTGCGGTCGTGCGCGACGCCGGTGATGATGGCTGCTTCCATGGGACTTCCCTCGGTTCCGTTCGTGACGTCGGCGGCCTTGACGACCCAGGTGCCCTCCTTCTCCGAGAAGGAGGAGCGGACGTGGATCGGCATGCCGTAGCGGCGGGCGTACTCCACGCACCGCAGGTGCAGGATCTTCGCGCCCTGGGCGGCCATCTCCAGGGTCTCCTCATAGGAGATCCGGGGGACCTTGCGCGCCCGGGGCTCGATCCGGGGATCGGCGGTGAAGATGCCGTCGACGTCGGAGTAGATCTCGCACACGTCGGCATCGAGCGCGACCGCGAGCGCGACGGCGGTGGTGTCGGAGCCGCCGCGGCCCAGCGTGGTCACGTCCTTGGTGGTCTGCGAGACGCCCTGGAAGCCGGCCACGATGGCGATGGCGCCCTCGTCGAGCGCGGAGCGGATGCGTCCCGGCGTGACGTCGATGATCTTGGCCCGACCGTGCTCGGCGTCGGTGATGACGCCGGCCTGCGAGCCGGTGAAGGAGCGCGCCTCGTGGCCGAGGTCCTGGATCGCCATCGCCAGCACGGCCATCGAGATCCGCTCGCCCGCGGTCAGCAGCATGTCGAGCTCCCGCGCCGGGGGCAGCGGGGAGATCTCGTTGGCCAGGTCGATCAGGTCGTCGGTGGTGTCGCCCATCGCGGAGACGACCACGACGACCCGGTTGCCGGCCTTCTTGGTCTCGACGATGCGCCGGGCGACTCGCTTGATCCCCTCGGCATCGGCCACCGAGGAGCCGCCGTACTTCTGCACGACAATGCCCACGCCTCGTCTCTCCCTCATGATCGCGGAAAACAGCGCGCCCAGTCTCGCGCGCGTCAGGGCCTCACGGCCACCGAGATTCTACGGCTCCGGGCGTGGCCGCCGGTCCGGGCGTCCAGCAGTCAGAGGCCGTCGCCCGCGGCGTCGAGTACGGCGGTCGCCACCTCGATCTGCTCCTCCTCGCCCTCGAACTCGGCGTCGAGCCGGTCGTGGGCCACCACGGACTGGAGCGCCCGCAGTACGGCGCTGGCGTTGTCGCCCCAGCTGGAGACGTAGGAGAACTGCCACCACCACAGCGCCTCGACGACGTTGCCGGCGCGGAAGTGGCTCAGCCCGGTCGCGAGGTCGGTGGCGATGCTGGTGAGGTCGTCGGAGATCTGAGAGGTGATGAGCTCGGGCTCGTAGGCGTCGAGGCAGAAGCTGTAGGTGTCGAGGTTGTCGAACATCCGCGCCAGCCGCAGCCGCATCTCGTCGAGGTCCGGGTCGGGCCCGATGTCGGGCTGGTACTCCTGCTCCGGGCGGAAGTCGGTCTGCGCGCCGAGCCGGGCACCGGCGAAGAGGATCTGACTGACCTCGAGGAGCAGCAGCGGGACCGCCGTGCCGCCCTCCTCGGTCCGCGAGATCTCGCGCAGGGAGACCAGGAAGGCCTCGACCATGTCCGCGGTCTGCTGGGCGAGCTCGTCGAACTCGTTCTCACTCACCGGCGTTCCGCCTTCCCGCGAATGCTCGCCCCAGGGTGACCTCGTCGGCGTACTCCAGGTCACCGCCCACCGGTAGTCCACTGGCCAAACGGGTGACGCGCAAGCCCATCGGCGCCAACATCCGCGTGAGGTACGCCGCAGTGGCGTCGCCCTCGATGTTCGGATCGGTGGCCAAGATGATCTCGGTGACCGCGCCGTCCTCCAGCCGGGCCAGCAGCTCGCGGATGCGCAGCTGCTCGGGACCGATGCCCTCCAGCGGCGAGATCGCGCCGCCGAGGACGTGGTAGCGGCCGCGGAACTCGCGGGTGCGCTCGATCGCCACGACGTCCTTGGACTCCTCGACCACGCAGATCGAGGTGAGGTCGCGGCGCGGGTCGCGGCAGATCCGGCACTGCTCCTCCTCGGCCACGTTGCCGCAGACGCTGCAGAAGCGGGCCTTGGCCTTGACCTCGACGAGGACGTCGGCCAGGCGGCGTACGTCGGCAGGGTCGGCGGCGAGCAGGTGGAACGCGATCCGCTGGGCGCTCTTCGGGCCCACGCCCGGCAGCCGGCCGAGCTCGTCGATCAGGTCCTGCAGGACTCCCTCATACACGCCGTGCTCCGACTCGCTCGTGGGTCATGGCGCTCTCCCTGGTCATCGGCCCGCTCACTGGTGGGGGATCTCGTCGATCACGGTGGCGCCCAGCTCGCGCTCGAGCAGCTCGGTGTGCCCGACCGCCGCGTCGTCGACGTCCGGGTCGTCGGGGCTGGCGTCGGCGTCGCGGTCGTCGTTCGCCTCCGCACGCGGCGCGTCGCCGGTGCGCGTCGGGGCGATGTTGCTCCGGGCCGACGCGATCATCTCCGGGTCGGGCGGCGGGCTGGCGGATGGGCCGGCTGTCGGCGCGGGGTCGTCCCACGGTGGCGCGTCGGAGGCGGGCTGCGGGGCGGCCACCGGCTGGGGGTCGGCCAGCTCCGGGGTGACCGACGCCTCGGTGGCCGGGCTGACCACGCGCGGGGCCGGGCCGGCCCCGGAGTCGGCCCCGGGGTCGGCCGACGGGTCGATGATCGCCTCGATCCGCCACTCCGCGCCGATCGCGGCGACGACCGCCTCGCGGAGGATCTCGTCGCTGCCGCTGCTGGTGAAGGAGTCGCGGGCGCCGGCGTTCTTGAAGCCCAGGGTCAGGATGCCGCCGTCGAGGCCGACGACCTGGGCGTTCTGGCTGAGCAGGATCCAGCTGAACCGGCGGGCCTGCTGGACGCGGTCGAGCAGGTCGGGCCAGATCCGGCGGGCGTCGGCCAGGCCGAGGCTGCCGGAGGAGGCGGGGGCCGGGGTCTGCGGCTGGGTCTGCGCCTGGGTCTGCGGCTGGGCCGGAGGTGCGGCCGGGGTCTGCGGCTGGGTCTGCGGCTGGGCCGGAGGTGCGGCCGGGGCCTCCTGCTGGGGCGCCGCGGGCTCCGGGGCGGCCTGAGGCGGCGGGGCCTGAGGCGCGGCTGCTTGAGGCGGCGGGGCCTGCTGCGGCGGGGTCTGAGGCGCGGCTGCCCCGGCCGGCGCGGGCTGGGCCGGCTGCTCGGGAGCGGCCTGAGCGGGGGCAGGGGGCGCGGAGGCGGCAGGCGGGGCTGCGGGCGGCTCGTCGACCGCGCGCGGGGGCTCGGGCTGGCGCGCAGGAGCCGGAGCGGCTGCGGCCGGCGTACCCACCGGCATCGCCCCCATCTCCAGGCGGCGCTCCAGGCGGTCCAGCCGAGCGGCCAGCCCGTCCGCGGTGTCGTCGACGCCGGGCAGGATCACCCGGGCGCAGATCAGCTCCAGCAGCAGCCGGGGCGTGGTCGCGCCGCGCATCTCGGTCAGGCCGGCGGCGACGGTGTCGGCCGCCCGGACCAGCTCGGTCCGGCCGAAGCGCGCGGCCTGGGCGACAAGCCGCTCGGCCTGGTCCTCGGGGACGTCGATGAGCCCGCTGGCGGGGGCGTCCGGGACCGCGGCGACGATCACGAGGTCGCGCAGCCGGCGCAGCAGGTCCTCGGTGAAGCGGCGCGGGTCCTGGCCGGTCTCGATCACCTTGTCGACGCCGGCGAAGACCGTCGCCCCGTCGCCCGCGGCGAAGGCATCGACGACCTCGTCCAGCAGGGTGTCCGGGGTGTAGCCGAGCAGACTGGTGGTCAGCTCGTAGGTCACCCCGTCGCTCCCCGCGCCCCCGAGCAGCTGGTCGAGGACCGAGAGCGAGTCGCGCGCCGACCCCGCGCCGGCCCGGACCACCAGCGGCAGCGCGGCCGGCTCGATGCGGACGCCCTCCTGCTCGCAGATCTGGGCCAGGTAGTCCGAGAGCACCCGCGGCGGGATCAGCCGGAAGGGGTAGTGGTGCGTGCGCGAGCGGATGGTCGGGATGACCTTCTCCGGCTCGGTGGTCGCGAAGATGAACTTGAGGTGCTCCGGCGGCTCCTCGACGAGCTTGAGCAGGGCGTTGAAGCCCTGCGTGGTGACCATGTGGGCCTCGTCGATGATGTAGACCTTGTAGCGGCTGGCCACCGGGGCGAAGAAGGCCCGCTCGCGCAGGTCGCGCGCGTCGTCCACGCCGCCGTGGCTGGCCGCGTCGATCTCGATGACGTCGATCGAGCCGGAGCCACCACGGGCCAGGTCGCGGCAGGACTGGCACTCCCCGCAGGGGTCCGCGACCGGCGCCTTCTCGCAGTTCAGCGTGCGCGCCAGGATCCGGGCGCTGGTGGTCTTGCCGCAGCCGCGCGGGCCGGAGAAGAGATAGGCGTGGTTGACCCGGTTGTTGGACAGCGCGGCGCGCAGCGGCTCGGTGACGTGGTCCTGCCCGATCACCTCGGCGAACGACTCGGGCCGGTAGCGGCGATAGAGGGCCAGCATCTGGCCTGGCTGCATCTCACCGGAATGGGGCTCCACGCTGGCACCCTAACCACCCGGACCGACAACCCGTGAGCCCGCCGGCCGTCAGTCTCGCTGGTCAGTACCGCTCGAACCAGGCGGCCGGGTCCGGCATCGCGCCGGGACACGTCACGTTGCGGTCGCGACGGTCCTCCACCCACTGTCCGAGCACCGCCGTGCCGCCCTGGATGGACCAGTCGGGCGCGCACCGGCGTACGGCCTCGGCCTCGGAGGTCGGCCCCGCCGCGCGCCACTCCGGCTCGCCGAAGCTCAGCCCGCCCACGACGTGGCGCCAGAGCGCGGGCGTGGAGTAGAAGCCGATCCGGTAGCCGGCGTCCTTGTAGGCCTTGGCGGTGCCCTGTACGACGGCCGCATTGGCCTGGGTGTCGCTGCTCCACTCGAAGACGCGCACCGGCTCGACGTCGATCCACACGATCGGCGTGCGGAAGCCGACCCGCTTCATCGTGGCGATGTTGAACAGCGCCGCCTGGTAGCCGACGTTGCGCAGCGCGCCGAGACGGGTCGAGCCGTCGTACGGCCCGGTGCCGCCGTGCCGCTTCAGGTCGTCGCCGTGCGGGTAGCTGACGACCGCGTACGCCGCGACGTACAGCTGACGTTGCCGCACCCAAGCCAGCTGGGACTCCAGGCACGGGTTGGGGTAGAACGACGGGCCGTTGGTCAGGCCGATGATCACGAAGCGCGACGCCTCCGTCGGCATCGGCATGCCCTCGCCCTGCTTCTGCGGGATGCCCATGCCCTTCGGGCACTGCGGCCAGCTGATGTCGCCGCCGTACAGCTTGCCGGCGGGCTTCGGACTCGGCTTGCTCTGCTGACTTGGGCTGTCCTCGGGAGTGGCGGCCCCGGGGCTGCTATCGGGGCTGGTCTGAGGCAGGGTCGCGCCGGTGGAGAGGCCCTCGGGGACGAGGTAGCCGTCGGCCGCCCCGATGTCCCCCTCCGCGGAGGGAGCCGGCGTGGCGGCCCCGTCCGGCGGCTTCAGCGCCGAGCCGCCGCAGCCCGACAGCGCGCCGGCGAGTGCCAGCGCGGCCACCGCGACGATTCCCGCACGCATGGATCCAGCCTAGGAGACGGAGGCCGGGCCGGTCCCGGGAAGACGAAGGCCCCCCGCGCACCCGGAAGAGCCCACCTGCCCTTGCTGCCTTCCGGCCCTGGGGGAGTTCAGTGAGATACCGCCGCACGGGGGGTTGCCCCGAGTGTAGGCAGGTTCGATTCGCACACGCGAATCGGGCCGGGTAACCTCTCCGGCGGAGGATTCGCCTAGTGGCCTATGGCGCTCGCTTGGAAAGCGGGTTGGGTTAACGCCCTCGCGGGTTCGAATCCCGCATCCTCCGCCAGTTGCGGGCTCGCGGGCACCGCACCCTGCTTTCGAGCCGGGTCCGAATCCCGCATCCTCCGCCAGTCGCGGACTCGCGGGCACCGCACCCTGCTTTCGAGCCGGGTCCGAATCCCGCACCCTCCGCCGATGACAGCCCGACCCGTCGCGTTGCCGAACGATATGGCTGTCGCACGGCTCCGAACGCAGCCAGATCGTTCGGCAATAGGACCGGGTCGACCCTCGAGACTCAGCCCAGGGCGCCGCTCGTACGGCGCACGGGCGGTCCTGTCACCGCAGCCACTACGGTGACCGGATGAGCGAGTACAGCCAGCGGGTGTCGAACCTGAGGGGCTCTGGGTGGCGGGGATCTTCGCCGTGGGGTTCGGGGTGCCGCTGCTGCTCGCGTCGGAGGATCAGGGAACGGCGATCGCGGGGATCGCGATGATCGGGGTCGGCGTGGTGGTGCTCATGGTGGCGGCGGCCGCGACCGGGGCGGTGATCGGCGGGCGCATCCTGACGGCGTCCCGGGAGGAGCCGGCGCCGGACACCACCGACGAGTCCTAGACACAGCGGTCGAGAATTCTTTCGAGACGATGTCGAGAACCCCGCCTGCCGGGCGACGTACGGGCAAGAAGACACCCGACAGGCACGAAGGAGTCACCTCATGAAGTTCATGCTGATGGTCCACGAGACCACCCGTCCCAGCGACCCGCCAGCGGAGCTGTTCGCGGCGATCGGCGCGCTCGGCGCCAAGGAGAGCGCGGAGGGCACGCTGGTCGAGGTCGGCGGGCTGATGCCGATCCAGAGCGGCGCGGTGGTCACTCTCGCCTCCGGCGCGATCACCACCACCGACGGCCCGTTCGTCGAGGCCAAGGAGCTCGTCGGCGGCTACTCCGTCTACGAGCTGGCCGGCCTCGACGAGGCGAACGCGAAGGCGCAGGCCTTCCTCCAGGTCCACCTCGACACCTGGCCGGGCTGGGAGGGCTGGGTGGAGGTGCGCGCGCTGATGGAGCAGCCTCCGCAGCCGTGACGGATGCCTCGGCGGCCGTCGAGGAGGTGTGGCGCGAGGAGTCGTCACGCCTGCTCGGCGCGCTGCTGCGCATCACCCGCGACATCGGCCGGGCCGAGGATCTGGCGCAGGAGGCACTGGCCCAGGCGCTCGCGCAGTGGCCGGCGTCCGGCGTACCCGACAATCCCGCGGCCTGGCTGATGACGACGGCCAAGCGCCGCGCCATCGACCAGTTCCGCGCGGGCGAGCGCCAGCTCAAGGCGTACGCCGAGGTGGCGGCCGGCGCCGTCGACGCCTACGAGGAGTCCTTCGAGGTCGACCACCTCGACGACGACGTGCTGCGGCTGATGTTCGTCTGCTGCCACCCCTCGCTCACCGACGACACCCGCACCGTCCTCACCCTGCGGATGGTCGCCGGCCTCACCACCCGCGAGATCGCGCGCGCCTACCTCACCTCCGAGGCGACGGTGGCGACCCGCATCTCGCGCGCCAAGCGGACGCTCGCGAGCAGCCGCGCCGCGATGGAGGAGCCGAGCGGCCCGGAGCGCTCCGAGCGCCTGGACTCGGTGATGGCCGTTCTCTACCTGCTGTTCAACGAGGGGTACGCCGCCACGGCCGGCATCGACTGGACGCGGCCGACCCTCTGCCACGAGGCGATCCGGCTGGTCACGCTGCTGAGCACCGTCGCGCCCCGCGAGGCCGAGGTGCACGGCCTGCTGGCCCTGCTCGAGCTGCAGTCCTCCCGGCTCGACGCCCGGCTCGATGCCTCCGGCGACGCCGTGCTGCTGGCCGACCAGGACCGAGCACGCTGGGACCAGGCCGCGATCGAGCGGGGTCTCGCTGCCCTTGGCGCCGCGCTGGACCTGGGCGGCGAGGGTCCCTACGTGCTCCAGGCGGCGATCGCGGCCGAGCACGCCCGCGCGGTCTCGGTCGAGGAGACGGACTGGCCGCGGATCGCCGCGCTCTACGAGCGACTCGCCCGCGCTACGGGATCGGCCGTCGTCGAGCTCAACCGCGCGGTGGCGCTCGGCATGGCCTACGGCCCCGAGACCGGGCTCCAGCTGCTGCACCAGGTCGAGCCCCTGCCGGAGGGCTATCACCTGGTGGCGTCGGTGCGTGGTGACCTGCTCGCCCGGCTGGGCCGCGACGACGAGGCGGCGTCGTGCTTCCGCGAGGCGGCCGCTCTCGCCACCAACGACCGCGAGCGCGCGCTCCTCGACCGCCGCGCTCGCGTCCTGGAGGACTAGCCGCCGATTCCCTCGGCGATGGCGCGCATCGCGAGGAAGGTCTCCAGCTCGTCCTGCTCGGTGCCGTAGTCGCTCAGCTTGACGATCACCGTGCGGGTCTCGGGATTGACGTAGATGTACTGGCCGTGGATGCCGATGGCGGAGAAATCCGGGCCGGGCGCGGGATGCCACCACTGCGCGCTGTAGCCCCAATCGTCGACCTTGTGCTCCGCGGGCGTGGCGATCCGGGTGATCCACTCCTCCGGGACGACCTGCCGGCCAGCAGCAGCGCCGCTGTCGAGGACGAGCTGGCCGACGCGGGCGAAGTCGCGAGCGACGGCGTTGACGCAGCAGAACGCCTTCTCGATCCCGCCCTCCCGATCGAGGTTCCACGTCGCGGACCGCTCGGCGCCGACCGGCTTCCAGATCCCCTCCGACAGCAGCGAGCTCAGCGGCGTACCGGTGACCTCCGCGAGGATCATGCCCAGCAGCTGGGTGTTGACGCTCAGATAGGAGCCGCGCGTGCCGGGCGGATAGGTGACCTCCCGGTGGCTCTTGACGAACCCTGGCAGGTCGGTGGTGAGGAAGAGCCGGGCGGTGCCGGTGAACGGCCAGTACTCGTTGTAGTTCTCCGACACGTCCACGCCGGCGGTCATGTCGAGCAGCTGGCGCACCGTGATGTGGTCGTACGCCGTGCCGCCCACCCTCAGCGACGGCACGAGATCGACCAGCCGGTCGTCCTCGCTCAGCTCACCGCGCCCGATGGCCTGGCCGATCATCAGCGAGACCAGCGACTTCGCCACCGACCACGAGGACATCCGGGTGCTCGCGCCCACGCCGTCGCGGTACCACTCGTGCGCCACCGCGCCGTCCTGCAGGACGACGAACGCGTTGGTCTCCGTCGTGCTCAGGAAGCGGGAGACCGGGAGCGTCCCGCCCTTCCACGGCACCTCGCCGGGCAGCGATCGAGGCGTAGAGACCAGCGCGGACGACGTACCCGCGGCCACCGTGCGCGCTGCGAAGACGTCGCCCTGCCGCGAGGGCGCCGTGGTCTGCAGCCGCACGAGATCCCCGGGCGGCGGGACCTTCATGGCCGCCGTGCCGATGTAGGAGCCCAGCACCAGCGTGGTGATCACCACCCCGATGGTCACCAGCCATCGCATCGTCCGCCGCACCGCGCCATGATGACACCGCGGGTGCGGTAACCTGGCCGAACGGCGGAGGGGCTCGCCGAACAGAACCGTGGCACCGCCACCAACGGTCCCTACCTTCAACGGTAGGAGTCGCCATGTCCATCTCGCCGGATCCGCACGGCGGCATCGTCGACCCGGACGTGACCGCGGCCGACCGGGTCGCGCCGCCGCATCCGGTCGTGCGGACGTTCCGCGAGCGCTGGGACGTCCTGCTGGTCATCGCGGCGGGTGGCGCGGTGGGATCGCTGGCCCGCTGGGGCACCTCGTCGCTGGTCCCGCACGACGCCGGGCACTTCGCCTGGAGCACCTGGATCGTCAACGTGGTGGGCGCGCTGCTGATCGGCGTGCTGATGGTGCTGGTGATCGAGTTCGGGGCGGGCCGCCGCTACCTGCGGCCGTTCGTGGGCGTCGGCATCCTCGGCGGCTTCACCACCTTCTCGACGTACATGCTCGACACCCGCGACCTGATCGCACACGACCGCCCGCTCCTCGCGCTCGGCTACGTCGGCTCGACGCTGCTGGTCGGCCTGATCGCGGTCTATCTGGGGATTCTCGGCACCCGCGGCCTGCTCCGGCTCCGTCACCGGCTGGTACGCCGCCGGGCCGGGACACGGGCCACCGAACGAGCCGCGCACGACGACACCAGGAGGACACCATGATGGCCACGCTGACCGGACCGGCGACCCGGCTCACCGTCCTGATCAAGGAGAGCGACCAGTGGCGCCACCGCCCGCTCTACACCGAGATCGTGCACCGCGCGCACCAGGCGGGCCTGGCCGGCGCCAGCGTCTTCCGCGGGATCGAGGGCTTCGGCCGGTCCAGCACCATCCACACCAACCGGATCCTCTCCCTCACCGAGGATCTGCCCTGCGCGATCGTCATCGTGGACGTCGAGGAGCGGGTGCGTGACTTCCTGCCGCAGCTCGACGAGCTGGTCACCGAGGGGCTGGTCACGCTGGAGCCGGTCGAGGTGGTCAAGTACGTCGGCGGGGACGAGCCCGTCCGATGACCCTGCTCCTCGTCGTCGCCGGCGCGGTCGTGGGCGCTCCGGCGCGCTACCTGACCGATCTGGCGATCCAGTCGCTGCACGACACGGTCTTCCCGTGGGGGACGTTCGCGGTCAACGCCGCGGGCTCCTTCGTGCTCGGACTGGTCGCGGGCGGCGTCGCGAGCGGCGCGCCGGAGTGGCTCTTCACCCTGCTGGGCACAGGGTTCTGCGGCGCGCTGACGACCTTCTCGACGTTCGGCTTCGAGACCGTGCGGCTGGTCGAGGAGGGCTCGCTCCTGGAGGCGGCGCTCAACGTCCTGGGCAGCGTGGTGGTCGGCCTCGTCGCCGTGAGCGCCGGCTGGGCGCTGGCCGGGCTGCTCCGGTGAGCGGCCGCCGGCCCGGGTGACCTCAGGCCTGGCGGGGCTCCAGCACCGCGTGCGTGCCCGAGCCGCGGGCGATGACCTTGCCGCCCTGGGTGATGACCGCCTCGGTGGAGCCGATGCGCCGCCCGACACCGAGGGCCGTCGCCCGGCACACCAGCGGCACGCCCAGTACGCCGGCCCGGACGTACTGCACGCTCAGCTGCACGTGCACCGCCGGCGTGCTCTCCGGGAGCCGGGCATGGATCGCCCAGCCGGTGGCGGTGTCGAGCAGCGCCGCCAGGAAGCCGCCGTGGATCATCCCGTGGAGATTGCGGTGCTCCTCGGTCGGATCCGCCTCCACGATCGCCTCGGTCTCGTCGGCGTGGACGAAGCGGAAGCCGAGGAGTGCCCCGAGGTTGGGCTGCTGTCGTCGCTCGTCGTAGTCCAGTGCGCTCACCCGGCAGACGGTATCCCGACCCGACAGTGGAGAATCACCCTGTGAAGGCGCTGCTCCTGGAGAACCCCCACCCGCTCGCGCGCACCCTGCTGGAGGACGCCGGCTTCGAGGTCGACCTCCGCGGTGGCGCGCTCGACGAGGACGAGCTGATCGAGGCGCTCGAGGGCGTCTCCCTGCTCGGCGTACGGTCCAAGACCAATGTGACCGGCCGGGTCCTGCGCGAGCGCCCCGACCTGGTCGCCGTCGGGGCCTTCTGCATCGGCACCAACCAGATCGACCTGGCCACCGCGGCCGAGCTCGGCATCGCGGTCTTCAACGCGCCGTTCTCCAACACCCGCTCGGTCGTCGAGCTGGCCCTCGCCGAGATCATCGCGCTGGCGCGGCGGCTCACCGAGCGCAACGGCGCCCTGCACGACGGCGTCTGGGACAAGTCCGCGACCGGCAGCCACGAGGTGCGCGGCCGCACGCTCGGGATCGTCGGCTACGGCAACATCGGCTCACAGCTCTCGGTGATCGCCGAGGCACTGGGCATGCAGGTGTACTTCTACGACACCGCCGAGAAGCTCGCGCTCGGCAACGCCCGCCGCTGCTCCTCGCTGGAGGAGCTGCTGGAGACCGCCGAGACGGTGACGCTCCACGTGGACGGCCGCGAGGGCAATGCCGGCATCTTCGGCGCCGAGCAGTTCGCCCACATGCGCCCGCGCTCGCTCTTCCTCAACCTCTCCCGCGGCTTCGTCGTCGACTACGACGCGCTGCGCGACGCGCTGGTCTCCGGGCACGTCGCGGGCGCGGCCGTCGACGTCTTCCCGGTCGAGCCGAAGAACCGCGGCGACGCCTTCGCCTCGCCGCTGATCGGCCTGCCCAACGTGATACTCACCCCGCACATCGGCGGCTCCACCGAGGAGGCGCAGGAGGACATCGGCCGCTTCGTCAGCACCCGCCTGCGCGACTTCGTCCTGCGCGGGGTCACGAACCTGTCGGTCAATCTCCCCGCGCTGGCCCCCGGCACCGACGTACACGCCCAGCGCATCGCGCACGTCCACCACAACACCCCCGGCGTGCTGGCGCACCTCAACCAGATCCTGGCCGCGCACGACATCAACATCGACGCCCAGGTGCTGGCGACCCGCGGCACCAGCGGGTACGTCGTGACGGACACCCACTCGACGATCTCCGCCGACGTCCTGGCCGAGCTGAGCGGCCTGCCGGAGACCATCCGGCTGCGCGTCATCGACTGAGTTCACCGGGGCGTTCACGACGCGTAACACTCCGGTCTCACGGGAATGCCACTCTCGAGGAGTCAGCGAGAGACCGACCCGGGAGACCCGTCATGGACGACCAGCCCGACCTCACCCCTCCGACGGCGCCGTACGCCGACTTCGAGACCCGGACCGCCTACGGCATCGCCGTGGTGCTCTCCGAGCGCCCCGAGCTGCGCGAGGTGATGCGTCCCGCCGCGCTGATCGACGAGTCCCTGCGCTGGTGCGCCTGAGCCCCGGCCCGGCCCGTCAGCGGCGCCGGCCGGTGCCGAACATCCCGCGGACGACCTCGCGGGCGGCGGTGCGCACGACCTGCCGGAACGTGGTGGAGTTCACCACCTCCTCGACCATCGACTTCTCCTTGCGCTTGGGCTTGGCCCGCGACTTCGGCGCCTTGGCCGGTGCCGGCTCCCGCTCCTCCTCCGCCGCGGCCTGCTCGGCGCCGGCCTCGAGCTTCTTGGCGAGGATCTCCCGGGCGGACTCGCGGTCGATGGACGTCGCGTACGTCGCGTAGAGCGGCGAGGCCTTCACCGCCTGCTCCATCGCGGCGCTGTCGGCCGGGGACATCAGCGATTCCGGCGCGCGCAGACGGGTCCAGGCGACCGGTGTGGGCGCGCCCTTCTCGTTCATCACGGTGACGATGGCCTCGCCGATGCCGAGGCCGGTGATCACCTCGCCCAGGTCGGCGTACGCGCTGGTCGGGTAGGTGTTGACCGTCGCCTTGAGCGCCTTGGCGTCGTTCGGGGTGTGCGCCCGGAGCTGGTGCTGGATGCGCGAGCCGAGCTGGGCGAGCACCTCGTCCGGCACATCGGTCGGCGACTGGGTGACGAAGACGACGCCGACGCCCTTGGACCGGATCAGCCGCACGGTCTGGGCGATCGCGTCGCGGAAGGCCTTGGAGGCGTCGCGGAAGAGCAGGTGCGCCTCGTCGAAGAAGAAGACCAGCTTGGGCAGATCCTGGTCGCCGACCTCGGGCAGGTCATGGAAGAGGTCGGCCAGCAGCCACATCAGGAACGTCGAGAAGACCGCCGGCCGGTCCTGCAGCCGGGGCAGCTCCACCAGCGAGATCAGGCCGCGGCCGTCCGGCGCGGTCCGCAGGAAGTCGGTGGTCTGGAACTCCGGCTCGCCGAAGAACGCGTCGGCCCCCTGGTCGGAGAAGGCGATCAGCTCGCGCAGCAGCACGCCGGCGGTCGCGGTCGAGAGCCCGCCGAGATCCTTGAGGTCCGGCTTGCCCTCGTCGGAGGTGAGGTACTTGATGACCTCGCGCAGGTCGGGGAGATCGAGCAGCGGCAGTCCGGCCTTGTCGGCGTAGTGGAAGATCAGCCCGAGCGAGGACTCCTGGGTGTCGTTGAGCCCGAGCACCTTGCTCAGCAGGGTCGGCCCGAAGGCGCTCATCGTCACCCGCAGCGGGATGCCGGTGCCCTCGCCACCGAGGGCGAAGAACTCCACCGGGAAGCCCGTCGCCTGCCACTGCTGGCCCACCGACGCGGTGCGGGCGAGCAGCTTCTCGTTCGACTCGCCGGGCACGGAGAGGCCGGAGAGGTCTCCCTTGATGTCGGCCGCGAAGACCGGTACGCCGGCCGCGCTGAGCTGCTCGGCCATCAGCTGCAGGGTCTTCGTCTTGCCGGTGCCCGTGGCTCCCGCGACCAGACCGTGACGGTTGAGCATGCCGACGGGGATCTTGATCCGTACGCCGGTCAGGTCCTCCGCGCCCGTCATCAGCGCGCCGAGCTCCAGCGCGGGACCGGTGAACTGGTAGCCCGGCGCGACCGCCGCGCTGATCGGGTCGTCGGCCGGCGTCTCGGCCGGCGTCTGGGCCGGCGTCTGGGCCGGCGTCTGGGCCGGCGTCTCGGCCGGCTCGGCCGTGCTTGCGGGGGCGGGCTGCTCCGTCATGGGGCGAGCGTAACGAAGGCCGGTCGCGGGCTCTTCCTATGATGAGGTGATGATCTTCAAGCGCGTAGGAGACGGCCGGCCCTATCCGGACCATGGTCTCGGGCCGCGCGACTGGGCGGCGCTGCCGCCCCGGCCGGTCCGCCTGGACGAGCTGGTCACCACCAAGGACACCCTGCAGCTGGCCGCGCTCCTGGACGAGGACTCCACCTTCTTCGGCGACCTGTTCGCCCATGTCGTGAAGTGGGGCGACGAGCTCTACCTGGAGGACGGCCTGCACCGCGCCCTGCGCGCCGCGCTCCAGCAGCGCCAGGTCGTGCACGCCCGGGTCCACGAGATCCCCCGCAGGGCCCGCTCGTGAACGGCCGCAGCCTGACCACCGCGGTGACCATGACGGTGCTGACCGTCATCGTCGTCGTCATGGCCGTCTGGGGATTCCGCGCGGCCACCGCGCCGTACGGCGACGCCGACGGCTCCGCCTCCAGCGGCCCCACCTGCCCGCCCGAGCAGCAGAAGGTCACCGACCAGCTGCGCCGCAAGGTCATCACGGTGAGCGTCTACAACTCCGGCAAGCGCAGCGGCCGCGCCCAGGCGACGCTCGACCAGCTCGAGGAGGCCGGCTTCAAGGCCGGCGCCATCGGCAACGCACCCGAGGGCATGTCGGCCAAGCGGGCCGTCGTGTACGCCGCCGACCCCGACGACCCCGCGGCGACGCTGGTCGCGCTCGCCTTCGGCCCGAAGACCGAGGTGCTCGCCACCTCCGACGAGCTCGGCCCCGGCATCGCCGTGGTGATCGGCGACAAGTTCGAGCGGCTCGACCCGAACGCCCCCAAGAAGATCAAGCTCGCCGAGCCCGAGATCGACTGCCTCCCCGCGGACTGATCCGCCGACCGGGAGGAGCGGCACACTAGGGTATGTCTCCTTATTCGCGAAGCCAGATGGTGATCGCCCGTAGGACGACGCCCCCTC
>JBIQLB010000043.1:0-22081 GCA_044464665.1 Nocardioides sp.
TCATCTTCCGCACCCGCGAGTTCGAGCAGATGGAGATGGAGTTCTTCGTCAAGCCGGGTGAGGACGAGGAGTGGCACCAGTACTGGATCGACCAGCGCACCGACTGGTACGCCGGGCTCGGCATCGACCGCGACAACCTGCGCCACTACGAGCACCCGCAGGAGAAGCTCAGCCACTACTCCAAGCGGACCGTCGACATCGAGTACCGCTTCGGCTTCACCGGCTCGGAGTGGGGCGAGCTCGAGGGCATCGCCAACCGCACCGACTTCGACCTGAAGACCCACTCCGAGGCGTCGGGCCAGGACCTCTCCTACTACGACCAGGCCGCCGACGAGCGCTACATCCCCTACGTCATCGAGCCCGCGGCGGGTCTGTCGCGCAGCCTGATGACCTTCCTGGTCGACGCCTACACCGAGGACGAGGCGCCGAACACCAAGGGCGGCGTGGACAAGCGCACCGTGCTGCGGCTCGACCCGCGCCTGGCGCCGGTCAAGGTCGCCGTGCTGCCGCTGAGCCGCAACGAGGACCTCAGCCCCAAGGCGCGCGACCTCGCCGCGGAGCTGCGCGAGTGCTGGAACGTCGAGTTCGACGATTCCGGGGCGATCGGCCGCCGCTACCGCCGCCAGGACGAGATCGGCACGCCGTACTGCGTCACCGTCGACTTCGACTCCCTGGAGGACGGCGCCGCCACCGTGCGCGAGCGCGACACGATGTCCCAGGAGCGGATCTCCCTGGACGGCCTGCGCGGCTGGCTCGCAGAGCGGCTCGCCGGGTGTTGAGCACGTCCGGGCGCCGCTCGGGTTGGCACAATGTCCCGATGATCCGTCTGTGTGCCGCTCTGCTGGTCTCGCTGCTCGCCCTCGCGGGATGCGGCGGCTCCGAGGAGCCCTCGGAGAAGCCCGCGGCCAAGCCGTCGGTGGACCTGCCGACCGGCAACGTCAACGTGCCCTCGGGCATCACGCTGACCAAGGCGGGCACCAAGCTTGCCTTCGGCGAGTCCGCCAAGGTCGCCTACGAGCCCAACGCCGAGCGTGGCTCGGTGCTGGAGCTGACCGTGAAGTCCGCGCGTCAGGGGACGATCGCCGACCTGTCCGGCTACGTCCTGGACGAGCGCACCAGCGCCTCGACGCCGTACTACGTGGACGTCTCGGTGAAGAACGTCGGCGACGGCGACGTCGGCCAGACGCCCGTCCCGCTGTGGGCCGTGGACGCCACCAACACGCTGATCCAGGCCTCCAGCTTCACCAACTCCTTCGCGCCGTGCCCGTCCACCGCGCTGCCGGCGACCTTCCCGCCGAACGCCACCGTGGACACCTGCCTGGTCTATCTCGCGCCCGACCACGGCACGCTGACGGCCGTCAGCTTCCGGCCGCTGCAGGCCTTCGAGCCGATCGTGTGGACCGGCGACGTGACGCCGGCCAAGGGCAAGGGCGGCAAGGCGGGCAAGGGCAAGGCCTCGCAGAGCCCGAGCGGGGAGCAGAGTCCGTCCTGACCGAGCTGAGGATCGGCGACCTCACGGTCGCCACCCCGGTGGTGCTGGCGCCGATGGCCGGGATCACCAACGCCGCCTACCGACGGCTGTGTCGTGAACAGGGCGCGGGTCTCTACGTCTGCGAGATGATCACCAGCCGCGGCCTGGTGGAGGGCGACGCGACCACGAAGTCGATGCTGGTCTTCGACGAGCTCGAGGACGTCCGGTCGGTCCAGCTCTACGGCACCGATCCGAGGTACGTCGGCGCGGCGACCGAGATCCTCTGCGGGGAGTACGGCGTCGCGCACGTCGACCTGAACTTCGGCTGCCCGGTCCCCAAGGTGACCCGCAAGGGCGGCGGGGCCGCGCTGCCGTGGAAGCGCAGTCTCCTCGGGGGGATCCTCCGCGCGGCCGTCGGCGCCGCGGCGGCGTACGGCGTGCCGGTGACCATGAAGACCCGCCTGGGCATCGACGAGGACCACCTGACATTCCTCGATGCCGGCCGGATCGCCGAGGAGTCGGGCGCCGCGGCGATCGCGCTGCACGGGCGCACCGCCATCCAGGGCTACTCCGGCACCGCGGCGTGGGAGCCGATCGGCGAGCTGGTGGAGCACGTGGGCATCCCGGTCCTGGGCAACGGCGACATCTGGGAGGCCGCCGACGCGCTGCGGATGGTCGAGGAGACCGGGGCCGCGGGCGTGGTCGTGGGGCGTGGATGCCTGGGCCGGCCGTGGCTCTTCCGCGACCTGGCCGCCGCCTTCGCCGGCGAGGAGGTCGCCGTGCTGCCGTCGCTGGGCGAGGTGCGCGCGATGATGCGCCGCCATGCCGAGCTGCTCTCCGAGCACATGGGGGAGGAGCGGGGCTGCAAGGAGTTCCGCAAGCACATCTCCTGGTACCTCAAGGGCTTCCCGGCCGGCGGCGAGCTGCGGCACGCCCTCGGCCTGGTCTCCTCGCTGGCCGAGCTGGACGCGCTCCTGGAGCAGCTCGACCCCGAGGCGCCGTTCCCGGTCTCGGAGCTGGGCTCCCCGCGCGGTCGCCAGGGCGCGCCCCGCAAGCGGGTGGTGCTGCCCGAGGGCTGGCTCGACGACACCGACGGCCGCGGCCTGGTGGTGCGCGAGGATGTCGACGAGATCAGTGGCGGTTGAGCCGTCCGGCCTGCCGAATCCGCGTCGAGTGGCACGACTCACGTACCTTTTGCCCCGATAGATTAGGTGCGCGTTGACCATCCGTGGTCTCATGGGAGGGCCCTTGGCTGTCCCGTACGCCATGGGCATGCCCTTGTACCCCACGTGAGGACTACTCGTGACCCGAGGCAAGCACAGCCTCCCGCCACGCCAGTCGAAGTACCGACGCATCTCGCTGCTGGCCGCTCCCGCGGTGACGGCGGCCGTCGTCGGCGTCGGTGTCGTGACCACCGACCTGGATCCCGGCTCGGTCGACCTGACCCCGTTCGCCGGCGACTCGATCTCCGCCGCGGCCCAGGCCGCCGACCGGGAGACGCCGATGTCGCGCGACTCCGACCGGATGGCGCCGGCCTCGCTCAGCGAGCAGACCGGCCCGCCCACGGCGTCGGCCCACCTCTTCGCCACCGAGGACCTGCTGGTCCGCGGGGCGCCCCGCAAGGACGCCAAGACCTTCGGTGAGGTGGAGACCGCCTCCCGGCTCGGCGTGACCGGCATCCGCGAGAACGGATTCGCCCAGGTCCTGGTCAAGGGCTCGCTGCGCTGGGTCAGCGCGGCGTACCTCGACAAGAAGAAGCCCACCGGCCCCGACGCGCTGCCGATCGTGGACCGCCCCTGTGCCGGCACCTCCGGCGTCGAGGGTGGCCTGACCACGCGCGCGGTCCGCGTCTACCGGGCGGTCTGCAACAACTTCCCCGAGATCACCCGGTACGGCGGCCGCGACAACCACGGCGAGCACAGCACCGGGCGGGCCATCGACATCATGGTCAGCGACGTCTCCCTGGGCACCCGGATCGCGGAGTTCCTGCGGGTCAACGCCAGCACCTTCGACATCTACGACGTCATCTGGCGCCAGCGCATCTACACCCAGCAGCGCGGCGGCGAGGGCTGGCGATCGATGTCCAACCGCGGCTCGGCCACCGCGAACCACATGGACCACGTCCACGTCTCCGTCTACTGACGGGATCGATGCGGCGGAACAGAACCGGCCCGCCTAGGGTTGGCTCGTTGTGAGCTCCCCATCCGCCGACGCCGGGCACGACCCGGGCACCGACACCCTGGCGGCGGGGCGGACCCGGTCGAGCCTGCGCGAGGGCTTCGCGGTCCTGGGCGTGGCGATCCGCCGGGAGCCGTGGATCTTCACCGTCTCCACCATCGGCAGCGTGCTCTTCGGCGCTCTGACCGTCGCCGACGCGTGGGTGCTCGGCTGGGCCACCGATCACGTGCTGCTGCCCGCCTTCGACACCGGCACGACCACCGCCGGCGCGCTGATCGCGGTCGTGGCGCTCTTCGTGGGCGTGGCGATCCTGCGCGCGGTCGGCATCGTGGCGCGCCGCCTCGGGGCCGGCGTGATGCAGTACCGCATGCAGGCGGCGTACCGTCGCGAGCTCTCCCGGCAGTACCTCCGCCTGCCGATCTCCTGGCACCAGCGCCATCCGACCGGACAGCTGCTCTCCAACGCCAATGCCGACGTCGAGGCCGCGTGGGCGCCGATCGCGCCGCTGCCGATGGCCGTGGGCACCGTCGCCATGCTCGTCATCGCCGTCGTGCAGATGCTCGTGGTCGACCTGACGATGGCAGCGGTCGGCCTGATGGTCTTCCCGCTCGTCACCATCGCCACGCTGACCTACCAGTACTTCTCCTCGCCGCTGTTCACCCGCATCCAGGCCCTGCGCGCCGAACTGAGCGAGATCGCCCACGAGTCCTTCGACGGCGCCATGGTGGTCAAGACCCTGGGTCGCGAGGGCGAGGAGACCGGGCGCTTCGCGGCCAAGGCCGACCAGCTGCGCGACCTCGGCATCCGCGTCGGCCGCATCCGGGCGGCCTTCGACCCGCTGCTGGAGGCGCTGCCGGGCTTCGGCGTCCTCGGCGTGCTGGTGGTCGGCGTCTGGCAGGTGCAGCGCGGTCACGCCGCCCCCGGCGACGTGGTGACGATCGCCTACCTGCTCACCATCGTCGCCTTCCCGATCCGCTCGATCGGCTGGCTGCTGGGGGAGTTCCCGCGCTCGGTGGTGGGCTACGAGCGGGTCAGGGGCGTGCTCGACGCACCCGAGCACACGGCGTACGGCGCGCGCCGGCTGCCGTCCGCGGACGGGGGAGCCGGCCTCGAGCTGCGCGACGTCGACTTCGGCTACGTGCCCGGCGTGCCGGTGCTCCGCGACCTCTCCTTCGCCGTGGAGCCGGGCCGCACGGTCGCCGTCGTCGGCGAGACGGCGTCGGGCAAGAGCACGCTGACCACGCTGATCGGGCGACTGGTGGATCCCGCCGAGGGGGCGGTCGTCATCGACGGGATCGACCTGCGCGAGCTGGCGCCGGGCGAGCTGGCGGCGCAGACCGCGCTGGTGCCGCAGACGGCCTTCCTCTTCGACGACACCGTGCGCGACAACGTCGCCCTCGGAGCTCCGGTGAGCGACGAGGAGGTGTGGGCGGCGCTGCGGACCGCCCAGGCCGACGGCTTCGTCGCCGCGCTGCCGCACGGGCTGGACAGCCGCCTGGGCGAGCGCGGCACGACGCTGTCCGGCGGCCAGCGACAGCGCCTGGCCCTGGCCCGCGCCCTGGTACGCCGGCCGCGGCTGCTCGTCCTCGACGACGCCACGTCGGCCGTCGACCCCGAGGTGGAGGCGCGCATCCTCGCCGCGATGCGCGACCGGAGCGAGGGCACGACCATGCTCCTGATCGCCTACCGCAAGGCCACGATCGGCCTGGCCGACGAGGTGCTCTTCCTCGACGACGGCCGGATCGCCGACCGCGGCCCGCACGAGCGGCTGCTCGCCACCAACGCCGACTACGCCCGGCTGGTCAACGCCTACGAGACCGACGCCCAGGAGGTGGGCCGGTGAGTGGGCCAGTGAGCGCGACCGCCCTGGACTCCGGTGAGGAGATCGGCGCCTGGGAGACCATCCGCCGTGGCGTCGCGATCTCCCCGGAGGTGACCGACGGCCTCTGGCTGACGGTCCTGCTGGCCTTCCTCGGCACGGCCGGTCGCGTCGTGGTGCCGATCGCGGTCCAGCAGACGCTCGACGGGGGCATCTCCGACGGCTCGGTCGACGTCGGCTTCGTCGCCTGGATGGTGATCGCGGCCGCCGCGGCGCTGGTGGTCACCGGCTGGTCGTCGTACCTGATGACGGCCCGGCTCTTCACCGCCGCCGAGCGCGGCCTGGCGACGCTGCGCATCAAGGCGTTCCGGCACGTGCACGACCTGCCGCTGCTGACCCAGAACACCGAGCGCCGCGGCGCCCTGGTCTCGCGGGTCACCAGCGACGTGGACCAGGTGAGCCAGTTCCTCGTCTTCGGCGGCGTCATCGGCATCGTCAGCATCGGCCAGATCGCCGTCGCCACGGTGATCATGCTCGTCTACAGCTGGCAGCTGACCCTCGTGGTGTGGATCTGCTTCGCCCCGCTCTTCCTCTCCCTGCGCTACTTCCAGCGGCGACTCTCCGCGGCGTACGGCGTGGTCCGGCAGCAGGTGGGCCACATGCTGGCCGCGATCTCCGAGCCGGTCGTCGGCGCCGTGGTCGTCCGCACCCACGCCATCGAGGACCGCACCCAGGAGCGCATCGACACCGCGATCGACCGCTACAAGACGGCCAGCACCCGGGCCCAGGGCCTCACCGCGTTCTCCTTCTCCCTCGGTGGCGTCTCCGCCGGTCTCGCCAACGCGCTGGTGCTGGTCATCGGCATCTGGCTGGGCTTCGATGACGCGATCACGGCCGGTGAGGTGCTCGCCTTCGCGTTCCTGGTGACGCTCTTCGTCAGCCCGGTGCAGATGGGCACCCAGGTGCTCACCGACGCGCAGAACGCGCTGGCCGGATGGCGGCGGGTGATCGGCATCCTGACCACGCCGGCCGACCTGGTCGACCCGGGGGAGGACGGCGTCACGCTGCCGCGCGGGCCGATGGACGTGCAGGTCGAGCACGTGGACTTCGGCTATCCCGGCGGTCCGCTGGTGCTGCGCGACGTCCACGAGCACCTGCCGGCGGGGACCCGGGTGGCGGTCGTGGGGGAGACCGGCTCGGGCAAGACCACCTTCGCCAAGCTGCTCACCCGCCTGATGGATCCCACCTCCGGCACGGTCCGGCTCGACGGCGTCGACCTGCGCACGGTGGCGAACAGCTCGCTGCGCCGACGGGTCGTCCTCGTCCCGCAGGAGGGCTATCTCTTCGACGACACCCTGCGCCGCAACATGGGGTACGGCGACCTGGCGGCCGGCGACCCCGAGATCCTGGCGGCCGTCGCCGAGCTCGGGCTCGCCGACTGGCTGGAGACGCTGCCGCTCGGCCTGGACACCCCGGTCGGGCCGCGCGGCGAGTCCCTCAGCGCCGGGGAGCGGCAGCTGGTCGCGCTGGTCCGCGCCCACCTCGCCGACGCCGACCTGCTGGTTCTCGACGAGGCCACCAGCGCCGTCGACCCGGCCCTGGAGATGCGGATCTCGCGCGCCCTGGAGACCGTCATGGCCGGGCGGACCAGCGTCACCATCGCCCACCGGCTCTCCACCGCCGAGGGGGCCGACCAGGTGCTGGTCTTCGACCGCGGCGAGGTCGTCCAGCGCGGCACGCACGCCGAGCTGGTGGCGCAGGGCGGCGTCTACGGCCGGCTGCACGCCAGCTGGGTCGCCCAGAGGGGCAGCACGCCGCGAGACGCCTGACCCCATCGGGGATACTTCCTCGGGTGAGCGACCTCGATCCGGCGATTGCCGCACGGCTGAAGCGCGACGAGCAGGGCCTGGTGCCCGCGGTGGTGCAGCAGCACGACACCGGCGAGGTGCTCATGCTCGGCTGGATGGACGACGAGGCGCTGCACCGCACCCTCACCACCGGCCGCGGCACGTTCTGGAGCCGGTCCCGCCAGGAGTACTGGGTCAAGGGCGAGACCTCCGGCCACCGCCAGCACGTGGTCGAGGTGCGCCTGGACTGCGACGGCGACACCCTGCTGGTCAAGGTCGACCAGGAGGGGCCCGCCTGCCACACCGGTGACCGCACCTGCTTCGACGCCGGACTGCTCAGCGATGGCTGAGGTCGAGCCCCGGGGCGGCCGGCGCACGTTCGGCCCGGTGGTCCTGCTGGGCCTCGGCGCGGGCGCCCTGACCGCAGTGGCCTCGGCCCGGCCGTGGTTCGCGGCCGCGGTGGACTACCGGCTGGAGCTGGGCGTGCGCGAGCCCGACCTGCGCGCCGACCTGCCGCTGGCGGTGGCGCTGTCGCTGGTCGTGCTCGCCGGCTGGGGCGCCCTGCTGGTGACCCGCGGCCGGGTACGCCGGGCGATGGCGGGCGTCGCGCTGCTGGCGGCCCTCGGCGTCGTGGCCTGCGTGATCGCGGCGCCGTTCAGCCTGCCCGACGAGATCCGCGACCGGCTGCTCGCCGGCAGCGGCGACATCGCGGTCGACCCCACCGGCTGGTACCTCACCGCCGCCGTCGCCTCGGTCGTCTCGGTCCTCGCCCTGGCCGCCGCGTGGCGGCTGGTGCCGCGGTGGCCCACCATGAGCAGCCGGTACGACGCCCCGGTGGCCGGCCAGTCCTCCGGAGGCACGACCGAGCGCGACCTGTGGAACGCGCTGGACGAGGGTGTCGATCCGACCGAGCCCGAGGGCCCCTAGACTGGCCGCACCCAGCACGACCGAGCACCCGAGGAGTCCCGAGCATGTCGAGCAACCACGGCAACACGCCCGCCGCCTGGACGGCCGTGTCCATCGCGATGCTCAGCTTCGTCGTCGGCGGCATCGGCCTGATGGTCGGCTCGATGCCGGTCTTCTGGGTCGGCGTCGCGCTCACCCCGATCGCCATGATCACCGGCTATGTCATGGGCCGGATGGGCTACGGCGACACCGGTCACTGACCCTCGCCCTGACCCTCGCCCTGAGCACCGGGCTGTGTGGCACCGGGCCGGATGGTCTACGGCGACACCGGTCACTGACCCTCGCCCTGAGCACCGGGCTGTGTGGCATCGGGCCGGTTGGGCTACGGCGACACCGGTCACTGATCACCGACTCGGCCCGCCCGAGCCCGAGCGGGCCGAGACCGCTACCCCTGCTCGAAGCTGAAGTCGCTGGAGAACGTCCCGGTGGCGAAGAGGATGATCGTCACGACCGAGGCGATCAGGCCCAGGATGCCGAGGATCATGCCGGCCTTGGCCATGCCGCCGCCGGTGAGCGCGCCGCCCGAGCGGGCGATCTCGTCGCCGGCCTGCTTGCCCAGCACGATCGCCACGATGCCGGTGACGATGCCGCAGCAGAAGAAGCTGGCGATGCCCAGGACCAGCGCCCAGACGGCCTTCTGGCTGGTCTGCGGAGGGCCGTAGCCGGGCGCGCCGTACTGCTGCGCGCCGTACCCGTAGGGCGCGGAGGGCGGCGGGGGCGGGTAGGCCGGCGGCGGGTAGCCACCCGGGGGCGGAGGGTATCCACCGGCGGGGGGCGGGTATCCACCGGGAGGCGGCGGAGGCGTGCCCTCCGCGCCGGGCTCAGGCGCGGCGCCGCCGCCCTGCTGGCCTTCCGGGTGCTCGGGCGGGGGCGGGTAGCTCATCTCGCGAACCTGTCTGCTCAGCGGTCGTCCTGACGCGCCCGACGCTATCCGATGCTGATCGCCGATCGGACCTCATCCCGGCAGGGTTTCGCCATCGTGAGAGCCTTGGCGCATGTCCGTGCTGGAGGAGATCGTGGCCGGCGTGCGCGAGGACCTCGCGGCACGCCAGGCGACGGTGACCGAGGCGGCCCTGGTGCGGGAGGCCGACCAGCGCCCGGCCCCGCTGGACCCGATGCCGGCGTTCCGCGCCCCCGGGCTGAGCGTCATCGCCGAGGTGAAGCGGCGCTCGCCGAGCAAGGGCGACCTCGCCGCGATCCCCGACCCGGCGGCACTCGCGCGGGAGTACTCCGCGGGCGGCGCCGACGCGATCTCCGTGCTCACCGAGCAGCGCCGCTTCGACGGCAGCCTGGCCGACCTGCGTGCCGTCCGCGCCGCGGTGTCGACGCCGCTGCTGCGCAAGGACTTCATCGTCACCGAGTACCAGCTGCTCGAGGCCCGGGCCGCCGGCGCCGACCTGGTGCTGCTGATCGTGGCCGCCCTCGACGACGCCGCCCTGGGCGCCCTCCACGACCGGGCGCGCGAGCTCGGCCTGACCGTGCTCGTCGAGGTGCACGACGAGGCCGAGATCGACCGCGCGCTGGCGATCGGCGCCGGGCTGGTCGGCGTCAACGCGCGCAACCTGAAGACCCTCGAGGTCGACCCGGCCGTCTTCGGCCGGCTCGTCGCCCGGCTGCCCGGGGACGTCGTCAAGGTCGCCGAGTCCGGGATCGCCGGGGTCGCCGACGCGCGGAGGTACGCCGAGGAGGGCGCCGACGTGGTCCTGGTGGGCGAGGCGCTGGTCAAGGACGGAGATCCCCGCCGGTCGGTCGCGGCGATGCGCGAGGTCGGCCGATGAGTCAGGCGGGCCCCGACGAGGCCGGCCACTTCGGCCGCTTCGGCGGTCGCTTCATGCCCGAGGCGCTGGTGGCCGAGCTGG
This sequence comes from Nocardioides sp., assembly GCA_044464665.1. Lineage (GTDB taxonomy): Bacteria > Actinomycetota > Actinomycetes > Propionibacteriales > Nocardioidaceae > Marmoricola. Next base: position 10,141 of record JBIQLB010000043.1, read on the forward strand.
ATCGCCTGACCGCGGTGTGGACCGAGGCGATGGCCGACCCGGCCTTCACGGCTGAGTTCGAGCGGATGCTGCGCGAGTACGCCGGCGTGCCGAGCATGCTCTACGACGCGACCCGGCTCGCGGCAAGCACAGGGCGGGCGGACACCAGAATTCTGCTCAAGCGCGAGGACCTCAACCACACCGGCGCGCACAAGATCCGCAACGTGCTCGGCCAGGCGCTGCTGGCCCGCCGCATGGGCAAGACCCGGATGATCGCCGAGACCGGGGCCGGCCAGCACGGCGTGGCCACGGCCACCGCGGCGGCGTACCTCGGCCTGGAGTGCTGCGTCTACATGGGCGAGGTCGACACCCGCCGCCAGGCGCTCAACGTCGCCCGGATGCGGCTGCTCGGCGCCGAGGTCGTCGCGGTCGACTCCGGCAGCCGCACCCTCAAGGACGCCATCAACGAGGCGATCCGGGACTGGGTGGCCAGCGTCGACCACACGGCGTACTGCTTCGGCACCGCGGCCGGCCCGCACCCGTTCCCGGCGATGGTGCGCGACTTCTGCCGTGGCATCGGAGACGAGGCCCGGGCCCAGTGCCTGGAGCTCACCGGGGCGCTGCCCGACACGGTGGTCGCGTGCGTGGGCGGCGGCTCCAACGCGATCGGCATGTTCGCCGCCTTCCTCGACGACGCCGACGTGCGCATCGTCGGCTTCGAGGCCGGCGGCGAGGGCGTGGAGACGCCGCGGCACGCCGCCACGATCCATGCCGGCGATGTCGGCGTCCTGCACGGCGCCCGCACCTACGTGCTGCAGGACGAGGACGGCCAGACCATCGAGTCGCACTCGATCTCGGCCGGCCTGGACTACCCGGGCGTCGGCCCGCAGCACGCCCACCTGGCCGCCACCGGTCGCGCGGAGTACCAGCCGGTGACCGACGCCGAGGCGATGGACGCGCTCGCCCTGCTGGCCCGCACCGAGGGCATCATCTGCGCGATCGAGTCGGCGCACGCCGTGGCCGGAGCCCTGCGCCTGGCCGAGGAGGCGCCCGGCTCGACGATCCTGGTCAACCTCTCGGGCCGCGGCGACAAGGACATGGGCACCACCACCGACTGGTTCGGACTGGCCGACCGGGAGGCGGGCGAGTGAGCACTGCCGTCGCCTTCGACAAGGCGCGCGCCGAGGGGCGTGCCGCCCTGGTCGGCTATCTCCCCGCGGGCTTCCCCGACGTCGAGGGCTCCATCGCCGCGATGCGTCAGATGGTGGCGTCGGGCTGCGACGTGATCGAGGTGGGCCTGCCCTACAGCGACCCGGTGATGGACGGGCCGACGATCCAGGCGGCCGCCCAGCGGGCGCTGGAGGGCGGCATCCGCACCCGCGACGTGCTGCGCGTCGTCGAGGCGGTCGCCTCGACCGGGACGCCGACCGTGGTGATGACCTACTGGAACCCCGTCGAGAGCTATGGACGCGCCAGCGGCCGGAGCCATGGGCGCAGCGGCGTCGAGCGGTTCGCGCGCGACCTGGCCGGCGCCGGGGGAGCGGGCCTGATCACCCCCGACCTGACACCCGACTCCGGCGCGGAGTGGATCGCCGCCGCGGACGAGCACGACCTGGACAAGGTCTTCCTGATCGCGCCCTCCTCGACCGACGAGCGGCTGGCGATGACCACAGCGGCGTGCCGAGGATTCGTCTACGCCACCGCGGTCATGGGCGTCACCGGCGCGCGTGCCACCACCAGCGAGCTGGCCGGCCCTCTGGTCGCCCGGGCCAAGGCGGTCACCGACCTGCCGATCGGCGTCGGTCTCGGTGTCTCCACCGGGGACCAGGCCGCCGAGGTCGCCGGCTACGCCGACGGCGTCATCGTCGGCTCCGCCTTCGTCCGGACGCTGCTGGACGCCGCCGATCCCACCGAGGGCCTCGCGTCGCTGGGCCGGCTCACCGAGGAGCTGGCGGCCGGAGTGCGCCGTGGCTGATTCCCGACGCCGCCTCCTCGCCGGCGCCCTGGCGCTGGCGCTCGCCGCCACCCTGTCGGCCTGCGGCTCCGAGCCCGAGGGCGACGGCCCGCTGGCCCACGTGAGCAAGGCGCCCGGCGACGGCTTCCACGGCGTCCGCCTCGACGACCCGTACGTCGTGCCGGACATCCCGCTCACCGACACCGACGGTCAGCCGTACTCGATCGCCACCGACGACACCCCGCTGCAGCTGGTCTTCTTCGGCTACACCAACTGCCCGGACATCTGCCAGATCGTGATGAGCACGGTGGCCTCGGCGCTGACCCGCCTGGAGCCCGACCTGCGCGAGCGGGTCTCGGTCGTCTTCGTGACCACCGACCCGGCGCGCGACGACGAGAAGGCCCTGCGCGCCTACCTCGACCGCCTCGACCCGACGTTCACCGGCCTGACCGGGCCGCTGCCGAAGATCGTCGAGCTGGCCACGGCGATGAAGGTCTTCCTGGAGAAGGGCCAGAAGCTCCCCAGCGGCGGCTACGAGGTGGACCACTCGACGTACGTCTTCGGCGTGACCGACGGCGGCGCCCGGCTCGTGTGGACCCAGGGCACCTCGCCCGCGCAATTGGCCGAAGACATCACCCGTCAGCTCTCTTGACGCGCTAAGGAGAACCCGTGACCCTCGACCTCGTGCCTGCTCTGGTCCCGCTCTCCATCCCCAGTCCCGATCAGGGGGTCTGGCATCTCGGCCCGCTCCCGGTCCGCGCCTACGCGCTGTGCATCATCGCCGGCATCCTGGCCGCCGTCTGGATGGGGGACCGTCGCTGGGTGGCCCGGGGCGGCAAGGCCGGGCAGATCGGCGACATCGCCCTGTGGGCGGTGCCCTTCGGCATCATCGGGGCCCGGCTCTACCACGTGATCACCGACCACGGTCTCTACTTCGGCGAGGGCAAGGACCCGATCCGCGCGCTGGAGATCTGGAACGGCGGCCTGGGCATCTGGGGCGCGATCGCGGGCGGGATGTTCGGCGCCTGGATCGCCTGCCGGCGCTACGGGATCCTGGTCCGCCCGCTGGCCGACGCGCTGGCGCCGGCGCTGCTGCTGGCCCAGGCGATCGGTCGCTGGGGCAACTACTTCAACCAGGAGCTCTTCGGCCGTCCGACCGACCTGCCGTGGGGTCTGGAGATCGATCCCGAGCACCGGCCCGACGGCTACCAGGACCACGCCACCTTCCACCCGACGTTCCTCTACGAGTGCCTGTGGAACCTCGGCGCCATGGGCCTGGTGATCTGGCTGGATCGCAAGCTGCGGCTGGGCTACGGGCGCTGCTTCGCGCTCTACGTGATGGCCTACTGCGCCGGGCGCGGCTGGATCGAGTACATGCGCATCGACAAGGTGGAGTACGAGGACGTGCTCGGTCTGCGGCTCAACGTGTGGACCTCGATCGTGCTCTTCGTGCTGGCCGCCGTCTACTTCGTGGTGATGGGCCGGCGCCACCCCGGTCGCGAGGAGTCGGTCTACCGTGAGGGCATGTCCCCGGCCGACGGCCAGGACAGTGCCGAGGGGCTCGGCGAGCCCGGCGCCCCGGAGAGCGAGACCGGCGAGGTCAGCGGGGCGGACGGGGCTGGCGAGGCCGCTGAGGCCGGCGAGACTCCGATACTGCCTGGTAGCAACCCGCCGGCGTGAGGTAGTCTGGCGCTCCCGCATAGGCCAGTGACGTCCTGTGTCGGCCGTTTTTCCGAACGCCGCACATCTGGGACACCCGGCCTGAGGCCGGCCCCCGTGCGCCGAGACGACGGGAGAGTGCCATGTCCGCATTCCCGCCGCCCCAAGGGCTGTACGACCCCCGCCACGAGCGCGACGCCTGCGGTGTCGCCTTCGTCGCGACGCTGACCGGCGTCCCGAGCCACGACATCGTGACCCGGGCGCTCACCGCGCTGCGCAACCTCGAGCACCGCGGCGCCGCGGGCGCCGAGCCGAACTCCGGCGACGGCGCCGGCATCCTGCTGCAGATCCCGGACCGCTTCTTCCGCGAGGTGGCCGCCGAGGCCGGCTTCGAGCTGCCCGCGCGGCACGCGTACGCCGTCGGCACGGCCTTCCTCCCCGGTGACGACGAGCAGGTCGCCAAGACGATGGCCCGCATCGAGGAGATCGCCGCCGAGGAGCAGCTGGCCGTGGTCGGCTGGCGCGAGGTCCCCACCGACCCGTCCTCGCTCGGCACCACCGCGCTGGCCACGATGCCGCGGTTCCGCCAGCTCTTCGTCAGCTCGCGCGGCGGCCGCCTGCTCGGCATGGGCCTGGAGCGCCTCGCCTTCTGCCTGCGCAAGCGCGCCGAGCGGGAGACCGACGCCTACTTCCCGTCGCTGTCGAGCCGGACCATCGCCTACAAGGGCATGCTCACCACCGACCAGCTCGACCAGGTCTTCCCCGACCTGGTGGACCCCCGCGTGGAGTCGGCGGTCGCGGTCGTGCACTCGCGCTTCTCGACCAACACCTTCCCGAGCTGGCCGCTGAGCCACCCGTACCGCTACATCGCCCACAACGGCGAGATCAACACCGTCATGGGCAACCGCAACTGGATGCGGGCCCGCGAGGCGCTGCTGTCCAGCGAGCTGATCCCCGGCGACCTGGAGCGGCTCTTCCCGATCTGCACGCCCGGCGCCAGCGACTCGGCCTCCTTCGACGAGGTGCTGGAGCTGCTCCACCTGGGCGGGCGCAGCCTGCCGCACGCGGTGCTGATGATGATCCCCGAGGCGTGGGAGAACCACACCGAGATGGACGCCAAGCGCAAGGCGTTCTACGAGTTCCACTCCGCGCTGATGGAGCCCTGGGACGGTCCGGCCTGTGTGGTGTTCACCGACGGCTCGCAGGTCGGCGCGGTCCTGGACCGCAACGGCCTGCGCCCCAGCCGCTACTGGGTCACCGACGACGGCCTGGTCGTGCTGGCCAGCGAGGTCGGCGTGCTGCCGGACCTGCCCGCCGACCGGATCGTGCGCAAGGGCCGGCTCCAGCCGGGCCGGATGTTCCTGGTCGACACCGAGGAGCACCGGATCGTCGAGGACGAGGAGATCAAGTCCGGCCTCGCCGCCGAGGAGCCGTACGACGAGTGGCTGCACGCCGGCCTCATCAAGCTCGGCGACCTGCCCGAGCTCGAGCACATCGTGCACACCCACGCCTCGGTGACCCGCCGCCAGCAGATCTTCGGCTACACCGAGGAGGAGCTGCGCGTCCTGCTCACGCCGATGGCCAACACCGGCGCCGAGCCGATCGGCTCGATGGGCACCGACACCCCGGTGGCGGTCCTCAGTGACCGGCCGCGGCTGCTCTTCGACTACTTCGCCCAGCTCTTCGCGCAGGTCACCAACCCGCCGCTGGACGCGATCCGCGAGGAGCTGGTCACCAGCCTCAACGGCACCATCGGCCCGGAGGCCAACCTGCTCTCGCCGGGTCCCTCCTCGTGCCGGCAGATCGTGCTGCCGTTCCCGGTGATCACCAACGACGAGCTGGCCAAGATCCTGCACGTCAACCGCGACGGCGACATGCCCGGCTTCGCCACGCACGTCTCCCGCGGTCTGTACGACGTGACCGGTGGCGGCGCGGCGCTGCGCACCCGGCTGGACGAGATCTGCGCCGAGGTCTCGGCGGCGATCGCCGACGGCGCGCGCATCATCGTGCTCTCCGACCGGCACTCCGACGCCAACCGGGCGCCGATCCCGTCGCTGCTGATGACCGCGGCCGTCCACCACCACCTGGTCCGGGAGAAGACCCGGACCCAGGTCGGCCTGGTGGTCGAGGCCGGCGACGTCCGCGAGGTGCACCACGTGGCCACGCTGATCGGCTTCGGCGCGGCGGCGGTGAACCCCTACCTGGCGATGGAGTCCGTGGAGGACCTCGCCCGCGACGGGTTCTACGTCAAGACCGAGCCCGACGTGGCGGTGCGGAACCTCGTCAAGGCGCTCGGCAAGGGCGTGGTGAAGGTGATGTCCAAGATGGGCGTCTCCACCGTCGCGTCGTACACGGGCGCCCAGATCTTCGAGGCGCTCGGGCTGTCGGAGGAGCTGGTGGACAAGTACTTCACCGGCACGACCTCCAAGCTCGGCGGCATCGGCCTGGACGTCATCGCCCAGGAGGTCGCGCTGCGCCACCGCACGGCGTACCCCGTCGACGGGCTGGCGCCCTCGCACCGGGACCTCGCCATCGGCGGTGAGTACCAGTGGCGCCGCGAGGGCGAGCTTCACCTCTTCAACCCCGAGACGGTCTTCCGGCTCCAGCACGCCACCCGCGCCGGCCGGTACGACGTCTTCAAGCAGTACACCCGGCTCGTCGACGACCAGGCCGAGCGGCTGATGACGCTGCGCGGGCTCTTCGCGTTCAAGGAGAGGGAGTCCGTCCCGATCGAGGAGGTCGAGCCGGTCTCGGAGATCGTCAAGCGGTTCTCCACCGGCGCGATGTCCTACGGCTCGATCAGCAAGGAGGCGCACGAGACCCTCGCGATCGCCATGAACCGGCTGGGCGGCAAGTCCAACACCGGCGAGGGCGGCGAGGACCCCGACCGGCTCCACGACCCCGAGCGGCGCTCGGCGATCAAGCAGGTCGCCTCCGGGCGCTTCGGGGTGACCTCGGAGTACCTCACCAACGCCGACGACATCCAGATCAAGATGGCCCAGGGCGCCAAGCCCGGCGAGGGCGGCCAGCTGCCCGGCAACAAGGTCTACCCCTGGGTGGCCAAGACCCGGCACAGCACGCCGGGCGTGGGCCTGATCTCGCCGCCGCCGCACCACGACATCTACTCGATCGAGGACCTGGCCCAGCTGATCCACGACCTGAAGAACGCCAACCCGTCCGCGCGGGTGCACGTGAAGCTGGTCGCCGAGGTCGGCGTCGGCACGGTCGCCGCGGGTGTGTCCAAGGCGCACGCCGACGTGGTGCTGATCTCCGGCCACGACGGCGGCACGGGCGCCTCGCCGCTGACCTCGCTCAAGCACGCCGGCGGTCCCTGGGAGCTCGGCCTCGCCGAGACCCAGCAGACCCTGCTGCTCAACGGGCTGCGCGACCGCATCGTCGTGCAGACCGACGGCCAGCTCAAGACCGGCCGCGACGTGGTCATCGCCGCGCTGCTCGGCGCGGAGGAGTACGGCTTCGCCACCGCGCCGCTGGTCGTCTCCGGCTGCATCCTGATGCGCGTCTGCCACCTCGACACCTGCCCGGTGGGCGTGGCGACGCAGAACCCCGTGCTCCGCGAGCGCTTCTCCGGCAAGCCGGAGTTCGTGGAGACCTTCTTCGAGTACATCGCCGAGGAGGTCCGCGAGCTCCTCGCCGAGCTGGGCTTCCGGTCGCTGGAGGAGGCCATCGGTCACGCCGAGGTCCTCGACGCCGGCCGCGCGGTCGAGCACTGGAAGGCCGCGGGGCTCGACATCTCGCCGATCTTCCACGTGCCCGAGCTGCCTGAGGGGGCCGCCCGCCGGAACACCACCGGTCAGGACCACGGCCTGGACAAGGCGCTGGACAACGAGCTCATCGAGCTCTGCGCTCCGGCCCTGGAGCGCGGCGAGCCGGTGCGGGCCCAGCTGGAGATCCGCAACGTCAACCGCACGGTCGGCACCATGCTGGGTCACGAGGTGACCAAGCGCCACCGCGGCGAGGGTCTGCCCGAGGGCACCATCGACCTGACCTTCACCGGGTCGGCGGGCCAGTCCTTCGGCGCGTTCCTGCCGCGCGGTGTCACGCTGCGGCTGGAGGGCGACGCCAACGACTACGTCGGCAAGGGCCTCTCCGGCGGCCGGATCGTGGTGCGGCCCGACCGCGCCGCGACCTTCGCCGCGGAGGAGCAGATCATCGCCGGCAACACCATCGGGTACGGCGCGACGTCCGGGCAGATCTTCCTGCGCGGACAGGCCGGCGAGCGCTTCTGCGTGCGCAACTCCGGCGTCTCGGCGGTCGTCGAGGGCGTGGGCGACCACGGCTGCGAGTACATGACCGGGGGAGTCGTCGTGGTCCTCGGACCGACCGGCCGCAACTTCGCGGCGGGCATGAGCGGCGGCACGGCGTACGTCCTGGACCTCGACGAGGGCCGGGTGAACCTCGAGCTGGTGGAGCTCGCCGCCGTCGCCGGCGAGGCCGCCGATCAGCTGGAGGCGCTGGTCCGCCAGCACGTCGAGGAGACCGACTCGGCCATCGGACGGGCGCTGCTCGCCGACTGGCCGGCGTCGCTGGGCCGGTTCACCGAGGTGATGCCGAGCGACTACAAGCGGGTGCTCGAGGCCCGCGCCGAGGCACGCGAAGAGGGCCTCGACGAGGACGAGACCGCCGCTCGCATCATGGAGGTGTTGCATGGCTGACCCCAAGGGCTTCCTGAACCACGGCCGCGAAGTCGCCGGACGCCGCCCGGTCACCGAGCGCGTCCACGACTGGAACGAGGTCTACCCCGGCGGACCCGGCCGCGCGCTGCTGCCGATCATCCGCACGCAGGCCTCGCGCTGCATGGACTGCGGTATCCCGTTCTGCCACACCGGCTGCCCGCTCGGGAACATCATCCCGGAGTGGAACGACCTGGTCTGGCGCGACGACTGGGACGCCGCGATCGAGCGGCTGCACGCGACCAACAACTTCCCGGAGTTCACCGGGCGGCTGTGCCCGGCGCCGTGCGAGACCGCCTGCGTGCTGGGCATCAACCAGGACCCGGTGACCATCAAGAACGTCGAGGTATCGATCATCGAGCGGGCCTTCGAGTCCAACAACGTGCGGCCGCAGCCGCCGGAGTGGCTCTCCGGCAAGACCGTCGCCGTCGTCGGCTCGGGTCCGGCCGGCCTCGCGGTCGCCCAGCAGCTCACCCGCGCCGGCCACACCGTCGCGGTCTACGAGCGGGCCGACCGGATCGGCGGGCTGCTGCGCTACGGCATCCCCGAGTTCAAGATGGAGAAGGCCGTCCTGGACCGGCGCCTGGACCAGATGCGCCGCGAGGGCACGGTCTTCCGCGCCGGCGTCGACGTCGGCGGCTCGCTGACCGGGGTCCAGCTGCGCGAGCGGTACGACGCCGTCGTGCTGGCGATCGGCTCCACCACGCCGCGCGACCTGCCGGTCCCCGGCCGTGAGCTCGGCGGCATCCACCAGGCGATGGAGTACCTCCCGCAGGCCAACCGAGTCGCCCTCGGCGAGTCGCTGCCCGACGGCGCCGAGCAGATCCGCGCTGACGGCAAGCACGTGGTCATCATCGGCGGCGGCGACACCGGCGCCGACTGCCTGGGCACGGCGATCCGCCAGGGCGCGGCGTCGATCACCCAGCTGGAGATCATGGCGCGGCCGGGGGAGGAGCGGCCCGCGGGCCAGCCCTGGCCGACGTACCCGATGACCTTCAAGGTCTCCTCGGCGCACGAGGAGGGCGGCGACCGCGTCTACGCGGTCTCCACCCAGGAGTTCGTCGGCGACGAGGCGGGCAACGTCAAGGCGCTGCGGCTCGTCGAGGTGGACGCCTCCTTCCAGCCCGTGCCGGGCACGGAGCGGGAGATCCCGGCCGAGCTGGTGCTGCTGGCGATGGGCTTCGTCGGCCCGGAGCGCGCCGGCCTGGTCGAGCAGCTCGGTGTGGAGCTGGACGAGCGCGGCAACATCGTGCGCGACCGCGACTACGCGACCAGCGTCGAGGGCGTCTTCGTCGCCGGCGACGCGGGGCGGGGTCAGTCGCTGATCGTCTGGGCGATCGCCGAGGGCCGGGCCGCGGCCTCCACCGTGGATCGCTACCTGACCGGCTCGACGAACCTGCCCTACCCGATCCCGCCGACGGAGCGACCGCTGGTCGTCTGAGCGCGTTCGGCGGGTGTTCGGCCGGCGTTCCCGGGGTTCTTGGAACGTTCAAGCCCGCGAACGCTAGGGTGAGGAACCGTGCGAAGAGCCAAGATCGTGTGCACCCTCGGGCCCGCCACGTCCACTCCGGAGAGCATCGAGGCTCTCGTCCGAGCCGGCATGGACGTGGCCCGGCTGAACCTCAGCCACGGCACGTACGCCGACCACGAGGCGGTGTACCACATGGTGCGCGAGGCCTCCGACCGCGTGGGCCGGGCCATCGGCATCTTCGCGGATCTGCAGGGGCCGAAGATCCGGCTCGGCTGGTTCGCCGAGGGCGGGGCGCGGATCAAGGTCGGGCAGGACTTCACCATCACCACCCGGGACATCCCCGGTGACCACCGGGTCGCCCCGACGACGTACGCCGGCCTGCCCGGTGACGTCTCCGCCGGCGACCAGATCCTCATCGACGACGGCAAGGTCCGGCTGCGGGTCAGCGCCGTCGAGGGGACCGAGGTGCATACACGCGTCGAGGTGGGCGGCCGGGTCAGCGACCACAAGGGCATCAACCTGCCCGGCGTCCCGGTCAGCGTGCCGGCCATGTCGGAGAAGGACGTCGAGGATCTGCGCTGGGCCCTGCACCTCACCGTCGACTACATCGCGCTCTCCTTCGTGCGCTCGGCCAAGGACGCCGACGACGTACGCCGCGTCATGCACGAGGAGGGCGTGCTGCTGCCGGTGATCGCCAAGATCGAGAAGCCGCAGGCGGTCGACAACCTCGACGAGGTGGTCCGTGCCTTCGACGGCTTCATGGTGGCCCGCGGCGACCTCGGCGTGGAGTGCCCGCTGGAGGACGTGCCGTTCCTGCAGAAGCGCGTGGTCGAGAAGGCCCGCCGCAACGCCAAGCCGGTGATCGTCGCCACCCAGATGCTGGAGTCGATGATCTCCGCGCCGGCCCCGACCCGCGCCGAGGCCTCCGACGTCGCCAACGCCGTGCTCGACGGCGCCGACGCGGTGATGCTCTCCGGCGAGACCAGCGTGGGGGAGTACCCCATCGAGACGGTCGAGACGATGGCCCGCATCATCGCCTCCACCGAGGACCACGAGCTGCACCACATGGCGGCCATCGACTGGCAGCCCAAGACCCGCGGCGGCGTCATCGCCAAGGTCGCCGCCGAGGTCGCCGAGCGGGTCGGCGCCAAGTACCTCGTCGCCTTCACCCAGAGCGGCGACTCCGCCCGCCGCCTGGCCCGCTACCGCAGCTCCATCCCGGTGCTCGCCTTCACTCCCGAGGCCCAGGTCCGCTCCCAGCTCTCCATGACCTGGGGCGTGGAGACCTTCAAGGTCGACCCGGTGCACCACACCGACGAGATGGTCAGCCGCGTCGACGAGCAGCTCCTCGCCATCGGCCGCGTCCAGGAGGGCGACCTCGTCGTCATCATCGGCGGCAGCCCCCCCGGCATCCCCGGCTCCACCAACGCCCTGCGCATCCACCGCATGGGCGACGCCATCAACGAGGTCACCCCCGCCTACAAGCGCGGCTGAGCCACCACCCAGCGCTCGATCTCCGCGGGCGTGCGCAGCCGGACGACCGGCAGCTCGGGGCGGTCGGCGAGGAGGGCGCGGGCGCGCTCGGCGACCTCGGGATACGACGTCCACGACCAGCGGATGATGTGCTCGTCGTCGACGAGGATCCGCCATAGCGGGCCCTCGCGGTTGCCGTTCCACAGCTCCTCGCGGCGGATCCGGCGCCGGACCGTACGCCGCACGACGCGCCGCGTCACCAGCCACCGCGGCAGGTCCAGCCAGACGACGAGGTCGGCCCGCTCGGCGAGGATCGGACGCGCCTGCGGGTACTGCCACTCCGTCACCCACGACTCCCGCGCCACCAGCCGGCGTACGTCGTCGAGGAACTCCGGCCTCGGCACCCACCCCGGCCCGTGGTGCAGCGCGTCCAGCTCGGTGTGCGGCACCCTCAGCGCCTCGGCGATCCGCACCGCCAGCGTCGTCTTCCCCGCCCCTGCCGCCCCGTTGACCAGGATCCGCCGCGGCTGCCGCGGCAGCGGGTCCTCCGGTCCGAGCAGCACCGAGACACCCTATGTCTTCGGACCGATCAGCAGGTCCAGATGGTCTCGCGAGGTCTGACGTGCGGGCTAGAGTCATTGTCAAGGAGACCACCGACAATGCGTGCCGGGTGTGGTGTTCTGGTTCAGGACATCGGTCACTGGTGTCTCAAGA
>JBIQLB010000044.1:0-21369 GCA_044464665.1 Nocardioides sp.
CCTCTGGGTTATGAGCCCAGCGAGCTACCGAGCTGCTCCACCCCGCGTCGGTGAGGAAGAGGTTACCGGGCGGAGGCGGGAGAGCCAAATCGGGCCGCAGGGGGTGCGGGGAGGAGGACGGTGCGGAGGAGGTGGCGCAGCATCGCGAGGAAGGTGACGGTCCAGGCGGCGAGGGCGATCCAGCCTTGGGTGACGCCGATGGCGTGGACGATCGGGAGGTGGTCGACGTCGCCGAGGAAGCGGGAGCCGACGCCGTACATGCCGAGGGGGAAGATCACGCTCCACAGGGTGGCCTCGTAGCGCAGGGGGATGCGGTGGCGGACGTGGCGCCAGAGGCCGGCGGCGATCAGCGGGGGGATGAGCCAGGTGCCGAAGGCCCAGAAGAGGACGGACGCGCCGGCGATCAGGCCCCGGGTGGCGTCGACCATGGGGGCGTCGGCCATGCCGACGATGCGGGCGCCGGCGACGACGGTGATGGCGGTGGCGCCCATGGCCACCCAGTACGGCGGGGTGAGGTCGGTCGGCTTGAACTCGTAGAGCATCATCCGCGCGCTCACGAAGACGCCGGCTGCGGCGTACAGGAAGACCCCGACCGACCAGGAGAAGACGGCCAGCACTGCCAGCTCGCGGCGGTGGCCGGCGAACTCCTGCTCCAGGGTCGCGGCCACGACGGCAATCGACTGGCTGGCCACCACCCAGATGAACCAGGTGCCGTTGGCGGTCTGCAGCATCGGCCGCGTCGTCCGGCCCAGTACGGCGGTCCAGGGGATCGTGTAGCCGAGGACGACCCAGGCCAGCGACGCCACGATGAGCAGCGCCGAGGCGATGCCGAAGCGCCCCTCGATCCCCAGCCGGCTGCCCAGCACGTTCGTCGCCGCCACGAAGGTGAAGAAGCCGAACGCGCGGGCCGGATCGGCCATGTCCTCGGCGACCGCCGAGCGGTACCGCACCAGCCGCACGATGTTGAGCACGATCAGCAGCGGGTACGCCGTCACCGCGATCCCCAGCAGGATGTTGGAGATCAGCATCTGCCCGGCGCTGTACATCCCGACCGAGACGATGCCGGTGGCCATCACCAGGGCGAAGTAGCCCGGGGTGAGGTTCTTGACCGCGACATCGACTCTTCCACCCAGCGTGTCAATCGCGGCCATCGCTCAGTCCCCCTGGCCCGCCGTGAGCGCCCGGTCGACGAGCGCGCGCCCCTCGTCCACGGCCTTGGCGTACCCGGCCAGGTCGCCCGCCTTCAGCGCGGCGTCGGCCTCGCGGAACTTGGCGTCGGCCCGCTGCAGCAGCTTGAGCGCGTCCGTCGGCAGCGGCTGCTCGCTCCCCGAGCCGCCACCCGAGTCGCCACCAGAGTCCGTGCCGCCCGAATCCGTGCCACCCGAATCCGTGCCACCCGAGTCAGTGCCACCGGTCGTGCCGCTCTTGCCGAGCACGTTGTCGAGCGCGTCGGACAGGGTCGCGCCGATGCCGACCGACTTGCCGAACGACACCTGCACGAAGCGCAGCACCGGGTAGTTGCCGGAGCCGCCCGTGCGCAGGGTGTAGATCGGCTGGACGTAGAGCAGCCCGTTGCCCACCGGCAGGGTGAGCAGGTTGCCGCTGACCACCTCGGTGCCCTCGCGCTTGAACGGCAGCAGCGTCGCCGCGATCGCGTCGTCGGAGTTGAACTGGTTCGAGATCTGCGACGGGCCGGGCACCTGGGTGCTGTCCGGCAGCCGCAGGATCTGGAACTTGCCGTAGGTCTCCGGGTCGGAGGCGTCCGCGCCGATGGAGATGAACGAGGCGAGGTTCTGCTTCTTGTTCGGCGTGTAGACCGAGGTCAGCGAGAAGACCGGCGTCTCGCCGCTCTCGGTGGCGACCGAGAGACGGTACGGCGGCTGCTTGCGGGTCTGGAAGTTCGGGTCCTCCGGCACCTGCCAGCGGTCGTTACCCTCGTAGAACGCCTTCGGGTCGGTGACGTGGTACGCCGCCAGGACGTAGCGCTGCACCTTGAACATGTCCTCGGGGTAGCGCAGATGCGCCATCAGCTCCTCGGAGATGTCCGACTTCGGCTTCACCGCGCCGGGGAAGACGCCCTCCCAAGCCTTGAGGATCGGGTCCTCGTCGTCCCACGCGTAGAGGGTGACCGTGCCGTCGTACGCGTCCACGGTCGCCTTGACCGCGTTGCGCATGTAGTTGATCTCGTCGGTCGGCAGCGTGGCGTACGCCGTGCGCGGGTTGATCGCGTCCGAGGTCATGTCGCGCAGCGACCGCTTCTCCGAGAGCGGGTAGCGGTCGGTCGTGGTGTACCCGTCCAGGATCCACACGACCTTGCCGTCCACCACGGCCGGCAGCGCGTCGTTGTCGACGGTCAGCCACGGCGCGACCTTCTGCACCCGCTCGCGCGGCGAGCGCTCGAAGAGCACCTTGGAGTTCTCGTGCACCCGCGAGGACAGCAGGAAGTTCGGCTCGCCGAAGCGGACCGCGAAGAGTGCCTTGCGGAAGAGGCTGCCGACCGCGACGCCGTCCTTGCCGTCGTACGTCGTCGCCTGCGAGCCCCCGTCGCCGGAGCCCTGCGGGTAGTCCAGCTCGACGGACTTGCCCTTGTCCGGCTTGCCGACGATGGAGTACGACGGGCTGTTCTCGCCGAAGTAGATCTGCGGGCGGTAGCCGTCTCCCTCGGGCCCGGACAGAACGCCGCGCGGCGGGATGTCCTCCTCGGCCCACAGCGGCTCGCCGTCGTCGTTGGGCACGGCCTCGTCGTTGACGTCGCGCTGGTTGCCGTAGGCGGCGATCAGGCCGTAGCCGTGGGTGTAGACGGTGTGCTCGTTGGTCCAGTTGCGCTGCTCGTCGGGCAGGCCGTCCAGGTGCATCTCGCGGGCGGCGACCACCAGGTCACGCTCGCGGCCCGCGACCTGGTAGCGGTCGACGTCGAGCACCGAGCGCACGCTGTAGTAGCCGCGGACCTGCTGCAGCTGCTCGAAGGTCTCGCTGACCAGCGTCGGGTCGAGCAGCCGGATGCCCGGCAGCGAGGCCGCGTCGGTGCGCAGCTGGTCGCGCGAGAGCGTGGTCTTGGCGTCGTACTCGGTCACGGTCGCGTCGTCGAGGTCGTAGGCGGTCCTCGTCGCGGCGATGTTGTTCGCGATGTACGACGCCTCCTTGTCCGGCTCGTTCGGCCGCACCTGGAAGTGCTGCACCAGCGAGGGCCAGACCATTCCCAGCAGCACCGCGGAGAGCGCGAAGAGGGCGAGCCCGACGCCCGGCAGCAGCCAGGTGCGCCGGAAGACGTTGGCGAAGAAGAGCAGCGCGCAGACGATCGCGATTGCCATCAGGATGTTCTTGCTGGGCAGCATCGCGTGATCGCGGGCATAGGTCATCCCGGTGATCAGCGTGCCCTTGGCCGAGGTGAGGTCGTAGCGGTCGAGGTAGTAGTCGGCGCCCTTGAGCAGCACCAGGAAGCCGAGCAGCACGGAGAGCTGCGCCTGGGCGGGGCCGGAGACCTTGCTGGTCCGCGACTGCAGCCGGATGCCGCCGTACACGTAGTGCACGACGACCGCGGCGATGAGGCCGATCACCACGGCGGTCATCAGGAAGTCCACCAGCCAGTGCAGCCACGGCAGGGTGAAGACGTAGAAGCCGATGTCCTTCTTGAAGTAGGCGTCGGTGGAGCCGAACGACTCCCGGTGCCGCCACAGCTGGAAGGTGCGCCACTGACCGGCCGCGGACGCGCCGGCGAAGCCGCCGAAGACGACGCTCACGCCGATCAGCGCGATGCGCCGGATCGGGCCGAGCACCTCGCGGTAGCGCTCCAGGTTGGCCTGCTCGATGGAGTTGGCGCGGAACGCCGGCCGCAGCCGGTAGGCCGTCCAGATGTTGCCGCCGACCACCAGGGCCATCAGCAGGCCGAAGCCCAGGAAGAGGGCGATCCGGGTCCAGATCAGCGTGGAGAAGACCGAGCCGTAGCCGACGCTGCCGAACCACAGCTTCTCGGTCCAGATGCTCGCGAACAGCGAGAACGCCACGAGCAGCACGGCGATCACGATCAGCGTCAGCACCAGCGGACGCGGCCGGCGCTGCGATCGCACGGGCCGGGCCGGGGGCTCGGGGTCGTCGAGGAAGTCACTCATGGGGCTCGTCCTTCATAGGCGCGGGCAAGGGCTCCAGCGTGGCGTGCAGCATGGTCAGGAGATCGGGTACGAGGTCCGGACTGGTCAGCACCGACTCCGCGTCGTCGTGCGACCGTAGCCGCAGCGCGCAAGCCTGCTCACCCCCGCGCAGTACGGCGGCCACGATGCGGACCTCCTGCCGGCCGGGGTGCCCGGCGGCGTACTCCTGGGCCGCGGCGGGGTCGGTCGGCATCTCCGCGTCGGCCTCGGGAGGCAGCACCAAGCGCTCCAGCACGACCGCGCACCCGCCGACCTCCTCGGGCCAGATGATCTGGGCCAGCATCTCCTCGAGGCGTACGCCGGGGGGAAGCGGCTCCTGCTCCACGGGAGTCCACGCCGTCGCGTCGCCCAGCGCCTCGGCCAGATCGGGCTGATTGGCCAGCAGCTCGGCGGTCGACACCACGGCGTACAGCCGCTCGGGCTGGTCCCAGCCGAATCCCGCCGCGTGCGTCTCGAGCTCGCGGACGACGGCCTGCAGATCACTGCTCATCGGGTGCACCTCGGCAGATCGGCATTCGGGTTCTCGGCCCACGCCTCGATGTCGGCGATGGCCTCCTCGAGGTCGCTCACCCGCACGACCTTGATCTTGTCCTGGTCGTAGTGGGCCCGCGCGGCCTCGGCGCAGTTGGCGGCCGGCGCCAGGAAGAGGCGGGCGCCGTCGCGCTGGGCGCCGGCGATCTTCTGGCCGATGCCGCCGATCGGGCCGACCTTGCCCTCGGCGGTGATCGTGCCGGTGCCGGCGATCGGCTGGCCGTCGGTCAGCGAGCCGGGGGTGAGCAGGTCGTAGATGCCGAGCGCGAACATGCTGCCCGCGGACGGGCCGCCGACGGTCGCCGGCAGCTGGATCTTCACCTCGAACGGGAAGTCGAAGACCTGCTGGATGCCCACGCCGATCCTCGACTCCTCGGCGTTGTCGGGCGCGGCCTCGGTGGTCACCGTGACCTCCATGCGCTTGCCCTTGCGCTCCACCACGATCGGCAGCTCGGTGCCCGGCTTCTTCGGGCGGATCTGCCCCAGCAGCGTCTCGGGGTCGGGCGTCTCGACGCCGTTGACGGTCACGAAGACGTCGCCCGGCTCGAGGACGCCGTCGGAGGGACCGCCCTCGGTCACCGAGGTGACCTTCATCCGCGTGGTGAACTCCTCGCCCAGGGCGGTCATCGCCGCGGCGGTCGCGGTGTCCTGGGAGGAGGTCATCTCAGCGGCCGACTCCTCGCGCACGCTCTCCCGGGTCTCGCCCTCGTCGTAGACGACGTCGCGCGGCAGCACCGCCGTGTCGGGGTCGAGCCAGCCGGCGAGGACGGCGGCCACGCTGACGTTGCGGTCGGGCCCGCTGGGGTAGACGGTGGTCATCCGCAGGGCGCCGGAGTCGGAGTACACCTCGTGGCCCTCGACCTTGATGATCTGCTTGCCGTCGTACTTGCCGAGGACGTTCATCGTCGGCCCCGGCCGGAAGGTCACGTAGTGCGACGGCATCCGGGCTGCCGTCAGCGACAGCGCGGCGATCAGGGCCAGCGCGAGCAGACCCGCTGCCGTACGGCGACTCATGCGCCCAACCCTAGAGGGAGGGGCTAGGCGGACAGGTCACGGCGTACGGCAACGCCGGTGCTGCGCTCGCGGGGACGGCTCGCCCGCGGCTCGCTGGGCAGGGGCCGCATGATCGCCTCGGCCATCCGCGCGGCGGCCGCCGCCTGCTGCTCCTCGCTCGGCTCGCGGTGGGCCCGCTCGCGGCCGGCCCAGCCCGCCCAGGCCATCGCCACGCAGGTCGCGAGGGCGGCGGGCAGCAGCCAGAGCAGGATCTCCACTCCCCCATGATGCGACGGCCGCGGTGAGGGACGGCCGCTGACACGCGGGTCACGCGGAGTTGACCCACTCCTCGGTGCCGTCATCGAAGTGCTGGTTCTTCCAGACCGGGACGCGCTCCTTGAGCCGGTCGATGAGGGCCCGCGACGCGGCGTACGCCGTCTGCCGGTGACCCGCACTGACGGCCACCACGACCGCCAGATCGCCGACGGTCAGCGAGCCGACCCGGTGCACCGCGGCGACCGCGACGGCGTCGAACTCGGCGGCCACCTCGGCGGCCACCTCGGCGAGGACCTGCGGGGCGGTGGGGTGCGCGGTGTAGTCGAGCCGGATGACGCCACGGCCGTGATCGTGGTCGCGGACGGCGCCCACGAACAGGTTGACGCCCCCCGAGGCCGGGTCGCTCACGGCGTCGAGGACCTCCGCGGGATCGAGCGGAGTCTCGCGGAGCTCGGCCAGTCGCACGACGCGTCCGGCCTGGGTCCCGGGATCAGCCACAGTGGTCACCCTTGCAGCCTACGGCGTGGTTGGCGTGGCCGGTAACTTGGAGCCATGACCAACGGCCCGCAGGACACCCCCGACGAGCCGGGCGAGAACCCGTTCAAGGGCACTCCGTTCGAGCAGATCTTCGCCTCGTTCAGCAGCGGTGGCGGGCTGCCCGACCTGGGCTCGATGGACCTGTCCGCGATCATGGGCCAGCTCCAGGCGATGCTGCAGCCCTCCGAGGGCCCGGTGAACTGGACGCTGGCCACCGACATCGCCCGCCGCGCGGTCGCCCAGCAGGCCGATCCCACGCCGGGCGCGACGGCCCGCGACCAGGTCGCCGACGCGGTCCGGCTGGCCGATCACTGGCTGGACGCGACCACCGTCTTCCCCTCCGGGGTCACCACCACCGCGGCGTGGAGCCGCGCGGAGTGGGTCGAGGAGACCATCACCGTCTGGCGGGTGCTGGTCGAGCCGGTCGCCGAGCACGTCGTCGGCGCGATGGGCAAGGCGCTGCCCGAGGAGGCCCGCGCGATGGCCGGCCCGCTGATCGGGATGATCGGCCAGGCCGGCGGCGCGATGTTCGGCTCCCAGGTCGGCCAGGCGCTGGGTGGGCTGGCCGGCGAGGTGCTCACCGCCTCCGACATCGGGCTGCCGCTCGGTCCCGCCGGCAAGGCCGCCCTGGTCGTCGGCAACGTCTCCGCCTTCGCCGAGGGGCTCGACGTGGGCGCGGACGACGTGCTGCTCTATCTGGCGCTGCGCGAGGCCGCCCACCAGCGGCTCTTCGCCCACGTGCCCTGGCTGCGCGAGCACCTCCTCCGCTCGGTGGAGGACTTCGGCCGCGGCGTGACCATCGACATCGGCGCGATCGAGGACCAGCTCTCCCAGGCGATGAGCGGCCTCGACCCCAGTGACCCGGCCGCGATCGAGGAGGCCGTGAGCAGCGGGCTCTTCGAGCCGCGCAAGACCCCCGAGCAGCTGGCCGCCCTGGAGCGGCTGGAGACCACGCTGGCCCTCGTCGAGGGCTGGGTGGACGAGGTCGTCGGCCAGGCCACCGCCGAGCGGATGCCCGCGGCCGCCAGGCTGCAGGAGGCGATCCGCCGGCGCCGCGCCGCGGGTGGACCGGCCGAGGAGACCTTCGCCGCGCTGGTCGGGCTGGAGCTGCGCCCGCGCCGGCTGCGCGACGCCTCGGCGCTGTGGGGCTCGCTGCGCTCCCGGCACGGCCATGAGGCCCGCGACGCGGTCTGGGCCCACCCCGACCTGCTGCCGACGGCGGCCGATCTCGACGACCCGCTGGGCTTCCGCGAGGACCTGACCGCGCCGGCCGAGCTCAGCGACGCCGACTTCGACCAGGCGCTCGCCGAGCTGCTGGACCGCGAGACCGGGACCGACGGCCCGGACTCCGCCGAGTGAGCACCTGGCAGTGACCGATCTGTACGACGACGCCCTGGCGGTGCTGTCGTCGTGGACCGCGCCCGACGACGCCCAGGAGCGACTGCGCCAGGAGTACGTCGCGCATCTGCGCTCGGCCAGCCCGGGCCTCTTCAAGGGCGAGTTCCCCGACCACCTGACCGCCGGCGTCCTGGTGCTCGACCGGGCCGGCGAGCGGGTGCTGCTCAACCTGCACCGCAAGGCGCAGCGCTGGTTCGCCTTCGGCGGGCACCTGGAGGCCGGCGACGGCTCGCTGCTCGCCGCCGCGACCCGGGAGGGCGTGGAGGAGTCCGGCCTGGAGCTGGCGATGGACCCGGTGCCGGTGCATCTGTCCTGCCACGAGGTCGACTTCTGCGACGAGCGCGGGACCGTGCGCCATCTCGACGTCCGCTTCGTGGCGCGTCCGGCGGACGGGCCCGCGTCGGATCAGGGTCCGGTGGTCAGCGAGGAGTCGCTCGACCTGCGCTGGTTCCCGGTCGACGATCTGCCCACCGACGAGCCGGACATGGTCGACCTGATCCGGCTGGCTGTCGCCCGCGGCGTACGACCCCTCTGATCGGCTACCGCGCCGTCGCGGCGACGCCCTCCAGGTAGCCCTTGGCCCGCTCGGCCCTGGGGTAGCGGTCGACCATGCGCCAGAACCGCGCGTTGTGGCCGGGCTCCAGCAGATGCGCCAGCTCGTGGAGCAGCACGTAGTCGACCACCCAGGACGGCATGTCCCGCAGCTTGTCGGAGAGCCGGATGGTCCGGTCGGCCACCGTGCAGGAGCCCCAGCGGGTGGTCATGTTGTCGACCCAGCGCACCGACGCCGGCACGGCCCGGCCATCCAGGTAGGCGTCGTTCAGCTCGGCGGCGCGCTCCATCAGCTGCTCGTCGCTGCGCCGCTGACGCCCCTCGGACCGCTCCAGCCGGCCGAGCATCGTGCGCACCCACTCGGCCTCCTCGGCGCGGGTGAAGTGGTCGGGGATGAGCACGATCACCTTGCCGTCCCTGCGGTACGCCGAGACGGTGCGCCGGCGACGCGGGGAGCGGCGGACCTCCACCTCGGGCTCGGCAACCTGCTCCATGAGAAGCACGCTATCCCCGGGCACCGACAGCCGGCTCATCCGACGGGGTTCGCCCAGGCGAGCAGCCGCTCGAGCGGCCAGGTGTTGACGATCCGGTCGGGGTCCAGGCCGAGCTCCTCGGCCCGCTCGCAGCCGTAGACCTGGAAGTCGAGCTGGCCGGGGGCGTGCGCGTCGGAGTCGATGGAGAACAGGCAGCCGATCTCGATCGCCTGGCGCAGCAGGTCGGTCGGCGGGTCCCGGCGCTCGGGCCGGGAGTTGATCTCGACGGCCACGTCGTGGTCCCGGCACGCCTCGAAGACCGCCACCGGATCGAACTCCGACTGCTTGCGGATGCCGCGGTTGCCGGTCACCAGGCGGCCGGTGCAGTGGCCGAGCACGTTGGTGAACGGGTTGCTCACCGCGGTCACCATCCGCCGCGTCATCGCGGCCCTGTCCATGGCCAGCTTGGAGTGCACCGAGGAGACCCGCACCTCCAGCCGGGCGAGCATCCCCTCACTCTGGTCCAGCGACCCGTCGTCGAGGATGTCCACCTCGATGCCCTTGAGCAGCCGGAAGCCCGGTGACCCAGCCGCCAGATGCTCGTTGACCGCCTCCACCACGGTCAGCTGCTTGGCCAGCCGGGCCGCGGAGAGACCGTGCGCGACGGTGAGCCGCGGCGAGTGGTCGGTGAGCACGAGGTACTCGTGCCCCAGCTCCATCGCGGTGAACGCCATCTCTTCGATCGGCGAGCCGCCGTCGGACCAGTCGCTGTGCGAGTGCAGGTCGCCGCGCAGCGCCGCCCTGATCCCGGCTCCGCCGTCGGCCAGCGGTCCCCCGGTCTCACGCTCGAGCTTCGCCAGCCGGGCGGGCACCTCGCCTCGTACGGCGGCCTCGATCACCTCCGCGGTCGAGGCGCCGATGCCCGGCAGCTCGCGCAGGGTGCCCTCGTCGACACGGCCGGCCAGCTCGTCGTACGGGATCGGGAGGATGGTCGCCGCGGCGGAGCGGAACGCCTTGACCTTGTAGGTCTCCGCCCGCGATCGCTCCAGCAGGAAGGCGATCCGGCGCAGCGCCGCGACCGGTCCCAGAGGAGCCTCCCCGGTCCCGGCATCGCGGGGGCTCATCGCCGGCCTCCTGACGTGATCCACAACACATCAGGACCCTTCCACATCTTCTCCACAGGGTTATCCACAGCCCGTGGAGAAAACCACCCGATCTCGCGTTGACCGACGCTCCACCGCTCCCCTAGCGTGGCGCAGCAGAAGAGGCCCTCGACGGCCACCGGACCGTGTTCGCAAGGGGAAGGCAAGCACGGACCATCCGGCCGTCGGGGGCCGCTTCTCGTTCCCGGAGCCGGTGCCATGAGCGGGAGGCTACCGCGCGGGGCCACGCGGGATTCACGCGCGAAATCTCGTCGTCGCGACGGCCCCGCTCCACGAATTGAGCGCCCCCGTAGTCTAGGGTCGAGTCGGCCCCAGAAACCTGGGCCCCGGCGGGTCTTCCCTCAGATCCCCGACCGGACGACCAGAGCAACATGGATCAAGGAGGCCGTCATGGCGGAGACCTGGAGCGGCGAGTTCTACTGCGTGAAGTGCAAGGAGAAGCGCGAGACCGAGGGCCACATCGAGGTCAATGACAAGGGCACCAAGATGGCCAAGGCCACCTGCCCCGTCTGCGGCACCAAGCTGAACCGCATCCTCGGCCGCGCCTGAGAGCGCGCACCCCAGCTACCGTCGAGCGGCGGGCGACCCACGGGTCGCCCGCCGCTCGCGCGTTCGAGGCCCTGTCTCGGGGACCCTGTGGATGGCCGGTCGCGCCGCGTCCGCGGGCGGCCTAGCCTCCGGCGGCATGAGCGAGACCGTGCGCCTCATGGGGGCGCTGCCACCCGGCCTGGCCGACCTGCTGCCCGGCGCCGGCGCCCGTGAGGACCGGGAGCGGCCGGGTCTGCTGGTCCTCGGCACGGTCGGCGAGCCCGACCGGCTGCTGCTGCACCGGCTGGTCCGCCGCCGTACGACGCACCTGCTGCTGCGCTATCTCGACGGCGGCGTGGTCCTGGGCCCGTACGTCGTACCCGGCGTGACGCCCTGCCTGGGCTGCCTGGACGCCCATGCCGACTCGCTCAGCCCGGTGCCGATCGCCCGGCCGGTCGGCCTGCCCGATCCGGTCGACGTCACCACCGCCGGCGGCGCGACCGGTCCGCTCGCCGCCGTCGCCGCGGGCTGGCTGGCCTGCGACATCGCCCGGCACCGGGCCGGCGAGCGCCCCACCACCTGGTCGGCTACCGTCGAGCTGGCGCCCGGCCTGGCCTCGATCACCTGCCTGGAGTGGCTGCGCCATCCCGACTGCGCCTGCGCCTGGCCCACGGATTCGCGCATGCCTTCGGACCGATCGGCCACAATGGGGCCGTGACCGAGCAACCCAAGGGGCTTCCGCGCAAGGCGATGGCGCGCACCGCGCGGCTGGCCGCCCTGCCCCTGGGCTATGCCGGACGCAGCGCGCTCGGGCTCGGCAAGCGCCTCGGCGGGGCTTCCGCGGAGACGGTGATGACCGAGCTGCAGCAGCGCACCGCCGAGCAGCTCTTCCGCACCCTGGGCGAGCTCAAGGGCGGCGCGATGAAGTTCGGGCAGGCGATGTCGATCTTCGAGGCGGCCCTGCCCAGCGAGGTCGCCGAGCCGTACCGCGAGCACCTGACCATGCTGCAGGACTCCGCGCCGCCGATGCCCACGATCACCGTCCGGGAGATCCTGGCCCGCGAGCTCGGCCCCGAGTACGCCGACCACCTGCGCGACCTCGACCCGATCCCCGCGGCCGCCGCCTCGATCGGCCAGGTGCACCGGGCCCGCTGGGTCGACGAGGCCGGTGAGCGCGACGTGGCGGTCAAGGTGCAGTACCCCGGCGCCGGCGACGCCCTGCTCAGCGACCTGCGCCAGATCGGCCGCGTCGCCCGCGGCATGTCCGGTGCCTTCCCCGGCATCGACATCAAGGCGCTGGTCGCCGAGGTCCTCGAGCGCGCCGAGGAGGAGCTCGACTACGACCTGGAGGCCGAGGCCCAGCGGGCCTTCGCCGAGGAGTACGCCGACGACCCCCGGATCGTCGTGCCCGGCGTCGTCGCCACCAGCGAGCGCGTCCTGGTCACCGAGTGGCTGGACAGCCCGGCCTCGCTGGCCCAGGTGATCCGCGAGGGCAGCCAGGCCGAGCGCGACCACTACGGCGAGGCGTTCGTGCGCTTCCTCTTCGGCAGCCCGGGTCGCACCGGGATGCTGCACGCCGACCCGCACCCCGGCAACTACCGGGTGCTGCCCGCGGCGGACGGCACCCCGGACCGGCTCGGCGTGCTCGACTACGGCGCGGTGGCACGACTGCCCGAGCGCGGTCTGCCCCGCGTCCTCGGCTCGCTGATCCGCATCGCCAGCCTCGACGACTACGACAGCCTGGTCGACGCGCTGCGCGACGAGGGCTTCATCCGCGAGCGCATCCAGGTCGACGCCGACCAGCTGCGCGCCTACCTGGGCCCGTTCGTCGAGCCGGCCGCGACCGAGACGTTCACGTTCTCCCGGGAGTGGATGCAGCGGCAGTTCCGCCGGATCAACGACCCCAAGGGCGATGCGTTCGCGGTGATGCTGCGGCTCAACCTGCCCCCGTCGTACATGCTCATCCACCGCACCTGGGTTGGCGGCGTCGGCGTGCTCTCCCAGCTCGGCGCGACGATCCCCTTCCGCTCGATCCTGGAGGAGTCGCTGCCCGGCTTCGCCGACTGAGGCCGCTCACCACCAGGCCGAGTCGAGCTTGGCCTCCATGGAGCGCAGATGCTCACGCGAGCAGGAGTCGCAGAACCAGACGGTACGGCCGTTCTCCACCGCCGAAGTCCAGGTCAGCGGCGGCGCCTCGCCCTGGGACTGCACGCCGCAGAAGGCACACGCTGGCATGAGACGACAGTACGCCGGGCCGCGACGCTGCGCTGAGGAAACAGCGGCGTCGCGACCCGGCGTACCGGTCACTACCCATCCTTCGGGTGGTCGGGCCCGGCCCGGATGACTCAGATGAGCCGGGCGAGGGCCAGGCGCGCCTGCGTGGCGGCGCGCTCGGCCTTGCGGGAGAGACGGCGGGCGGCGATGAGCTGGCGGGCTCGCCGCGCGCTCTGCGCCTCGCTCAGGCGCGCGGTGCGATGAGCACGCGCCAGGTCCTCCTCGATGAGGTTCAACATGGTGGTTCTCCGATCACGACTGGTGTTCAGGGGCTGGTTCATGAGGTCAGGCCGCCACGGGGTTCTTGCGGGGCCGGCCCCGAGGCCGCTTGCGGGGGATGACGACGCCGGCGAGGAAGAGCTCGCCGCCCCAGACGCCCCACGGCTCGGCGCGGTCCAGGGCTCCGGCCAGGCACTCCGCCTTCACCGGGCAGGCCTGGCACAGGGACTTGGCGAGCTCGAGGTCGCTGGGCGCCTCCGCGAAGAACAGGTCCGCGGCGTTGCCCCGACGGCACGGGAGCAGCTCGTCGATGTCGGTCTGACCCAGAGCGGTGATGCTCATGGTCGCCTCTCTTCCGATGCGAAGTGGTTGCGGATGATGGTGAGAAACAAGAAGGCCGCGAATCCCTGTCTGGGATTCGCGGCCTGGAGGTCTGCCGACATTCACGTCTCTCACGTGTGCGGTGGACTCCAGGCGGGTCGTCCCTGGTGGGTGGCCCCGAAAGCAGGCTTGACGGCGGCGGACACATCGGTGCCGCGGGTGCGCGTCGGGGTGCCGGCGACGGCAAAGCCCGTAGCGGCGCCCATCACGGCCGGGAAGCCGGCGTGCATCACGCCGGCAGTGGTGCCACGACCGCATGCGGGCACGACGGAACCGCCGAGCCAGCCGTGGTTGTTGATGATGTTGCTCATGTCGTGCACCTCCATTCGGTCGTCATGCGCCGGCCGTGCCAGGGCCGTGATGCGCGTGTTCTCAGGTCGTCGGATCAAGGTACGCCGGTCGCGGAGAGCGGCGCAAATCATTTATTCGGCGAGTTTCTCTCCGGCCGCTCTCTCCCCCACGACGGCCAGCACGTCCTCGGCGTACCGCTCCAGCTTGGCCGGCCCGATCCCGCTGATCTCGCCGAGCCGGTCGCGGCTGTCGGGGCGCACCTCGGCGATCGCCTCCAAGGTGGCGTCGGAGAAGACGATGTAGGCCGGCACCTCCTCGGCGCTGGCCCGCTCCTTGCGCCAGGAGCGCAGCGCCTCGAAGAGCTCGGCGTCGTAGGGCACCGGGCAGTCGTCGCAGTAGCCGCGGTTGCGCTGCTGGGCGGTGGCCAGCGGCCGCTGGCAGACCCGGCACGAGGCCGCGCGACGCGAGCGACGGGCGGCCTTGCCGGCCGGCTGGGCGCGATCGGTCACCGACGCCGGCCGCATCCCGGCGAGGAACCGCGAGGGCTTGCGCCGGGCCTGTCCGCCGGGATTGCGGGCCAGCGACCAGGAGAGCTGCAGGAAGCGCCGGGCCCGGGTGATGCCGACGTACAGCAGCCGGCGCTCCTCCTCGATCGCCGCGGGGGTGTCGGCGTGCACGATCGGCATCGAGCCCTCCTGCAGGCCGCACAGGAAGACCGCGTCCCACTCCAGGCCCTTGGCCGCGTGGATGGTGGCCAGGGTGACGCCCTCGGCGACCGGGGCGTGCTGCTCGTGCGCCCTCCGGTCGAGCTCGACGACGAAGCCCTCCAGCGTCGGGGCGACCTCCGAGGAGGAGTACTCCTCCGCCTGGGTGACCAGCGCGGCCAGCGACTCCCAGCGGTCCCGGGCCCGCCCGCGCGGCGGCGCCTCGGCGGAGAAGCCCATGCCGGCGAGCACGGCGCGCACCTGGTCGAGGAAGTCCTCGCGCACGCCCTCGCCCGCCCGCGCGCTGGCCCGCAGCAGCGCCAGGCCCTGGCGGACCTCCGGGCGCTCGAAGAACCGCGCCGCGCCGCGCATGACGTAGGGGATGCCGGCGGTGGTGAGCGCCTCCTCGAACTGCTCGGACTGGGCGTTGATCCGGAAGAGGATCGCGATCTCG
This sequence comes from Nocardioides sp., assembly GCA_044464665.1. Lineage (GTDB taxonomy): Bacteria > Actinomycetota > Actinomycetes > Propionibacteriales > Nocardioidaceae > Marmoricola. Next base: position 14,923 of record JBIQLB010000044.1, read on the forward strand.
CGCAGGGGCGTGCCGCGCTCCTGGAGCCGGGCGATCTCGGCCGCCACCGCCGCCGCCTCGGCCACCTCGTCGGGCGCCTCCCGCCAGGCGACGGCCTCGCCGGCGGGCACCTGGGCGCGCAGGGTCACCGATCCGGTGGCGGTGCCCTCCAGCAGCCGGTTGGCGGCCTCGATCACCTGCGGGGTCGAGCGGTAGTTGCGGACCAGCTCGATGCTGGTGGTGCCGGGATGGGTCGCCGGGAAGTCGCGGAGGTACGACGCCCGCGCGCCCGCGAAGGAGTAGATCGTCTGGGCCGGATCGCCGACCACGCAGATCTCGTCGCGCCCGCCCAGCCACAGGTCCAGCAGCGCGGCCTGGATCGGGCTGACGTCTTGGAACTCGTCGACGACGAGCCAGCGGTACTGCCCCCGCACCTGGGCGGCCACCCGCTCGTCCTCGACCAGGATCGCCGCGCAGCACAGCAGCACGTCCTCCATGTCCATCCGGCCCTGGCCGCGCTTGATCTCCTCGTAGGAGCCGAAGACCCGGGCCACGCTGGCGGCGTCCAGCGCGCCGACCTCGCGGCCGCGCTCGGGGGCCAGCCGCTCGTAGTCGTCGGGGCGGACGTTGGAGACCTTGGACCACTCCACCTCGGCGGCGAGGTCGCGCAGGGTCGCCTGGTCGACCTTGATCCGGTTGGCGCTGGCGGCGGAGGCGAGCAGCGGGATCTTGCTCTCGGTGAGCATCGGCGGCTCCCCGCCGTACACCTTGGGCCAGAAGTACCGGACCTGGCGCAGCGCCGCGGAGTGGAACGTGCGGGCCTGCACCCCGGGCGCTCCGAGCGCGCGCAGGCGACCGCGCATCTCGCCGGCAGCGCGGGTGGTGAAGGTGACCGCGAGCACCTCCGCGGGGTTGTAGACGCCCGTGGCGACCCCGTAGGCGATCCGGTGGGTGATCGCCCGGGTCTTGCCCGTCCCCGCGCCTGCCAGCACCCGCACCGGCCCACGCAGCGCCTCGGCGACCTGGCGCTGCTCGGGGTCGAGCGCCTCCAGCAGGCGGTCGGCGGTCACGGGAGTCTCCTGGGCGTCGGCAGGACCGGCTACGGGAAGTAGACGGGTCGTCCACGAACACTAGACGCGAGCGGCGACACAACCCTCACGGCCCGTGCTTGAATGCCGGGCATGCCGATCATCCCGGACACCGCGTGGGGCTCGCGGGACAGCGTGCTGTCCAAGGTGGCGACCCGCTTCGCCGCGACGCGCGTGGGCTCGCGCACCATCCAGGGCCTGATGCCCTACGACCGCAAGGTGCTGCTGCGCACCCAGGGCCGGCGGACCCTGCTGGGGCCGGTGGGCGCGCCGATGCTGCTGCTGGAGACCACCGGGCGGAAGTCGGGCGAGCCGCGGATCTCCCCGCTGCTGTTCGCGCGCGGGGAGGGCGAGGACGTCATCGTCGTCGGCTCGAACTTCGGCGGCTCGCATCACCCCGCATGGACCGGCAACCTGCTCGCGCACCCCGAGGCGCGGGTGATCTCCGGCGGCGTGACCGTGCCGGTGCGCGCGACCCTGCTGGAGGGCGCCGAGGCCGAGGCGGCGTACGCGAGGATGATCGAGGTCACCGCCGTGTACGCCGAGTACCGCCGGCGCACCGACCGCTCGATCCGGGTCTTCCGACTCACCCCGATCTGACGGGCGGGAATGCCGCGGACGATCCGTGGTGTTCTACCTGTCGTGGCCGCTCCGACGCCGGCCGACGTTCTTCGCAGAAGGGTTCCCATGTCCCAGTTCACGATGTACACGACGCCGTGGTGCGGCTACTGCCACCGGCTGAAGAGCCAGCTGGACCGCGAGGGCATCGAGTTCTCGATCGTCGACATCGAGCAGGACCCCTCGGCCGCCGAGATCGTGATGGCCGCCAACGACGGCAACCAGACCGTGCCGACGCTCGTCTACTCCGACGGCACCGCGCAGACCAACCCCTCGATCAAGCAGGTCCAGGCGAAGCTCGCCGAGCTGTCCGAGATCGCCTGATCAGGCCCAGGTCAGGTAGACGAGCCGCTCGCCCCGTCGCCCCCGCACGGCCGGGGAGATCGTGGCCCTCGATGACGAGCGCATCTGGCTCACGACGGCCCGGGGACGGGGTGCAGCTCCAACCCGTCGATGCCCTCGAAGTCGGCGGGGTTGCAGGTGTAGAGCGGCAGCGACGCAGCCATGGCGGTCGCCGCGATCAGCGCGTCGTACGCCCGCGCCGCGGGCTTGCGGCCGCGGGCGCGCAGACTCGCCGCGACGGTTCCGAAGGCCCGCGCCGCCGCCTGGTCGAAGGCGATCGGCTCGAAGTCGGCCTCGGCCTGTTGCAGGTGCGCCTGCCGACGAGCCCGCTCGAGGTCGTCACCGGCCACCAGCGGTCCCACCGAGAGCTCGGCCAGCGTGATCGCCGAGATCAGCGGGGTCGCCGGAAGATCGGCCGGGGCGAGCCGGGCCAGGAGGATGAGGGCGTTGGTGTCGATCAGGCCACGCCCGTCCTCCCGGCCCTGGGGCGCCGTAGCGCTCACAGGCTCGGATCCAGCACGGCGTCGATATCGGCCCGCATCCGCGCGGGGTCGAGCACCGGCAGGGCGGCCCGCCGACGGATCAGCTCGGCGGCCGTCAGTCCTGGCCGCGGCAGCGGGCGCAACTCTGCCACGGGCACACCGTCGCGGGTGATCACCACCGCACCTCCACTGGTCACCTGGTCGAGCACCGCTCCACCTCGATTCCGCAGGTCACGCACGCTCACCGTCTCCTCCATGGGATGGACTGTATCACCGGTGATACAGGGGCGCAACGGAGATTCGGGCAAGAGAGATAGGCCCATAGACGCGACCGTGCCTTGTCAGGCGGCGGAGCGCCAGGGCCTTTCAGCAATCTGTGGAAACCCGCCGGACGGCGACTCACCAGGACCCCGGCAGCGGACCGCCGTACCAGTGCTCGATGAGGGTGCGGGAGATCGAGATGCCGCCCGGCAGCACGAGCGTGCCGGCCTCGGCCTCGGCGCGCAGCTCGGCGCGGGTGAACCAGCGGGCGTCCTCGATCTCGGCGCCGTCGACGACCACGTCGGTGGACTCGGCGTACGCCACGAAGCCGACCATCAGGCTGCGGGGCAGCGGCCACGGCTGGCTGCCGAGGTAGCGCACCTCGCCGACCCGTACGCCGGTCTCCTCGGCGACCTCGCGGCGTACCGCCTGCTCCATCGACTCCCCGGGCTCGACGAAGCCCGCCAGCGTGGAGTAGCGCCCGGGCGGCCACGCGGGGTTGCGGCCGAGCAGGCAGCGATCGTCGGCCCCCTCGCCGTCCACCACGATCATGATCACGGCCGGATCGGTGCGCGGGAACTCCTCGCGCGCGCACTCCCGGCAGGCCAGCACGTGGCCGAGCTGTCGCGGCTCGAGCGTGCCGCCGCAGCGGGGGCAGTGCCGCGTGCTCCACAGCCACTCCGCGATGCCGACGGCGTGCACCAGGAAGGCCGCCTCGTCCTCGGCGATGCCGGCCACGGCACCGCGCAGGCCGGTCCAGCCCTGGTCATCTCCTCGGCCCGCGCGGGACGGGTCGCTGATCACCGCGAAGTGCGCCACGCCGCCCAGCTCGCCCAGCAGCACGCGCGTCCCCGGTGGCGCCTCGGCCGGCGAGGTCCACGGCAGGTGGCCGTCCACGAGGCGGAAGCGGGTGCCCGCGATCTCCAGCACCCGCGTCCGGGGGTCGGCCCAGACCTCGGCGATCCAGGCGTCGTCGACGCGGCGGTCGGCGATGCGGTCGTGCGGGTGCCGGGAGAGGGCGACCGGTGGGTGCTCGCCGGAGCTCATGCGTTCAGCCACTCCGTGAACGCCTCGGTGGTGTAGGGCCGGCCCAGGAAGTCGGCCACCAGCGCCGCCGCGTCGGCCGACCCGCCCGGCGCGAGCACCTTGTCGCGGTAGCGGTGCGCCACCTCCGGGGCGAAGAGGTCGTCGCCGTCGAAGGCCGAGAAGAGGTCCTTCGCGATCGTCAGCGACCAGGCGTAGGTGTAGTACGCCGAGGTGTAGCCCTCCAGGTGCCCGAAGCCGGCGTGGAAGTGGGTGTCCGGGATCGGCGCGACCAGGCTGTACTCCGCCTGCAGCTCCAGCATCCGCGCGGTGATGTCCGCGGGCCGCTCCAGGTGCAGGCGATAGGCCAGCGCGGCATAGAACATCTGCGTGCGGATCAGGAACGCCTTGCCGAACTCCTCGGCCTCGCGCATCCGCTCCACGAGCTCGGCCGGGATCGGCGTGCCCGCCTCGTCGGTGGCGAAGGTCCGCAGCACCTCGGCGTCCCAGGCCCACTCCTCCAGCATCTGCGAGGGCGCCTCGACGAAGTCCCACTCGGTGGCGACGCCGGAGAAGCGCACCCACTCGTGCCGGCCGGCGAGCACGTGGTGCATCAGGTGGCCGAACTCGTGGAAGAGGGTGACCACCTCGTCGTGGTCCATCAGCCCGCGCGGGAAGTTGCAGACGAGCACGCCCTCGGGAAGCTGACGATCGCGTACGCCGGGAACGAGATCGAACTGCGCGGCGTGGTTGTACTTGCGCTCGCGCGGGTGCAGGTCGAGGTGGATGCGACCCAGGCGCCGGCCGTCCAGGTGCACGTCGTACGAGGTGACGTCCTCGTGCCAGGTGGCCGCCTCGACCGGCTCATAGGTCAGCCCGAAGAGCCGGCCGGTCACCGCGAGCAGGCCGTCGTGGACCTTGGCGAAGTCGAAGTAGCGGCGTACCTCCTGGGCGTCGACGCCGTAGTCCTCGCGCTTGACCGCCTCCAGGTAGTAGCGCGAGTTGGAGGTGTCGATGCGCTCGACGCCGTCCTTGGCCGCGCGCTCGGCCAGCCGGTCCAGGTCGCGACGGGCGGCCTCCTCGGCGTCGGCGGCGAGCTGGTCGACGAACTCGGCGATCGCCTTGCCCGAGCCGATCATCTTGATCTCGGCGTCGTAGTCGGGCCAGTCGGCGTACCCCAGCAGGGTGGCCTTCTCGTGACGGATCGCCAGCAGCTCGCCGAGCACCTCGTCGTTCTCCGGCCAGGCCAGGTTGAGGAACTCGGTGGCCACGGCGCGGCGGGCGTCGGGGTCGGCGCTGAAGGTGAGGAACGGGTGGACGTCGGGGTACTCCGTCGAGATCAGCACCTGACCCTCCTCGTCGGCCGGATGGGCCGCCACGAAGTCGTCGGGAAGGCCGTCGAGGGCGCCGGCCGGCACGTGCGTCGTACGGCGGCCGTCGCGGATGTTGCGGGAGAACGCCTGCCCCAGGTCGGTCTCCCTCTCGTTGAGCTCGCGCAGCCGCGCCCGGGTCTCCTCGTCGCGGTCCACGCCCGCGCGCCGGAAGGAGCGCAGCGCGTCGCGCAGCATCCGGGCGGCGCTGTCGTCCAGCGGGTCGATGCGGACGCTGGAGAGCCGCTCGAAGACGTCGCGGTCCAGGTGCAGGTCGCTGCTGAACCGCCGGGCCTCGACCTCGATCGCCTCGGCCAGCTCGATGACCTCGGGATCGGGGTGCACCGAGGAGAGCAGGCTGCTGATCGCGAAGGCGTTGGCCAGCGCGATCGCGGCGTCGTTCCACAGCTGCAGGATCGCCCCGTCGCCAGGGTGCGCCTCCTTGAGCACCTCGATGGTGTCGGCGGCCAGCCCGAGCGATCCCCTCCCCCGCTCCTCCAGCCATCCGGGCCAGTCCGACTCGGGCAACGGCAGCGCTTCCAGACTCATGCCCGCAGGCTACGTTGTCGCCATGAGCACGCACATCGGCGCCGCACCGGGCCAGATCGCGCCGACCGTCCTGCTGCCCGGCGACCCGCTGCGGGCGAAGTGGATCGCCGAGACGTTCCTCGAGGACGCCGAGTGCTACACCGAGGTCCGCGGCATGCTCGGCTTCACCGGCACCTGGCAGGGGCAGCGGGTCTCGGTCCAGGGATCCGGGATGGGCCAGCCGTCGATGGCGATCTACGTCAACGAGATGTTCGCCGAGTACGACGTGCGGCAGGTGATCCGGGTCGGCTCCTGCGGCGCGCTCACCACCGACCTCGCGCTGCGCGACGTCGTCCTGGCCTCCGGGGCGTGCACGGACTCCTCGATGAACCGCCACCGCTTCCTCGGACTCGACTACGCCCCGGTCGCGGACTTCGGGCTGTTGCGGGCGGCGTACGACGCGGCGATGGCGCGCGACGACGTCACCGCGCACGTCGGTCTCATCTACTCCTCCGACAGCTTCTACAACCCCCGCGCCGCCGAGCTGACCGAGCCGCTGGTCGACCACGGCGTGCTGGCCGTCGAGATGGAGGCCTCGGCCCTCTACACCCTCGCCGCGTCCTACCGCCGCAAGGCGCTGGCCATCTGCACCGTCTCGGACCACGTCGTCGCCGGCCCGGATACGCCTCCGCCGACCAGTTCCGCCGAGCGCGAGCAGACCTTCGGCGCCATGGTCGAGATCGCCCTCGCCGCCGC
>JBIQLB010000045.1:0-21246 GCA_044464665.1 Nocardioides sp.
CGTCGTCCTACGGGCGATCACCATCTGGCTTCGCGAATAAGGAGACATGCCCTAGTCCGAGACCGAGGAGTAGGCCACGACGCCACGGCGGAGGCGGCGGGCGGCCTCGCGGGCGGTGTCGCGGATCGGGGACGGGCCGGCGGCCTCGGCCACCTGGTCGGCCAGGTCGAGGAGCTGCTTGACCCAGCGGACGAAGTCGCCGGCGGCGAGGTCGGTCGCGTCGAGGACGTCGTCGAGCTCGTCGCCCTCGGCCCAGCGGTACGCCGCCCAGCAGAAGCCGAGATCGGGCTCGCGGAGCTGGTCGAGCCGGTGCTCCTTCTCCAGCGCGTCGAGGTCGGCCCACAGCGAGGTCATCTCGCCCAGGACCCGGCGTACCGGCCCTCCCGGCAGGCGGGGCGGAGCCGCGTCGTCGGGCTTGCGTGCCTCGAAGACCAGCGCGGAGAGGACCGAGGCGAGCTGGCTGGCGTCCAGGCCGTCCCAGAGCCCCTGCCGCAGCGCCTCCGCGGTCACCAGGTCCAGCTCGTTGTAGATCCGCATCAGCGGCCGGCCCACGGCGCTCACCCGGTCCCCGTCCTCCAGATAGCCCAGCGCCGTGAGCACCTGGCAGACCCTGTCGAACTGACGCGCGATCGTGTTGGTGCGCTGCTCGATCCGCCGGCGCAACGTCCGCGCGTCCCGGTCCAGCTTGTGCCACCGCTCGCTCCAGCGGGCATGGTCCTCGCGGTCGGGGCAGGAGTGGCACGGATGCGCCCGCAGCGCGGCCCTGAGCTCGTCGATCCGCGCGGTGCCACCGGACTCACCGCGACGCCGGGGAGCGTCCGGCCGGGGCAGCGTCTTGGCCCGCTCCCGCAGCGCCGAGGCCAGGTCGCGGCGCGACTGCGGGTTGCGCGCGTTGAAGCCCTTGGGGACCCGCATCCGGGCCAGCGACTCCACCGGCGTCGGGAAGTCGATCATCGCGAGCCGGCGGGCATGCCGGTCCACGGTGAGCACGTACGGCCGGGGCCCCTCCCGGTCGGCCTGCTGGCCCGGGTCGAGCACCAGGGCGACGCCGGAGAACTTGCCGGCCGGCACCTCGATCACGTCACCGGGACGCAGGGCCTCCAGCGAGGCGATCACCTCCTGGCGCCGGTCCATTCGCCGCGAGCGGGCCAGCGAGGCCTCGGCGTCGGAGAGCGCGCGGCGCAGCCCGGCGTACTCCATGAAGTCGCCGCGGTCGCAGGCCGCCGCCTCGGCGTACCCGTCCAGCGCCTCCTCGGCCTTCCGCAGCTGCCGGGCGAGCCCGACGACCGCCTTGTCGGCCTGGAACTGGGCGAAGGAGGACTCCAGCAGCTCCCGGGCGCGGTCGCGGCCGAACTGGTGGACCAGGTTCACCGCCATGTTGTACGACGGACGGAACGACGAGCGCAGCGGATAGGTGCGCGTGGACGCCAGGCCGGCTACCGCCCGCGGATCGAGCCCGGGCTGCCACAGCACGACCCCGTGGCCCTCCACGTCGATGCCCCGGCGCCCGGCCCGGCCGGTGAGCTGGGTGTACTCCCCCGGCGTGATGTCGGCGTGCGTCTCGCCGTTCCACTTCGACAGCTTCTCGATGACCACCGAGCGGGCCGGCATGTTGATGCCCAGCGCCAGCGTCTCGGTGGCGAAGACGACCCGGCACATGCCGCGCAGGAAGAGCTCCTCGACGCACTCCTTGAACGTCGGCAGCATGCCCGCGTGGTGGGCGGCCACGCCGCGGGTCAGCGCCTCCAGGAACTCGTGGTAGCCCAGGACGTGCAGGTCCTCGTCGGGCAGGTGCGCGCAGCGCTCCTCGACGAACCGCCGGATCTCCTCGCGCTCCTCGGCGCTGGTCAGCCGGATGTTGGCGTTGAGGCACTGCTGGACGGCGGCGTCGCAGCCGACCCGGCTGAAGATGAAGACGATGGCCGGCAGCAGGCCCGCGCGGTCGAGCTGCTCGACCACGTCGGCCCGCGACGGCACCCAGACCCGGCGGCCGTTGCCGGACTGGCGGGATCCACGCCGCTGCCCCTTGGGCGAGCGCCGGTCGCGCAGCCGCGAGCTGGCGAAGTCGTCGCGGGCCACGCGGAGCAGCTCGGGGTTGACCTTCTGCTCCTCCCCCGACGCGCCCTCGTCGGCGAACAGGTCGTACATACGGCGGCCCACCAGCACGTGCTGGTAGAGCGGCACCGGCCGACGCTCCTCGACGATGGTCACCGTCTCGCCGCGCACCGTGCCCAGCCACTCGCCGAACTCCTCGGCGTTGCTGACCGTCGCGGAGAGGGAGACCAGCGCCACCGACTCCGGCAGGTGGATGATCACCTCCTCCCAGACCGCGCCGCGGGAGCGGTCGGCGAGGTAGTGCACCTCGTCCATCACCACCCAGCCCAGGCCGGTCAGGGTGCGCGACCCCGCGTAGAGCATGTTGCGCAGCACCTCGGTGGTCATCACCACGATCGGCGCCTCGGAGTTGATGCTGTTGTCGCCGGTCAGCAGACCGACCTTCTCGGCGCCGTAACGGTCGACCAGGTCGTTGAACTTCTGGTTGGACAGCGCCTTGATCGGCGTGGTGTAGAAGCACTTGCGCCCCGACTCCAGCGCGAGGTGCACGGCGAACTCGCCGACGATGGTCTTGCCCGATCCGGTCGGCGCGGCGACCAGCACGGAGTGGCCCTCCTCCAGCACCTGGCAGGCGCGGAGCTGGAAGTCGTCGAGGCCGAACTCGTAGTGCGAGGCGAACGCCGCCACCTCCGGGTGGGCCTGGCGCTTCCGGAAGCTGGCGTACTGCTCGGCGGGGGTGGTCATGGCACCACGACGCGCAGCGCGCCCGGCACGACCTCGACGGTCATCGGCAGCGCGCCGATGCGCTCCCCGTCGGCATAGGCGACCACGCCCGGGGCGGCGATGGTGATCCGGCGTACGGCGTGGTGGCGGTAGTCCGGGTGCTGCACGTGGGTGCCCTTGAAGAGCTTGGGATAGGTCCGGACCAGCTCCGGCTTGGTCATCGGCCGGATGATCACCACGTCGAGCAGCCCGTCGTCGAGCAGCGCGCCCTCGGTCATCCGCAGGCCGCCGCCGTACGACGGGCCGTTGCCGACCGCGACCATCATCGCCTCGAAGCGGTGCTCGACGCCGTCCATCTCCACGACGTACGGCAGCGGCCGGAAGGTCCGCAGCTCGGCCAGCGTCGCCAGGTTGTAGCGCATCCGTCCCTTGGGCCAGGACATCTCGTTGGCCCGCTCGTTGACGACCGCGTCGAACCCCGCGGCGAGCACGGTGACGAAGTATCGCGAGCCGGCGCGCGCGAGGTCGATGACCCGCTCCCGGCCGGCGATCACGATGTCGGCGGCGGCGTTCGGGTCCTTGAGCGGCAGGTCGAGATAGCGGGCCACGTCGTTGCCGGTGCCGGCGGGGATCAGCGCGAGCCGGGTGCCGCTGCCGGCCAGCTCCTGCACGGCCAGATGGACCATGCCGTCGCCGCCGACCACGGCCAGGGTCTCCACGCCGTCGGCGACGCACTCCCGCGCCAGGTCGCGGGCCTCGTCGGCGTCCCGCCCGGCCAGCTCGCGCACGGTGAAGCCGGCGTCGCGCAGGCGGGGCGCGACGAGGCGGCGGACGCGGTCACCCCGGCCCTTGCCCGAGGTCGGGTTGGTCAGCAGCGCGATCTCAGGCACAGCAGCACCCTAGAGCGGCGAGGCCGCGTCGTCGTCCCAGGCGTCCCGTTCCGCCGTACGCCGGCCGCGGCGCCGGTCGACGAGCCGGGCGATGACCTCCGAGACGAGGAAGAGCAGCGTCATCGGGACGGCCAGGAAGAGCATCGAGAACGGGTCCGTCGACGGCGTGGCCACGGCCGCGAAGACGAAGGTGCCCAGGATGATCCACGGCCGGTGCCGGCCCAGCGCCTTGCCGGAGACGACTCCCACCAGGTTGAGCAGGACCACGAAGAACGGGATCTGGAAGGCCACGCCGAAGACCAGCAGCATCCGGGTCATGAATCCGACGAAGTCGTTGAAGTCGTTGAGGTTCTGCACGTTGTCCGGGTTGAACGAGATCAGCACCTGCAACGCCTTGGGCATCACGTAGTAGCCGACCGCCACGCCGGCGGCGAAGAGCGGGCCGGCGCAGCCGATGAAGATCAGCGTCCAGCGCCGCTCGTTGCGATGCATCGCCGGCACGATGAAGGCCCAGATCTGGTAGAGCCAGATCGGGCTGCTCAGGATCACCCCGGCCAGCGCGCACAGCTTGAGCTGGATCATCAGGCCGGCGCCGACGCCGGAGGTGATGATCTCGGTCTGCACACCCTCCGGCAGCGACTTCTTCGCCTGCTCGAAGGGGCCCATGACCAGGTCCAGCAGCTGGTCGTAGAAGAAGAACGCCGCGATGGTGACGACGACCAGGGCGACGACCGAGATCAGCAGGCGGGCTCGCAGCTCACGGAAGTGGTCCGTCAGCGACATCGTGGCGCCGGGGCCGGTGGCGGTCGCCGGCCTGGTCCGGAACCAGCCCAAAGCGCCGGAGAGCGACATAGGAGAGGTGGATCAGTCGGTGGGGCGCTTCTCTTCGGGCGCCTCGATCTGCTCGATCGTCTCGGGCGCCTTCTCGTCGTCGACCAGGTCATCATGGGCCAGCGCCTTGGTCTCGGCCTTGAAGATGCGCAGCGCGCGCCCGCTGTTGCGAGCCAGGTCGGGGAGCTTGGCCGCGCCGAAGATGAGGATGACGATCGCGAGGATGATCAGCAACTCCGGGGTGCCGAGACTGCCGATGAGTGGGGTCATCACGCGTTCCTTCTGATCGTGGCCCGGCAGGGCGCCGCCGGGAGGTCCGTGTTCATCCTACGCCGCCCTCCTCGGATCGGTACGCTGCGAGCGCTCGCCCGGCCGCTTCCCGGACCTCCTGGCGCAGCCGCTCCGGGCGCCGCACGGTCAGTCCGGGGGCGAACCGCAGGGCCAGCCGGACCAGCCAGCGCTCGTCGGCCACCCGCAGCTCCACCCGCACGCCGCCGTCGGGGAGCGGCTCGCGCGTCACCACCGGGTAGTGGTCGGCGAACCACGCCATCGACCGGGAGAGGTCCACCACGGCCAGCGTGTCGCGCGGGCTCGGCTCGAACAGCCCGGCCGAGAGGTCCCGCGGCTCGACGTCGCGCCGCTCGCGCCGGGCATCCAGGGGGTGCGCGGCCCGGATGCGGTCGAGCCGGAAGAGCCGTTGCGCCTCCGCCGTGTGGCACCACGCGTCGAGGTACTCGTGACCGTCGCGGCGGGTCACCTCGATCGGGTCGACCACCCGCTCCGTGACCTCGTCGCGGGTCGGCACGTAGTACTCGAGCCGGACCTGCCGGTCGGAGGCCACGGCCCGGCGCAGCGTGGCGGCGGTGCGGAGCAGCTCGGTGTCGGGCGGGACGACCTGGAGCGCGACCGGGGTGCCACCCAGCTCGGCCGCGGTCTCGAGCTTGGCCATCGCCCGGTCGATGATCGCCGCCGTCTCCGGCGCGGCCGCCTCGCGCAGCGCCCTCAGCGCGACGACCAGCGCCGCCGCCTCGGTGCGGCCGAGGGTGAGCGGCCGGTCGAGGTACTCGGCGTTGTCCAGCCGCACCAGGCCGTCGGGGTCGTCCTCGAAGGCCTCGAAGTCAATGTCGATCAGGTCCCCCGGGCCGAGGCCGGGCAGCCCGCACATCCACAGCACCCGCAGGTCCCGGACCACCTGGGCCGGGGTGAGACCGAAGTCGCGGGCCACCTCGCGCAGCGAGACCTCCCGCGCCTGCAGGTAGGGCACCAGCGCCAGCAGCCGGGTCACCTGCTCCCGCGCCCCCGACCTCTGTGCCGGCCGCGCCCTCATCGCTCGCCTCCCGCCGCGAGCAGCCTTCGCACGACCAGGTCGCGCACCGACTCGGGCTCGCGCACGTAGGCGTCCTCCCCCAGCGCGAGCACCTCCTCGGCCAGGTGCCAGTCCGACCGGGCCTCGACGACCACCTCGTCCCACGGCGTGCGCTCGTCGGGTCCGGGTACGCCGGTCGCGACCCGCACCGCCCGGCGGCGCAGGTCGATGCCGCGATCCCGCCGGACCAGCACCGTCGCGCTCGCCCGCTGCCCGGGACCGGACAGCCCGGCGACGAGCTGGTGGACGTCGACGTCCTCCGGAACGGCGTACGAGCCCGGGGGGCCGTCCGCGCGCACCTCCCCGCGGATCCGGCTGAGCCGGAAGACCCGAGGCTCCCCGCGATCGCGGTCGTGGCCCACGACGTACCAGCGCTCGTAGGCCGTGACGACCGCCCAGGGCTCCAGGTGGCGCTCGGTGTCGCGCTCCTCGCCCGGCCGGCGGTAGCCGAACCGCACCGGGGTCCTGCTCACGGTGTGCTCCCAGAGGGCGTCGAAGGCCGGCTCGTCGGCCACCAGGCGCGGCTGGAGCACATCGAGCGCGTCGCGGTCGACGTCGTGACCGGCGGCCCGCAGCTTCATCAGCGCCGTCGAGGTCGCCTCGGCCTGGTTGGCGCTCTCCCAGACCCGCGCGGCCAGCCCGAGCACGGCCACCTCCTCGGGGCTGAAGTCGATCTCCGGGAGCTCGAACTCGTCGCGGCGGATGCGATAGCCCGGCTCGTCGCCGAAGAGCTGGTCGCCCGAGCCCAGCTCGACCGGGATGCCGAGCGCGCGCAGATCCTCCTTGTCGCGCTCGAACATCTTCTCGAACGCCTCGGGAGTAGACCTGCCGTAGGCCTCGATGCTCTCCCGGATCCGGGCCTTGCTGACGAAGCTGCGCGAGACCAGCAGCAGGATGACGAGGTTGAGCAGGCGCTCGGACTTGGCGGCGGACACGGCTAGCTCACCCCCCGCAGGTCGACGACCACGGCGAGCGCGGCACCGGGAGGCGCGGCGGCCAGCAGTCCGCCGGGCGAGACTCCGGCGGGCACGAGCACCAGCAGCCGGCTCCCCCGGCGGACGCCCACCAGGGCCTGGTCGACCGCGCCGTTCGCGATGCCGATCGGCAGCACCATCGGCTCCTTGGCGTAGCTGCTGACGAACGGCTCGGTCTCGCCCCAGGCCTGGGCCTGGTAGTCCACGGTGACCAGGCTCTCGGCGCGCGCCCGCGGACCGTCGCCCTCGGCCAGCGGGACCACGGTGACCTCGCCGGGCGGGGCGCCGGCGACCCGCTCGGTCAGGTCGGGGACGTCCCCGGGCCCGTCGACCAGCTCGGCGGGGGGCACGGAGACCACGTCGGCGACCAGGACCAGCGGGTCGCCCGGCCGGACGGAGAGGTCCGGCGCGCCGGTCTCGCCGTACGCGTCCTCGGCCGCCACCGTCATCGCGATCCTGCTGCCCTGCGGCTGCCCGGCGAGTGCCGCCGAGAGCACTGGGAAGAGCGTCTCGTCGGTGTCCTTGACGACCAGCGCGGTCTCCCCGGGGTCGTGGGTGGAGGCGGCCTTGGCGCCGGTGCGGGCGTCGTACATGGTCAGGTGCAGCATCGTCGGCCGGCCGACCGTCACCGGCGGGCCGGTGCCGGTGACCACGATGTCGCTCTTCGTGGCACTCACCTTCAGCGGCGCCGCGATCCGGACCTCCGGCGCCTCGCCGACCGTGCCGGCGACGGTCACCCCGGTCAGGTTGCCGGTGGCCGAGCGCACCTCGTCGCGGCTGACCGTCCCGCTGCAGCCAACGAGCAGGTACAGCGCGGCCAGGCCGGGGCCGACCAGGCAGAGCACGGAGGTGAGGCGGAGACGCACCGGGTCAGGCTAGTGCGCGCTCACATGCCTTCGATCAGGCGTTCCACACGCTCGTCGTGGGACCGGAAGGGGTCCTTGCACAAGACGGTGCGCTGAGCCTGATCGTTGAGCTTGAGATGGACCCAGTCGACGGTGAAGTCGCGCCGCCGCTCCTGGGCCTTGCGGATGAAGTCGCCGCGCAGCTTGGCCCGGGTGGTCTGCGGCGGGACCGACTTGGCCTGGAAGATCCGCAGGTCGTCGGTGACCCGGGCGACGGCGCCGCGGCGCTCCAGCAGGTAGTAGAGCCCCCGGTCGCGGTGGATGTCGTGGTACGCCAGGTCGAGCTGGGCGACTCGCGGGTGGCTCAGCGGCAGGTCGTGCTGGGCGCGGTAGCGCTCGATCAGCCGCCACTTGATGACCCAGTCGATCTCCCGCTCGACCAGGCCCAGGTCGCCGGACTCGACCGCCTTGAGGCCGCGCTCCCACAGGTCCAGGGTCCGCTCGATGACCGGGGTGCGCAGCTCGCGGCGGTCCACGAAGTCGCGGACCCGGCTGAGGTACTCCCCCTGGATCTCCAGGGCGCTCGCCTCGCGGCCGTTGGCCAGCCGCACCCGGCGGCGGCCGGTGAGGTCGTGGGAGATCTCCCGGATCGCCCGGATCGGGTTCTCCAGGGTGAGGTCGCGCATCACCACGCCCTCCTCGATCATCCGCAGCACCAGATCGCAGGAGGAGACCTTGAGCAGCGTGGTGGTCTCGCTCATGTTGGAGTCGCCGACGATGACGTGCAGCCGGCGGTAGCGCTCGGCGTCGGCGTGCGGCTCGTCGCGGGTGTTGATGATCGGCCGCGACCGGGTGGTGGCACTGGAGACGCCCTCCCAGATGTGCTCGGCGCGCTGGCTCAGGGAGTACGACGCGCCGCGTGGGGTCTGGATCACCTTGCCGGCCCCGACGATCACCTGCCGGGTGACCAGGAACGGGATGAGCACGTCGGCCAGCTTGCTGAACTCCCCCGCGCGGCCGACGAGGTAGTTCTCGTGACAGCCGTAGGAGTTGCCGGCGGAGTCGGTGTTGTTCTTGAACAGGTAGATGTCCCCGGAGATGCCCTCGTCGTGCAGCCGGCGCTCGGCGTCGACGAGCAGCCCCTCGAGGATCCGCTCGCCGGCCTTGTCGTGCGCGACCAGGTCGGCGATGTCGTCGCACTCCGGCGTGGCGTACTCCGGGTGGCTGCCGACGTCGAGGTAGAGCCGGGCGCCGTTGCGCAGGAAGACGTTGCTGCTGCGCCCCCAGCTCACCACCTTGCGGAACAGGTAGCGGGCGACCTCGTCCGGCGAGAGACGGCGCTGCCCCTTGAAGGTGCAGGTGACGCCGTACTCGTTCTCGATCCCGAAGATCCGCCGGTCCACCACTCCAGACTAGTGAGTGGCGGCCAGGATCTCAGTCAGTTGAGCAGACGAGAGGCGACGGAACTTCCGCTGCTGCGAGCGCGTGCGGTCCAGCAGAGCGACCTCGAGCTCGCCCGGAGGGATCTCCCGATCACTCGCGCCGTCGCCGTTCCCGGAGCTCGCCGAGCCGGAGCCGGCATGTCCCAGCGCCGACACCGCGAGCCGCACGGCCTCGTCCAGCGGGAGCCCGGCACGGTAGTGCTCGCCCAGGTAGCCGGCGACGGTCTCGGCGTCGCCGCCCATGGCCGCGTAGTCGTGCTCGTCGGCCACCTGGCCGTCGTAGGTGAGCCGGAAGATCTGGTCGTCCTCGGCCCGGTCGCCGACCTCGGCCACGAAGATCTCCACCTCGTACGGCTTCTCGCCGCCGGAGGAGAAGATCGTGCCGAGGGTCTGCGCGTAGGCGTTGGCCAGGCCCCGGCCGGTGACGTCGCGCCGGTCGTAGGAGTAGCCGCGCAGGTCGGCCAGCCGGACGCCGGCGATGCGGAGATTCTCGAACTCGTTGTAGCGGCCGACCGCACCGAAGGCGATCCGGTCGTAGATCTCGCTGATCTTGTGCAGCGCCTGGGAGGGATTCTCCGAGACGAAGAGCACGCCGTCGGCGTACTGCACCACCACGACGGACCGGCCCCGGGCGATGCCCTTGCGGGCGAAGTCCGCCCGGTCCTTCATCAGCTGCTCGGGCGAGACGTAGAACGGCATTGACATCGCTACAGCACCTCCGCCGCCGGGCCGTCGGGCCGCTGCATCCGGGCGCCCACCACGCGGTCAGCGATCGCGGCCACCTCGGCCTCCGGCATCCGCTGCTGGCCGTCGGCGCTGATCACGTGCACGACCGGGAAGATCCGGCGGGTCAGGTCGGGGCCGCCGGTGGCCGAGTCGTCGTCGGCGGCGTCGTACAGCGCCTGCACGGCGGCGGTGACGCACCGCTCGGCGTCGAAGTCGTCGCGGTAGAGCTTCTTCAGCGAGCCCCGGGCGAAGACCGAGCCCGAGCCCACCGAGTGGAAGGCGGTCTCCTCGTAGCGGCCGCCGGTGACGTCGTAGCTGAAGATCCGCCCCAGGCCGGCCCGCAGGTCGAAGCCGGCGAAGAGGGGCACGACGGCCAGGCCCTGCATCGCCATGCCGAGGTTGCCGCGGATGAGCGCGGAGAGCCGGTTGGCCTTGCCGTCCATCGAGAGCGTGGTGCCCTCGATCTTCTCGTAGTGCTCCAGCTCGGTCTGGAAGAGCCGGACCATCTCCACGGCCAGGCCGGCCGTGCCGGCGATGCCGACGCAGGAGTACTCGTCGGCGGGGAAGACCTTCTCGATGTCGCGCTGGGCGATGACGTTGCCCATGGTCGCCCGGCGGTCACCGGCCATGACCACGCCACCGGCGAAGGTGGCGGCCACGATCGTGGTGCCGTGCGGGGCCAGGTCACCGGCCGCGGTCTGCGGCTGGAGCCGGCGCGCGGGCAGCAGGTCGGGCGCCACCTCGCCGAGGAAGTCGGCGAACGACGTGGTGCCCGGGCTCAGGAAGGCCTCGGGAAGTCGAGCCTCGCTCATCGGCTCACTGCCCGCCCTTCTGGATGAACGACTTCACGAAGTCCTCCGCGTTGGTCTCCAGCACGTCGTCGATCTCGTCCAGGATCGCGTCGATGTCCTCGTCGAGCTGCTCCTTGCGCTCCGCGATCGCCTCCGCGGGAGCGGTCTCGTCGGCCTGAGCCTCCTCGGCCTCTCCCGCACGGCGCGGCTGCTTCTGCTCCTGAGCCACGTCCCTCACCCCTTCCTGGGTCCACCACGACCCTATCGAGTCAGGGCATCGAAAAGGGCGGAAGCGGTCTCGCTGGTGTCGATCAGGTCGCCCACGTGCGCCCGGGTGCCGCGGTAGGGATCCACCGTGGGCACCCGCTGGAGGGACTCCCGGCCGGGCAGGTCGAAGATCACCGAGTCCCAGGAGGCCGCCGCGATGCTGTCGGGGTACTTGTCCAGGCAGCGGCCGCGGAAGTAGGCCCGGGTGTCCTCCGGCGGCTCGTGCATCGCCGTGGCCACCTCGTCGTCGCCGAGCAGCCGCTCCATCCGGCCCAGCCGGACCAGCCGGTGGTAGAGGCCCTTCTCGGGCCGCAGGTCGGCGTACTGCAGGTCGATGAGGTGCAGCTTGGCGTCCTCCCAGCCGAGGCCGTCGCGGTCGCGGTAGGACTCCAGCAGCCGCAGCTTGGCCACCCAGTCCAGCTCAGTTGCGCACTCGGCCGGGTCGCGCTCCAGGCGGGTCAGCACCGACTCCCAGCGCTCCATGACCGCCCGGCTGGCCGGGTCGACGTCCTCGCCGTACCGGTCGCGCAGATAGCCCGCGGCCAGGTGGAGGTACTCCCACTGCAGCTGGACGGCGGTCAGGGTCGAGCCGTCCTCGCGCTCCAGCAGGTGGCTCAGCGTGGGGTCGTGGGAGACCTCGTGGAGCGACTGCACCGGGTGGCGCACGGAGAGCTCGCGGTCGATCCAGCCGTCCTCGATCATGTCCAGCACCAGCGCGGTCGTGCCGAGCTTGAGGAAGCTGGAGACCTCGGCCAGGTTGGCGTCGCCGATGATCACATGCAGCCGGCGGTACTTCTCCGGGTCGGCATGCGGCTCGTCGCGGGTGTTGATGATCGGCCGCTTCAGGGTGGTCTCCAGGCCGACCTCGACCTCGAAGTAGTCGGCACGCTGGCTGATCTGGAAGCCGTGGCCGCGGCCGTCCTGCCCGATGCCGACCCGGCCGGCGCCGCAGACGACCTGGCGGGAGACGAAGAACGGGGTGAGCTGGCGGACGATCTCCGCGAACGGCGTGGAGCGGCGCATCAGGTAGTTCTCGTGCGCGCCGTAGGAAGCGCCCTTGTTGTCGGTGTTGTTCTTGTAGAGCACCAGGTCCGGCTCGCCCTCGACGTGGGCGAAGCGGCAGGCGTCCGCGGCGATCTGCTCCCCGGCCTTGTCCCAGCGCACCGCGTCCAGCGGAGAGGTGCACTCCGGCGTGGAGTACTCCGGGTGGGCGTGGTCGACGTAGAGCCGGGCGCCGTTGGTGAGGATCACGTTGGCCAGGCCGAGGTCCTCGTCGGTGAGCTGGCTCGGGTCGGCCAGATCGCGGGCGAGGTCGAAGCCGCGCGCGTCGCGCAGGGGCGACTCCTCCTCGAAGTCCCACCGCGCGCGGCGCACGTGCAGCGCCGCGCCGGCGTACGCGTTGACCAGTCGGGTGCTGGCCACCATCGGGTTGGCGTGCGGCTGTCCCTGGACCGATATGCCGAACTCCGTCTCGGTGCCCATGATCCGACGCACGCTCATGATCGCCCAGCCTAGTGGTGTCACCCAGTGGTGCCCGCGTAGTGGCGCGGTGTGGCCCGGCGGCGCGGGCGGCGGTCCGCTCCGTGAGGTGCATGTTAGTTTGGGCGGGTTTTCGTTCTGCTCGCCGACCGCTGGGGGTCCTCCGCCATGCCGTTCTCGCACGTGTCTCGGGGCACGCGGGGCATCGCATCCTTGCTCACCATCCTGTCGCTCAGCCTCGTTCTCGGTGCCCTCGGAGCCACCGCGTCGGCCGCCGAGCCGACGCCGTCCCCGGACACCGGCGAGGCCGGCGCGACGACCGACGATCCGGGGCCGGAGGACCTGCTCACCGGCCTCGCCGAGGCGGCGCTCCCCGCGCCGCGCGCCGCCAACGACAGCGCGGTCATCGCGGCGGGCACGACGCTCGACCTGAACGTCCTGGCCAACGACGTCTGCGCCCCCGGCATCGCTCCGCCGTGCCAGCGCTCCCACCTCAGCGCGATGACCTACACGGTCCCCAAGGGCTGGGGCATCACCGCGCTGCCCGACGGCCGGCTGCGGGTGAGCCTGCCCAACCGGGCCAAGGGCACGGTCGGGTTCAGCTACACGATCACCGATAAGCAGGTGACGCCCCTCAGCTCGCGGGCCGTCGTGACCGTCAAGGTCGTCAAGGCGCCCCCGAAGTACTTCAACCCGCCGGCGGGCACGCTCTTCAGCCACCCGTTCCGCAAGGGCTACCGCAACGTCATCCGCAAGCAGATCCTCAAGACGATCAAGAGCGTCCCGTACGGCGGCCAGATCCGGATCGCCTCCTGGTCCTTCTCCAGCAAGGCCTACCGACAGGCGCTCAACCAGGCCCGCAAGCGTGGCGTCAGCGTCCAGATCGTGCTGGCCGGCCGGAACACCAAGAAGACCTCCGACTGGGGCCACCTGGTCAAGGCGTTCGGCAAGAAGCGCAGCCGGTCGAGCTGGGTGATGCGGTGCAAGCTGTCCTGCCGCGGCACCAAGGGCACCCAGCACTCGAAGATGTTCCTGTTCAGCCAGGCCGCCAACACCCGGTGGATCGCCATGACCGGCTCGGCCAACCTCACCGACTTCGCCTCGACCGGTCAGTGGAACCAGATGACCACCATGGTCAACGACCCCACCTTCTACAACCAGGCGCTGGGGATCTGGGCGGAGATGACCCGGGACCGCAAGGCCAACCCGATGTACCGGGTCTACGAGGCTCCCGGCAACAACGCGATGTACTACTACCCGCGCGGCGGCGTGGACCCCAAGAACGACTTCCTGATGGAGACGCTCAACAAGATCAAGTGCACCGGCGCCTCCGGGGCCGGCACGAACGGTCGCACCGTCATCAGGATCGTCAACTACGCCTGGTACGAGGACCGCGGCCGCTGGCTGGCCCGCAAGGTCCGCAGCATGTGGAACGCGGGCTGCGACATCTCGATCGTCTACGGGATCATGGGCAACACCGTCAAGGACATGCTCTACTCCCCCAAGGGCCGCGGGCGGATCCCGATGCGGCAGATCCTGCTGACCAACCGCGCCGGCGACCCGATCTACTACGTCCACGACAAGTGGGTCGCCGTCAGCGGCTACTACGGCAAGGACCGCGGCGCCTCCTTCGCGATGCAGGGGTCCTTCAACATCTCCAACCTGGGCCTCTCCTCCGACGAGACCTTCCAGCGGCTGTGGGGACGCGGTCAGTACAAGCGCTTCCTCAAGGACTTCAAGCTGCTCTGGAAGGACCGTCAGGCCCGCGCCCCCTCGCCGACCAGCATGATCAGCAACGTGGAGCGCACGGGTCCCGGTGAGCCGAGGCTCGGCCGGGGCACCTACGCCTACATGTCGAACGACTGAACCGCCTGAGGAGCCAGACCACTCATGTCCCCCGGTAGCACCCGAGCGGCGTCGCGCGTCCGCGGCGCCGTCATCGTGGCCGTGGCGCTGGCGCTCGCCGCCGGCGTCCTCGCCGCCACCGGCCCGGCGGCATCCGGCCAGACCGCGAGCACACAGCCGGCCACGACCCACGTCGCGGAGGCCACGCAGGCGAAGAAGCCCAAGAAGCCGCGCGTGGGCCACTACACCCCCAAGGTCGGGGTCAAGTTCAACCACTGGAACATGAAGCGCAACCGCAACCAGATCCGCCGACACGTGCTGCGGACGATCAGGTCGGTGCCCCAGGGCGGCACGATCCGCTGGATGGTCTTCTCCTTCGGCGACAACGGCATCCTCGACGCCCTCCTCGCCGCCCGCAAGCGCGGCGTCAGCGTCCAGGTGATCGGCAACTTCCACAACCGCGAGACCTGGGAGCCGTGGCGTCGCCTGGAGCGCACGCTGGGCACCAAGCGCACCAAGCCCGGCCGCAACCCGGAGAAGATCAGCTGGGCCTACATGTGCAACAAGTCCTGCCGCGGGTACGGCGGCCACGAGCACATGAAGCTCTTCCTCTTCAGCAGCGCCGGCAAGGCCAGCGACATCACCATGTACGGCTCCTGGAACCCCACCTGGGTCGCCAACCAGCGCCAGTGGAACCACCTGGAGACGATGACCGACCCGCAGACCTACCGCCGCTACCTGAAGATCTTCGCCCAGGCCAAGGCCGACAAGCCGAAGCCCTACGCGCACTGGACCTCCGGCGGCCGCGAGCACATGGTCTTCCCGCGCAGCCACACCCGGGCCGCCAGCGATCCGGTGAACCAGGACCTGTCAAAGATCAAGTGCCGGGGCGTGACCAACGGCACCGGGCGCAACGGCCGCACGATGATCCGGATCGGGATGTACGCCTGGTACCAGAAGCGCGGCGACTGGATGGCCCGGCGGGTGCGCGGTCTGTGGAACCAGGGCTGCGACATCGCCATCGTCTACGGGATCATGAGCGACCGCGCGCGCCGGATCCTCTACTCCCCCAGCGGCCGCGGGCGGATCCCGATGAAGCAGGCCATGGTGCCGGACAAGAACGGCTACCCCTACCGCTACCTGCACGACAAGTTCGTGGCGGTCAGCGGCGTGTACGCCGGCCAGACCGACGCCATGGTGGTGTGGTCGGGGTCGACGAACTTCTCCAACCTGGGCTTCGCCGCGGACGACATGACCGTGCGCACCCCGGAGCCGGCCATCGTGGCGGCGTACTTCAAGGACTTCCGGATGACCTGGAAGGGCCGCAACGTGCACCGGCCGCACCCCACCGGTGTGATCAACGCCGAGCAGCGGACCGCCGGCACCGGCCCCAGGTCCTACTCCAACGAGCTGCCCGACAAGCTCGGCGAGGGCGTGCTGAGGCACCTCGAGGCGGACTGAGGTGTGATCTCCCGGCGCCAGGCGCCGAGAGATCACACGCTAGAGGTACTGGCCGGTGTTGGCGACCGTGTCGATCGAGCGACCCGGCTCGGTGCCCTGCTTGCCGTTGACCAGCGTCCGGATGAAGACGATCCGCTCGCCCTTCTTGCCGGAGATCCGCGCCCAGTCGTCGGGGTTGGTGGTGTTGGGCAGGTCCTCATTCTCCTTGAACTCGTCCACGCACGCCTGGAGCAGGTGCTGCACCCGCAGGCCGCGCTGGTCGTTGTCCAGGAAGTCCTTGATCGCCATCTTCTTGGCCCGGTCGACGATGTTCTGGATCATCGCGCCGGAGTTGAAGTCCTTGAAGTACAGGACCTCCTTGTCGCCGTTGGCGTAGGTGACCTCCAGGAAGCGGTTCTCCTCGGACTCGTTGTACATCCGCTCGACCGTCGCGGTGATCATCCCGGCGACGGTGGCGTTGCGGTCACCGCCGAACTCGGCCAGGTCGTCGGCGTGCAGCGGCAGGTCCGCGAGGAGGTACTTGGAGAAGATGTCGCGGGCCGACTCGGCGTCGGGGCGCTCGATCTTGATCTTCACGTCCAGGCGGCCGGGACGCAGGATGGCCGGGTCGATCATGTCCTCGCGGTTGGAGGCGCCGATCACCAGGACGTTCTCCAGCAGCTCCACGCCGTCGATCTCGCTGAGCAGCTGCGGGACGATGGTGTTCTCCACGTCGGAGGAGACGCCCGAGCCGCGGGTGCGGAAGAGCGAGTCCATCTCGTCGAAGAAGACGATGACCGGGGTGCCCTCGCTGGCCTTCTCACGAGCCCGCTGGAAGACCAGGCGGATGTGCCGCTCGGTCTCGCCGACGTACTTGTTGAGCAGCTCGGGGCCCTTGATGTTGAGGAAGTAGCTCTTCCCCTCCTGGCCTGTCTTGGCGGCGACCTTCTTGGCCAGCGAGTTCGCCACCGCCTTGGCGATCAGCGTCTTGCCACAGCCCGGAGGGCCGTAGAGCAGCACGCCCTTGGGCGGCTTGAGCTGGTGCTCGCGGAACAGGTCGGGATGCAGGTAGGGCAGCTCGACCGCGTCGCGGATCTGGTCGATCTGGCCACTGAGACCGCCGATGTCGGCGTAGTCGATGTCCGGGACCTCCTCGAGGACCAGCTCCTCGACCTCGGACTTCGGCACCCGCTCGTAGACGTAGCCCGAGCGGGAGTCCAGCAGCAGCGAGTCACCGGCGCGCAGGGTCACGTCGCGCAGCGGGTGGGCCAGCCGGACGACCCGCTCCTCGTCGGTGTTGGCGATGATCAGGGCGCGCTCGCCGTCGGCGAGCAGCTCCTTGAACATCACCACCTCGCCGACCTCCTCGAACCTGAGGGCCGCGACGACGTTCATCGCCTCGTTGAGCATGACCTCCTGGCCCTTGGTCAGGGCGTCGAGGTCGACCGCCGGGCTGACGGTCACCCGCAGCTTGCGGCCGCCGGTGAAGACGTCGACGGTGTCGTCCTCGTTGCGCGTCAGGAAGGTGCCGAAGCCGGTCGGCGGCTGGGCCAGCCGGTCGACCTCCTCCTTGAGCGTGATGATCTGCTCGCGGGCGTCGCGGAGGGTGGCGGCGAGCCGCTCGTTGTGGGCGGTGACGGCGGCGAGCGATCGCTCGGTGTCGAGCAGGCGCTGGTCGCCGGACATCCCGTCGTGCGCACCCAGGCCGAGGTTGTGCCGCCCGGAGCTCTGCCCAGGCTCGTTCCGCCCAGGCTCGTTCTGCCCGGCCTCATTCTGCGCAGTGGTCATCCCACATCACCTCCACGAGAGAGTCGTGTCGCTTTCGACCCTACCCGCGTGGTGTGCCCCGTGCGGTGGACTTTCTCACAGTCGGCGGGTCACGAATCGGCCTCGGGCTCCGGCTCCGACTGCAGGCCGGCCGGGCGGGGACCGGCGTAGTCCGCGCCGTACGCGCCGGGCGCGGGGCGCCGCTTCTTGCGGGGCGCCGCGTTGCCGGGGGCCATCCGGCGGGAGGTGACCAGGAAGCCGGTGTGGCCGTTCATGGAGTGGCTGGGCCGCACCGCGAGCCCCTCCACGTGCCAGTCGCGCACCAGCGTCTCCCACGGATGCGGCTCTGTGAACTCACCGTGGGCCCGCAGCGTCTCGACCACGCGGCTGAGCTGGGTCGTCGTCGCGACGTACGCCACCACGATGCCGCCCGGACGCAGCGCGTCGGCCACCACGTCCACGCACTCCCAGGGCGCCAGCATGTCCAGGACCACCCGATCGGCCTCTCCGGGAGCGCAGTGTCCGGGCAGCTCGTCGACCAGGTCGCCGACGGTGAGCTCCCAGGCCGGGTGCGGGACCTCGGGGGTGCCGTCGAAGAACTGGACGACGTTGCGCCGGGCGACCTCGGCGAACTCCTCGCGACGCTCGAAGGAGCTGACCCGCCCCTGCGGCCCGACCGCCCGCAGCAGCGAGCAGGTCAGCGCCCCGGAGCCCGCGCCGGCCTCGATGACCCGGGCGCCCGGGAAGACGTCGGCCATCGCCACGATCTGGGCGGCGTCCTTGGGGTAGACC
Source organism: Nocardioides sp. (assembly GCA_044464665.1). GTDB lineage: Bacteria > Actinomycetota > Actinomycetes > Propionibacteriales > Nocardioidaceae > Marmoricola. The sequence continues at coordinate 18,234 of JBIQLB010000045.1, forward strand.
ACCGCGGCGCCGCGCGGCATGGAGACCACGAACTCGCTGAGCAGCGGGCGGAAGACGAGGTACTCCCCGCCGGAGGAGGAGACGACCGTGAAGCCCTCCTCGCGGCCGATCAGCGCGTCGTGCTCGATCGCGCCGCGGTTGGTGTGGAACGACGTGCCCGCCGCCAGGCGGATGTTGTGCCTGCGGCCCTTCTGGTCGACCAGCCGGACCCACTCGCCGGCCACCAGCGGCCCCCGGCGCACGCCCGAGAGGGCGTCGTCCCCCTGTGCGGTCACCGGCGTCCCCCGGCGCTGAACGCGGCGTCCACGTCGGCGGTCGCGAGGAGGCCGTAGACGGTGCCGTCGGGCTCGGTGAGGACGTACTCCGAGGCGGGATAGCGGGCCATGGCCAGCACGAGCTCCTCGCCGGCGATGTCGGCGGGCAGGGTCATGCCGCGCTCCATCGTGCGCGCGATCGAGTCGATGGTCATCCGGGCCCGGCGCGCCTCGGGCGTGGCCCGCAGCGCCGACTCGTTGACGATGCCGGTCAGCCGGTCGCCGTCGCGCAGGACGATCCCGCCCGCGCCCTGGTCCTGCGCGATCCGGACCGCCTCGGCGACGGTCAGCCCGCGGTAGACCACGGCGACCCGGCGGGCGAGCGGGCGGGCCTTGAGCGAGGGCAGCCGCCGGCGGATCCGGGCGGAGGTCATCGACGTCGTGGCCCCGGCCCACAGATAGCCGGCCAGCAGGCACGCCATCGCGTAGTGCAGGATCGTCGGCCGCAGGTCCCAGACCAGGTGGGCCAGCACCGGCCAGGCCAGCACGCCCAGAGCGACCAGCCGGCCTCCCCACGCGGCGACCATCGTGCCCATGTGCATGTTGCCGGTCACCGACCAGACCAGGGAGCGCAGCACCCGGCCGCCGTCCAGCGGGAGGCCGGGGACCAGGTTGAGCGCCCCGACCAGGATGTTGGCGCTGGCCAGGCCCTGGAACGCCAGCCGCACCAGCCCGTCCGGTACGACGGCCTGGACGCCCAGCGCGGCCACGCCGACGGCGATCGAGGTCAGCGGACCCACCACCGCGACCATGAACTCCTGGCCGGCGGTGCGCGGCTCGCCGTCCATCTCGGTCATCCCGCCGATGAACTGCAGGCTGATCGAGCGCACCGGCAGCCCGAACCGGCGGGCCATCAGCGCGTGGGAGACCTCGTGGAGCAGGATCGAGAGGTAGAGCAGGACCGCGAACGCGACGCCGGCGACGTACTTCAGCGGGCCCAGGCCGGGCTCGACGCGCTCCACGCTGGGCGCGAGCAGCACCGCGATCAGCGCGGCGAAGACCAGCCACGACGGGCGCACGTGGACGTCGACGCCACCGATCGACCCGAGCCGGTAGGTCCCGGGCGGGCGCGAGGGCGCGCGGTCGTCGTCGTCAACTGGGGCCACGCCGAAACGCTATCCGGTGGCAGGCCCTTCGTGGGTCGCGACCCACGCACGGGCGAGCCCCTCCGTCCCGAGGCCGTCCAATGTGTCCCGGAACGTCCGTCGTGGGCCCTCCAGCACGGGGACGTGGTTGGGCACCACCAGCACCCCGCAGCCGGCCGTCTCGGCCGAGCGGGCGCCGGTGTTGGAGTCCTCGATCGCCAGGCAGTCGCCCGGATCCACGCCCAGCGCGGCGGCCGCGGTCAGGTAGGGCTCGGGGTGCGGCTTGCCCAGCTCGACCTCGTCGCCGGTGACGACGGTGGCGAAGGTCCCCTCCGGCAGCGCGGCGAGGACCGGCGTGACGAAGCGCGCGTAGGACATGGTGACCAGCCCGCACGGCACCCCGGCCTCGCCCAGGGCGGCCAGCAGGTCCACGGCGCCTGGCCGCCACGGCACCTCCTCCTGGACGCGGGCGACCACCCCGTCCAGCAGCCGGTCCACGATCGCCTCGGGCGGCAGGTCCACCCCGCCGTGCTCGCGGATGTACGCCGCGGAGTCCAGCAGGTCCCAGCCGACCACTGCCAGAGCGTGCTCACGGCTCCACGTGCCGCCGTGCTCGGCGACCAGGGCGTACTCCGACTCGATCCAGTACGGCTCGGTGTCGACCAGCGTGCCGTCCATGTCCCACAGGACGGCCCGCATCTCGGCGGGCACTCAGTCCTCCGGGTTGTAGCCGAGGTTGGAGGAGAGCCAGCGCTCGGCCTCGGCCATGGTCCAGCCCTTGCGCCGGGCGTAGTCGGCGACCTGGTCCTGGGCCAGCCGGCCGACGACGAAGTACTGCGACTGCGGGTGGGAGAAGTACCAGCCGCTCACCGAGGCGCCGGGCCACATCGCCATGGAGTCGGTCAGCTCGATGCCGGTCCTAGCCTTGACGTCGAGCAGGTCCCAGAGGGTCCGCTTCTCGGTGTGCTCGGGGCAGGCCGGGTAGCCCGGCGCGGGCCGGATGCCGACGTACCGCTCGCCGATGAGCGCCTCGTTGTCGAGGGTCTCCCCCGCGGCGTACCCCCACAGCTCGGTGCGGATCCGCTGATGCATCCGCTCGGCGAAGGCCTCGGCCAGCCGGTCGGCGACCGACTCCAGCAGGATCGCGCTGTAGTCGTCGAGCTTCTCCTTGAACTCCATGATCTTCTCGGTGCTGCCGAGCCCGGCGGTGACCGCGAAGGCACCCACCCAGTCGGCCAGCCCGGTCTCCTTGGGAGCCACGAAGTCGCCCAGGGAGCGGTTGGGCACGCCGTCGCGGTGCTCGCCCTGCTGGCGCAGGTTGTGCAGCGTGGTGAGCACCTGCTGACGGCCCCCCTCGGGTGATCCAGCGTCGGCGTAGACCTCGATGTCGTCGCCGACCGCGTTGGCCGGGAAGAGGCCGACGACGGCGTTGGCGGTCAGCCAGTGCTCCTTGACCAGCTGGTCGAGCATGTCCTGCGCCTCGTCGTACAGCTTGCGGGCGGCCGCACCGGTGGCCGGGTTGTTGAGGATGTCGGGGAACTTGCCCTTCATCTCCCAGGCGTTGAAGAACGGCTGCCAGTCGATGTACTCGCGCAGCTCGGCCAGGTCGTAGTC
>JBIQLB010000046.1:0-20860 GCA_044464665.1 Nocardioides sp.
GACCGTCCCGACATTTCAAACCACCGAAAACCTGCCAACTCCTTGACGCGGGACACTGCTGGCCAGCCTGATAGTGTCTACCCTAGATTGAACAGACCAAGTTGGACCACACCAGAGCACCTAGCCACCAGGGGGGGTTGATTGCGCATGGAGTTCACACCTGGGCAACTCGCCGCCCTCGAAGCCAAGGCCAACGCCTGGCAACGGAACGTCAGCGACTCGTTCCCCTACGTCTCCACGGCCTCGGAATGGGGATGGTGCGTTGTGGTCAGCGTTGAATCGGGCTGGAACGTGGCGCTCAAGGTCGTTGAGGGCGCAGACGGCGCGCCGTCGGTACAAGAGCTGCGCATCATTCACGGCGACAATCTCGCCCAAAACAAGGACGCGAGAGCCATTTCAGACCGGTACTTCTGGCTCGACGAGGGCGAGGAGCATCTTCACTCCAACGAGTTCCTCAACCTGAGTACCACCCTTGCTCCCCATGCACCTGACGGCGGGATCAGCACTACGCTTCTCCGCAAGATCCCCTGGGGCGACCTCTTCGAGACCGCCCGAGAGGGATACGGGGACTACCTCGCCGCATCCGGCCCAGGCTGGGCCGGACTCTCGGACCAGGCACCGCAAAGGAAGGGCGGGCCAGATCGCGGAGACCTGTTCTATGCCCAGCGAGCGGCGGAGTATCTGGCGCTCGTCAAAGAAGGCGAGCGCTCACCCATCGAAACGATGGCGACACGGCATCAGTACGACCGCGAGACCGTCGCCGGGTGGATCAAACAAGCGCGCGGCAAGCGCAGACTCATGGTCAGCGCAGGACGCGGAAGGGCAGGCGGCACATTGACGCCGAGAGCGATCGAACTACTGGAAGGGGATCGCGATGAGTAACGCAACCAAGCGCGGCCCCAGCCGCTGGCTGGGCCGCTACCGCGACAGCTCAGGCAAGGAGCGGACCAAGACCCTCCCCACCAGAGCCGAGGCCCTGGCCTGGGCCCAGGAGCAAGAGCGGAAGATCCGTCGCGGCGAGTGGACAGACCCAGCACTGAGCCGGGTCACCGTAGGCGAACTGGCCGAACCATGGCTAGCAACCCTCACCGTGAAGCCGAAGACGCGGGAGACGTACGAATACGTCCTACACAAGCACGTCCTCCCCCATTGGGGGAACGTGCGAATCGACAAGATCACCCAATCGGGGGTTCGGACATGGCTGTCTGCCCTTCCGCTCAGTCCCGCCAGCGCGAGGAAGGCGTACAACATCCTCTCTGCCATCCTCTCGCTTGCCGTTGAGGATGGACGAATCGCCCGCAACCCCGCTCGCCCCACAGGTCGGAGTAAGGGCCTCCTCCCCCGCGTGACCACGACCAAGGAACACCGCTACCTCACCCACGCACAGGTAGCCCGCCTCGCAGACGAGGCGGGCCCTTACCGACCTATGGTCCTACTTATGGCCTACACCGGCCTGAGGTTCGGGGAGGTGACAGCGCTCCGCGTGCGGGACATCGACCTTCTACGGGGACGTGTGAGCGTCACTAGGGCCGCTGTGCTGCTCAAGGACGGGGCGATCCACTACGACAGCCCCAAGACGCACGCTCAACGCTCTGTGGCCTTCCCAGCCGCTCTACGCGGCGAGCTAGAAGCGTTGTTGATCGGCAAGGCACCCGAGGACCTGCTACTCACCTCCCCCGAGGGGCGGCCGATCCTCGCGCCGAACTTTAGGCGTCGCTGCTGGAACCCGGCCGTGAAGCGTGCCGGGTTGGACATCACCCCGCACGATCTACGGCACACGGCCGCGAGCCTGGCCGTGCAGGCCGGCGCGAACGTCAAGGCGGTTCAGCGGATGCTTGGGCACGCATCCGCCGCCATGACTCTCGACACCTACGCGGGCCTGTTTGACCGCGACCTGGACGAGGTGGCCGCACGCCTCGACGAGGGCCTTTCGGCGGCGCTTGCGGATTCTGTGCGGACTGAGGACCAGATTCCGGCTCTCGCCGCCTATCGACAGGAGAGCGCACATGCGCTCTGACCTGCATGTTTACCTCGGTGGGTGCGGAGGGGATCGAACCCCCGACATCTTCCTTGTAAGGGAAGCGCTCTACCGCTGAGCTACACACCCCGGACGGGCGCACAGACTACGCAGTGCCGCGCAGGGGCACAAAAAAAGCCGCGACCGCTGGCGTCTCGGGTCACCAGCGGTCGCAACGCCTGAATGATGGCAGTCGCTCGCCGGACAACTCAAGGCAGGCACCGTGAAAACGCAGGAACGCGTTCTACCGGTCTAGGCCGCGGGGCCCGCGGCGGCCCGGAGCTGCGTCGCATGCTCGTCGAGATCCCGCGCCGCGCCGAGGTCGTTGTGCACCACCCAGGTGACCACGCCGTCGGGCCCGATCGCGAACGACGAGCGCAGCGCGTGGCCGTGCTCGGCGTCGAAGACGTCGTACGCCGACGCGACCTCGCCGTGCGGCCAGAAGTCGGTGAGCAGCGGGAAGAAGATCCCGTCGCGATCGGCCAGTGCCCGCTGGGTGAACAGCGGATCGCAGGAGACCGTCAGCAGTGTGGTGGCGTCGGTCTCGAAGTCGCCCAGGCGATCGCGGAACCCGGTCAGCTCGCCGGTGCAGACGCCGCTGAACGCGAACGGATAGAAGACCAGCAGCACCGCCTTGCCGCCACGATGCTCCGACAGCGAGTGCACCTGGCCGTGCTGGTCGCGCAGCGCGAAGTCCGGCGCGACATCCCCCGCGCGCACGGCCATCAGGACAGCTCCCGCAGCTCGCGCTTGAGGATCTTGCCGGTCGCGTTGCGCGGCAGCTCGTCGATGAAGACCACGTCGCGCGGCACCTTGTACCGGGCGAGGTTGGCCTTCACGTGGGCCTTCAGCGCCTCCTCGTCAACGTCGCCGCCGCGGACGACGTACGCCCTCAGCCGGGTGCCGAACTCGTCGTCGTCCACCCCGATCGCGGCCACCTCCACCACCGCGTCGTGACGGGCGAGGCAGTCCTCGACCTCCTTGGGGAAGACGTTCTCGCCGCCCGAGACGATCATCTCGTCGTCGCGACCCTCGACGAAGAGCCGTCCCTCCTCGTCGAAGCGGCCCACGTCGCCGGAGCTCATCAGGCCGTCGATCCGCTCCTTGTGGCCGCCGCCGGAGTAGCCCTCGAAGAGCATCGAGTTGCCCACGAAGATCCGGCCGGTCCGACCCGCCGGCACCTCGCGCCCAGCCTCGTCGAAGATCTTCACCACGGTGTTGACCGGCGGCTTGCCGGCCGTGCCCGGAGCGGCCCGCATGTCGGCGGGCTGGGCGACACTCGCCCAGGCGACCTCGGTGGAGCCGTAGATGTTGAACAGCGTGTCGCCGAACTGGTCCATCCACTCCAGCGCCAGGTTGCCCGGCAGCGCCGAGCCGGACGCGGCGACGACCTTGACGCAGGACAGGTCGTAGGAGTCCAGGGTCTCCTGGGGCAGCCGCAGGATGCGCTGGAGCATCACCGGGATGACCACCAGCGAGTCGCAGCGGTAGCGGGTGACGGCGCGCAGGCAGTCCTCGGGGTCGAAGCGCCGGGTGAGCACGACGGTCGAGCCGAGCAGCATCGCCAGGCTCAGGTGCGCGAAGCCCCACGTGTGGAAGAGCGGCGCGGCGACGTGGGAGCGCCAGCCCGCCCGCAGCGGGATCCGCTCGAGCAGGGCGACCGCCGCGGGGAGGTTGCCGCCGCCGCGCGGGGCGCCCTTGGGCGTGCCGGTCGTGCCCGAGGTCAGGATGATCGTGCGGCCCTCGCGCCCCGGGGCCGGCCGCGCGGCCCGGGAGCCGCGGGCGATGAGCGCGTCGGTGGACTCGCGCTCGGTCGGTATCGACGGGTCCTCGACCCAGGAGAGCACCCGGGGCAGGTCGACGCCGGAGCGGTCGACCAGGCCGTCGAACTCGTCGTCGTGGATGACCAGGACGGCGCCCTCGCGCTCGCAGACCTCGCCGAGCTGCGGGGCGGCGAAGGCGGTGTTGAGCAGCAGCGTGTTTGCGCCGAGCTTGGCGATGGCCAGCGCGGCGTCCAGGAAGCCGCGGTGGTTGCGGGCCAGCAGCGCCACCGCGTCGCCCTCGCGTACGCCGAGCGCGGCGAGCTGGTCGGCCAGCGCGTTGCTGCGCTCGTCGATCTCGCCGAAGGTGAGCTCACCCCGCTCGTCGATGAGGCCGGTACGCCGCGGGTAGCGCACCGCGACCGCGGTGAACCCACCGGCGACGCCCATCCCCCAGGTGCGCACCGCCTTGACGACACCGGCCAGCTTCACCGGTCCGAACGGGCGGATGACCCCGGCCTCGGTGAGGACCCGGCCGGCGATCGCGGATCGGCGCGCGCCGTCGGCGATCTTCTCCGCGATCGAGCCGGCGTGCGTTGCGCTCATGGGCTGCGGCCTCCTGTGTTGGTCCGTGCGGTGTCACCGTACCGAGGCGGCGCGCTCCCTGGTCGTGTCCCGCCTCACACCGTGCCCTCACCGGCCCTCGCCGGCCATCACCATGCCTTCACCAGGCACGGCGACGACAGCGCCGGCTCAGCGCGACTTGGGGGCGACCAGCTTGGTGGCCGACCAGTCGGCGCTCACCGGCACCGTCGAGGTGGTGGCCAGGCCGGCGATCGGCGCGGCCTCGGCGATGTCGGCGGCGTCCACGGCGTTGGGCCGGCCGACCTTGGGGCACAGCAGCCAGATCGCCCCGCCACCGACGAGGTCGGTGAGGGCGTCCATCAGCGCGTCGACCAGGTCGCCGTCGCCGTCGCGCCACCAGAGGACCACCGCGTCCACGGTGTCACCGAAGTCGCCGTCGACCAGGTCGGCGTCGACCGCGTCCTCCAGCGCGACCCGGACGGCGTCGTCGACGTCCTCGTCCCACCCGAGCTCCTGCACCACCATGCCGGGCTTGAAGCCCAGCCGCTCGCTCACCTGCTGGGCCGCGCTCTCGGCGGCCGAACCGGCGGAGGGACCCGTTGACGGGCTCACGTCGATGCCTCGCTTCTCTCGCGCGCCCCCGGTTGGGACGTGGTGAGGGAGAGTCCAGCGGACACCGGCGTCGAGCGCAAGCACATCCGGGGGATGTGGCCGGTTCGATACCGGCTTGTCGTACTCGGCAGTAGATTGGGTCTCCATTTGGAACGTGCCAAGATGCGAGTGTGCCCGACGACGCGAACACCGCACCGACCAACCCGGAGAGCCGCCCCGCGACGACCGCCCCGGTCGTGATCCACGAGGGCCTGCCGACGCAGCTTCCGGACATCGATCCCGACGAGACCGCGGACTGGCTGGCCTCCTTCGACTCCCTCATCGACGACCGCGGGCGCGACCGCGCGCGCTACGTGATGCTGCGCCTGCTGGAGCGCGCCCGGGAGAAGCAGGTCGGCGTCCCGGCGCTGCGCAGCACCGACTTCATCAACACCATCCCGCCCGAGCGCGAGCCGTGGTTCCCCGGCGACGAGGACGTCGAGCGCCGCATCCGCGCCTTCATCCGCTGGAACGCCGCGGTCATGGTCTCCGATGCCAACCGGCCGGGCCTGGAGGTCGGCGGCCACATCGCGACGTACCAGTCGAGCGCGAGCCTCTACGAAGTCGGCTTCAACCACTTCTTCCGGGGCAAGGACCACCCCGGTGGCGGCGACCAGATCTACTTCCAGGGTCACGCCTCCCCCGGCATCTACGCCCGCGCCTTCCTCGAGGGCCGGCTCACCGAGGCGCAGATGCTCAACTTCCGCCAGGAGGTCCAGCACGGACTGGGCAACGGCCTCTCGTCGTACCCGCACCCGCGGCTGATGCCGCAGTTCTGGGAGTTCCCGACGGTCTCGATGGGCCTGACCGGCATCAACTCGATCTACCAGGCGCGGTTCAACCGCTACCTGGCCAACCGCGGCGTCAAGGACACCGCCGACCAGCGTGTGTGGGCCTTCCTGGGCGACGGCGAGATGGCCGAGCCGGAGTCGCTGGGCGCCATCCGGATCGCCGCGCGCGAGGAGCTGGACAACCTCACCTGGGTGATCAACTGCAACCTGCAGCAGCTCGACGGCCCGGTGACCGGCAACGGCAAGATCATCCAGGAGCTGGAGGCCAACTTCCGCGGCGCCGGCTGGAACGTCATCAAGGTGATCTGGGGCCGCGACTGGGACGACCTGCTCGCCCGCGACGTCGACGGCGTGCTGGTCAACAAGATGAACACCACCCCCGACGGCGCCTTCCAGACCTTCTCCGTCGAGGACGGCGCCTACAACCGGGAGTTCTTCTTCGGCCCCGACCCGCGGCTGCGCACGATGGTCGAGCACATGTCCGACCGGCAGATCGAGAAGCTGCCGCGCGGCGGCCACGACTACCGCAAGGTGTACGCCGCCTTCGACGCGGCCACCAAGCACGTCGGCCAGCCGACGGTGATCCTGGCGCACACCATCAAGGGCTGGACGATCGACGCCCTGGAGGGCAAGAACGCCACCCACCAGATGAAGAAGCTCAAGCTGCCCGACCTGCTCAAGTTCCGCGACCGGCTCTACCTGCCGATGAGCGACCGGGACATCACCGAGGCCTACGAGGCCTCGGGCACCGCGCCGTTCTTCCACCCCGGCGAGAAGTCCACCGAGATCGAGTACATGATGGAGCGGCGCCGCCAGCTCGGCGGATCGCTGCCGCGCCGGGTGGTCCGCGCCAAGCCGCTCAAGGTGCCCGGCGACGAGATGTACGCCGAGCTCAAGCAGGGCTCGGGCAGCTCCAAGATCGCCACCACGATGGCCCTGGTTCGGCTGCTCAAGGACTGGATGAAGGACCCGGAGATCGGCCGGCGGATCGTGCCGATCGCGCCGGACGAGTACCGCACCTTCGGCATGGACTCGATGTTCCCGACCGCCAAGGTCTACAACCCCGGCGGGCAGACCTACGAGTCCGTGGACCGCAAGCTGCTGCTGAAGTGGCGCGAGGCGACCGACGGCCAGATGCTCCACGAGGGCATCTCCGAGGCCGGCGCGGTGGCGTCGGCGATCGCGGCCGGCTCGTCGTACTCCACCCACGGCGAGGCGATGATCCCGTTCTACATCTTCTACTCGATGTTCGGGTTCCAGCGCACCGGCGACTCGATCTGGGCGATGGCCGACCAGCTGGCCCGCGGCTTCCTGATCGGCGCGACGGCCGGCCGGACCACGCTGACCGGCGAGGGCCTCCAGCACGCCGACGGCCACTCGCCGCTGCTGGCCGCGACCAACCCCGCGGTCGTGCACTACGACCCCGCGCACGCCCACGAGATCGCGCACATCATGCAGGACGGCCTGCGCCGGATGTACACCGTCACGCCCGAGCACCCGATGGGCGAGGACGTCATCTACTACCTCACCGTCTACAACGAGCCGGTGGAGCACCCCGCCGAGCCGGAGGGCCTCGACGTCGAGGGCCTGCTCAAGGGCGTCTACCGGTACGCCGAGGGCCCGCAGACCGACGGGCCCAAGGTCCAGCTGCTCGCCTCCGGCGTCGGCTTCCCCTGGGTCGTCGAGGCCCAGCGGCTGCTCGCCGAGGACTGGGGCGTCAGCGCCGACCTGTGGTCGGTGACCTCCTGGAACGAGCTGGCCCGCGACGCCATCGAGCTGGAGCGGTCCGCCCTGCGCGACCCCTCGGCCGAGCCCGGCACGCCGTTCGTGACCTCCCGCCTCGAGGGGGCGGCCGGTCCCTTCGTGGCCGTGTCCGACTTCATGCGCGCCGTACCCCTGCAGATCGCCCGCTGGGTCCCCGGCGACTACCACGTCCTCGGCACCGACGGCTTCGGCTTCGCCGACACCCGCCCGGCCGCGCGGCGCTTCTTCAACGTCGACGGTCCCTCGGTCGCGGTCGGCGCGCTGCAGGCGCTCGCGCTGCGTGGCGAGATCGGCAAGGAGATCGTCGCGGCGGCCGCGGAGAAGTACCGCATCGACGACCCCACCGCGGTCTCCGGTGTGGCCCAGGAGGGCGGCGACGCCTGAGCGGCGGCGCTAGGCCTTGCGCAGGTGTGAGACCGAGGCGAGGCGCTCGGTGGCGGGGGTGATCACGGGGGCACAGCCTGAGCAGGCGGCGCTAGGCCTTGCGCAGGTGTGAGACCGAGGCGAGGCGCTCGGTGGCGGGGGTGATCGGCCCGTTGCTGAGCAGGCGGCGCCAGCGCGCCCGGCTGTAGGCGGCCGGCTGCGTCGAGCGGATGAAGTCGTTGACGATCTTCACGAACCGCTCGGGGTGGTCCTTGTGCGGGAAGTGTCCGCTGTTGCCCAGCACCTCCACGACCGCGCCCGGCGCCACCTCGGCGACGGTCTCGGCATGGCTGGCCGGGATGACGTGGTCGTCGCTCCCCCAGATCACCAGGATCGGCATCTCCTGGGTGAGGTAGGCCCGGTCGACCATCGTCACGATCTGGCCTCGGGTGTCGACCACGGCGCGCACCACGTGGGCGATCGCCGCGCGTGCCTTGCGGTCGTGGAAGGTCTCGTAGATCTCGGCCACCTCGTCGAGGTCGCGGGTCGCGGACAGGCCGCTGCGGGAGAGACCGCGCATCCCCGCCTTGACCGCGTGCCGCAGGCCGGGCAGCGTCAGAACGCCCATGACGGTGCCGAAGCCGGGCAGCGAGACCGCGCGGATCAGCGGGCTCACCTCCGGGCCGAGACCACCGGGGGCGACCAGGATCAGCCGCTCGGTGCGCTCGGGGAACTGGTAGGCGAACTGCATCGCCACACCGCCGCCCAGGCTGTGCCCGACGACGGTCACCCGGTCGACGCCGAGGACGGTGAGCAGGTCGCGCATGCCGTTGGCATAGCCGCCCACCGAGTAGTCCGCGCGCGGCTTGTCACTCTGGCCGTGCCCGAGCAGGTCGGGGGCGATGACGGTGTAGCGCTTGGCCAGCTTGCCGATCACCGGCGACCAGGTGGTGTGGTCGCAGCCGAGCCCGTGCAGCAGCAGGAGCACCGGCGCGGTACCGACCTCGGGCCCGGCCATGACGAAGGCCCGGCGGTGGCCGTGCACGACCACCGACCGCAGCTCCGGCTGTGCGGACCGGTCCCTCTTGGCGCCCATCCACGGCTCCTCACGTCTCGCCGCCGGCCACCCGAGTACCCGGGCCAGCGTGCCGGCAGTCAACCAGACAGCGGGGCGGTTCCCCGCCATCGGCACCTCCATTCTCCCGCGCGCCGCCAGGAATCGGGGTTCCTGTGGCGGATGTGACACGAGAGACACCGACCGGGGTGCCCTCGCCGTAGAGTCGCCCCGTGTCCACCGCCCAGACGCCACGCTCCCGCGCCCAGACCGCGCAGCTGCTGACCCGGGCCAGCGGACGCCTGAGCACCGCGGCGCTGGCCCGGATGGAGCGGGACATGCCCTGGGTCAGCGAGCTGCCCGCCGAGGACCGCTCCTGGATCGGGCTGATCGTCCAGGCCGGCGTGAAGGCTTTCATCGACTGGTACCGCAACCCCGAGGGCTCCCCCGTCCTGCGCGCGGAGGTCTTCGGCGTGGCCCCGATGGACATGGCCAGCGAGATCTCGCTGCAGCAGACCGTGGCCCTGGTCCGGCTGGCCGTGGACGTGGTGGACGAGAACCTCGAGGAGGTGCTCGACGAGCCCGACGCGAGCAGCGTGCGGACCTCGCTCAACCGGTACGCGCGCGAGGTCGCCTTCGCCACGGCCGAGGTCTACGCCCGTGCCGCCGAGCAGCGCGGCGCGTGGGACGCCCGGCTGGAGGCCCTGGTGGTCGACTCGGTGCTGCGCGGCGAGGCCGAGGAGACGATCTCCTCGCGGGCCAGCGCCCTGGGCTGGGGCGAGACCGGCCACGTGGTGGTGCTGGTCGGCGGGCTCGGCGACGGCGGCTCCACCCTGGACGACGTACGCCGCGTGGCACGGGAGCGCTCGCTGGACTGCCTCTGCGCCGTCCAGGGCGACCGCCTGGTCGTGGTGCTCGGCGGGGTGGACCGCGGCGTCGACCGGCAGATCCAGCTCTCCCGCCCGGTGATGGCGGTGGCCGACGCGTTCGCCCCCGGTCCGGTCGTCGTCGGGCCGGTGGTGGCGGCGCTCACCCAGGCCCACGAGAGCGCCGAGGCCGCGGTCGCCGGGCTGCGCGTCGTGCACGGCTGGCGGCAGGCGCCGCGACCGGTGCTGGCCGAGGACCTGCTGCCCGAGCGGGTGCTGGCCGGCGAGGAGGCGGCACGGCAGGCGCTGGTCGCCAAGGTCAACGAGCCGCTGAGCGCCCTGGGCGACCCGGTCCTGGAGACGCTCTCGACCTTCCTGGAGAGCGGCTCGTCGTTCGAGTCCACGGCGCGGGCGCTCTACGTGCACCCGAACACCGTGCGCTACCGGCTGCGCAACGTCGCCGCCGCGACCGGCCTCAACCCCTCGGACCCGCGCGACTCCTTCACCCTCCGCGTGGCGCTCGCCGTGGGCCGGATCTCTCGCTGATCGTCGGCCCGGAACCCTTTGTAGGACGCTCACAAACTTCGGCCCGGGCTTTTCGTTCGATGCGGCTGCCGGATCCCTCCTCCGGGCACGGGATAGTTGATCCGTGCTGATCATCGTCGCTCCCGGCCAAGGCGCCCAGACGCCGGGCTTCCTGCGTCCCTGGCTCGAGGAGCCGGCCTTCGCCGCGCGCCTCGACTGGCTCTCCGTGGTCGCCGGCCTCGACCTGGTCCACTACGGCACCGAGGCCGACGCCGAGACGATCCGCGACACCGCGATCGCCCAGCCGCTCCTGGTCGCCGCCGGCCTGGTCTCCGCGCTGGAGCTCTTCCCGCATCCCGCCGACGCCTTCGGGCGCATCGGCGCCGTCGCCGGCCACAGCGTCGGCGAGCTGACCGCGGCGGTCGGAGCGCGCGCCATCACCGCCGAGCAGGCGATGGTCCTGGTCCGCGAGCGGGGCAAGGCCATGGCCCAGGCGGCCGCCACCACCCCGACCGGCATGACCGCGATCCTCGGCGGCGATCCCGACGAGGTGACCGCGACGCTGGCCCGCCACGGGCTCACCCCGGCCAACGTGAACGCCGCCGGGCAGGTCGTCGCGGCGGGCACCCTCGAGCAGCTCCAGGCGCTGGCCGACGAGCCGCCCGCCAAGGCCCGGCTGATGCCGCTGCAGGTCGCCGGCGCGTTCCACACCGAGCACATGGCCCCGGCCGTCTCGGTGCTCGGCCGGCTGGCCCGCTCGGTCTCCACCCACGATCCCCGGATCCCGGTCATCTCCAACGCCGACGGCCAGATCGTCCACGACGGCCGCGAGGTGCTGACCCGGATCATCCGCCAGGTCGCCAACCCGGTGCGCTGGGACCTCTGCCTGGAGACGATGCGCGACCTCGGCGTCACCGGCATCCTGGAGGTGCCGCCCGCCGGCACCCTGACCGGCATCGCCAAGCGGGCGTTGCCGGGCGTGCAGACCTTCGCGCTGAAGACGCCCGACCAGCTCGACGCCGCCCGCGCGTTCATCGACGAGCACGCCAGCCCCTCCCCGATCAACCAGCACCCGACCTGGCGGCTGTTGGTGGCACCCTCCAAGGGCACGTTCGTGCGCAGCGCGCTCGACGGCGGCGCCGAGGCGGGCGCGGAGCTGGCGCCGAGGACGCAGGTCGGCCTGGTCCGCTCCACCCGCGACGAGACCCCGGTGATGGCGCCCCACGGCGGCACCATCGTGGAGTGGCTGGTCGAGGACGGTGACCTGGTCTCGCCGGGCCAGCCCCTGGTCCGGCTGCACCCGCAGGCGGTCGCGGTATGAGTGGCCCCGCGAGCAGCACAGCGAGCGACGCCGGCGCCCCCCTCGGGCTGCGCGAGCCTGCTCCGGCGCGGCACAGCGCGGTGCTGGGGCTCGGCCACTACCGGGCCGGCCGCGTGGTGCCCAACAGCGAGATCGTCGACGCGATCGACTCCAGCGACGAGTGGATCCAGCAGCGCTCCGGGATCATCGAGCGGCGCTGGGCGCTGCCCGAGGAGACCGTGCAGATGATGTCCGTGGGCGCCGCGCGCGAGGCGCTGGAGGACGCCGGCATCCTGCCCGGCCAGATCGACTGCGTCATCGTGGCCACCGTCTCCCACCTGATGCAGACCCCCGCGGTGGCGACCGCCGTCGCCCACGAGCTCGGCTCGACCGCTGCGGCGTTCGACATCTCCGCGGCCTGCGCGGGCTTCTGCCACGCGATGGCGCTGGCCTCCGACCTGATCCGGGCCGGCACCGCGACCCACGTGCTGGTCATCGGCGTGGAGCGGCTCAGCGACATCACCGACCGCACCGACCGCGGCACGGCGTTCATCTTCGCCGACGGCGCCGGCGCGGCCGTGGTCGGACCCTCGGACGTGGCCGGCATCGGCCCCGTCGTCTGGGGCAGCGACGGCGAGCAGTACGACCTGATCCGGCAGCGCGAGGACTGGCGCGACGTGGTCGCCTCCGACCGGCCGACCATGCCGGCGCTGGTGATGCAGGGCAACCCGGTCTTCCGCTGGGCGTCGTACACGATGGCCAAGGTCGCCGCCGAGACGCTGGAGCGCACCGGGATCACCGCCGACGACCTGGATCTCTTCGTCCCGCACCAGGCCAACATGCGCATCACCGACGCCATGGCACGGTCGATGAAGCTGCCCGAGCACGTCACCATCGCGCGCGACATCGCCCGCCAGGGCAACGCCTCGGCCGCCTCGGTCCCGCTCGCCCTGCGCCAGCTGGTCCTCGACGGCGAGGCGAAGAGCGGCGACCTGGCCCTGCTGATCGCCTTCGGCGCCGGCCTGGCGTACGCCGCGCAGGTCGTCCGCGTCCCCTGACCTCCCCCGATTTTCCGCAGCACCACCCCAACCCCGAACGAGAGGAAGCACCAGCATGGCCAGCACCGAGGAGATCCGCGCCGAGCTCGCCGAGATCGTCAACGAGGTCACCGGCATCCCCGCCGACGACGTCCAGCTCGACAAGTCGTTCACCGACGACCTCGACGTGGACTCGCTGTCGATGGTCGAGGTCGTCGTGGCGGCCGAGGAGAAGTTCGACGTGCGCATCCCCGACGACGAGGTCAAGAACCTCAAGACCGTCGGCGACGCCGTCGCCTACATCGAGCGGGCCCAGGCGGCCTGAGCCGTCTCGCCGCATCGCGGCGGCCCACCATCCACATCACTGTCTCGCGGGAGCATCAGCATGAGTCGTAGACGAGTAGTCGTCACCGGACTGGGCGGCACCACCCCCCTCGGCGGCGACGTCGCCAGCACCTGGGAGGGCCTGGTCGCCGGCAAGTCCGGGGTCCGCCATCTCGACGCCGACTGGGTCGAGGGGCTCGAGGTCAAGATCGCGGCGCCCGCCGCGGTCGACCCGACCGACGTCCTGGAGCGGGTCAAGGCCCGCCGGCTGGACCGCTCCGCCCAGCTGGCCCTCGTGGCCGCGATGGAGGCATGGGCCGACGCCGGGCTGGCCGGCGACGCCGGGGAGGGGCTCGACCGCGAGCGCCTCGGCGTCGCCGTCGCCTCCGGCATCGGCGGGGTGAACACCCTGCTGGCCAACTACGACTCGCTGCTGGAGAAGGGCGCCCGGCGGGTCTCGCCGCTGGCCGTCCCGATGCTGATGCCGAACGCGCCGGCCGCCAACATCGGCCTGTACGTCGGCGCCAAGGCCGGCGTGCACACGCCGGTCTCGGCCTGCGCCTCCGGCAACGAGGGCGTCGCCCTCGCGGTGGACCAGATCCGCCTGGGCCGCGCCGACGTGATGCTGGCCGGGGGCACCGAGGCGGCGATCCACCCGCTGCCGATGGCGGCGTTCTCCAACATGATGGCGCTGTCGAAGAACCCCGGTGACCCGACGACCGTGTCGCGTCCCTGGGACACCGGCCGCGACGGCTTCGTCCTCGGCGAGGGCGCCGGCGTCCTGGTCCTGGAGGAGCTGGAGCACGCCCGTGGCCGCGGCGCCACGATCTACGCCGAGGTGCTCGGCATCGGGCTCACCAACGACGCCCACGACATCGCCCAGCCCGACCCCGAGGGCCGCGGTGGCACGCGGGCGATCCTGGCCGCGATCGCCGACGGCGGCTTCTCCCCCGCCGACGTGGCGCACATCAACGCCCACGCCACCTCGACCCCGCAGGGTGACGTGGCCGAGGCGCTGATGATCCACACCACGCTGGGCGAGCACGCCGGCGGCGCCGTGGTCACCAGCACCAAGTCGATGACCGGCCACCTGCTCGGCGGCGCCGGCGCGCTGGAGTCGATCGCCACCGTGCTGGCGATCAAGCACCGGATCTCCCCGCCGACGATCAACCTCGACGAGGTCGATCCCAAGGTCGAGCTGGACATCCCCACCTCGGCCCGCGAGCTGCGCGGCGGCGACATCGTCGCGCTGAACAACTCCTTCGGCTTCGGCGGCGCCAACGTCGCCGTCGCCTTCGGGAGCGTCGCGTGACGCAGGCGCCGGAGCGCCCGGCCGCCGCCAAGCCGCCCCGCGAGGACGACCCCCGTCACCCGCTGCGCCGGCTCGCCGCCTTCTTCGACGAGGGCGTCTTCGAGGCGATCTCGCCGGTCGACGACTCCGGCATGCTGGCCGCCATCGGCCGGGTCCGCGGCAAGACCGCCGTGGCCTTCTGCTCCGACCCGACCGTCATGGGCGGGGCGATGGGCGTGGACGGCTGCGACGTGGTCGTCCGGGCCTACCAGCGCGCGCTGACCGACCGGGTGCCGATCGTCGGCATCTGGCACTCCGGCGGCGCCCGGCTGGCCGAGGGCGTGCTCTCGCTGCACGCGGTCGGCCGGATCTTCCACGCGATGACCAAGGCCTCCGGCGTCGTGCCGCAGCTCTCCGTCGTCCTCGGGCCGGCGGCGGGCGGCGCGGCGTACGGTCCGGCGCTGACCGACATCGTGATCCTCGGGCCCGAGGGCCGGATCTTCGTGACCGGGCCCGACGTGGTCCGCTCGGTCACCGGCGAGGACGTCGACATGCTCCGGCTGGGCGGCCCCGAGCCGCACGGGCGGCGCTCCGGCGTGGTCCACGTGCTCGCGGAGACCGAGGAGGAGGCGCTGGAGCGCACCGCCGCGCTGGTCGAGCTGATCGGCATCCAGGGCACCCTGGAGGTCGACGCGGTCGAGGACATCGAGCTGGCCGAGCTGCTGCCGGAGTCCAACAAGCGCGCGTACGACGTGCATCCGCTGGTCGAGGCCGTCCTGGACGACGCCACCTCCGTGGAGCTGCACGCCAAGTGGGCGCCCAACATCGTCACCACCCTGGGCCGCTTCGGCGGGCGCACGGTCGGTGTCATCGCCAACAACCCGCTGCGCCTGGGCGGCTGCCTGGACTCCCTCTCGGCGGAGAAGGCCTCCCGCTTCGTGCGGATGTGCGACGCCTTCGGCATCCCGCTGATCGTCCTGGTCGACGTGCCCGGCTACCTGCCCGGCGTGGGCCAGGAGTGGGACGGCGTCGTACGCCGCGGCGCGAAGCTGCTGCACGCCTTCGGCGAGGCCGTCGTGCCGCGGGTGACCGTGGTGACCCGCAAGACCTACGGCGGCGCCTACATCGCGATGAACTCACGCTCGCTGGGCGCCACCAAGGTGTTCGCCTGGCCGGGCGCCGAGGTCGCCGTCATGGGCGCCGTGGCCGCGGTCCGCATCCTGCACCGGCGCAAGCTGGCCGAGGTCGCGCCCGACATCCGCGCGCAGGTCGAGGCCGAGCTCGCCGAGGAGCACGCCCGCATCGCCGGCGGCATCGACAAGGCCGTGGAGATCGGCGTCATCGACGAGGTCGTCGAGCCCGGACGGACCCGGAGCGCCATCGCGCGGGCGATCGCCGGCTCGGGCCTGGTCACCCGCGGCGGGCACGGCAACATCCCGCTCTGAGCCACCGCGACCCGGGAGAGCGGTGCGTGTGTTCCCTATCGGGACACCGGATGGGGAACAGCCTCACCGCTCCCCGAGGACGCGCGGGCTCAGACCACCTGGTGCAGCCAGCGGACCGGCGCGCCGTCCCCGGCGTACCGGAAGGGCTCCAGCTCGTCGTCCCACGGCGTGCCGAGCAGGAGGTTCATCCCGATCTCCAGCGGCGTCTCGCCGAGCGCGGCCTTGACCATCGCGGCCTTGAGCCGGTCCTCGGGGATCATCACGTCGCCGTGGACCCCGGTGACGGCGTGGAAGACGCCCAGCTCGGGGGTGTAGGAGAAGCGGGCGCCCTCGGTCGCGGCGGTCGGCTCCTCGGTGACCTCGAAGCGGAGGCGGTCCCAGCCGCGCAGGGCCGAGGTGATCGCGGCGGCCGTGCCGGCCTCGCCGGTCCAGGACAGCTCGGCGCGATAGCTGCCGGCCTGGGCCGGCTGCGGGGTCCACTCCAGGCTCACCGCGGTGCCGAGCACTCCCCCGACGGCCCACTCGATGTGCGGGCACAGCGCGGAGGACGCCGAGTGGATGAACAGGACGCCGCGGGTGCTCCCGCGACCCCCACGCGGCGACGTGGCGTCGATGGATCGAATCACTGGTGCCTCCTCTGACTCCGGCGTGTGGGCTACGCCTTCCCCAGCGGTCCCGTGCCTTGAAGCAGATGTGTCACCAGTGACACCTGTGAACTTGTGGTCCCATTGTGAACCATCGAGGCAATTCTCGCCAGCCATCGCCGCGGTGTGTCCGCACGGGCCGGATCGCGTCGGCCCAGGTCAGAGGGGGTGGGCCGGGGCTCAGCCCAGGTCGAGCAGCTCCTCGAGCACGTGGGCGGCCAGGCCCATGCCACCGAGGTGGGACTCCCCCGGGATGGTCTCGAAGACCGCGTTGGGCAGCCGCTGGGAGAGGTGCACGCCGTGGGCGTGCGGGATGATGTGGTCCGCGTCGCCGTGCCACCAGCGCACCGGCACCGCGACGTCGGCGGCATGGAAGCCCCACTCGCGGCTGAACAGGATGATGTCGGCCAGCGGCGCGCCGACCTGGAACCGGGCGCCGTTGAGCAGGTCGTCGAGGAACATCGCGCGGAACTCCGGGCGGGCCAGCAGCTCCTTGTCGCCGCGCGGCTGGACGGCGGCGTAGGTGTCGATCGCCGCTCCGGCCAGCGGGCGGATGACCCGGATCGCCTGGGCCAGCGCGATGCTGAGCGGGCCGCGGGCCAGGGAGAGCACCGGCGCGGCGTACGGCGCCAGCTCGATCAGGCCGCCGCGGATGGCGTCCGGCCCGCGCATCGGCGCCACTCCGCCGAGGACGCCGACCCCGCGCACCCGGTCGGGCAGGGCGGCGCCGGCCGCGAGCGCGTAGGGCCCGCCGCCGGAGAGCCCGATGACCCGGAGCTCGTCCAGGCCGAGGGTGTCGGCGAGGATCTCCAGGTCCGGCGTCCAGTCGAGCACGCTGTCGTAGAGGTGCGGCGTGGAGGAGCCGATGCCGGGCCGGTCCACGCCGATGATCCGCAGGTCGCGCTCGGCGGCGAACCGCCGCGCCTCGACGGGGATCTGCCGGCGCGCGCCGGGCGTGCCGTGCATCCAGACGACCGCCGCGCCCCGCGCGGTGCCGAACTCGGCGAAGGAGAGCCGGCGCCCGTCGCGCACCGCGACGGACCCCTCCAGCCGCGGGCGGTCAATCTGTGCCATGCCTCCATTCTGACTCGCGTCCCCCATCGGTGGAACACGTTCCACTGTGGGCCCGGACACGTCAGCCGGCACGGACCCCCGCGAGGTTCACCACGTTGGCCGGGTCCTGGACGGCGCCCAGCAGGCGCCCGTCGCCGGCCAGTGGCGGCCCCTCGACCAGCGTCGCGACCACGCAGGTGACGTTGTCCCGGCCACCCGCCGCGAGCGCCGCCTCCACCAGGCCTCGCGTGGCGGCCTCGTCGTCGCTGCCGGCCAGGATCGCGGCGATCCGCGCGTCGTCGACCAGGTCGGTGAGCCCGTCGGTCGCCAGCAGCAGCCGGTCACCGGGGGTGAGGTCCAGCCGGCGGATGTCGGCGGGGAGTCCCGGCCCCGCGCTGATCGTGTTGGTCACCACGTTGCGCCAGGGATGCGCGCCGAGCTCGCCGGGCTCGATCTGGCCCGTGTCCAGCAGCTCCTGGACGAACGTGTCGTCGCGGGTCAGCCGGGTCAGCTCGCCCTCGCGGAAGAGGTAGCCGCGCGAGTCCCCGACGTGGGCCAGGCCCACGCTCCTGCCGTCGGTGACCAGGGCGGTGAGGGTGCTCGCCATGCCCGTGCGGCCGGGATCCTCCTCGACTCCGCGCGCCACCTCGCGGCGCGCGGCCCGCACCGCGTCGTCCAGCACCTCCGCGGGGTCGTCCTCGCGACGCTGCAGGGCCAGCGCGCTGACGACGTACGCCGTGGTGGCCGACGCGATCTCCCCCGCCGCGGCGCCGCCGACGCCGTCCGCCACGAGCAGGCAGGTCGGCCCGACGAAGCCGGAGTCCTCGTTGCCGGTGCGGACCAGGCCGACGTGCGTGGCGCCATGGCCGGACCACCGCAGCACGTCGCACTCCTCCCTGTGGCAGGGACGGGCATGCCGTCCGCCACGGGTCGCCTCCGGGCCCAGCCAAGCGCACGCTCACCGCTCTCCGCAAGAATGGGGGGATGGAGTGGCTCCTGCTGGCCGTGTCGGTGGTGCTGGTGATCGCCTGCGGGCTGTTCGTCGCCGCCGAGTTCGCGCTGGTCACCGTGGACCGCGCGGAGGTCGAACGCGCCGCGCGGGAGGGCGACCGTGGCGCGGCCGGCGTGCAGACGGCGCTCCGGGCGCTGTCCACCCAGCTCTCCGGCGCGCAGATCGGCATCACCCTGACCAACCTGGTGATCGGCTTCCTGGCCGAGCCGGCCATCGCGGCGCTGATCCGCGACCCGCTCGCCGCCCTGGGCGTGCCCGAGCGGGCGGTCCAGCCGACGGCGCTCACCCTCGGCCTGGTCATCGCCACCATCGCCACCATGGTCTTCGGCGAGCTGGTCCCCAAGAACGTCGCGATCGCCCTGCCACTGGCCACGGCCAAGGCGACCCAGGGCTTCCAGCGCGGCTTCACCGCGGTCATGCGCTGGCCGATCCGGGTGCTCAACGGCTCCGCCAACGCGATCGTCCGCTCGCTCGGCGTCGAGCCGCAGGAGGAGCTGCGCTCGGCGCGGTCCTCCGAGGAGCTCTCCTCCCTGGCCCGGCGCTCCGCCACCGAGGGCACGCTGGACAGCGAGACCGCCCACCTGGTCCAGCGCTCGATCGCGTTCGGCCCGCGCACGGCCGGCGAGATCATGACGCCGCGGCTGCGCATGGCCGTGGTGGACGCCAACGAGCCGGTCAGCGAGATCATCGACCTCTCCGCGGCGACGGGGTTCTCCAAGTTCCCGGTCGTCAAGGGCAGCAGCGACAACGTGGTCGGCTCGGTGCACGTCAAGCAGGCGGTCGCGGTCCCCCGCGCCGAGCGCGCCTCCACCCAGATCCGCGAGGTGATGGTGCCCGCGACGGTCGTGCCGGAGTCGCTGCGCCTGGATCCGCTGCTCGCGCTGCTGCGCGGTGAGGGCTTCCAGATGGCCATCGTCTCCGACGAGTACGGCGGCACGGCCGGTGTGGTGACCCTGGAGGACGTCGTCGAGGAGATCGTCGGGGACATCGCCGACGAGCACGACCGCTCCGGCGCCCGACTGCGCCAGCGGCCCGACGGCTCCTGGATCGTCTCCGGCCTGCTCCGGCCCGACGAGGTGCTCGACGCCACCGGGATCGCCCTGCCCGAGCACGAGTCCTACGACACCGTCGCCGGACTGCTCGTCCGGGCGCTCGGCCGCATCCCCGCCCGCGACGACGCGATCGTCGTCTCGCTCCCGCCCGTGCCGACCGAGGACGAGGACGAGGAGCCGGTCGAGGAGCTGGTCCGGCTCCGCGTCGTGCGGATGGACGGCCTGCGGGTGGACCGCATCGAGATCCGCCGGCTCCCCCACGACGCCGAGGGGGCGGAGCGATGAGCACCGAGTCCGCCCTGATCCTCGGCATCGTGCTGCTGCTGGGCAACGCGTTCTTCGTGGGCGCGGAGTTCGCGCTGGTCTCCGCGCGGCGTACCCAGATCGAGCCACGGGCCCAGCAGGGCTCGGCCTTCGCCCGCTCGACCCTGCGCGCCATGGAGCAGGTCTCGCTGGTGATGGCCGGCGCGCAGCTCGGCATCACCGTCTGCTCGCTGGGCCTGGGCGCCGTCGCCGAGCCGGCGCTGGCGCACCTGCTGGAGCCGATCGCCCATGCGGTCGGCCTGCCGGAGAGCTGGCTGCACCCGGTGGCGTTCGCGCTGGCGCTCACCATCGTGGTCTACCTGCACGTCGTGCTCGGGGAGATGGTCCCCAAGAACCTCGCCCTCGCCGGGCCCGAGCGCGCAGCCCTGGTCTTCGGCCCGCCGATGATGGTCGTGGTCACCGTGATCCGGCCCGTGGTCTGGCTGCTCAACGCGATCGCCAACGGCGTGCTGCGGCTGGTGCGCATCGAGCCGCGCGACGAGGTCTCCTCGTCCTTCACCCGCGAGCAGGTCGAGGCGATGGTCGACGAGTCGCATGCCGAGGGCCTGCTGGAGGAGGGCGAGTACGCCCGGCTCGCCGGCGCCCTGGTCTTCAACTCGCGCACCGTCGCCGACGTGATGCTGCCGAGCGACGCGCTGCAGACGGTCCCCCGCGGCGCCCGCGCCTCCGAGGTGGAGGCCGTCTGCGCCGAGACCGGCTTCTCCCGCTTCCCGGTGGTCAGCGACGGCGATCTGGTCGGCTACCTGCACATCAAGGACGTGCTCCACCCGGACCCGCACGGCCGCGCCCGGGTGGTCGAGGACAAGTGGATCCGCTCCTTCGCCACCGTGCGCCCCACCGACACCCTGGTGATGGCGCTGCAGACGCTGCAGCAGAAGGGCGCGCACATGGCCCGCGTGGTGGACGAGAACGGCCGGGTCGCCGGCGTCGCCACCCTCGAGGACGTCATCGAGGAGCTGGTCGGCGAGATCCGCGACGCGGCGCACGCCGACGGGCACTAGG
>JBIQLB010000047.1:0-16323 GCA_044464665.1 Nocardioides sp.
CCGCTCCGACGCTGCTGGAAGGCGAAGCACCCTCGGGGCTGTGGGACGGGCTGGCCGGGCAGATTCGCGGCGCGGGGTTCGAGGTGCTGCGGGTGCCACACGAGGGGATGATCTCCGGCGCGAACGGCATGACCGACTATGAGGAGCGCACGGTAGCGGTGCGGGAGAACATGGACCCTGCTGCGCAGGTCAAGACGCTCGCGCACGAGCTGGCGCACGTGCTGATGCACGATCCCGACGACGAGGAAGCACGTCAGCATCGCGGCATCCGCGAGGTCGAAGCCGAGTCCGTCGCGCTGATGATCGGTGCCGCGCACGGCATGGACACCACCGGGTACACGATCCCGTACGTCTCGACCTGGGCCGCCCGCGTGGACGGCCAAGAGCCCGTCCAGGTGGTGCAGTCCACCGGCGAGCGGGTGCGGAAGACCGCGCTGGCGATCCTCGACCAGCTCGACACGCTCCAGGTCGGCGACGGCACCCCGCCCGGACTCGAACGCGACGCTCCCAGTCCGCGCACCTCCCGTACGGCTGCGAACTCGGTGGAGACCGATCGTCCGCGTGCTGCGTCGGCGCCAGCGCTGGCAGGGCGGAGGCTGTGATGCCCGAAGCATTCGATGTCCTGGCGGCGCTCATTCGCGTGGATCGTTCACCGAGCCTGGGGCTCGCGGCGCGGAGCCTCGCGGCGGCTGGCGTGCCCGTGTTTCCGTGCGTCGTCGAGGGGAAGCGTCCGCTGACCCGCCGTGGGTTCCTCGATGCGAGCAGCGACCCGGAACAGGTTGCCGCGTGGTGGTCGCGCACACCGAACGCGAACATCGGCATCCCGACCGGCGCTCCATCCGGCGTTGTCGTCGTCGATGTCGATGTCCACGGCCCCCACGACGGCCGCGCGGCGTTCCAGCGCGCCACCGACGCGGGGCTCGTCGATGGCGCGGGTCTGCTCGTGCGCACACCCACCGGAGGCGCGCACGTGTACTTCCCGGCGACCCCGGGCCGCGAGCAGCGGTCGTGGCAGGCAGCCACCGCGGGCGTCGACTTCCGGGGCGACGGCGGCTACATCATCGCTCCTCCCTCCCGGCGAATCATCGACGGCAGTGTGTGCCGCTACGAGGTCGCGGACATCGCCGCGCACTCGGTCGGTCATGTGGACGCGGCCCGTCTGCGGGACTTCCTCGACCCGCGCCCCGTCGCTCCACTACGCGCCAGCAGCGGCTCGATGGATGAGGATGCTGAGCGGTTGGCGACGTGGGTCGCTGGGCGGGGTGAGGGCGAGCGGAACCGAGGCCTGTTCTGGGCTGCCTGCCGCCTCGCAGAGAACGGCGTCTCGCCCGCCGAGGCGCTCGATGCGCTGGGTGCTGCGGCACAGTCGGCGGGTCTGGGTGATCGCGAGATCACCACGACCGTGCGCTCCGCCTACCGAGCCACCCAGCCCGCATCCGAAGTGACGCCCGGCGGCCGGAGCCAGAGCGCGGGTCGGTGGTTCGGTCGCTCGGCGAGCCCACCGTCCGCAGCCTTGGGGAGGGCTGGGCTGTGAGGCGTGAATCGGGAGGGCGGCGCTGGGCCGCGATGACGGCGGTCGCGGGGACGGTGTTCATCGCCGCCGGGGCGTTCTGGCTGTCGTTCACGTCGTTGGCCGATCTGGCTGCTCGCTCCGGGATCGGGGCTGGGCAGGCGTGGGCGTGGCCGCTGATCGTGGACGGCATCATCGTCGTCGCCACGGTTGCCGTCGTCGCGCTCGCCGGGCAGCGCTCGGCCTGGTATCCGTGGGCGCTGCTGGTAGGCGGCGCGCTCGTGTCGGTGACGGCGAACGCCATTCATGCTGTCGTCGCCGCGGACGCCGACGTGCCAAGGATGCTCGCGGCCTCGGTCGCCGCGGTGCCGCCCGTCGTGCTGCTGGCCATCACGCACCTGACCGTGATTCTCACCCGCACCACCGACCCCCATGCGGAACCCGCCACTGCCGACTCGTTCTCGACGAACACCGCGGATTCGATGCCTGCGCTGCCGCCTGGCGAGATGGAGGCCAACCGTCGCGATGAGGGTGTGGCGGATCGGCGGGCGCTGGGGTGGGAGCTGCGCGAGGCGGGCTGGTCGAACAAGCGGATCGCCCGCGAACTCGGGGTGCATCCGTCGACGGTGGGCCGCTGGTTCGCCGTCGCGCACCTCACTGACACCACTGAGACCGCCGACGAGCGGGAGGAGACGATCCCATGAACACCACTGAGAACCCCCAGCGCAACGATTCCGCGAGGCCCGATCCCGCACGGCTGGTGCCCGAGGAGCCGCGGGAGCGCCCCGAGTCGGTCGAAGTGATGAGTACGCCGGAGGCGGTGCGGGCCGCGCCGGTCGCCCGCGACGACAAGCGGCACGCGCTCGTTCGTGGGCGAGGCGTGGAGTGGGTGCGCCCCACTGACTTGATCGCCCGGCACTCGGCGCACGCGGCCGGGCGGGGTCTCGACTTCCAGGCCGAGCTGGCACGCCGCACCCGCACCCCGCTCGGTGCAGGTGTTCGTCGTCTCGGGGATCGCGCCCGGCGGTTGCCGCCGATCTCGGCGTTCGGGTGCAGCACCGCACCTGCCTCGCAGGTGTCCCGCTCCGGGGTCTCGATGAGTTGACGGTGGTGACAGGTCATGGCTGCGACGGCATCGGCATGCAGGACGCGCTCGTGGGAGCGAGTGCGCACCTGCCTGCCAGGAGGTGCCGACACCATGACCAGACCAACCAGCACCAGCACCGAGCAGACGGCCGACGGGGCTGAGGACTTCACCACCGGCGAGGGCCTGCGTGCCCTGCTCAATCGCCTCGCCGAGGGCGGCGAGGATGCCTGGGTTCACGACCCGGTGGCCCGCGACCTGATGGAGTTCGCCGCCGACAAGTACCGCGCGCTCGCGAGGAAACACAGGCTCGACACCTGGGAAGCGGTGACGGCGGCGTTCGACGCGATGCAGTACCGCTCGACCCGTGAAGCCAACGATCCGTGGGCGATCATCACCCACGCCGTGCGGATCACCTGCGTCTACGAGGAACGCGCTCAAGGTCTGCTCTGCTCGGTGCACCAGGCCCGCCGCGCCCACGTCTCGGCGTTCCACGACCCTGAACGATTCTCCGAACGCGACACCGCGCTGGCCGACTACCATCCCGCGTTCCACACCACCGACCTTCGTCCCAGCGACCTCGAACCGGAACCGCGCGACAGTCTCGGGTCAGCGCAAGCGTGCATGTCCGCTGGATCGGCGGCCGAGGACGCCATCGCGATGCTGTGCCTGCTCGACTGGCCGACCGACACGGCGCGTGCCGCTGTCGAGCACGTCTGCGGGGCGTTGATGAAGGCTGGCACCCGCCAGTCCGCCTACGAGGCACTGCGCCGCGATCGGCACGCGCGGGCACTGCTCGACCTGCCGCGCCGCTCCTGGGCCGCGCTGCTGAAGGCGCTGCTCGGGAACCCGCACCCGGCTTACGTGGCCACCAGCAGCGGTCGCGGCATCCTGCTCCGGCTGCTGCTGGGCGAAACGCTCGACCTGCTGCTCCGCGACGACGATCTGATCCTTGCGCTCGCACTGGCCGCTCCGAGTGGTGGAGGCGGTGAGTCGTCGTGATCGAGCCACAGATCGGCAGCATCCAGCTCGACCGCACCGTCGAGTCGATCCTCGTCGGCACCCGGCACCGCGCCGACCTCGGCGACATCGACGCCTTGGCCGCGTCCATCGAGCGCGACGGGCTGCTGCAACCTCTCACGATCACCATCGATGGCGTGCTGGTGTGCGGGGCACGACGGCTCGCCGCGATCAAGATGCTCGGCTGGCGCACCGTCAACGTGTGGGTTCGCAGCGGTCTGTCTGACCGGCTCGGGCAGCTCCTCGCCGAGCAGGACGATAACATGCTGCACAAGCCCTACACACAGCTCGAAGCCGCCGGCCTGTACCGCGAGATCAAGCAGGTCATGGCCGAAGACGCCGCCCGCCGGAAGTCCGCCACGCAGTTCAGCAGCGAGAACCAGCCGGGGAACGACGGTGGTGCAAACTTTGCACCACCGTCGAGCGGGCCACTCGGGAAGACCCGGGAGCAAGCGGCGGCGATGATTCCCGGCGGTGCGTCACACACGACGCTGGAGAAGATCGGCTACCTCGAAGACATCGCCAACAACCCCGCTCAGCCCGAGACGTTGCGCGCCGAGGCCGCCGCCGGACTGGAAAGGATCGAGGCCGGTGACCCGGTGCATCCGATCTACCAAACGATCCGCGACGCCGATACCACCGCGCGGGAGCGGCGCGAGGCCGAGCTGCACGCCCGCGCCGAAGCAGCCGTGGCCCAGGCGAAGTCGATCAAGAAGGGCAAGCGCACCCCACCTCGGTCCCTTCCGGTCGTCACCGACGAAGGGCAGCCCGTCCGCTACCCGGTCCGGGCGTTCATCCAGACCTGGGGCGAGCTGACGAACTGGTGGACCCACTACGACACCGACACCCTCGCCGCCGAACTGACCGACAAGCAGTTCGAGAACTTCCTCGCCACCACCGACGGCACCGTCCGGTTCGCCGACGCACTCCGCGTCGCCCGCGAAGGCACGGCGGAGCCGCCACGCCTCCGCGCGCTCTGACCGCCGGCGTGGGTGCGGGGTGCGCACCTGCTCGGCATGAGCCCTGCATCCACTGACACCCGGAACCGCCGCCGACTCGTCACCCTCATCGCCGCCGGTATCGTCCTGCTGCTCCTCACGGGGGTCGGCGTCTACGGACTCCTGACTGGCCCACGCAACAGCACCAGCACCGATCCCGACCCGGAGCCCGGCCCGGTCACCACGGCACCGCCGACCGTGGAACCGAGCACGCCGCGACCGCCGGGGGTTCCTGCGGTTCCGCGCTCAGCCGATCCCGAGGCATTCGCTCGGGGCGTCGCGTCAACGCTGTTCGCCTGGGACACGGCTTCGGGGCTGTGGCCGCTGGACTACACCTCGGCGATCCTCACGGTCGGTGACCCCAGCGGAGACGAACAGGCCGGGCTGGCCTCCGACGTGGCCGCGTACCTGCCGACCCGCGACGCCTGGATCGAGCTGCGGCAGTATGCCACCCGCCAGCACCTCACCATCGACACCGCGTACGTCCCCGCCGCCTGGGCCGACGCGGTAGCGCAGGCCCAGCCGGGGCAGCTCGCGGCAGGGACGACGGCCGTAACGATCGAGGGCACCCGCCACCGTGCCGGAGTCTGGAACGGCCAACCGGTCACCAGCGAGCATCCGGTCGCGTTCACCGTGTTCGTCGTCTGCGCACCGACCTACCCGACCTGCCACCTGCTGCGGCTGTCTCAACTCGACAACCCGCTGCGCTGAAGAGGTTGGCGTCGTGTTCCGCAAAGCCGCCATCGCAGCCCTGGCGCTGCTGCTCTTTGCCCCCGCCGCCGCACTCCTCGGCATCGGGGTGCTGATGAACCCCGCTGCCGCCTACTGCGCCACCCCTGCCGGTACCGCGAACCTCGGCCCGATCCCGGACTCGCTCACCGTGACCACCACGAACGGCGAGACCTTCACCCTGAATCGTCAACAGCTCACGCACGCGGCAACGATCATCACCGTCGGCAACGGCATCACCGACGTGGGCCGCCCGGGAATCAAGATCGCGCTGATGGCCGCGCTCACCGAGTCCACACTGCGGATGCTCACCAACACCGGCGCATACCCTGAGTCGGCGAACTACCCGAACGACGGCAACGGCGGCGACCACGACTCCCTCGGCCTGTTCCAGATGCGCCCCCAATCAGGATGGGGCACCGTCGCAGAGTTGATGGACCCGCAGTACCAGGCCCGAGCGTTCTTCGGCGGGCCGACCGGACCGAACTACCCCTCGCCACGCGGCCTGCTCGACATCCCCGGCTGGCAACAGATGGACCCCGGCGAAGCCGCCCAAGCCGTCGAGGTCTCCGCCTACCCCGACCGCTACCGCAACTACGCGCCCGTCGCCGACAGCATCCTCGCCGCCCTCACCAACGGCGGCAGCACTCCGGTTGGCGTGGGTGGCCCGGCGGTCTCGTCGTCGCGGGTGGTATTCCCACTGCCCGAGGGCACCTGGGTGCTGTCCTCGCCGTTCGGGATGCGGGTGCACCCGATCACGGGCGAACGAAAGATACACACCGGCACCGACTTCGCCGCACCCGACGGCACGCCGATCCTCGCCGCCGCGGACGGCACCGTCACCATCGCCGAGTTCTCCGGCGGGTACGGCGGCCTCATCGTCATCGAGCACACCATCGCCGGCAAGACCGTCGCGACCGCTTACGCACACATGTGGCAAAGCGGCATCCACGTCCGTCCCGGCGATCGGGTGAGCGCCGGGCAGCACATCGGCGATGTCGGCTCCTCGGGCATGAGCACCGGCGCACATCTGCACTTCGAGGTCCGGCCCGGCGGCACGAACGGTGAGGCAATCGACGCCGCCGCCTGGCTCAACGAGCACGGTGCCGCGAACCTGCCGACGGCGACCAGCGGATCACCCGCTGCCTGCAACAACGCCACTGCGGGGACGCCGGTCGGTGTCGATGGAGACCCCGACCGGCTCGTCGACGATCCCACCAGCTCGGGCAAGATCACCGCCCGCCTGCTCCACCTCTACCAGCAGACCCTCGCCACGTTCCCCGACACCGGCTGGGGCTGCTACTCACCGCGCCCCGGCACCAAGTCCGAGCATCCCCTCGGCAGGGCGTGCGACATCACCTTCGGCAACCGCATCGGCCAGCGACCCAACCCAGAACAGCTCGACGCCGGCTGGAAGGTCACCAACTGGATGAAGGACAACGCCGACGTGCTCGGCGTCGAGTACCTGATCTGGCAAGGCCAAATCTGGTCCCTCGCCCGCGACTCCGACGGCTGGCGACCGTACAACGGCGGAGGCATGCACGACCCCGCCTCCATCACCGGAGGCCACTACGACCACCTCCACGTCACAGTCAAGGTGGGGTGATCGGCGATGGGTGTCTTCCCCGACTTCGACGGGCTCGGCGGTATCGGAGACCTCCGCGCCGTGGTCGGCGCGCTCCTGACGTTCGTCCTGATCGTCGCCGTCCTCATGCTGATCGTCTCGGCGATCGTCTGGGCCATCGCAACGGCCCACGGCAACTACGCCACCGCCAGCAAGGGACGAATCGGAGTCCTCGTCGCCGTCGGTGCCGCCGTCCTCGCCGGAGGCGGCGTCGCCTGGATGAACTGGCTCCTCAACCTCGGCCAACAGCTCTGACACCGAACACCTCTGAGCCCGTTGATGCCCACGTCCTCACCGGCGTGGGCATTGCTATTCCGTCGCCGAGGGGTCACGGGTGCACCTGTGGCGTGTACCCCGTCTGCGAGTTCGTGGGCGGGCCGCCCGTCGCTAAGGAGTCCTACCGTGTTCGATCTGCTCGCCAACGTCATGTCCGCGCCGTTGCTGGTGCCGATGGACATCAACATTGACCCCAACACCGACGGCCTGCCGGGGATCAACCAGTTGCGAACCATCGTCGGCGCGGTGATGACCATCGGCCTGATCCTGTCCGTGCTCGCGCTGATTGTGTCCGCGATCGTGTGGGGCTTCGGCGCGAACTCGTCGAACCCGCACCTCGCCTCGCGCGGGAAGATCGGCGTCCTCGTCTCCTGCGGTGCTGCGGTGATTTGCGGCGCGAGCGTGACGCTCATCAACTTCTTCTGGAACGTCGGCCAGTCCGTCTGACCCGCCCCGTCGTCGAGAGCTGGTGTTCGTGATGGGCGTGTGCGACGTTCCCGTGATCTCCTCGGTCTGCGATGCCGTCGGCGAAGGAGCTGCGTCTCTGGTCGCGGCCCCGTTCGACTGGCTCGCCCAGGCGATGGGTGCCGCCGCGGGGTGGCTGTTCGAGGCGGTCTGGTCGGTCTTCGACACCACGACGCTGGTGGATGTCACCAAGCCCGGTTACATCGCCGTCTACAACCTGTTGTTCGGTATCGCGGTCTTCGTGATGCTGATCTTCTTCTGCCTCCAACTCATTACCGGGCTGATCCGACGCGACCCCACCGCCCTCACCCGCGCCGCCCTGGGTCTGGCGAAGTCCGTCCTCGGGTCGTTCGTGGTCATCACGCTGACGGCGCTGCTGCTGGAGGTCGTTGATCAGCTGTGCATCGGGATCGTGCAGGCCGCCGGGGAAACGACCGAGTCGATGGGCGACAAGATCGCCCTGCTCGCTGCGGGGCTGGTCGGGATCAATATCGCCGCTCCCGGCGTGGGCGCGATCATCACGATCTTCATGGCCGGGCTCGCGATCACTGCCGCCGCGATCGTGTGGCTGTCCCTGCTCGTCAGGAAGGCGCTGCTGTTGGTGGCGGTCGTGTTCGCGCCGCTCGCGTTTAGCGGCGCGTCGTGGGATGCCTCGCGGGGGTGGATCGGGAAGTGGGCGATGTTCGTGGTCGCGCTGATCTGCTCCAAGCTCGTGCTCGTCGTGATGTTCCTCGTCGCGATCACCCAAGTCTCCGCACCGATCGACGCCGACCTCGCCTCGGTCAGCGACCCCATCGCGGGAATCGTGCTGATGGCGATGGCCGCATTCGCCCCGTATCTCACGTACAAGTTCATCGCGTTCGTCGGGTTCGACATGTACCACGCGATCGGCTCCGAGCAGGATGCCAAGAGCGCCCTCAACCGTCCGATCCCCGTCCCGACCAAGCCGCAAGGCGGCGGCGACCCGAAGAAGGTGCTCGACGGAGCCAGCAGTGGCGGCGGGAACGCGGGCGGAGGTTCTGGTGGAGGAAGCAGCGCCCCGCCACCGCCGAAGACCCCGGCACCGGCACACGCCGCGAGCGGCGGAGGTGCCGCCGCTGGTGGAGGGGCCGCAGCCGGCGGGGGCGGCGCAGCCGCGGCCGGTCCCGTCGCGGCAGGCGTCGTGGTCGGGGCGAGTGTCGCCAAGGGTGCCGCGACCGCCGGGCCGAAAGCCGGAACCGCGCTGGGAGCCCAGGGCGAGCACGCCGCCGACGCCGCCGCGCAGACACCGCCACCTCCCGCAGCCTCGCCTGCGGCACCGCCGTCGAGCCCGGCACCACGACCGCCGAGCACCGACCCGTCACCGCCACCGAAGCAGCCCCCGCCGCCCGCGCCACGCCCACCGAAGGAGTAGACGATGAGCAGCACGAACCACGACCGTCCCACCGCGGGCGAACTCGTGCCGGTGAAGTTCTCCCGCCTCACCCGCCGCGGTGTCCTCCTCGGTCTGTCGCTGACCCAGCTCATCACGCTCGCCATCGGCGGAGCCACACTCATCGGCGCGTTCTACGCCGGCGGCGGGATGCTGCTCGCCTACACCGCCCCCATCTGGGTACTCGCCGCCGCACTGACCTGGATACCCATCGCGGGCCGGCCCATCGTGGAATGGCTACCCATCGCCTGCTGGTGGCTGTGGCGCACCACCGGCGGGCAACTGCTCTACCGACACAGGATCGTCGTCCCACGCCCCGTCGGAACCCTCGCCCTGCCCGGCGACATGGCGCGACTGCGCGAATACACCGACCCCGACACCAGCGCCGGAATGATCCACGACCCCCACGCCGCAACCTTGACCGTGGTGTGCGAGGTCACCCATCCCGCGTTCGTGCTCCTCGACCCCGGCGAACAGGAACGCCGCGTCAGCTCCTGGGGTCGCGTCCTGGCCACCGTCTGCCGCTCCGGGCGGATCGCGACGCTACAAGTCCTCGAACGCACCCTCCCAGACTCCGGCACCGGACTCGCCGAATGGTGGGCCACCCACGGCACCCCGGACGGCTCGTGGGCGGCCGACACCTACGCAGAACTCATCGACCGCGCCGGCCCAGCCGGCGAACGGCACGCCACCACACTCTCGCTATCACTGGACATGAAGACCAGTGCGCGGCAGATCAGGACCGCGGGCGGCGGGATTCGTGGTGCTGCCGCCGTGCTGCGGCAGGAGATGAACACGCTCGTCGCCGCGCTCCGCTCCGCCGACCTCTCGCCGTCGGGATGGCTGACGCCGGGGCAGATCGCGGTGATGCTGCGCTCCGCCTACGACCCCGCTATCGCCGCCACGCTGGAACGCCACGGCAGGCTCGGCCAATCCCTTGCGACCGCAGGGCCGGTCGCGGTCACCGAGACTTGGGGCAAGCTCCGCACCGACTCCGCCCACCACGCAGTGCTCTGGGTCAGCGAGTGGCCCAGGTCGCTCGTCTATCCGGGATTCCTGTCGCCGGTGCTGCTGTCCACCGGCATCCAGCGGTCGTTCTCGCTGATCTGCACCCCCATGCGTTCCGACGCCGCTGCTCGCGACATCCGCAAGAAGAAGGTCGAGCACATCTCCGACCAGGCCCAGCGCGCGAAGATCGGCCAGATCGAAGACGCCTCACAGACCGCCGAGTACCACGACGTGCTCCAGCAAGAAGCCGACCTCACCGCCGGACACGGCATCCTCCGCTACACCGGCCTCATCGCCGTCTCCGCACCCACCGTCGAAGAACTCGACGCCGCCGTCGCCGCCATCGAGCAAGCCGCGATCCAGGCATCTTGTGAGACCCGGCTGCTCGTCGGCCAGCAAGCCGCCGCCTTCACCGCCGCTGCGCTCCCGCTCTGCCGGAGGGTCTGACGGGTCTTACGTGCCTCGCAGTGTGAAGCCCGTACCAAACGACTACGCGCTGTCCCTCGTGCGGTCGGCGATTGACCTTGGAGCGTCGACCTGCCGCGGACGAACGAGAACATACTCGCCGTCAGGGGTCATGCTCTCGCGCAGCAGCTCAACGACGCGCACGAGCGTCGCATCGTCAATCGTCGGTCCGTCCAGAGCGGCGCGGACCGCGTCTTCCAACTCGCTTGGAAGCACCTCGTCGTCGATGCGGACATTGGCGAGCATTGATCGCGCGCGAGCTGCGTATTGGTCCGCCAGCAACGCTGAAAGAAGAATCGCCTGGTACTGCTCCGCCGTCATGCTCTGTGGGCTGCGCGCCAGCTCTTCCGACGGTGGCTCATTATGCTCGGCGAGCGGACCTTCAAGGTACGCAGTAGGAACCTCATCTACCTTGCCGACTTCGACAGAGAACGTCTGCCGTGGCGGTCGAGTTGTGGCCCACTTCCACAGTCTTGAGACACCGAGGACCGCGGCGTCCACCGCAACATCAACTCCACGTTCAATGTAGGGCGCTAACGCCTCCATGATTGCGTCGCCGACTTGGTACCGGAACTCCTGACCGGGCGAAGGGCGCGCTGGTACCAAGGGTCCGCGCGACCGCACGATCTCGTCGATGTCGGCTGGGCGAGACTCAGTAGGACCGAGCAGGTTCTTGGTGTCGTCGTCACGGAGCAGGTCCCGTTCATACCCACGGGTCGCCCGCGACTCGGAACGGTGGGTTCCCTCGCGACGCCGCACCCAACGCAGCTCTTCGTCGTCGTTCATGCCTCACCTCCTCGGTGGTCGAAGTTTACCGGCGTCGAGCGCGGTGGGCTGGAGGAATGAGAAGCCCCTTGCTGCTGAATGCCTCAAATGATCTGCGGGTGCACGGGGGCGCACCTCGTGGGTGACATGACCTACCGATGGAGGCCACCATGCCCACGTTCTTCGATTCGACCGCGGATGCAGCGGAGGCATCCGAAGCCTTGCGCGGACTCGCGCACCCGAGCCGGGGGTTCGATCAGCCCGCCGAGATGTACGGGGTGATCGGTGATCTGTCCTCGGGGATGCGCTCGCTGCGGCAGGCACTCGATCAGATCGCCGATGTTCACGAGCGCAAGGTCGCGCACGCCTTCAATGACGCCGGAAGCCACGAGGCAGGAGTGCGTGACGCCCTCGCTGCTGCGGAGGAACTGCGTCAGGCGGCGAACCTCGTCGACCGGGCGTATGACCGGCTCGCGGAAGGGTTCATCGCCGCCGGGCGGATCGCCTGGCACCCTGAGCCCGCCGTCGAGGAGGCCGCGCCGTCTCGGTGGGTCAGTGTGGTGTTCCTTCAGGGCGAGGAGGCGGACCGGCCGTTGCGCATCCTCGGCGAGCTGGGGCATGTCGATGCGGTGGACTTCCTCGCGCAGTGGGACTACGGCGACGAGACCACGCAGGCCGCGCTGGAGAACGGGTACGTCTACGACGAGCCCGGCGAGGGCACCAACGACCAGGTGGCGCTCTCGGGCGACTACGCGCTGGTCGTCAACCCGCACGTCGGCTACGTCTCGCTCCTGCGCCGCTACACCGAACCGGAAGCAGAGCCCCAGGACGCCGAACCAGTCGGAACCCCTCCGGTGCAGGTTGGGCCGGAGTTGCTGGTGTCGTACTCGTCGCCGGGTGCCACGGAGCGGGCCGATGTGCCGACGGCGAAGCGGGATGGGTCGTGGTTCGAGCCGGCCAAGATCACGGCTGTCAAGCAGGCGCGAGGGCTGGTGCTGTGACCGAGGATCGCGCGCGGCTGCACACCGCAGTTCTGGTAGCGCCGTCGAAGGAGCGGCGGAAGCTCCGGAAGCAGCGCCGCAAGGCAGAGGCCCGGCTCCACGCCGAGCAGCGTCGGGCCGCGCTCGCCGCGGCGAAGGCGAAGGCCGAGGAGGAGCGTGCCGAGCGGCGCGCCACGGTCTACCTGCCGAAGTCTGGCGAACCGGGTGCCGCGAGGCTGCGCACTCCGGGTCGGTTCCATCTGACGCGGCATCAGGACACGTCGGCGACGCTGGCGGGTGCGTATCCGTTCGTCGCCGAGGGTGGGCTCGGTGCCGATGGTGTGTTCGTCGGCCAAGACCTGTACTCGGGCGGGAGTTTCGTCTACGACCCGTGGGTGCTCTACGCGCGCGGGATCATCACCGCGCCGAACGTGGTGCTGGCCGGGATCGTCGGCTCAGGCAAGTCCTCGCTAGCCAAGTCGCTCTACACGCGGTCGCTGCCGTTCGGGCGGCGCGTGTACGTGCCCGGCGACCCGAAAGGCGAACACACCGCCGTCGCGAACGCCGTCGGCGGACGCGCCATCGTCCTCGGGCACGGGCTCAACACTCGCCTGAACCCGCTCGACGAAGGTCACCGGCCCAGCGGACTGTCGGACGCGCAGTGGGCCTCGACCGTCGCGGCGCGGCGTCGTGACCTGATCGGCGCGCTCGCGGAGACCGTGCTCGCGCGAGGCTTGTCGCCGTTGGAGCACACCGCGATCGACATCGCCCTGACCCAGACCGTGTGGGAGAACGACGTGCCGATCCTGCCGATGGTCGTCGATCACATCCTCGCCCCCAGCAAGGATGCCGACGGCAGGCTGGCCGAGGACGGCAGGCTCGTCGGCCACGCGCTACGCCGCCTCGTCGCAGGCGACCTGGCCGGGCTGTTCGACGGCCCCTCCACGGTCGCGTTTGATCCGTCATTGCCGATGATCTCCCTCGACCTCTCGCGGGTCACCGAGAACTCGACCCTCATCTCAGTCCTGATGACGTGCTCGTCAGCGTGGATGGAATCCGCACTGCTCGACCCGAACGGTGGGCAGCGGTGGGTGATCTACGACGAGGCATGGCGGCTCATGTCCCACCCGGCGCTGTTGCGGCGGATGGATGCGCACTGGCGACTCGCCAGGCACTACGGGATCGCGAACATGCTGATCTTCCACAAGCTCACCGACCTCGACAACGTGGGCGACCAAGGCTCCGCCATGCGCTCCCTGGCCAACTCGCTGCTCGCGAACGCGGAGACGCGGATCGTGTACCGGCAGGAATCCGACCAGCTCGGACCGACCGCGACCGCCCTCGGTCTGACCGGCACTGAGCAGCAACTCTTGCCGAACCTCGGCGTCGGCCAAGGCCTGTGGCGGATCAAGGCGAGGAGCTTCGTCTGCCAGCACCAGCTCCACCCCGACGAACTCGCCCTGTTCGACACCAGCAGCCGCGCCGCGGGAGGTCACCGATGAACCTCACGGGCCCGCGCCGATCCACCACGACCGACGACGATGCCACGGCTCCCGTCGAGCTGCCGCACGTCCTCGTCACCGTCGCCGACGACGGAAGCCTCGCCGCGACGGTCGATGGAACACCACTTCCGTCACCGGACGCGGGCGCGTGGACGCGAGCGACGTTCGGGCCGCTCATGGACGCCATCACCAAGGACCGCACCGTCGCCGTCCGGGTCGAAGTTCGCGAGACCGATGGAAGTGTCTTCACCGATATCCTCCGCACACGCAAGACCCGACGCGCCGTGGCCCCGCCCGAGACCCCTGTGCCAGAGACTCGTCGGAGTCGCCACGCCCGACGAGTGTCGCGCCTGGCTGAGGTCACCGCCGAGGGGTTCGTACCCGGCGAGGATGTCGCCGTCGCGACGATCGTCTCCCACACCGACGCCACCGGAACCGGCGAGGCCCACGCACTCATCGACCTCGACGACCTGCCCGACGCAAGCGCGCCCGAGGTGATCCTCCTTGGGCGCATCTCCGGCACCCTCGCGGTGCGGCGGCTGACATGAACCAGCGGCAAGCCGGGAGCATGGGCGACGAACTCACCAACGCCGCCCTCATCGGCCTGATCGGCATGTTCGGGATCGCTCTCGTCCTCCGCGCGGCCGGCAGCGTCGCCGCGCTCCTCACCAGCACGCCCCAGCCCGACGCCGGCGCAGCGGCGGGGCTCGCCGTGCTGTTCAACCCCGGCGACCCCGCGACCGCGCTCGGTGCCGACGGACTCAACCCGCTCGTCTACTGGCTCGTCAGCACGACACTGCTCGGCGGACTCGCAGCCGGGATCGTCTGGGTCTGGATCGTGCTGCGTCGACACACGCGGAAGACCGAGACCGACCCGCACCGACTCGCGGGGATCGCGACCAGCCATGAAGTCAAGACCGCAGCATCCGCGAAGGCACTGCTTCACCGTGCGGCCACGCTGCGGCCCTCCTTGGAGTCGCCGGCACCGCAGGATGTCGGCTACCTCCTGGGGGCCAGTCGTGGCACGAAAGTCTGGGCATCGGTCGAGGACTCGATCCTGCTGATCGGCCCGCCCCGCTCCGGCAAGGGATTGCACGTCGTCATCAACGCGATCCTTGACGCCCCCGGTGCGGTC
Source organism: Nocardioides sp. (assembly GCA_044464665.1). GTDB lineage: Bacteria > Actinomycetota > Actinomycetes > Propionibacteriales > Nocardioidaceae > Marmoricola. The sequence continues at coordinate 14,973 of JBIQLB010000047.1, forward strand.
GTCACCACCAGCACGAGGCCCGACAACCTCACCGCGACCCTTCGCGCTCGACGCCGCAAAGGCGGGCCGGTCGCCGTGTTCGACCCCCAACACCTCGCCGAAGGCATCCCCGCCGGACTCCGCTGGTCACCCATTCGCGGCTGCGACGATCCGCTCACCGCGATGATCCGCGCCAACGGACTCGCCGCCGCCACCGGCCTCAGCGCCGGAGGCGTCGAGTCGGGTGGGTTCTGGGAGGGAAAGACCCGCACCGCACTCCAGAGCCTGCTGCACGCCGCCGCACTCGACGGCCGCCCACCGGCCGAGCTGTTCAGGTGGACCCTCGACCCCAGCGCAGCGACCGAGGCCGTCGCCATCCTCAACTCCCACCCGAACGCGGCGATGGGTTGGGACGACTCCCTTGGTGCGATGATCGACGCCGACCCCAAGACCCGCGACAGCATCTGGCAAGGCGTCTCCCTCGCACTCGCCGCCCTCGCCGACCCGCGCGTGCTCGATGCCGTCACGCCCGGCCCGCACGAGCACTTCGACCCCGAGACCTTCCTCACCGAACAAGGCACCCTCTACCTACTCGCCACCGGGGCGGGAGCAGGAGCCTCCGCATCGCTGGTCGCGGCATTCGTCGAAGACCTCATCGAAACCGCCCGCAGGCTTGCCGCCCGCTCACCCGGAGCACGGCTCGACCCGCCGCTATTGCTCGCGCTCGATGAGATCGGGAACCTCGCACCGCTGCCATCCCTGCCGACGCTCATGGCCGAAGGCGGCGGCACCGGAATCACGACCATGCCGGTCTTGCAGTCCCTCGCCCAAGCACGCGACAGGTGGAGTGAACACCAGGCCGGCGCGATCTGGGACGCCAGCATCGTCAAGATCATCCTCGGCGGCGCATCCAACAGCCGCGATCTCCAAGACCTCTCCACCCTCATCGGTGAGCGTGACGAGTACACCGACAGCGTGACCCTTGGCGACCACGGCACCCGCTCCAACCAGCGTTCGGTCCGCCGTGTGCCGATTCTGCCGCCAGACCGCATCCGCACCCTGCCGTTCGGCACCGGCATCACGATGCTGCGCTCCGCACCGCCCATCGTCACCGATCTGCGCGCCTGGCCGACCCGGCCCGACGCCGCGCAGCTCCGCAGCGACCGCAACGAACTCGAAGCATTGCTGCGCCACCGCCCCGCGTCCTGACGACGCTTGGAAGGGCCAGCGCACCTGCCTGACAGAGCGACCACACGCAGTTGGTCGCCCGAGTTCAGGAGGAGGCCATCATGGCCATTCACACCCAGGAATCGTTGTCGGGCTTCATCGCTTCGGAGCCGTTGCTCACTGAGACGGCCAAGGGAGACGCTAG
>JBIQLB010000048.1:0-14808 GCA_044464665.1 Nocardioides sp.
CGCCGTCCATCTGGGCGGCACCGGTGATCATGTTCTTGATGTAGTCCGCGTGACCGGGGCAGTCGACGTGGGCGTAGTGACGCGCCTCGGTCTGGTACTCCACGTGCGCGATGGAGATGGTGATACCGCGCTGACGCTCTTCGGGAGCCTTGTCGATCTCGTCGAACGGCGTGAACGGGTTCAGGTCCGGGTACTTGTCGTGCAGCACCTTGGTGATTGCTGCGGTCAACGTCGTCTTGCCGTGGTCGATGTGACCGATGGTTCCGATGTTGACGTGCGGCTTGGTCCGCTCGAACTTCGCCTTAGCCACTGTGGGCTCCTCCTGGTGTGGTTGTTACTTGACTCGTAGGTGAAACAGTGTGGTGCCGAGGGTGCGCGGACTACTCGCCGCGTACCTTCTTGATGATCTCGTCGGCGACGTTCGAGGGAACCTCGGCGTACGAGTCGAACTCCATCGAGTACGACGCCTGGCCCGAGGTCTTCGACCGCAGGTCACCAACGTACCCGAACATCTCTGACAGCGGCACCAGGGCCGAGACGACCAGGTCGCCGTGACGCTCCTCCTGCGCGGAGATCTGTCCGCGGCGGGAGTTGATGTCGCCGATGACCGTGCCGAGGAAGGCCTCCGGGGTGACCACCTCGACGGCGAACATCGGCTCGAGCAGCACCGGCTTGGCCATCCGGGCGGCCTCCTTGAAGGCCTGGATACCGGCGATCTTGAACGCCAGCTCCGAGGAGTCGACGTCGTGGTACGCGCCGTCCTCCAGGCTGACCTTGACGTCGACCATCGGGTAGCCGGCGAGCACGCCGAACTCCATGGCCTCCTGGGCGCCCTGGTCCACCGAGGGGATGTACTCCCGAGGGACGCGACCGCCGCTGACGTTGTTGACGAACTCGTAGCCCGCGCCGGTGCCGGTCTCGGGGTCGATGTTCGGCTCGATCGAGATGATCACCTTGGCGAACTGGCCGGAGCCGCCGGTCTGCTTCTTGTGCGTGTAGGAGTGGTTCTCGACCTTCTTGCGGATGGTCTCGCGGTAGGCCACCTGCGGCTTGCCGACCGTCGCCTCGACGCGGAACTCGCGCTTCATCCGGTCGACCAGGATCTCCAGGTGGAGCTCGCCCATGCCGGCGATGATGGTCTGGCCGGTCTCCTCGTCGGTCTTGACGGTGAAGGTCGGGTCCTCGTCGGAGAGCCGCTGGATCGCGGTGCCGAGCTTCTCCTGGTCGCCCTTGGTCTTGGGCTCGATGGCGACCTCGATCACCGGGGCCGGGAAGGTCATCGACTCCAGGATCACCGGCTTCTGCGGGTCGCAGAGGGTGTGCCCGGTCTTGGTGTCCTTCAGGCCCATGACCGCGACGATCTGGCCGGCGCCGACCGAGGAGATCTCCTCACGCTTGTTGGCGTGCATCTGGTAGACCTTGCCGATCCGCTCCTTGCGGCCGTTGACGGAGTTGAGGTACGTCCCGCCCGCCTCGAGCTTGCCGGAGTAGACGCGCACGTAGGTCAGCTTGCCCAGGTGCGGGTCCGCGGCGATCTTGTACGCCAGGCCGGAGAACGGCTCGTCGTCGCTCGGCTTGCGGCGGATCTCCTCCTCCTCGTTGCCCTGTGCGTGGCCGATGATGGCCTCGATGTCCAGCGGCGAGGGGAGGTACTTCACGACCGCGTCGAGCAGCGGCTGGACGCCCTTGTTCTTGAAGGCGGTGCCGCACAGGACGGGGTTCACCCGGTCGGCGAGCGTGGCCCGGCGGATGCCGGCCTCGATCTCCTCGACGCTGAGCTCCTCGCCCTCGAGGTACTTCTCCATGACGGCGTCGTCGGCCTCGGCGAGGGTCTCCAGGAGCTTCTCGCGGTACTCGTCGGCCTGGGCCTGGAGCTCGGCGGGGATCTCCTCGACCTCGTAGTCCTCGCCCATCTTGGTCTCGCCGCGCCAGGTCAGCGCGCGCATCCCGACCAGGTCGATGACGCCGATGAAGTCGGACTCGGCGCCGATCGGCAGCTGCAGGACCAGCGGGGTGGCGTTGAGCCGCTCGACCATCATGTCGACGCAGCGGAAGAAGTCGGCGCCGGTGCGGTCCAGCTTGTTGACGAAGCACATCCGCGGCACGGCGTACTTGTTGGCCTGGCGCCACACCGTCATCGTCTGCGGCTCGACACCGGCAACACCGTCGTACACCGCGACGGCGCCGTCGAGGACGCGCAGGGAGCGCTCGACCTCGGCGGTGAAGTCCACGTGCCCGGGGGTGTCGATGATGTTGATCTGGTGGTCCTTCCACCAGCAGGTGGTGGCGGCGGAGGTGATGGTGATCCCCCGCTCCTGCTCCTGCTCCATCCAGTCCATCGTGGCGCCACCCTCGTGGACCTCACCGATCTTGTAGGTGATGCCGGTGTAGAAGAGGATGCGCTCGGTGGTGGTGGTCTTGCCGGCGTCGATGTGCGCCATGATGCCGATGTTGCGGACCCGGGTGAGGTCCGTGGTGATGTCGACTGCCACTGCGGTCTAGGTCCTTAGAAAGAGGTTGTCGGTGAGGGGGCCCGGCCCCGCGCGGAGGGTGACCGACGATCCGTGGTCACCCGCCGCGACCACGTCACCAGCGGTAGTGGGCGAAGGCCTTGTTGGACTCGGCCATCTTGTGGGTGTCCTCGCGCTTCTTCACAGCGGCGCCGAGGCCGTTGCTGGCGTCGAGGATCTCGTTCATCAGGCGCTCGGCCATGGTCTTCTCGCGGCGCTCCTGGGCGTAGCCGACCAGCCAGCGCAGCGCGAGCGTGGTGCCACGCGTGCCCTTGACCTCGATCGGCACCTGGTACGTCGCACCGCCGACTCGGCGGCTCTTGACCTCGATGGCCGGCTTCACGTTGTCCAGCGCGCGCTTGAGGGTGACGACCGGGTCGGTGCCGGTCTTCTCACGCGTGCCCTCCAGGGCGCTGTACACGATGCGCTGGGCGACCTGCTTCTTGCCGTCCATGAGCACCTTGGAGACGAGCTGGGAGACCAGCTGCGACCCGTAGACCGGGTCGACGACGATGGGGCGCTTAGGCGCGGGTCCCTTGCGCGGCATCAGCTCTTCTCCTTCTTCGCGCCGTACCGGCTGCGGGCCTGCTTGCGGTTCTTCACGCCCTGGGTGTCGAGCGTGCCGCGGATGATCTTGTAGCGGACACCGGGAAGGTCCTTCACACGGCCACCGCGCACGAGCACGATCGAGTGCTCCTGCAGGTTGTGGCCGACGCCCGGGATGTACGCCGTGACCTCGACGCCGCTGGACAGGCGCACACGGGCGACCTTGCGCAGGGCGGAGTTCGGCTTCTTCGGGGTGGTGGTGTACACGCGGGTGCAGACCCCGCGGCGCTGGGGCGAGCCCTTGAGCGCAGGCGTCTTGTTCTTCGACACCTTGTCCTGGCGGCCCTTGCGGACCAACTGCTGAATGGTGGGCACCTGGTGGTTCCCTTTCTGTTCTGCTCTCACGCAGCGGCGCTCTGCCGAAGCGGTAGTCGTGCTCTCGGGGAACGAACCGCCATGAGGAGGCGGCAGGTGCCCGAACGACGCCGCGCCCTGCGATTCGCACACGAGGGCACGCGTCAGCGCCTGGGGAGCCCAGACACGGGAACCGAGATTACCGGCTGGGCGGTGAACCGGTCAAAACGAGCCGCTCACCAGAGCTCGAGCGAGCGGAGCAGGATGCCCGCGGCGTCCTCCTCGCCGACCTCGCGCGGGGCCGTCGCGAGGAGCCGCTGCTGCTTCATCGCGCCCTCGACGAGGTCCGGCACGTCCGCCTCGGCGTACCCCACGGCGCCCAGCCCGTTGGGGATGCCGATGTCGCGCATCAGGTCGGCCAGCACGCCGGGGAGCGCGTCCGGACCGTCGTACGCGTGACCGGGGGCGAGCAGCTCCGCCGCGCGCAGGTGCCGGCCCGGATCCGCCTCGAAGGTCCACCGGAAGGCCTCCGGCGCGGTCAGCGAGACGGCCATGCCGTGCGGCACGATCGGCTCGCCCTCGGGGTAGCCGTCGGGGCGGAAGTCACGCACCCGGCCCGCGATCGGGTAGGCGTTGGCATGCGGGATGTGCACGCCGGCGTTGCCGAAGCCGAGCCCGGCGAAGGTCGCCGCCATCGCCATCCGCTCCCGCGCCCCGGTGTCGTCGCCGTGCCGCACGGCCTGCCGGAAGGACTCGGCGAGCAGCGACATCGCCTTCTCCGACCAGAGGTCCGAGATCGGGTTGGCGCCGCAGTAGGGCACCCGCTGCTCCGGGCTCTTGCGCTCGTACGCCGTGTACGGCCGGGCCGTGTAGCTCTCCAGCGCGTGGCAGAGGATGTCCATCCCCGCCGCGGCCGTGACCCCCGAGGGCTGGCTCATCGTCAGCGCCGGGTCCACCACGGCGAGGGTCGGCCGCAGCATCGGGTGGCTGATCCCGGTCTTGACCTGCAGGGAGAGCACGTCGAGCACGCAGATCGTGGTCGACTCCGCGCCCGTCCCGGTCGTGGTGGGCACGGCGACCAGTGGCTTCAGCGGGCGCTCGGGGGCCCGCGCCCTGCCGACCGGGGCGTTGACGTAGTCCATCAGCTCGCCGTCGTTGGTGGTCAGCAGGTTGACCGCCTTGGCGGTGTCGATGCTGGACCCGCCTCCCACCGCCACGAAGGCGTCCCACGGCCCGGTCTCGCGCGCGAAGACCACCGCCGCCTCGAAGCTGGCGTCGGTCGGCTCGACGCGTACGCCGTCGAAGACCTCGGCCTCGATGCCGAAGCCGCGCATCTGCTCGGCGATCCGCTGCGGATGCCCGGTCGCGGCCACTCCGGGGTCGGTGACCACGAGCACCCGGCGCACGGCGTGCCGGCTGAGGTCGTAGCCGATCTCCTCCGAGGCGCCCGTGCCGAACTTCAGGCCCGGCGCTCCGTAGGTGAAGACGGTCTCGTTCACGTCGCCAAACCTAGACCCAGCGCGAACGTGACCACGTCGGTCACCTCGACCGTGCCGGCGGCGATCTCCTCCAGCGGGATCCAGGCGGCCGCGTCGGTGGTGCCGTCCACCTCGACGACCCGCGGCTCGACGCCGGCGGGCACGGTCACGGCGAAGACGAGGTTGACCGCGTGGAAGTCCTCGTGCCGCCCGGTCGGCGCGGTGCCGGAGAAGTGGACGTCGTGGACCCCGAGCAGGCCGCCGACCTCCGCCGGCAGGCCGGTCTCCTCGAGCATCTCCCGGGCCAGCGCGTCGGCGGGCGGCTCGCCGTGGTCCACTCCCCCGCCGGGCAGGGTCCAGCGGCCCGGGCCCACCGCGGTCGGGCCGAGTCGGGCCAGGAGCACAGCCCCGTCGCGCAGGGCCAGCGCCTTGGCGGCGAGCCGCTGCACCTGCACCGGGCGGTGCTCGGCGAGCGCCTGGCGCACCCACGCGACGACCGGCCACGAGCCGTCGTACACGGCGCCGAGCGGGACCCAGCGCGCGTCGACGGTGGAGCCGTCCACCTCGACGACGTGCGGCTCGGGGGCGTCGACCGGCGCCCAGCCCTCGAAGACCAGCCGGATCGAGTGCAGGTCGGCCGGGTCGCCGGAGCCGGGCGGCAGCGTGACGTGCCGGCGCGCCGAGTCGACCCAGGCGCGGTCGGCGACCTGGACGTCGATGCCGGTCTCCTCGTGGACCTCCCGGACCACCGCGTCGCGCGGGTCCTCGCCGAAGTCGAGCCCACCTCCGGGCAGGGTCCAGCGCTCCTGCGGCGCGATCGAGGGCGCCAGCCGGGAGAGCAGGATCAGGTCGCCGCGGATGATCACGGCGTACGCCGCCACCCGCTGCCGCTGGGGTGCGGGAGTGGCCGACGTCATGATTCGCAGCATAGGGGCCGGGTACGGGTACGACATGGCCTCACGCGACCCGTGGTTCGACAACGCCAAGATGGCGTTGGTCACGCTCGTCGTCGTCGGGCATGCCCTGACGCTGCTCCCGGCGACCACGGGCACGTCACGGGCCTACGACTTCCTCTATGCCTGGCACGTGCCGGCGTTCGTGCTGCTGACCGGCTACCTCTCCCGCTCGTTCAGCTGGGCGCCCGGCCGGCTGTGGCTGCTGGCCCGCACCGTGGTGGTGCCGTACGTCGTCTTCGAGGCCGTCCTCGCGTGGTTCCGCACGACCGTGGGCGACGTCTCCATCGAGCGGCTCTTCCTCGACCCGCACTGGCCGATGTGGTACCTCGCCGCGCTCGTCGTCTGGCGCCTGCTGACCCCGCTCTTCCTGCGTCCACCGGCCCCGGTCGCCGTGGCCGCGGCGGTCGCGATCAGCCTGACCGCGGGCTTCTGGGCCGGTCCGACGCTCGACCTGTCGCGGGCGATGGGCCTGCTGCCGTTCTTCGTCCTCGGCCTGCGAATGGGTCCGTCCACCTGGGGCCGGCTCCGCGCCCCGGACGCCTGGCAGTACGCCGTCGTGGGGCTCGGCCTGATCGTCGCGCTCACCTGGAGCCTCGACCGCTGGCTGTCCACCGAGTGGCTCTACTACCGCTCGCCGTACGCCGACCTGGGCGCCGACGCCTCCGAGGCACTGCTGCTGCGCCTGGCCGTGCTCGCCATGGGCCTGATCGGCGCGGCGGCCTTCCTCACCCTGGTGCCGGCGGTCGCGGGGTGGTTCAGCGCGCTCGGCGCGGCCACGCTGGAGGTCTACCTCTTCCACGGCTTCGTGGTGCTCGGCGCGAAGTACGCCGGCTACCCGGAGTGGGCCGCCGACCACCTCGGCACGGCGATCTGGCTGACCCCGCTCGCGGCGATCGCGGTCTCGCTGCTCCTCGCGGCGCCTCCCGTCGCCCGGGTGCTCCACGTCGCGGTCGATCCCGTCGGCGTCATCGGGAGGATCCCCGGCGACGTCTTCGCGGACTACCCCGACGGCAGCCCGGACACCGACGACGCCTCGCTGCGGAAGCCGCTGGTGGGCGTCGGCGGGCCCGCTGGTCCCCCGGCGTCGCTCTAGCGAGCCAGTGCCTGCCTCACCAGGCGGGGCGGCGGGTTGGTGTGGGCCTGGCCGTCGATGACGACCGTCGGCACGGTCTCGTCGCCGTCGTTCACGCTGCGCACGAAGGCCGCTGCGTCCGGGTCTGCCCAGATGTCCACCCAGACCACGTCCTTGCGGGCCTTGCCCAGGGAGGTGCGCAGCCGCTCGCAGAAGGCGCAGCGGCGGCGGAAGTAGACGACCACCCGGCCCTCGGCGGCCGCGCGGGCGCCCTCGGCGGCGCTGACGGAGGCGGGCGATCGGAAGAGCATGGCGACCTCAGCTGAACGGCGGGCGCTCGTCGAGACGGATCGAGCGCCGGCCCGCCCAGCGCCAGACCCGGGCCGCCCGGTCACGGTCCTGCTCGTCGACCAGGTTGCCCATCCAGCGCAGCGCCAGCGTCATCAGCCAGTCCGAGCGCATGCCGGCGGGGCCCAGCGTCGGCAGCAGCCGCGGCACGGTCACCAGCCCGGCCAGACGCCGCGCGATGGAGAACGCCTCGCCGTAGTGCTCGCGCAGCAGCGCCGGCCAGACCCGGTCGAGGTCGCTGTCAAGCACCTCGGCGACCAGCCGCCCGGTCTCCAGCCCGTAGTCGATCCCCTCGCCGTTGAGCGGGTTCACGCACGCGGCCGCGTCGCCGATCAGCGCCCAGTTGGGCCCGGCGACGTTCGAGACGGCGCCGCCCATCGGCAACAGCGCCGAGGTCGGCATCCGCAGGTCGCCGGAGAGCCTGAAGTCCGCTCGGCGCTCCTCGGCGTAGAAGCGCATCAGCGGCTTGATCGCCACGTTGGCCGGCCGCTTGGAGGTCGCCAGCGTGCCGACACCGAGGTTCACCTGGCCGTCGCCGAGCGGGAAGATCCAGCCGTAGCCGGAGAGGATCTCGCCGCCCTCCCCGCGCAGCTCCAGGTGCGAGCTGATCCACGGGTCGTCGGCCATCGCGGAGTCGACGTAGGACCGACCGGCGACGCCGTACACGGTGTCACGGTGCCACTCGCGGCCCAGCAGCTTGCCCAGCGGCGAGCGCACCCCGTCGGCGACGATGAGCTGCCGGCAGCCGATCTCGAACCGCTCACCACCCGACTCGAGCTCGACGGCGCTCACCCGGCCGCCGTCGCGGCGCACCCCGACCGCACGGGCCCCGTCGATCGCGGTGGCGCCCGCCTTGATCGCGGTCGTGCGCAGGTGGTCGTCGAGCTCGGTGCGGGCCACTGCCGAGCCGTACGCCGGGAGCGAGCCACCCGGCCACGGCAGCAGCAGCGTCTGCCCGAACCCGTGGGCTCGCAGCCCGTAGTTGACCGTGTGGGACCGGACCCAGTCGTCGAGCCCGAGCCGCTGCAGCTCGGCGATCGCCCGCGGGGTCAGCCCGTCGCCGCAGGTCTTGTCCCGAGGGAAGACCGCGGCGTCGACCAGCACGACCTCGCGCCCGGCCCGGGCCGCCCAGGCGGCCGCCGAGGAGCCCGCGGGACCGGCGCCGACGACGAGGACGTCGGTGCGCACGGACGCGGGCGGGATGGTCACCGCGACATTCTCCCAAGCAACCTGCCCAGGACCGAATCGGGTCCCGCCGAGCCAGACCGGGCGAGGGTCCCGAGGGCGCGGGACCTTCGGCCCATACCGTCGGTATGTCAGCGGGCCACGATGGTCGTGACGGCAACCCCTCGGAGGCCCCCATGTCCATCCCCCACGACCTCACCGATCTCTACCTCGCCCCGGTCACCCTCCAGCTCGACGCCCGCATCCAGTCGCTCGGCCCGCTGCCCGTCGAGGAGCTGGCCCGGCGCGTGGCGCTGGAGTCCGACAGCGCCGACTACACCGAGGAGGCCCGCGCGGACGGGCTGATGCGCACGCTCACCCGTGCCATCCCGCTGCACGGCTGGGATCTCTCCTGGGACCCGCGCGGGCTCCGGCTGAGCCACGCCGGCCACACTCTCGTCCTGGGCGTCCCGGGAGCGTTCCAGGAGTACCTCGCCGGCACCCACCTGAGCGCCGGCAGGCGCTAGCCCCTGGTCCCGCCCGGCCCTCCTAGTCCCGCGACTCGGCGGTGCAGACGCAGATCCGGTTGCCCTGCCGGTCGGCCAGCACCGTGAAGCTGGGCGCCTCGGAGTCGTCCACGATCGTGCCGCCCGCCTCGACCGCGGCGACGATCCGGTCCTGGGCGCACTCGGCCGGGACCCAGACGTCGGGGTGCCACCGCTGCCGAGGCTCCTCGTGGCGGTCGGTGTCCTGGAACCAGATGGTCGGCAGCCGGCCCTCGGGGTCGAGGATCTCCCCGGAGTCGTGCGGCGAGACGCCCCAGACCGCCGCCCAGAACGGGGCGATCTCCGCGGCGTCCCAGGTGTCGATGCCGTACTCCAGCACCGTCACCGAGGCAGGGTCGGCGCTCACCCCGAGATCGGCGGCCAGCCCGCCGATCCGCCGGGCCAGCTCCACGTCGCGCTCGGTCACCCCGCCGGCGTCGTGGCTGCTCAGCCGGACGTCGAGGTAGCCGTAGCGCAGGTCGAGGTCGGGGTGATGGTTCGCCTCCTCCGCGGCGGCGCCGACCGCGTCGGTCAGCCGGAGGCCGGTGGCGAAGTCGCCGGTGCGCCATCGGGTCCGCAGGGCATCGAGGATGAAGCGCCAGTCGTCGAGCCCCAGCGCCATGACATCCGGATAGGTCAGCTTCTGATCGCTCATGCTCTCGACACTGCCACGCGCCACCGACAGGGAAAAGGGCGACGGCCCCGCCTCCACGTGGGAGACGGGGCCGTCGTCAGCCGATCGGCTCAGGCGGTGATCAGTTCTGGTACGACCCGAAGTCGAAGTCGTCCAGCGCGACCGCCTGGTTGGCGTACTCGTAGTTGCCGTAGGAGTCGTAGCCGGTGACGGCGTATGCCGCCGCGCGGGCCTCCTCGGTCGGCTCGACCCGGATGTTGCGGTACCGCTCCAGGCCGGTGCCGGCCGGGATCAGCTTGCCGATGATCACGTTCTCCTTCAGACCCAGCAGCGAGTCCGACTTGGCGTTGATCGCCGCGTCGGTGAGGACCCGCGTGGTCTCCTGGAACGACGCCGCCGAGAGCCACGACTCGGTGGCCAGCGACGCCTTGGTGATGCCCATCAGCACCGGACGACCCGAGGCGGGCTTGAGGCCCTCGGAGACCGCACGGCGGTTCTCCTCCTCGTAGCGCACCCGGTCGACCAGGTCGGACGGGAGCAGCTTGGTGTCACCGGACTCGATCACCGTGATCCGGCGCAGCATCTGCCGCACGATGATCTCGATGTGCTTGTCGTGGATCGACACGCCCTGGCTGCGGTACACCTGCTGGACCTCGGCCACCAGGTGCTCCTGCGCCTTGCGGACGCCCAGGATGCGCAGGACGTCCTGCGGGTCCGGGGTGCCCTGGGTCAGCTGCATGCCGACCTCGACGTGGTCGCCGTCCGCCACCAGCAGGCGCGAGCGCTTGCTGACGGGGTACTCCTGGACCTCCGAGCCGTCGTCGGGGGTGATGACGACCTTGCGGGCCTTGTCGGTCTCCTCGATCTCCACGCGGCCGGCGGCCTCGGAGATCGGGGCGCGGCCCTTGGGCTGCCGGGCCTCGAAGAGCTCGACCACGCGGGGCAGACCCTGCGTGATGTCGTCGGCCGAGGCCACACCACCGGTGTGGAAGGTGCGCATGGTCAGCTGCGTGCCGGGCTCGCCGATCGACTGGGCCGCGATGATGCCGACGGCCTCGCCGATGTCGACCAGCTTGCCGGTGGCCAGCGAGCGGCCGTAGCACTTCGCGCAGGTGCCGGTCTTGGCGTCGCAGGTGAGCACGGAGCGCACCTTGACCTCGGTGATGCCCGCCGCCACCAGGGCGTTGACCTGGACGTCGCCCAGGTCGTCGCCGGCCGCGACCAGCACCTCGCCCGTCTCCGGGTGGGCGATGTCGACGGCCGCGTTGCGGGCGTACGCCGCGGTGTCCCAGTTGTCGTCGATGCGGACGGTGCCGTCCTCACCACGGACGCCGATGACCTTCGGCATGCCGCGCTCGGTGCCGCAGTCGTCCTCGCGGATGATCACGTCCTGGCTGACGTCCACCAGACGACGGGTCAGGTAGCCCGAGTCGGCGGTCCGCAGCGCGGTGTCGGCCAGACCCTTGCGGGCACCGTGCGTGGAGATGAAGTACTCCAGCACCGACAGACCCTCACGGAAGTTGGACTTGATCGGACGCGGGATGATGTCGCCCTTCGGGTTGGCCACCAGACCACGCATCGCGGCGACCTGACGCATCTGCATCATGTTTCCGGACGCGCCCGAGTCCACCATCATGTAGATCGGGTTGTTCTTGTCGAAGGTCTGCTCCATGGCCTTGGCGACCTCGTTCGACGCCTGGGTCCAGATCTCGATGAGCTCCTGACGGCGCTCGTCGTCGGTGATCAGACCGCGGTCGAACTGCTGCTGGACCTTGGCGGCCTGGCCGTCGTACTTGCTCAGGATCTCGTCCTTGGACTCCGGCGTGACGACGTCCTCGATGGACACGGTCACACCCGAGAAGGTCGCCCAGCGGAAGCCGGCCTCCTTCAGGGCGTCCAGCGACGCGGCCACCTCGACCTTGCTGTAGCGCTCGGCGAGGTTGTTGACGATCCGGCCGAGCTCCTTCTTGCCCACGCCGTACTCGACGTAGGCGTAGTTGGCGGGAAGGGTCTCGTTGAACAGCGCGCGGCCCAGCGTCGTGGACAGCACGATCGGGTCGCCCTCGGTCCAGCCCTCCGGCACCTCGGTGCCGGCCGGCGGGACGACGCCCTCGAGGCGGATGCTCACCCGCGAGTGCAGGGTGATCTCCCCACGGTCGTAGGCCATGATCGCCTCGCCGATCGAGGAGAACGAGCGGCCCTCGCCGGCGGCGCCGGCCTCCTCACGGGTGAGGAAGAAGATGCCGATGATCATGTCCTGCGTCGGCATGGTGACCGGACGGCCGTCGGACGGCTTGAGGATGTTGTTCGTCGACAGCATCAGGATCCGCGCCTCGGCCTGGGCCTCGGCCGACAGCGGCAGGTGCACCGCCATCTGGTCGCCGTCGAAGTCCGCGTTGAACGCGGTGCAGACGAGCGGGTGGATCTGGATGGCCTTGCCCTCGATCAGCTGCGGCTCGAAGGCCTGGATGCCCAGGCGGTGCAGCGTGGGCGCACGGTTGAGCAGCACCGGGTGCTCGGCGATGACCTCTTCGAGCACGTCCCAGACCTCGGGGCGCACGGCACGCTCGACCATCCGCTTGGCGGACTTGATGTTCTGCGCGTGCGAGAGGTCGACCAGGCGCTTCATCACGAACGGCTTGAACAGCTCGATCGCCATGTACTTCGGCAGACCGCACTGGTGCAGCTTGAGCTGCGGGCCGGACACGATGACCGAACGGCCCGAGTAGTCCACGCGCTTGCCCAGGAGGTTCTGGCGGAAGCGACCCTGCTTGCCCTTGAGCATGTCGGAGAGCGACTTCAGCGGCCGGTTGCCCGGGCCGGTGACCGGACGACCGCGGCGGCCGTTGTCGAACAGCGAGTCCACGGCCTCCTGGAGCATCCGCTTCTCGTTGTTGACGATGATCTCCGGCGCGCCCAGGTCGAGCAGTCGCTTGAGCCGGTTGTTCCGGTTGATCACCCGGCGGTACAGGTCGTTGAGGTCGGAGGTCGCGAAGCGGCCACCGTCCAGCTGCACCATCGGACGCAGGTCCGGCGGGATGACCGGGACGGCGTCGAGGACCATGCCCAGCGGGCTGTTGTTGGTCTTGCGGAACGCCTCGACCACCTTGAGCCGCTTGAGGGCGCGGACCTTGCGCTGGCCCTTGCCGTTGGCGATCACGTCGCGGAGGTTCTCGACCTCGGCGTCGATGTCGAAGGTCTCCAGGCGCTTCTGGATCGCCGTGGCGCCCATGTAGCCCTCGAAGTACTTGCCGAACCAGTTCTTCATCTCGCGGTAGAGCACCTCGTCGCCCATGAGGTCCTGCACCTTGAGGCTCTTGAAGGTGTTCCAGACCTCCTCGAGGCGGTCCAGCTCGCGCTGCGACCGGTCGCGGATCTGCTTCATCTCCCGCTCGGCGCCGTCCTTGACCTTGCGCTTGGCGTCGGACTTGGCGCCCTCGGCCTCGAGCTCGGCCAGGTCGGTCTCGAGCTTCTTGGCGCGCTCGTCGAGCTGGACGTCGCGGCGGCTCTCGATGCTCTTGCGCTGCAGGCCGATCTTGCCCTCGAGCTCGGTGAGGTCGCGGTGACGCGCGTCCTCGTCGACCGAGGTGATCATGTACGCCGCGAAGTAGATGACCTTCTCCAGGTCCTTCGGGGCGAGGTCGAGCAGGTAGCCGAGCCGGCTCGGGACACCCTTGAAGTACCAGATGTGAGTGACCGGCGCGGCCAGCTCGATGTGGCCCATCCGCTCACGGCGGACCTTGGAGCGGGTCACCTCGACGCCGCAGCGCTCGCAGATGATGCCCTTGAAGCGCACGCGCTTGTACTTGCCGCAGTAGCACTCCCAGTCCCGGGTGGGACCGAAGATCTTCTCGCAGAAGAGGCCGTCACGCTCGGGCTTGAGCGTGCGGTAGTTGATCGTCTCCGGCTTCTTGACCTCGCCGTGGCTCCAGGTGCGGATGTCCTCCGCGGTGGCCAGGCCGATCCGAAGCTGGTCGAAGAAGTTCACGTCGAGCACGTGATGCACAACCCTTCAGTGGTTCTTGAAAAACTGGTTCAAAGCTTGGGGTTCAAAGCTGGGGACTGGGGCTTCCGGTACGCCGGCCGCGGTGTGAGCAGACGGCGTACCGGACGACCTCAGACTTCTTCGACGCTGGACGGCTCGCGGCGCGACAGGTCGATGCCGAGCTCCTCGGCGGCACGGAAGACGTCCTCCTCCGCGTCGCGCATCTCGATCGCGGTGCCGTCCTGCGAGAGCACCTCGACGTTGAGGCAGAGCGACTGCATCTCCTTGACCAGAACCTTGAACGACTCGGGGATGCCGGAGTCGGGGATGTTCTCGCCCTTGACGATGGCCTCGTACACCTTGACCCGGCCCGGCACGTCGTCGGACTTGATGGTCAGCAGCTCCTGGAGGGCGTACGCCGCTCCGTAGGCCTCCATCGCCCAGACCTCCATCTCACCGAAGCGCTGGCCACCGAACTGGGCCTTACCGCCGAGCGGCTGCTGGGTGATCATCGAGTACGGGCCGGTCGAGCGCGCGTGGATCTTGTCGTCGACCAGGTGGTGGAGCTTGAGGATGTACATGTAGCCGACCGAGACCGGGTCCGGGAACGGCTCGCCGGAGCGGCCGTCGAACAGGTTCGCCTTGCCGTTCTCCTTGACCATCCGCTCACCGTCGCGGTTGGGCAGCGACGCGCCCAGCAGGCCGACGATCTCGTCCTCGCGGGCGCCGTCGAAGACCGGGGTGGCCACGTTGGTGTCCGGCTCGGCCTTGTCGGCGTGAATGTCCATGAGCCGCTGCTTCCAGTCGCCCTTGTCCTCGGACAGGCTCAGGTCCCAGCCGTTCTTGGCCAGCCAGCCCAGGTGGATCTCCAGGATCTGGCCGATGTTCATCCGTCGCGGGACGCCCAGCGGGTTGAGGATCACGTCGACCGGGGTGCCGTCCTCCATGAACGGCATGTCCTCGATCGGCAGGATCTTCGCGATGACGCCCTTGTTGCCGTGGCGGCCGGCGAGCTTGTCGCCCACCGAGATCTTCCGCTTCTGGGCGACGTACACGCGCACCAGCTGGTTCACGCCCGGGGGCAGCTCGTCGCCGTCCTCGCGGTTGAACTCGCGGACGCCGATGACCGTGCCGGACTCACCGTGCGGGACCTTCATCGAGGTGTCGCGGACCTCGCGCGCCTTCTCACCGAAGATCGCGCGGAGCAGCCGCTCCT
>JBIQLB010000049.1:0-9191 GCA_044464665.1 Nocardioides sp.
CATCACGGTGATCGACACGACGCCGGAGATCGGTGATCCGGTGGACGGCTCGGTGGCCGAGGCGAACCTGCCGCTGGGCAGCGATCCCAATGCCGGCGGCGCACCGGTGCAGACCAGCGGAACCCTGGATGTCGTGCCGGGCAAGGACAGCTTCGGCGTGGCCTTCGATGCCGGCTTGGCGGGCTCGCATCCCGCCCTGACGTCCGGCGGCGAATCATTGTTTTACGTGCTCACCGACGGCGGCCGGACACTGACGGCGCACAAGGGCGACGCGGCGGGCGCCGCCGTCTTCACGGTAGTGATCACCAATCCGACCGCGGACAGCGCGGGCTACCAGTTCACGCTGCATGACGTGCTGGATCATGGGGCGTTGGCGACGCTCGACCTGGATTTCGGCGTGGTCGTCACCGACAGCGATGGCGACACCGATACGGATCAGTTCACTGTCACGGTGGCGGACGACAAGTCCGCGGGAACGGCGGCCCATGAGCTGGACGAGGACGGCACGACGACGTTCAACACCTCGGCGGATGCCACCCCGGACAACACCACGATCTATCAAGGCGGCACCGAGATAACGGGTAGCGACAATCCGGACGGCGGCAAGGACTACAAGACCGAGCACGGCACGGTGACGGTCAATGCCAACGGCACGATCACCTACACGCCCGACTCCGACTACAGCGGCACGGAGGTCTTCACCTACGAGACGGACGATCACGGCAACATCGAGTCGACGGACGTCACCATGACCGTCAATCCGGTGTCGGACGAGCCGATCCTGTCGCCTGAGAGCTCGATCAACACCCCCGAGGACACGGCGGTGGCGCTGGGTCTGGCGGCGCCGGTGGTGACCGACGCCACGGATCAGAGCGCCGATCCGGGCGACTGGCCGGAGCGCCTGGGCGTCATCACCCTCGACGGATTCCCGAAGGGCGCGGTGCTGCTGGCGGCGGATGGCACGACGGTGCTGCATGAATTCAACGGCGAGGACGACACGCAATCGATCACCATCGTGCTCAGCGATGGGCCGACGGTGGCGGGGACGACCGGCGACCTGACCATGACCCGGGTGGAATTCGAGGGGCTGCGCGTCTCGCCGCCCCAGGATGCGCATGAAAACTTCACGGTCGAGATGACCGTGTCCAGCTACGAGGTGGATGACAATGGTGACGTCGCCATCGTAGACGGCGACCCAGTGGACGGCGCCGAATCGACCACCCAGGTCCACGTGTATGTGCAGGCCGTGACCGACAACGCCAAGCTGGTGTTCGACACCACCAAGACGAACGCGGATCCTGAGGACCCGGACGTGACCGTCACCGGCGTCGAAAGAACCATCACCTACAGTGGCGGCGCCGATGGCAACACCGAGGCGACCGTGACGCTGCGCGAGGACGGCAATTTCGACGTCCGGGATATTCTGTCGGCGTCCTTCCAGGACCTGGACGGCACCGAGGTCCGCTCGATCACGGTGACGAACAACACCGGCGCCGTGATTCTGGTCAACGGCACGGCGCTTGCTGACGGTGCGAGCCGGACGATCGATGCGCGGGCCGGCGAGAACGGGCAGACCGGCGACATCGAGAGCTTCCCCGCCGTCCGTATCGGCGGGGTGCAGGATTACAGCGGCGACCTCGACGGCATCGCGATCACGATCAATGCCCAGGACAAGGACAGCGACGGCTACTGGGACGCCGATGCGGGCGACGAGGTGCCCGGCACGGTCGACGGGATTGCCGAGGCGGACACCGCCGACAACACGGTGACCCTGAATCTGCGCGTCCTGCCGGGGGCGGGCGATGTGGGGGCGGCCGACGCCGATACGTCCGAGGATAGCTCGGTGGCCTTCCTGGCGGGTGTCGGGGTGACGGACGGCGACGGCACCGGCACCGGCACCGAAGTCATCGATTCCGTCCAGTTCGACATTCCGACGGGCTGGACGGTCACGGCGCCGGGAGGCGGCAGTCTGACGGTCGATGGCTGGACGACGGTCGGCGACGGCGTGAGCGGGACGTATACGATCCAGTTCAATGCCGGCCCGACAGGGACGGTATTGGACGAGGCCGCGCGCGAAACCGTGCTCGGCGATTTCATGATCCTGCCGCCGCCGCACAGCAGCGCCGATGCCACGATCCCGCTGTCCATCATCTCGACCGACACCAATACGGTGGGCGGCGTTAAGGAAACGCACACGGCCACGGCCAGCCGCAGCGTGACGATCACCGTCACCCCGGTGGCCGAGGAAATCGGCAAGGAAACCGCCCTGCCGGGCGCTGACCTGACGATGAATGGCGACTTCGACTACACGACCGCGGGGGCGGAGGACACCTGGTTCGAGTTGAATAGCGACGGTTTCGACATGAAGGCGCCCTGGTCCAACCAGGATGCCTCCGAGTTCACCTATGCCCGCCTGACACCGAAACTGATTGCCGGCGACGGCAGCCAGCCCAATCCCAACGGCGCCAAATTCCGCTGGAGCGAGGATGACGGCGATACATGGAAGGAGGCGACCTACGGGGGTGAGCCCATCGATGTGCCGATCGAGCTTCTGCATACACTGGAGTTCACGGCGCCGCCGAACTTCTCAGGCATGTTCGAGATCAAGGTCGAAGCCTACACCGTGGATACGGACGAGGACGGCGGGACGACCTCGACGGCGGTGTCGGGCGAGGCCGTACTCACCAACGTCCTGATCAAGCCGGTGGCCGACGAGGTGACGCTGGCGCTCAATGGCCGCGCCAGCGGTCTCGAGGATACGCCGATTCCGCTGAATATCCGGCCGACCAGTTCCGACCCGTCCGAGACTTTCAATGTGACGATCGCCAAGATTCCAGCGGGCGCCATTTTGATCTATGGCGGCGAGACCTATGACACAAACGTGGACCCCTTGCCGCAGGGCTTGACCGCGGTGACCGAGGGTGGAACCACGACCTATACGCTGATCCTCGAGGGCTTCGACAGCGGAAAATCCATGACGATCCAGCCGCCCGAGCACAGCAACGAGGACTTCACGCTGAAGGTCTCGGCCGAGTCGGTGGACGTGCTGGTGATTCCGGATCCGGACAATCCCGGCGAAAACATCACGTACCCCAGCACCCAGGCGGGGCCGGAGCTGGACATCAACGTCTCGGTCAAGGGCGTGGCCGATCCGGTATCGATCACGGCAACTGCCCCGACCTATGCGGAACAGGAACTGGACGGCGGCTCGCGGACGGTCCAACTGAGCGATCTGGCGACGCTGACGAAGATCGATGCCGATGGCTCGGAAACCCTGACGGTCCGCATCACCGGCCTGCCGGAGGGCTTTACGCCCAGCGCCGGGATCCTGCTGACCCATCCAAAGGATGTGACCGGCGAGGACCGCATCTGGCTGCTGACCGAGGCGCAGTTCAATGCCGCCACGATCCGCGTGCCGGACAACTACGGCGGCGAGGTGAGCTTCCAGATCGCCCCCGTCACGACGGAGAACGACGGCAATTCGCGCACGGGCGGCTGGGTCACGGTGGACTTCAAGGTGACGCCGTCCCCCGAGGGGACGGTGACGGACACCGCCGAGCTGGTCGAGGACACTCTGGGCGCCTTGAACCTGAGCATCGTCCACCAGAACGGCGACGATGACGAAGTCCTGGGCGATGTGCGCATCAAGGTGGACGACGCGGCGGGGCCGGGCTTCGTCCTGTACCTGGGCGACGACATCCTGACGGCCAAGACCCTGGCGAAGGCCGCGGCAGACGGCGACATCAGCGTGGAAAGCGATGGCGGGGTGGATTATTACCTCATCCCCGCGGATCGGGTGCAGGATCTGGCGGCATTGGGCGATTTGCATTTGGATGATGCCCTGGGCGGCTTCGACTTCCAGTACCAGGTCATCGACAGCGGGTACGGCGGCGTCGACGCCGCGGCGCCCGTGACCAGCGATTGGCAGGATGCGCACTTCACGATCACCGCCCAGCCGGTGACTGATCAGCCCGTCCTGACGATCACGGACATCGCGGGCGCCTTGCCCTCGACCACGGTGGCCGATGCGGTTCCGGGCGGCGATGCCGAGCCCGACACCGCGACCTTGACCGCGGGTGATCGGGTGACGGTGACGCTGAACATCGCCTCGCCCGACTCGGACGGTAGCGAGCAGGTGATCCGCGTCATCATCGACGGCGTGCCCTTGGGCGTCGCGGTGACCGGCGCCGAGTATATCGGCGGCAATCAGTGGCTGCTGGTCTACCAGGGCGATACAGGGCCCAGCCCGACCTTGTCCATCGATGATGCGGGCGGGATTGCCTTGCCGGTGGAGTTCGTCGTCAGCCATCAGGCGGGTGGATTGACGGACATACCCGTCACGATGACCGTGCAGGTCCGCGACCGGGGCGACGCCGCCGAAGCGCAGACCGAGGTGCTGTCCGACTCGGTGACCTGGTTCCTGAACACGGACTACACGCCGGCCGACGACCAGGGGCCGGCGGAGATCGACACGTGGGCATATAACGGCCAGGGCGCCACCGAGGACGCTTCATTCCGGCTGTCGGATGTGATGGACGCCCAGGTTACGGCGCGGAGCACGGGGATCAATACCTTTACGATCACGATCAAGGACCTGCCGCCGGGAACCGAGGTATCGGGCATGGCCCGCACCACGATCGGGGGCGAGGAGGTCTGGACGGCCTCGGCCAGCAGCACGGACGGCATGAGCCTCTCGCAGATCGAGGGCATGCTGGCCGCCCTGATGGACAGCATCCGGATCACGCCGCCGGCGAACGCGAACGACAATAATGCGCCCGGAGGCTTGCTTTTCGACGCCGTGCTCACGACCGCGGTGTTGGGCGGTGATACCAGTATCGTGGCGGAGATCCAGAACCAGGTCATCCCGGTGGCCCCGGTCACGGACGGGGCGGCGTTCTCGATCGCGCTGGATACCGCCGAGGAGCCCGATGAGCTCAACGAGTCCGATACCCGCATTCCCTTCACCTTGGCGGTGAACAACGACGCGGACGGCGTGTCCGGCACGATCGTGGACGGCAAGCTCTACCTGCAACTGTCGGCCGATCCGGCGGCGCTGGAGGGCGGCACGCTGACGGTGGCGGGTGTCGAGTACACCTTGCAGGGCGTGAACGGCGTGCCCGGTCTGACGGATGGCCAGTACTACGTGGTCGATGGTGTGACTATGGGGGATACGCTGAATCTGGTCTATATCCCCGCCCCCGGCACCATGACGGCCGGCACCGTGACGGTCGACGCCTGGGTGCTCAACCAGGAAACCGATGCAACGAACGGCACCGCCGGCGATGGCGTGCTCACCTCCAGCGGCACCGGAACGCTCGAGGTGCACCTCAGCAACGACGGCGTCGTGATCGGCAGCGAGCCGGTGACGGGCGGCGAGGCCGCGGATGCGTCCAAGGCCTCGTTGATCGAGCTGGCCGATCTGTCCGTGACGCTGAACGATACGGACGGCTCCGAGGCGATTCACTCCATCCTCCTGGCCGGCCTGCCGAACGGCTTCCTGGTGTTCATCGGGGACGACGCCGATTCCGCGACGTCCGCCCAGCCAGCCAGCAACGCCGGCGGCAGCGACGGCCTGAATACCTGGGTCATCTCGAACGCCGACGGCAGCCTGCCGGCCTATGTCGGCATCCTGCCGCCGCAGTACTGGAGCGGCACCCTGAGCGGCCTCAAGCTGATCGTGGAATCCGGCGAGGAAGATTTGGACGAGTCCCGGGTCGACGAGGCGCAGCTCGCGGACGTCATCATCACGCCGGTGGCCAACGGCATCGTGATCACCACCACGACCACCTTCGGCCGCGAGAACGGCGTCATCCCGCTGAACCTGAACTCGGCGATGCGGGACATGGTGGACGCCTCCGTCAAGGACGGCGCGACCACGGTCGCCCAGGACGACAGCCTGGAAACCACGACGCTGCGGCTCACCGGCCTGGGCGAGCATGCCTCGTTCTACCTCGGCACGGCAGAGATCACGGCCGCGCATCCGGACATCCAGATCATCCGCAGCGGAAGCGGGGCCGGCACGGTCTACACGATCACGGGCCTGGAGCAGGCCGACCTCGATCAACTGGGCTTCAAGCAGGCCAGGGCGGCGCTGGTCGATCAGGATGGGAATGACGGCAACGGCCTGCAGATCGCGGTCGAGGCCTGGACCGTGGAGAACGGCGCCCCGGGTGTCGAGTCCGCGCACACGAGCAGCACCGTCACGCTGAGCATGTCGGATCAGCTCGTCACGACGGGCAACGACACGCTGATCTGGACCGGCAATTCCATCAATGGGCGCTCGGGCACGGATACGGTGCAATTGCGCTCGGGCGAGGACCTGTCGGGGGCCGATCTGGCGGCCAAGCTGCAGAACATCGAGACCATCGACCTGAGTGTGGACGGCGCCAACCGGATCACAGGCCTGACGCCGGAACAGGTCAAGGCCATCATCGGCTCGGGTGGGACGCTGACCATCAAGGGCTCCACGGACGATGGCGTGACGCTCGACGGTGACTGGAGCGATAACGGAGACGGGTCCTACACCGGTACCTTCGATGACGGCGGCACGCCGCCCAAGATCACGAACGTTACGCTGGTTATCGACGGCGGCGTGGATGTCGAGCTGCCGGCGGGCACCGATGGATTCGGCGGCTTCGGCGCCAGCGGCTTCGGCTTCTCGGCCTTCATGGCGGGCTTCGACGGCATGGAGGGCGACGGCGACGACGGCGACGACGACTTCCTGTTCGGCGACGACGATGGCGAGCTGCTGGATTGGGAAGGCGTGCTCGACGAGCCCGGAACCGGCGGCGAGGAGGACGGCGGCTGGCTGCCGGGCGGCGAGGCGGATGACGGGGGCCTGCCCGGGGGCGCCGGCGCGGGTGCGCCGGATGCGGCCGGCGGCGTCGATCCGCTCGCCTACGTGCCCGACCCCCTGGCCGACGACGATCTGGAGCAGGCGCTGCATGATGGCCAAGTCCTTGCTTGAGGTCCGGATGGCCGGCCGGCGCATCCGGCCTGGGCTGGGGCTCGGGAGCGGTCTGCTGGCGCTGGCGCTGGCGGGCGTCTCCGTGCCCGCCCTGGGCGCCGGGAAGCCGCGTCCGCCCGCCGTCGGAGCGAATGCCGATGCGGCCGCGGCCCGCGCAGATGCGGCGGGCGGCGCCCTCGACATGCGCGCGGCGGTGGACCTCGCGGTGCGCTGGCATCCCCTGGTGCGCGGCGCGCGCAGCCAGGTGCTGCAGGCGGGCGAGGGCGTGGATTCGGCGCGTTCGGGCTATTACCCGCGCATCCGCGCCGGCGTCAATAACCGGTCCGCCAATTCGACGATCTCGGGCTACGACAGCCGCAATATCCAGCGCGCCGAGCTGACGCTGTCGCAAATGCTGTACGACTTCGGCAAGGTCGGCAGCCGGGTCGACCAGGCCCGGGGCGTGCAGGACGTGGCCCAGGCGCGCGTGCTGCTGTCGCTGGACGAGGTGGTGCGCAATACCGCCGAGGCCTGGATCGAGGTGCGCCGCCAGGAGGCGCTGGTGGGCGTGGCGCAGGACCTGGTCGATGCGGTCGAGGATCTGGCGCGGCTGGCGCGCGAACGCGAGGCCAAGGGCGCCAGCACCTATTCGGATACGGTGCAGGCGCGGGCGCGCGTGGATGCCGCCCGGGTCGAGCTGTTGACCGCGCAGTCGCAGGTGCGGCGCTGGCGCACGACGCTGATGCACTGGGTCGGCGCGAGCGCGCCGCCCGAGGTCGGCGGCGGACCGTTACAGGGGCTGGACCAGGCGTGCACCGATGCGGCGGCGGTCCTGGCCGCGGGCGGTTCGGGTCCGGCGGCGCCGTTGCGGGATGCCTCGTCGGTCCAGGTGGCCGAGGCCCAACTGGCGGCGGCGCGTGCCGGCGCCGAGGTCGCCCGCACGCAGTTGCTGCCCACCTTGTCGATCGATGCGACCGCCGGGCGCGCCTTGAACGATCACTCGCGCGGCACGGACGGGCGCAGCAACGATGCCTCGGTCATGCTGAATTTTTCCGTGCCGCTGTATGAGGGCGGCGGGCTGCGGGCCGACCAGCGCGCGGCCGAGCACGCGGTCGCGGCGGCGCGCGCGGCGCTGGAGCAGGCGCAGTTGTCGGTCGACCAGGGCGGCCAGGACGCGATCCTGGAGTGGCGCAAGTACGCCGGCCGCCTGGCGGTGCAGGCGGGGCGCGAGGACAGCATGCGCCTGACGCGCACGCTGTACCGCGAGCAGTACCTGCAGCTGGGGACGCGTTCGCTGCTGGACTTGCTCAACGCCGAGCAGGAATACCACGGCGCGCGCCGCGACCAGATCGACAATGTGCACGAGATGCAGCGCTTCGGGGTGGAATGCCTGTACTACACGGGGCGCCTGCGCGAGGCGTTCGGCGTCGCGCGCGATCCCGCCGCCGCGGCCGGGGCCGTGGGCGGTCCTGGGCGTACGCCGGCGTTCCTGGAGGCGGCCCGATGAGCGCCGTGCCGGATATGCCGAGCATGCCGGACGTACCGGATATGTCCGATGCGGCGGGCGCGTCCGATCGCCTGCCGCCGCTGCTGGACGGCTGGCTGGAGGCCGTGCTGACGGTGGCGGGCCACTATCACCTGGAGGCCTCGCGCGAGCGTCTGCGCGTGCAGGTGGGCTGGGGCGGCGGCGACCTGCGCGCCAATGTGCGCGAGGTGGCGCGCCAGGCGGGCCTGCGCCTGCGTTGGGTGCGGCCCCGGCTCGAAGGCCTGACGGCCTGGCGCCTGCCGCTGGCGGTGCAGCTGGGCGACGGCCAGGTGGCGGTGATCACGGCGATGTCCGACGAGGGCCTGCGCCTGGTGTTCAGCGGCGACCAGGGGCTCGAGACCGTCCTGCCGGCCGAGACGCTGCGCGCCTCGGTGACGGCGATGGCGGTGATGCGGCCGATCCGCTCGGCCGCCGATCCGCGCGTCGATCACTACATCAAGCCGGTCGAGCGCCACTGGCTGCGCGGCATCGTGTTCGCCGACCTGCGTCCCTATGCCCACGTCCTGGTGGCGTCGCTGGTGTCGAACCTCATGGCGCTGGCGAGCATCATTTTTTCCATGCAGGTCTATGACCGGGTGATCCCCGCGCAGTCCGAGCCGACGCTGTATGTGCTGTTTTCCGGCGTGATGCTGGCGATCGTGCTGGGCTGGGTGATGCGCAACGCGCGCGTCACCATCATCGACGTGCTGGGCAAGCGCG
>JBIQLB010000050.1:0-8373 GCA_044464665.1 Nocardioides sp.
CATGTTGCCGGTGCCCTTGAACTCCTCGAAGATCACCTCGTCCATCTTCGAGCCGCTCTCGATGAGCGCGGTCGCCAGGATGGTCAGCGAGCCGCCGTCCTCGATGTTGCGCGCGGCGCCGAAGAACCTCTTGGGCGGGTAGAGCGCCGCGGAGTCCACGCCGCCGGAGAGGATCCGGCCGCTGGCGGGGGTGGAGAGGTTGTACGCCCGGCCCAGGCGGGTGATGCCGTCGAGCAGCACGACCACGTCGTGGCCCAGCTCGACGAGCCGCTTGGCCCGCTCGATGGCCAGCTCGGCCGCCATCGTGTGGTCGCTGGCCGGCCGGTCGAAGGTGGAGCTGATCACCTCGCCCTTGACCGAGCGCTGGAAGTCGGTGACCTCCTCGGGGCGCTCGTCCACGAGGACCACCATCAGGTGGCACTCGGGGTTGTTGGCGCTGATCGAGTTGGCGATCGACTGCAGGATCATCGTCTTGCCGGCCTTGGCCGGGGAGACGATGAGGCCGCGCTGGCCCTTGCCGATCGGGGCGGCGATGTCGATGACCCGGCCGATGAGGTTGTTCGGCGTGGTCTCCATGCGCAGCCGCTCGGAGGGGTAGAGCGGGGTCAGCTTGGCGAAGTCGACCCGGTCGCGCGCGGTGTCGGGGTCGGCGCCGTTGACGGCATCGATGCGCACCAGCGGGTTGAACTTCTCTCGGCGCTCGCCCTCGCGCGGCTGCCGGACCTGCCCGGTGATCGCGTCGCCGCGGCGCAGGCCGTACTTGCGCACCATCGAGAGCGAGACGTAGACGTCCTCGGGGCCGGCCAGGTAGCCGCTGGTGCGCAGGAAGGCGTAGTTGTCGAGCAGGTCGAGGATGCCGGCGCACGGGGTGAGCACGTCGTCCTCGAGGATGTTCAGGTCGGGCTCGCGGCCACCGCGGTTGCCGCCGCCGCCCTGGCTGGGCTGCTGGCCGGGCTGTCCGCCGGTGGTCGCGGCGGCGCGGTCACGGCCGCGACGGCGGCGGTTGCGCCGGCTGCCGCCCTCCTCGCCTGGCTGGTTGCCCTGGCCGCCGTCGGACTCCCTGGCGGCCTGCTTCTCCTGCTGGCCCTGCTTCTGGTCCTGCTTCTGGTCCTGCTTCTGGTCCTGGCGCTGCTGCTGCTCGCCCTTCTCGGGCCGCTCCGCCTTCTCCGCCTTCTCGGACCGCTGCTCCTGCTTCGGCTCGGAGCCCTGCTCCTGCCGCTCCTGCTTCTGCTCGGCACGCTCGGCCTGCGGGCGCTGGCCGCCCTGGCCGCCCTGGCCGCCACCACTCTGACCACCACCACTCTGACCACCACCACTCTGGGCCGCCTTGATCGCGGCCACCAGGTCGGCCTTCTTCATCCCGGTGGACTTGATGCCCAGGCCCCCGGCGATCTGTCGCAGCTCGGGCAGCAGCATGCCGCTCAGGCCGCCCTTGCCCTTCGGCTTCTGCTCGCCGGTCGACGGGCCGGCGGCCGCGGTGTGGCCGGTGTTGTCGGTGGTCTCGGTCATCTGCGGGGTCCTCCCCCAAGCCGTGGCGGGCCCCGATGGGCCGGCCGGTGGTCACTGACCCGATGCGCACAAGCTGGTCGCACAAGACGACGCAGCCGGATGATCGGGAGGATCGCGTCGGGTGTCCGCCTGACCCAGAAGGTCGCGGCGTCTCGCCTCCTGACGCGCTGGCAACACTAACACCACTCTCACCCCCAAGAGCGGTGAGGCTGTTCCCTGTCCGCCGTGCCGATAGGGAACACACGCACCGCACCGGCGACGCGCGCGGCTCAGACGACCCGTACGCCGCGGTGGTCGATCCCGAGCGGCCAGGCCTGCCAGCCCTCGGGACATCGCGACGGCAGCTCGCCGGGACCGGTGGTGGTGAAGGCCAGCACGGTCGGCCCGGCGCCGGAGATGATCGCCGGGATGCCGTCGGCCCGCAGCCGCAGCACCAGGTCGTAGGACGCGGGCATCGCCGAGGACCGGTAGGACTGGTGCAGGAAGTCCTCGGTGCCACGCAGCAGGGAGCCGGTCTGGCCGCCCAGCGCGGCGACCAGCAGCGCGGCGCGGCCGGCGTTGGCCGCTGCCGCGGAGTGGTCGACCCGGTCGGGCAGCAGGCCCCGCGCGGTCTCGGTGCTGACGCCGGTCGGCGGCACGAAGACCACCACCCCGACCGAGGGATCCAGCGGTGCCGGGACCGCCCAGACGTCCTCGCCGTCCTGGCCCGCCACGATCAGTCCCCCGGCCAGCGCCGGCGCGACGTTGTCGGGGTGACCCTCCAGCGCGTTCGCCATCCGCAGCAGCGCGTCGTCGTCCAGCCTGTCTGCGCCGTCGTCCACCAGCGCCCGCGCCAGGGCGAGCCCGCCGACGATCGCCGCGGAGGAGGAGCCGAGCCCGCGGCTCTGCGGGATCCTGTTGGCGAAGCGCACCCGCAGGCCCGGCGGCTGCCCGCCGAGGGCCTCGAAGGCACGGCGCATCGTCTGCACCACGAGGTGTCGCTCGTCCCGCGGCAGCCGGGCGGCGCCCTCGCCGTCCAGCTCGATCTCCAGGCCGCTCGCGGTCACCTCGCCGACCAGCGTGTCGTGCAGGTCCAGCGCCAGGCCGAGGGAGTCGAAGCCGGGGCCGAGGTTGGCGCTGGTGGCCGGGACTTCCACGGTGACGGGTCCGGCCACGAACCCGGCGTACGCGCTCATCGGTGGGTCAGGCCAGTCCGGCGGCCTTGGCCGCCGCGTCGACGTCGGCATCGCAGACGGTGTCCACCAGGTCGGTGAAGGTCGACAGCGCGGTGTCGATGTCCTTCAGCCCGTGCCCGGTCACCGTGACCACGACCCGCTTGCCGGTGAGGTCGGCGCCCTCCTCGCGCTCCAGCAGGATGCCGGCCACGCCGGCGGCCGACGCCGGCTCGACGAAGACGCCGTCGCGCGCGGCCAGATCCCGTTGCGCGGCGAGGATCTGCTCGTCGCTGACCTTGCGGAACATCCCGCCGGACTCCTGGGCCGCCGCCATCGCGAGGTCCCACGAGGCGGGGTTGCCGATGCGGATCGCCGAGGCCACCGTCTCCGGGTCAGGCACCGGGGCGCCGAGCACCAGCGGGGCGGCGCCGGCGGCCTGCCAGCCGCGCATCACCGGGGTGCGGGTGGAGACGCCGTCCTCGGCGTACTCCCGATAGCCCTTCCAGTACGCCGAGATGTTGCCGGCGTTGCCCGTGGGCAGCACGTGCACGTCCGGTGCGTCACCGAGGAAGTCGACGATCTCGAAGGACGCGGTCTTCTGCCCCTCCAGGCGCATCGGGTTGACGGAGTTCACCAGCGCGACCGGGTAGTGCTCGGCCAGCGACCGGGAGATGCGCAGGCAGTCGTCGAAGTTGCCGCGGACCATGATCACCTGGGCGCCGTGCAGGATCGCCTGGGCCAGCTTGCCGGCGGCGATCTTGCCCTGAGGCACGAGCACCAGCGGCTTGATCCGCGCCCGCGCGGCGTACGCCGCCATGGAGGCCGAGGTGTTGCCGGTGCTGGCGCACACGACCGCCTCGGCACCCTGGCCGACCGCGACCGAGAGCGCCACGGTCATGCCGCGGTCCTTGAACGATCCGGTGGGGTTGCTGCCCTCGACCTTGAGCCAGACCTCGGCACCGGTCAGCTCGGAGAGCCAGAGCGATTGGACCATCGGGGTGCCGCCCTCGCGCAGCGTCACGGTCGGCGTGCCCTCGGGCAGGTCCAGCCGGTCGCGGTACTCCTCGATGACACCGAGCCACTGATGGGCGCCCATCACTCTCCCTCTCCTTCGACACGCATCACCGAGGACACGTCGCGCACGAACGCCATCTCGCGGATCGACCGCACGGTGGCGGCCAGATCGGCGTCGCTGGCGGTGTGCGAGACGACCACGAGCTGGGCGTCGTCGCCACGACCCTCCTGCCGCACGGTCTGGATCGAGACCTGGTGCTCGGCGAAGGCCTGCGCGATCGCGGCCAGCACACCGGCCTTGTCGTCCACGTCGATCTGCACGTGGTAGCGGGTCCGCGTGGCTCCCATCGGCAGCAGCGGCAGGTCGGCGTACGACGACTCGCCGGATCCACGCACGTCGGCCAGCCGGTTGCGGGCGACCGTCACCAGGTCGCCGAGCACGGCGCTGGCGGTCGGCGCGCCACCGGCTCCGGGGCCGTAGAACATCAGCTGGCCCGCCGCCTCGCTCTCCACGAAGACGGCGTTGTAGGCCTCGCGGACGCTGGCCAGCGGATGGGTCCTGGGGATCATCGCCGGGTGCACCCGGGCGGAGACGGCCGGCCCGTCGGGGCCCTGCTCGATCGCGCAGATCGCCAGCAGCTTGACCACGCAGCCCATCTCCCGGGCCGACGCCACGTCGCTGGCGGTGACCTCGGAGATGCCCTCGCGGTGCACGTCGCGGGCGGTGACCCGGGTATGGAACGCCAGGCTGGCCAGGATCGCCGCCTTGGCGGCGGCATCGAAGCCCTCGACGTCGGCGGTCGGGTCGGCCTCGGCATAGCCGAGTGCCTGGGCCTCCTCCAGCGCCTCGTTGAAGCCCGCGCCGGAGGTGTCCATCTTGTCGAGGATGAAGTTGGTGGTGCCGTTGACGATGCCGAGCACGCGGGTGACCCGGTCGCCGGCCAGGGACTCGCGCAGCGGACGCAGGATCGGGATGGCTCCGGCGACCGCGGCCTCGTAGTAGAGGTCCCGGCCGGCACGCTCGGCCGCGGCGAAGAGGGTGGCGCCATCCTCGGCGAGCAGGGCTTTGTTGGCGGTCACCACCGCGGCGCCGTGCTCCAGCGCGGAGAGGATCAGCGTGCGTGCGGGCTCGATGCCGCCGATCACCTCGACCACCACATCGACGTCGTCGCGGGCGACCAGCGCCTCGGCGTCGGTGGTGAAGAGGTCGGCGGGCAGGTCGGCGTCGCGGTCCATCCCGATGCGTCGTACGGCGATGCCGGCCAGCTCCAGCGGCGCGCCCACGCGCGCGGCGAGGTCGTCGGCCTGGTCGTGGATGAGCCGGGCCACCTGGGAGCCGACGACGCCGCACCCGAGCAGGGCGACACGGATCGGTTGCTTGTTCGCACTCATGGCGAGGTCAGTCTCCCATCGAGCCGGCGGCATCGACGTCGAGACCCAGCAGGTCGTCGACGGTCTCGCGGCGGACCACCACGCGCGAGACCCCGTCGCGCACCGCGATCACCGGCGGGCGGGGCACGTGGTTGTAGTTGCTCGCCATGGATCGGCAGTAGGCGCCCGTGCCGGGGACCGCGATCAGGTCGCCGGGCCCAACGTCACCGGGCAGGAACTCGTCCTTGACCACGATGTCGCCGGCCTCGCAGTGCTTGCCGACCACCCGGGCGAGCAGCGCCGGCGCCGAGGAGGCGCGGCTGGCGAGCGTCGCGGAGTAGTCGGCGTCGTAGAGGGCCGTGCGGATGTTGTCGCTCATCCCGCCGTCGACCGAGACGTAGGTGCGGACCGCTCCCCCGTCGAGCTCGACCGCCTTGACGGTGCCCACCTCGTAGACCGTGCACACCGCCGGCCCGACGATCGCGCGGCCGGGCTCGATGGAGAGCCGGGGCACGTCGAGGGCGCGCACGTCGCACTCCTCGCTGACGATCTTGCTCAGCTCGGCCGCCAGCCGCGCGGGGTCGGAGGGGTCGTCCTGGGTCGTGTAGGCGATGCCGAAGCCACCGCCGAGATCCAGCTCGGGCATCACCACGCCGACCTCGTCCGCGATCTGCGCGTGCAGCGCGAGGACCCGCCTGGCGGCGACCTCGAAGCCCGCGGAGTCGAAGATCTGCGAGCCGATGTGGCTGTGCAGGCCGAGCAGCTCCAGCCCGGGCGTGCGGGCGATCTGCGCGGCCGCCGCGAGGGCGTCACCGCTGCCGATCGAGAAGCCGAACTTCTGGTCCTCGTGGGCGGTCGCGATGTACTCGTGGGTGTGCGCCTCGACGCCGGCGGTCACCCGGATCATCACCCGCGCCTCCGCGCCGAGCTCCCGGGTGAGGGCCGCCAGCCGCTCGATCTCGTGGAAGGAGTCCACGATGATCCGGCCCACGCCCAGCTCGACCGCGCGGATCAGCTCGGCCTCGCTCTTGTTGTTGCCGTGCAGGCCGACCCGCTCCATCGGCACGCCGGCCCGCTCGGCGACGGCCAGCTCGCCGGCGGTGCACACGTCGAGACAGAGGCCCTCCTCGACGATCCAGCGCGCGACCGTCGTACAGAGGAAGGCCTTGCCCGCGTAGTAGACGTCGTAGCCGTGGAAGGCGTCGCGGAAGGCGCGGGCCCGGGCGCGGAAGTCGGCCTCGTCCAGGACGTACGCCGGGCTGCCGTGCTCGGCCACCAGGTCGGTCAGCGCGACCCCGCCGACCTCCAGGACGCCGTCGACCTTGCGCGCCGTGCCCGACCACAGCGCCGGCACCAGGGCGTCGACGTCGTCCGGCTCGCGCAACCAGGCAGGCCCCCGGACGGAGACCGCCGCGTGGGCCCAGCCGGCCTCGTGTGCCCTCACATCCGCTCCGGCGCGCTCACGCCGAGGAGGTCCAGGCCGTTGGCGAGCACGGTCTGGCTGGCGACGACCAGCGCGAGGCGCGCCTCGTTGACCGGGGCGACCGGCTCGTCGCCCTGGGGCAGCATCCGGCACTCCCTGGTGTCGTACCACTTGTTGAAGACCGAGGTGGTGTCCTCCAGGTAGCGCGCGATCCGGTGCGGCTCGCGCAGCTCGGCGGCGCTCGCGACCACCCGCGGGAAGTCGGCCAGCGCGCGCAGCAGGTCGCCCTCGCGCTCGTGAGAGAGAAGCGCGGGGTCGAACGTCTCCGGCAGCGACATCCCCAGCTCGGCGGCGTTGGCCAGCATCCGGCAGGTGCGGGCGTGGCCGTACTGCACGTAGTAGACGGGGTTGTCGGCCGAGGCCCGGGTGATCTCCTCGACGTCGAGGACCAGCGGGGAGTCCGCGGGGTAGCGCGCCAGCGAGTAGCGCAGCGCGTCCACGCCGATCTCCTCGGCCAGCTCGTCCAGGGTCACGATCGTCCCGGCGCGCTTGGAGAGCTTGAGCTCCTCGCCGCCGCTGAGGATCTTGACCAGCTGGCCGATCAGCACCTCCAGCGTCTGGTCGGGATCGTCGCCGACGCACGCGGCCATGGCCCGCAGGCGCCCGACGTACCCGTGGTGGTCGGCGCCCAGGAGGTAGATGCAGCGGTCGAAGCCGCGTGCCCGCTTGTTCAGGTAGTACGCCGTGTCGGAGGCGAAGTAGGTCAGCGCGCCGTCGGACTTGATCAGCACCCGGTCCTTGTCGTCGCCGAAGTCGGTCGTGCGCATCCACAGCGCGCCGTCCTCGGTGTAGACGTGGCCGAGCTCCTCGAGATGCCGCAGGGTGTCGGGCACCGAGCCGGACTCGTGCAGGGAGTTCTCGGAGAACCAGACGTCGAAGTGGGTGTGGAAGCTCTCCAGCTGCTCGCGCTGCTCGCGCAGCTGGATCTCGTATCCCAGCTCGCGGACCGCGTCGCGCCGTTCCTCGGCGGGCAGGTCGAAGACGCCGGGCCGGGCGGCCTCGACGGCCTTGGCCAGGTCCTCGACGTACGCGCCGGCGTAGCCGCTCTCCGGCGTCGGCTGACCCAGCGCCGCGGCGATGATCGAGTCCGCGAAGTGGTTCATCTGCACGCCGCGGTCGTTGATGTAGAACTCGCGCGTGACCTCGGCGCCGGCCGCGGCCAGCACCCGCGCGATCGCGTCGCCCAGCACCGCCCAGCGGGTGTGGCCCAGGTGCAGCGGGCCGGTCGGGTTGGCCGAGATGAACTCGACGTTGATCCTCTGCCCGGTCAGCGTCCCGGAGTGGCCGTACGACGCCCCGGCGGCGACGATGTCGGCGGCGACCCGCCCCTGCGCGCCCGCCTCGACGGTGATGTTCAAGAAGCCTGGACCCGCGATCTCGACGCCCGCGATCCCCTCGGCGGCGCCCAGCTCCTCGGCGAGCATCTGGGCCAGCTCGCGCGGGCTGATCCCGGCCTTCTTGGCGAGCTGCAGCGCGACGTTGGTGGCGTAGTCGCCGTGCTCCTTGCTGCGCGGCCGCTCGACCGTCACGCTCTGCGGCACCCCGTCGGCCAGCGTCAGCCGGCCGCGCTCGCTCAGCGAGGCGAGGGCGGCGACGATCAGGGCGGAGAGCTGGGCGGGATTCACCGGGCAAGCCTATCGGCGGGCACCGGTTTCCCTCGCCCGAGTTCCGCCCGGTAGTGTTCCACCCTGCACCGCGGGCCCCGTCCCGCGGCGCATGCCTCCGTAGCTCAGGGGATAGAGCACTGGTTTCCGGTACCAGGTGTCGCAGGTTCGAATCCTGCCGGAGGCGCTCTGTGATGTCTCAAGACATCGTGGAGGGCCGAACCCAATAGTGGTGGGT
>JBIQLB010000051.1:0-8284 GCA_044464665.1 Nocardioides sp.
TTCTCCTTCAGGGACTGACTAAACGTCCCTGCCAGAAATCCTGACGCGCGACACCATGAACAGCAACACCCAGGACGTCCCCTTCCACGCCCGCCACGACGACGAGCTCCTCACGCTCGACGACGTCGCCGAAGTCCTGCGCACCCCGGTCAACACCGTGCGCTGGTGGCGCCAAGAGGGCACCGGCCCGGAGTTCTTCAAGATCGGACGGCGCCTGTACACGACCGTCGGCGACCTGCGCACCTTCATCCGCAGCCAGCGACTCGCCTCCCAGCCGGTCCTCGGCAAACCGAAGGCGGTGTGACGATGCCCTGGCCGCCGGACGCCGGCGAGGACGCCGACCCGCGCCACGTCTTCCTCGACGCACACGACGTCATGGCGCGCTATGGATGGGGCAAGACGAAGGGCTACCAGAACCTCAAGGACCGCGCGCTCGTGCCGCCGCCGGTGATGACGCATCCCGATCGGTGGCGACTCGATCAACTGCTGGCGTGGGAGGAGAAGCGGATGGAACTGGCCGAGGCCGCTCCGGAAGCTTTCGTCGCTTCCGAACGGCACGACCTCACCGTCGCCGACCTACTCCCCCAACCTAAACTCCGAAGGCAGTCGGCCTGATCGGTCGGGCGGCCGGTCGCGCGTAGTGCTACAGATCGGACGCTCCGCGAATCAGTTCACGAAGAACTCTTCAGAGCGCTCCTCGCCGTCCTCGGTCCACGAGATCTCGAGCTTGGGTTCAGCTCCGCCCATCACAAAGATGACGGGAAGGCGCTTCGCCTGGCCTGGGTAGATATCAGTGGCGTTGGACAGGGCGCCCATGTGCATCCGACTGTCCTCTGGCACTGCCCTGAACGTGACCCCAGTTGCCGTGGTGTTGCCTCGGTTCGTCACAACCAGCTGATGACGCGTGGTGTATTGCGGGTTCCCCTGCTTGTTGTAGCTCTTGAGCTCACGCTCGCTCTCGTGGTCAACCGACCAGGCGACGCCCGACGGGCCAACCGGCTCCATCGCGGACGCCTGCGTAGGGCTCAGGTCCAGCAAGCCGAGGTCGTGCTCGATCGCTCGCCAGACCTGGACCGTCAGGTCGGAGGCGTTGCTGAACTCGCTATAGAGCCCTTCGAGGCTGCGCTTGTACTCACGTAGTGACGCGAGGGCGTCCGTGTCGATGGTGGCGGGATCGACCGCCTCCTGCGAGAAGTAGACGTGGACCGGCTTGCCCTGTTCGCTCGCACGGACCAATTCCTCGACGGTGCCGGATACCGCTGATGCAGTCTGTGTGCCCAATTTCGTGCCGAACAGCACGACGACGATGTCTGCTTGGTCGAGTCCCTGCGCGTTGATCACGCTCTGCGCCGGCTGGCCCATCAATGGCACCGACGAGCTCTCCCATCGCCATGGCATTAGGACGACGCCGCGGTGATGACCATTCGCCTGATTCCAGTCATGCAAGGCCTGCTCAACCGCGTCACGCGCGATGGGAACGTCCGACGGCGAGGCGATCATCACTCGAACCGAAACCGCGTTGAAGACCATGACGAGGACCCTAACCGCGGGGCTGAAGCGTCGTCGGGATTCAGGAGTGTGGGCCGGCCAACGAGGCACGCCACTTGGCGAAGACGCGGTCGATGTCCGCGGGGTCGACGAAGGTGTCGAAGGCGAGCTTCGCCCGCTCGGCGCTGACCGGGTCGCGCAGCACGGCGCTGGTCCACTCGACGCTCTGGCGAACGTCGGCGCCGACCTCGGCGTGATAGATGAACTCCTCGACCACCCGAGCAGTCTCGCCAGGATCGGCCACCGCCATGAGCCGCCACAGATCCCCCAGGTCCTTGTCCCGAACCGAACCCTTGCGCGGCTCGTGGAGGCGTTCGCCAATCTTTGAGCCCTTGGCGAGGATGAGCGCCGGGATCTCAGCGACATGGATGTCGGCTATCAGCCGCGGATCCGCGAAGTCGCTGATCGTGACCAGCGAACGGTTGAACGCAGCGAGTTCGAGGCCGAGCGCGTTGCCGACCGCGAGCTTGCCGTGCGCGGGCTGCAAGGCAGGGACTCCACGCTTGTTGCGACTTGCCGTGCCAGACAACCCGTGCGGTGCCAGCAGATCGATCTTCTCGCGGTACGACCGCGTGCCGTCGACCTCGTCGTAGGCCGTCCTGCCCCACAGCCCGGGACGAGCTGTTGTGCGGTGCTCGTAACCGGCGTCGGCCAGGAGGGCCTCGATGCTTGGCAGGTCGCCGACCAGTCCGGGCGTCACTCCGAGGTCGCCGTCGCCGGTCGGCATCCGGGGCACATCGAGGTTCATCGTCCGGAGGAGGACTGCATGAGCGCCGACCAACGTCAGCGACTCAGCGTGGGCCTTGAGCACTTCGACAACATTGATGATCGCGCGACGGCTCCACTCGATCTCGGAGCGAGGCGTCTTGAAGTCGGTCACGCCACCCGCCGCCCCATGAGGATGTCGGCCTGCTCGACCATGCGGTCGATGCCACCGTAGGCGTCAATGACGACCTGGTCGCGAGCGACGACCGCGATGCCGGCGATGTCGACGCGCCCGATCTCGCTCACGGCGTCGAACGGGATCAGGGTGACGCGCATCCCGAACGAGCCGGGCTCCTTGCGCACGAGGCCAGCCGCTTCGGCTGCGCGTACAAGGTCCTCGACATAGAGGACGGGCCACGCCTCCGCTGCGCTGGACCGGTACAGGTTGGCTCCGGCGTCACCGGTCAGCGCGTAGTCCATGCCGGCTTCCCTAAGCGATTCAGCGAGCTCAACCGCGGACAGCCCCGCGGTGAAGTCCACCGCTCCAGGGCGGCGCGTCAGTCGGGCGGCGCGGCCGGCACGGAACAGCAGGTCCGCTTCCTTCCCGGCGACTACCCGACCGTCAGCATCGAGAAGTCCGATGCGCGCCCAGCGCTGACGCCACAGGTCGACGCCCGCAGTCGACGACACGTCGAGCTCCGGGTCGAGCGCAAGCCGTGCCGTCGCGATCGCGTCCACATCCGCGAGGCCGGTGAAGCCGATCGGCTCGCCCAGAACCGTCAGGATCTCCTGCGCCAGATCGAACGACGGGCTCACGGCACCGGACTCGATCCGCGTGACCGTTGTCGGGGCGACGTCGACCAGCGCCGCGAGCTGACGAGCGCTCAGCCCGTTCACGCGGCGCAGCGTCGAGATGCGCTCCGCGAGGTCCATGTCTTCAGTCTAAGCGAGTGTTGCAAATCTGCAACACTCGACAGTGGGAGCTATTCAGCGCGGAACGCTATCGGGGTGACCTGGTCGACCGGCTCACCTGCCAGGTCCGCCCATGCCTGCATTGCGCCAGCCAGAGCCAGTGCAGCACCGGCCTGCACCGCCGGGCTGCCCTGCTTGGCCATCAGGGAGTCGAGCGCACGGAACGCGCGGCCGCGGCGCGCCAGGTCGAGGATGTCGCGCGCGGCCCGCTCGCCGTACCAGTGCCCCTTCGGGAGCTTCGCCCGACCGCCGATGCCGGCTGGCGCTTCGGGGTGTCCGCATCCAAGGATCGTGTCAAGCAGGTCGAGGGCCACCCCGATGGTGCCCGCGACAGTTGCCTGCGACCCGTCCGGAGACTCAGGAACCGCGGTGGCAAGGATCGCTTCAGCGAGGTCCGCTTGGTTGCTGGCGATGGCCTCCACGAACAGGCGCAGTGTCGTCAGCGCGAGCGCACGTGACTCGCCGACCGGCGTGAAGAGCTGCATGTTCCGCCGCTCGACCGCCCGGTCGAGCGCACGCTGCAGCGAGTCCATGTCGGGGATCGAGTTCGGGTCGCTGATGTCGATGCCGTCCTCGGCGAGGAGCGGAGCCAGCTCACGCATCAAGTCGTCAGCCATGCCGGGCTGGTGCCTTATCTCGGGACCGCTCCACGGAGGCTCGGGCGAGGAACGACGAATGACCACGGACCCCATCCTCTCAGCCCCGCCGAGCCCCTTCCGCAGGACAAGTTGTTGTGTTGTGATTTCGTCTGGCCGACGCTCAAACTCGCGTGCCACTGGGTCGCAGTGATGGGGTCAAAGTGATGCACGAAAGTGATGCACGAAGCCCCGGAAACGGTGTCCAACGGCGGCACTCGGTGATCCGACACGAACCGCGACTAGGCCGCTGACCTGCGGTTTCGCAGATTTCCGTCGACAGCCGCCAACCGATCAACCTCGTGGCACCAGTGGCAGGCGGCGTACCCGACGCTCAGCAGCACCGGCACATCTCGCTTCCTGGTCTCCTCGAACGCCTCCGGCCCCCACTCCCACCAGTCCACGGGGTTGTCCTTGTGCTGGAGGAGGTACGGCGATGTCGCGGAGGCGAGTCGGTTGGCCACCCTCCCAGCCTGTCACGCCCGCTTCGGCAGCCGGCCCAATCAGGACTCCTCGTCCAGCCACCTGAGCACGTCAGCGCGTAGGAGCACGGACCTAAGGCGTCTCGCGACGCCGGATACACGCTCAGCAGATCGCCACGCGGTGACCTTTGGTCCGTCACCGTACGACGGCACCCGGCGACCGGCGGGCGGTAGTGTCGCGGGGTGGAGGCGGACGGGGCGGGGTGGGTGCCGCGGACGGACGACCCGGACGCCGTCTATGAGGCGGTGACGGGGTGGGCGGAGAGGCAGGGGCTGAGCCTCTACCCGCACCAGGACGAGGCGATCATCGAGCTGCTCGGTGGGAGCAACGTCGTGCTCGCCACTCCGACGGGGTCGGGGAAGTCGCTGGTGGCGGTGGCGGCGCACGCAGCGGCGCTGGCTGGCGACCGGGTCAGCTTCTACACGGCGCCGATCAAGGCGCTGGTGAGCGAGAAGTTCTTCGCGCTGTGCGAGACGTTCGGCGCGGAGAACGTGGGGATGCTCACCGGGGACGCGTCGGTGAACGCGGACGCGCCGATCATCTGCTGCACCGCCGAGGTGCTGGCCAACATCGCGCTCCGGGAGGGGCCGGCGGCCGACGTCGGGCTCGTCATCATGGACGAGTTCCACTTCTACGCCGAGCCGGATCGCGGGTGGGCGTGGCAGGTGCCGCTGCTGGAGCTGACGGGCGCGCAGTTCGTGCTGATGTCGGCGACACTCGGGGACGTCAGCGATCTGGCGAAGGACCTGACCCGGCGCAACGGCAGGGAGACGGCGGTCGTCGACGACGCCGAGAGGCCGGTGCCGCTGACGTACTCCTGGGCGATGACGCACCTGAGCGAGACCCTGGAGGAGCTCGTCTCGACTCACCAGGCACCGGTGTACGTCGTCCACTTCACCCAGGCCGCCGCCGTCGAGCACGCCACCTCGCTCCTCAACGCCCGCTCGGCCATCGACCCGACCCGCGAGGCGCGCGACGCGATCGCCGAGCGGCTGGTCGGCTTCCGGTTCGGCGCGGGCTTCGGCAAGACGCTCCAGCGACTCGTACGCAAGGGCATCGGCGTCCATCACGCCGGGATGCTGCCGCGCTACCGCCGCCTGGTCGAGCAGCTCGCCCAGGCCGGCCTGCTCGTCGTCATCTGCGGCACCGACACCCTCGGCGTGGGCATCAACGTGCCGATCCGGACGGTGCTGTTCACCGGCCTCGCGAAGTTCGACGGCAGCCGGCAGCGCATCCTGCGCTCGCGGGAGTTCCGGCAGATCGCGGGGCGGGCGGGCCGGGCCGGCTTCGACACCGCCGGGTACGTCGTCGTACAGGCGCCCGAGCACGTCATCGACAACGCCAAGGCCCTCGCCAAGTTCGCCGACGACCCGAAGAAGCAGAAGAGCGTCCGCCGCAAGAAGCCGCCCGAGGGCACGGTCGTCTGGTCCGAGGAGACGTTCGAGAAGCTCGTGGAGCGACCGCCGGAGCAGCTCGTCTCGCGGATGAAGGTCGACAACGCGATGCTCATCAACGTCATCGCGCGCGAGGAGGACGCCTTCCCCGTCCTGCGCCGGCTGCTGATGGACAACCACGAGACGCCCAGCAGCCAGCGGCGCCTCGCCCGGCGCGCGCTGAGGCTGGCGCGCAGCCTGGTCCGCTCGGGCGTGCTCACCCGGCTCGAGGAGCCCGACCAGCACGGCCGGCCCTACGTGCTGACGATCGATCTGCCCGAGGACTTCGCCCTCAACCAGCCGCTGGCCCACTTCGCCCTCGCGGCATTCGACGTACTCGATCCGGAGAGCGAGGACTACACCCTCGACCTGCTCTCGGTCGTGGAGTCCGTGCTGGAGGCGCCTCGGCAGATCCTTGCCCAGCAGCAGTACGTCGCCCGCGGGCAGGCCGTGGCCGAGATGAAGGCCGACGGCATCGAGTACGAGGAGCGGATGGCCCTTCTCGAGGAGATCACCTGGCCCATGCCGCTGCGCGATCTGCTCGAGGCGACGTACGCGATCTATCGCCAGAGCCACCCGTGGCTGCCCGAGGACGCGCTCTCGCCGAAGTCGGTCGTGCGGGAGATGTACGAGCAGGGCATGAGCTTCACCGACTTCGTCGCGCGCTACCAGCTCGCCCGGTCCGAGGGACTGGTGTTGCGCTACCTGACCGACGCCTACCGCACTCTGCGGCAGACCGTGCCGGACCAGCACCGCACGCCGGAGCTCGAGGAGCTGATGGAGTGGCTGGGCGAGACCGTGCGCCAGACCGACTCCTCGCTGCTCGACGAGTGGGAGTCGCTCACCGATCCCGACGCCGTCCATCGGCACGCCGTGGAGCTGGCCGAGCACCGGCCGCCGCCGAACCCGCGCCCGATCTCCAAGCAGGAGCGGCCGTTCGCCGTCATGATCCGCAACGCGATGTTCCGCCGGGTCGAGCTCGTGGCCCACGACGACCTCGATGGCCTGATGGCCCTGGAGCGCGCGGCCGCCGACCGGACCGATCCGCCGGGCGAGGTGGTGATGACGCGGTCGGCCTGGGACGAGGCCATCGAGGACTACTACGCCGAGCACGATCAGGTGCTCCTCGACGCCGACGCCCGTGGCCCCGATCTGCTGCGGGTCTCGCGAACCGGCACCTCCTGGACGGTGACCCAGACCCTCCACGACCCCGCCGGCCACCACGACTGGGTCATCGAGGCTCTGATCGACACCGCCGCCTCCGACGAGCTCGGCGAGCTGGTGCTGGTCACGCAGGCGTTCCGTCGCCTCGGCGGCTGAGCCACCGCTACGCTGTCCGCACCACCTTCACGTCGATGGACCGGCGCCGCCGCTGAATGGCGTCATCTCATGATCAGTTCGGGAGCCTCGACCACGCGCCGATGAGCGGCGCCAAGACCAAGCCTCGCGAGCTGCGAGCGCGGCGCCGTACGGGCCGGCACGGCTGCTGGGACCATCTCGTCATCGCGCCGCTCTGGGTGGCGTACGACGCCAACCTGGGCACTCTGCTGCGCACCTGCGACGCCATCGGCGCCTGCTTGGCCGTGCCGCGGACGCCCCACTACCGGAGCGCGCTGCAGGTCGGCGACACCCTGCGCGGACGGCGGCCGTGTCTCCACTGGGTCGCGCCGAGCAAGGAGGAATGGCTCCACGTCCAGCGCGCGGATGGCAAGCGCATCGTGGCGGTCGAGCTCGCCGACGACGCGACACCCTTGCCCCGGCTGACGCCGGCGCGGGAGCCGACGGTGCTCCTCCTCGGCCACGAGCACCACGGGGTGCCGGACGACGTGCTGGCCGGTGTCGACGAGTGCGTCGAGATCCCCATGGTGGGCTGGGGAGCCAGCCTCAACGTCGCGGTGGCCGGCAGCCTGGTGGCGTACCGGCTCGCCGGGCTCTCCTGATGTCCGGGACCGAGCCGTACCGGCCGCGCCCGCGATGGCCCAGTCGCCGTACGAAGGCTCGAGGCGGGTGACTAGGGTGGGAGGCGATGAACGGGGCCGAGGACTACTGCGAGCTGTGTGACCTTCCGCGATCGACGTGCGTGCACGGGCGACCACCGGTGGAGCCGGAGAAGAGCGTGAGGGCGAAGGCCGCGCCGAGGCCGAGGAGCACGGCGGTGCGCAAGCCCGCGAGCGTGGCGCCGAGCAAGGTGGTGCCGCGGCGCTGGACGCCGCCGGAGGTGTTCAAGCCGCTGATCCTCAGCATCCTGGAGGAGGCCGGCGGGCAGCTGGACGCCGACGAGGCGTTCCTGGAGCTGGAGATCCTCACCGAGGGCAAGCTGCGCGAGGGCGACCACGAGCTGACGCCCGAGGGCGAGCTGCGCTGGCGGTACGCCGCCCGCAGAGCCCGTGTGGCGCTCATGGACGAGGGCCTCATCGCCAAGGGCACGCCCGGCGTCTGGCAGCTGACCGGCCGCTAGCTGGCTGTAGGTCGCGTCAAGTCCGTGGGTGGGCATGGCGCAGCGACCCC
>JBIQLB010000052.1:0-6988 GCA_044464665.1 Nocardioides sp.
CATAGGTCAACAATCCCGACCCCACACCCCGATCTTTAGGAGACACGCCCTAGGGTCTGCCGCGTGATCCTCGCTTCGCTCATCAACGAGCTCCGTGTCGGTTCTGGGCCACTCGGCCACGAGCAAGCTCGGGCACTCGGTAGCCTCGACTCGTGACGTTGAGAGTGGGCGTGCTGGGCGCGCTGGGCAAGGTGGGGCGCGAGGTCTGCGAGGCGGTCGCGGCCGCGGACGACCTGGAGCTGGTGGCCGAGATCGACCACCTCGACGACCTGCAGATCCTGGTCGACACCCGGGCCCAGGCGGTGGTCGACTTCACCACCCCGCACGTGGTCATGGACAACCTGCGCTTCTGCGTCGAGCACGGCATCCACGCCGTCGTGGGCACCACCGGCTTCGACGAGGAGCGGCTGGGCCAGGTCGAGAGCTGGCTGGAGGCCAGCCCCGGCACCGGCGTGCTGATCGCGCCGAACTTCTCGATCGGCGCCATCTTGATGATGCGCTTCGCCGAGCAGGCCGCCCGCTACTTCGAGTCGGTGGAGATCGTCGAGCTGCACCACCCGACCAAGGCCGACGCCCCCAGCGGCACGGCGCGGCGCACGGCCGAGCTGATCGCCGCCGCGCGCCGGGAGGCCGGCCTGGCCCCGCCGCCGGACGCGACCTCGACCGCCCTGGAGGGCGCGCGGGGCGCGGACATCGAGGGCATCCGCGTCCACGGCCTGCGGATCCGCGGCCTGGTCGCCCACCAGGAGGTCATCCTCGGCGCCCCGGGGGAGACGCTGACCATCCGGCACGACTCCCTGGACCGGGTCTCCTTCACGCCCGGCGTGCTGCTCGGCCTGCGCCGGATCGCCGAGAAGCCGGGGCTCACCGTCGGCCTGGAGCGGTTCCTGCCGACCTCCTGAGCCGGGCCGGCGACGCGAGGCGGGAGCGCCCTGCCCGGCGTACCGTCCGTGGCCGGTGGCAAGGTGCCTAGTCCAGCTAGAACGCGTTCTTGACGTTCTGGTGACATTTTCGGATGGTTTGGGACCTAGGT
Organism: Nocardioides sp.; assembly: GCA_044464665.1. Lineage (GTDB taxonomy): Bacteria > Actinomycetota > Actinomycetes > Propionibacteriales > Nocardioidaceae > Marmoricola. The sequence continues at coordinate 1,034 of JBIQLB010000052.1, forward strand.
GTGGCGGGCATCACCTCGTCATCCCCTCCCATCGGAAAGGCACGAGCATGCGCATCTCCGCCCGTCTCGCCGCCGCGGCGCTGGCCCTCGGGCTTCCCGTCGTCGCGGTCGGCTCCCTCCCGGCCGGCTCCGCCATCGCCGACGACGACCAGGCCGTGGCCAACGCGGTCCGTCTCGCCGAGCAGCGCTCCGGCACCACGGCCTGGGGCAAGGGCCAGGAGTTCAAGCCGGTGCGCGGCATCCGCGACCGCGACGGCAGCACGCACATCCGGATGAGCCGCTTCTTCAAGGGCCTGCCGGTCATCGGCGGCGACCTGGTGGTCCACCAGACCCGGAGCGGGGGCTGGGAGGGCGCCAGCCTGACCATGGACGACCCGATCTCGGTCTCCACCAGCGCCAAGGTGTCCAAGGCGGCGGCGGGCAAGAGCGCGCTGAAGGTTCCGGAGAACAAGCCGGTCTCCGACACCGAGGTCGACGACACCCGCCTGGTGGTCGACGTCGAGAACGCCGCGAAGCTCGCCTGGCAGGTGACCACGATCGGCGAGCAGCCCGATGGCACCCCGTCGCGCCTGGAGACCTACGTCGACGCGCAGACCGGCAAGGTGCTCCGCTCCGAGCAGCGGATCTGGACCGCCGAGGCCGACGGCACGGGCACGGGCCGCTGGGGTGGCACGGTCCCGCTGAAGATCAACCAGAACGGCTCGAAGTACGAGCTCAAGGACCCGACCCGCGGCAACACCTACACGGTGACCATGGGCAACCAGGCCGAGAACATCCTGTGCACCCTGCTGGGCTCGATCTTCAAGTTCCTGTGCCCGAGCGAGACGCTCTACACCAGCTCCACGCCGAGCTTCAACGACGGCCCGGCCGTCGACGCGCAGTACGGCACCGCGGTGACCTGGGACTACTACAAGAACACCTTCGGTCGCCTGGGCATCTTCGGCAACGGCAAGGGCTCCTACAACCGGGTCCACTACGACAAGAACTACGTCAACGCCTTCTGGGACGGCTCGAAGATGACGTACGGCGACGGGGACGGCAAGAGCTACGGCCCGCTGACCTCGCTCGACGTCGCCGGCCACGAGATGAGCCACGGTGTCACCGAGAACACCGCCAACCTCACCTACAGCGGGGAGTCCGGCGGTCTCAACGAGGCCACCTCGGACATCTTCGGGACGATGGTGGAGTTCTACGCCGCCAATCCCAACGACCCGGCCGACTACATCATCGGCGAGCAGTTCGACCTGCGCGCCGGCAAGCCGGGCCTGCGCCGGATGGACAAGCCCTCCACCGACGGCAAGTCCGCGGACTGCTGGAACAGCGGCGTGAAGAGCCTGGACGTGCACTACTCCTCGGGAGTGGGCAACCACTTCTACTACCTGCTCGCCGAGGGCTCCGGCCCGAAGACCATCGGCGGCGTCCAGCACAACAGCACGACCTGCAACGGCTCCACGATCACCGGCATCGGCCGCGCCGACGCCCAGCAGATCTGGTACACCGCGCTGACGAAGTACATGACCTCCAAGACCGACTACGCCGGAGCCCGGACCGCCACCCTCAAGGCGGCGACCGACCTCTTCGGCGCGGACAGCCCCCAGTACGCCACGGTCGCGGCGGCCTGGAGCGCGGTCAGCGTCGGCTGAGGCCTCTCGCGACGGCCCGCCGGGTGATCCACCCGGCGGGCCTCGCTGTGTCCGGCTACATCCGCAGCAGGGCGGCGGTGGCGGCCGTGACCACCACGACGACGAGGAACGGCGCCCGCAGCATGAGCGCCACCGCAGCGGCCAGCAGCCCGGCCACGCGGGCGTCCAGGGTCAGCCGGGGTCCGTCCTCGCCGGCTCCGGCGAAGACCTGCACCGCGATCAGCGCGGCGAGCAGCGCCACCGGGATGAGGTCCGCGATCCGGCGTACGACGGGCCGCTCGAGCACATGGCCGGGCACCGACATGCCGGCCAGCTTGAGCAGGTAGCAGCCCACCCCGCAGGAGATCACCGCCAGCCAGATCACGGCTCGTCCTCCTGGGTCTCGCATCCCCACACGCCGAGGCCGACGGCGACGACCGCTGCCGCGAGCACCGGCACGCCGGCCGGGGTGAACGGCACGGCCGCCAGCGCCACCGCGGCGCCGAGAACGGCGGCGACCTGGTGCGACCGGGTGCCCAGCCGCGGCCACAGCAGCGCCAGGAAGGCGCCGCCGACCGCGGCGTCGAGGCCGTAGGTGCGCGGGTCGCCGAGCGAGTCGCCGGCCAGCGCGCCCGCCAGGGTGGCGAGGTTCCACAGCGCGAAGACGCCCAGCCCGGCGGTGAGGAAGCCGATCCGGGCCGCCTCGCGCGACTCTCGCATCACGCTCATCGCGGTCGACTCGTCGATCACCAGCTGGGCGGCCGCGACCCGCCGCCAGCCGGTCCAGCCGAGGAGCGGTGCGAGCCGCAGGCCGTAGAGCGTGTTCCGCACGCCCAGCAGCAGGCCGGAGACCGCGCCGAGGAGCGGAGCGCCGCCGGTGGCGACGACGCCGACCAGGGCGAACTGCGAGGCGCCGGTGAAGACCAGCAGCGAGAGCGCGCAGGCCTGCCAGACGGTGAGGCCGTTGGTGACCGCGATCGCCCCGAAGGAGACGCCGTAGGCGCCGGTCGCGACGGCGACCGCCAGGCTGTCGGTGACGATGGCGCGGCGCTGACGCGGGCTCAGGGCCGGCGACTTGCCGGCGGTCATCGGCGCAGGTCCGTGTGGAGCCGGACCTGCTTGACGGTGACGGTGCCGTCGCCGGTGAGGTCGAGGGTGCGGTGGGCGCCGTCGGGGCCCCATCCGGCCGCGGTGAGGAAGGCCCGGGTGCGGTCGTCGGTCGAGGGCAGCCAGGTGACCGCGCGGGTGAACCGATCGGCGACGAGCGTGTCCACGCAGGCCTGCATCAGCCGGGAGCCGTGCCCGGCGCCGCGATGGTCGGGGTCGACGGTGAGATCGCTGACCTCTCCGTCGGCGACCGGGTCGCAGTCGGGATCGGTGGCCGGCCCGGTCAGCGCGAAGCCGGTGACCGTCGCGCGCTCCAGCGAGATGAGGATCCGGTGGCGCGCGTCCGGCGGCCGGCTCAGCGCCGAGGTCCAGCCCTGCGCCAGCTCGGCGGCGTCGAGGGCGTCGAGCAGCTCGGCGGGCAGCAGGTCGGCGTACGACGCCCGCCAGGCGCGCACCTGCACCCGCGCGATCGCCGGGGCGTCCTCCGCCCAGGCGACGCGGCAGGAGACGTCGGCGCCGGTCACGGCACCATCCAACCAGCCTCAGTCGCCGTCGTCGTGGCCGGTGTCGAGCGGCTCCAGCACGTCCAGGCGCGCCTCGGCGCCACAGAGCGCCGCGCCGGCGACCAGGCTGGCCACGAAGGCCAGCGCGGCGGGGAGCCACCAGCCGGGCCGGACCTGGTCGCCGAAGGCCACCAGGCCGACGACCGAGGGCAGCAGGGTCTGCAGCACCGTCAGCGGAGCGGTCGCCGCGGTGACCGCCGTCCGCTGCATCGCATAGGTGTAGAGGACGAAGCCGAGCGCCCCGAAGAGGCCGATGCTGAGCACCGCGAAGAGCGTGGGCAGATCGCGGGCCGGATCCACCAGGGCTCGGGTGGCGACGGGGGAGAAGCCGTAGGCGACGCCGGCCAGGACGCCGAGCGCGACGCCGCTGCGATGGCCGCTGAAGCGCGCGGCGACCAGGCCGGCGAGCGTCGTGCCGGTCAGGACCAGCCAGAGCATCAGCGTGGTGCCGGCGGTGAACCGCGAGTCGCCGATCGGCCCCGCGGCGACGGCCAGGACGGCCAGGCCGACCACCACCGTGCCGACCGCCAGCCACTGCGGGGGATGCAGCGGCTCGCTCATCACGAACGAGGCGATCAGCGCGGTCACCACCAGGCTCGTGGCGACGGCCGCCTGGGCGAGGTACAGCGGCAGGTAGGCGATGGCGATGAGGTGGAGCACCCAGCCGACCAGGTCGCCGACGAGCACCAGCGCCATCAGCCAGGAGAGCAGGCCGTGGCGCCGGATGGCGCGCGCCTGCACCACGGCCAGCACGCCGAAGAGAGCGGCGGCGCCGAGCGCCGCGGCCAGTCCGATGAGCACGTGCGGAGTCTGGCACGGGCCGAACGGGATCCGCTCAGATCAGGGCGCCACCTCGACGGCCCACAGCGAGGGATACATGGCGTAGTCCGGTGAGCCGCCGCCGTAGCACTCGAGCTTGACCGGGGTGGCCTGCGTGACCGTGAGCAGCCCGGAGACCGGGATCACCGCTGATTCGGCGGTGCCGTTCCAGACCTCGCCGATGGCGATCTGGCGACCGGACCCGTACAACCGGCAGTCGCGATAGAAGTCGCCGGAGACCGATGCCTGTCCCGAGAGCAGCCACCGTCCGGGTGGCAGCGTGACCGAGCCCAGCTGGGTCCAGCCGGTGAGGTACGGCGTGTCGCCGACCAGCGTTCCGGCGATGGCACGCGGCGCGCGTGCGGAGACGGCCAGGTCGTTGCGGGTGAGCGTGCCGTCGGCGACCTTCCCAGCGCGCCGCCTCGACCAGAGGCTGAACCCGGCGCGGTTCGCCGCGTCATCGGGGGAGCTCGGCGGGTAGGTTGGGCCCATGCAGGCCTACCTCGATCTCCTCCGCAGGATCCTCGGCGAGGGCGTGGAGAAGACCGACCGGACCGGCACCGGCACGCTCAGCGTCTTCGGCCACCAGATGCGGTTCGACCTGAGCGACGGCTTCCCGCTGGTGACCACCAAGAAGGTCCACACCAGGTCGGTCTTCGTCGAGCTGCTCTGGTTCCTGCGCGGCGACACGAACGTGAAGTGGCTGCAGGACCGCGGCGTCACGATCTGGGACGAGTGGGCCGACGAGAACGGCGACCTCGGCCCGGTCTACGGCTACCAGTGGCGCTCGTGGCCCACCCCCGACGGCCGCCACGTCGACCAGATCGCCCAGGTCGTCGAGCAGATCCGGAGCAACCCCGACTCGCGCCGGCACATCGTCTCGGCCTGGAACGTCGCCGACATCCCCGACATGGCGCTGGCGCCGTGCCACACGATGTTCCAGTTCTACGTCGCCCCGCAGGAGGACGGCCCCGGCCGCCTCTCCTGCCAGCTCTACCAGCGCTCCGGCGACGTCTTCCTCGGCGTGCCCTTCAACATCGCCTCCTACGCCCTGCTCACCCACATGGTGGCCCAGGTGACCGGGCTCGAGGCCGGCGACTTCGTGCACACGCTGGGCGACGCGCACCTCTACCTCAATCACCTGGACCAGGCCCGGCTGCAGCTGACCCGCGAGCCGCGCCCGCTGCCGCGACTGGTGCTGGACGCCTCGGTGAGCGAGCTGGACGCCTTCGACCTGGAGCACATCGAGATCGAGGGCTACGACCCGCACCCGGGCATCAAGGCGCCGATCGCCGTATGACGAGGGCCCAGTGAGATCGGCTCGGCGCCGGATCGTCCTGGTCGCCGCGGTCGCGCGCAACGGCGTCATCGGCGCGGGCGGCGACATCCCGTGGCGGCTGCCCGAGGACTTCGCCCACTTCAAGCGGGTCACCGCCGGCCACTCGCTGGTGATGGGCCGGGCGACGTACGACTCCATCGGCCGGCCGCTGCCCGGCCGCCCCAACATCGTCATCACCCGCGACCCGGCCTGGCGCGCCGAGGGCGTCGAGGTGGCGCACTCGCTGGCCGAGGCGCTCGCGCTGGCCGCCGCGCACGGCCCGGACGTGGCGGTCATCGGCGGCGCCAGCGTGTACGCCGAGGCGCTGCCGCTCGCCACGCACCAGATCCTCTCCGAGGTGCATCGCGAGCCCGAGGGCGACACCTTCTACCCGGAGTTCAGCCGGGAGGAGTGGCGCGAGACCGAGCGGATCCCCGGGCCCGAGTTCGACCGGGTCTGGTGGGAGCGGGTCGGCTAGGGCATGTCTCCTTATTCGCGAAGCCAGATGGTGATCGCCCGTAGGACG
>JBIQLB010000053.1:0-1168 GCA_044464665.1 Nocardioides sp.
GCCCAGCGCACCCAGGCGCAGGTCTCCCTGCGCGCGCTCGCCGACAAGGCCGGCGTGTCCAACCCCTATCTGTCCCAGGTGGAGCGCGGCCTGCGCCGGCCCAGCGCCGCCATCCTCAACCAGATCGCCGACGGGCTCTCCATCTCCGCCGAGACTCTGCTCGTCAAGGCCGGCGTGCTCAAACAGCGCGAAACCCCCACCGACGTCACCGCCGCCATCCGGGCCGACGGGGCGCTGACCGAACGACAGAAGACGTCACTCATCGAGATCTACCGCGCCTTCGTGCGCGGCAACGGTAAGGAGCCGACATGAACCTCTTGCACGATATCCGCGACGTGTCCGACAAGGCCATCGACAAGCTGGCCGAGGTGTGGGGCGACCTGCCCCGGCCGGTGCTCGCCGCCATCGGCGCCGGCGACGCCGCCATGGAGAAGCTGGCGGCGCTGCGCCGCAAGGAGTTCGTCCAGGACGTGGAGCGATTCCTCTCCGAGCTGCCGGGCAAGGCCCAGCAGCTCGTCGCAGGCCTGCCCGCCAAGGCGCAGGAGGCGGCCAATGCGCTGAAGCCCGATCACCTGCGCGACACGGTCGAGGACTACCGCAGCACCGTCACCGCCGCCTACGGCAACCTGGCCGACCGGGGCAACGAGACCGTCGCCCGGGCGCGGTCGGCGGCTGCCGAGTCGAAGGCCGGCGACGACCCCGGCATCACCGTGACCGAGGCCGAGGTGGTGGATCTGCACGTCACCGACAGCGCCGACGTCGCGGACGGCGAGGTCATCGATGACGACGCCCACGGAGGCGGTGCGAAGGACTCCGAGTGACGCGAGTCCCGTAGGCTGGATCCGTGGCGTATGTCATCCTGCAGATCATCACGGCGATCCAGCTGGTGCTCGCGTACGGCGGCGCCGTGCTCGGCGCGTTCTGCGTGATCGACGCCGCCAGCCGCCGCGCCGACGCCTTCGTCGCCGCGGACAAGCTCACCAAACCCGCGTGGTTCGGCATCAACGTCGCGTGCGGCGTGGCGCTGGGACTCGGCATCGTGACGGGCTACTTCGCCCCGCAGAGCCTGCTATGGCTTGTCGCCCTGGTCGGGGTCCTCGTCTACCTGGTGGACGTCCGGCCCGCCGTGAAGCGCGTCTCCCGCGGGGGCGGCTGGTAGACCGCCCGT
>JBIQLB010000053.1:1268-5232 GCA_044464665.1 Nocardioides sp.
GCCGCCGCCCGGCTCACCGTCACGAGCCCGTTCCAGCCCGCGAGCAGGCCCGTCATGAACGCGTTGTGCTTCACCTCGGGTTTCGGTTCGGGCTCCGGCTCGACCTCGGCCGGCGTGGTGATCGCGTCGACCGTCACCGAGATCGTGGACAGCGCCACCGCGTCGGACAGCTGCGCCTGCTGCTGCTCCAGCGACTCCAGGTCCGCCTCGCGCCGGGTGAGCTCCGACTCGATGGAGATCACGTCCTCGATCGTCTCGGCCTTCGCCATGAGCGCGCGCAGCCGGTCCACCGAGGCCTGCTGCGAGGCGATGCGGCTCTTGACGTCCACCAGCTGCCCGGTCACGTCCTGGGTGGACTCGGCGATGTCCGAGATCTTGCCGATGCCGCCGAGCCGGTCCATCACCGACTCGTAGGAGCCCGCCGGGATGCGCAGGGTGACGGTGATCGTCGAACCGCGACCGTCCGACCCGGACACGTAGCCGCCGGGCAGCGTCACCAGGGCGCGGACCGCCCGCGCGGCGTCGGCGGCGGACGCGGCCAGGGCCTCGTCACTCGCCTGCTTCTTGCCCTCTGGCGGGTCGACCGTGACGGTGACGGTGACCTCCGCCGTGCGGATGATCTGCCGTCCGGCGGGCAGCGGGCCGGTGCTGGAATCGCCGCCCGGTGCCCGGCTCGGGACCTCGGCCGCGGGGGCGGCCGCCGCGTCATTCCCGCCGTCGGTGCTGCCGTCCGACGCGCCGCCGGCCATCCCCTCCGACGCGGTGTCGTACGCCGCGACCGACTGGCTCGACATCGACTCGGCCGAGTCGGCGCTGCCTGCCGAGGAGGAGCAGGCGGCGAGCGCCAGCCCCGTCGTCACCGTCGCGACGAGCGCGAGCCCCCAGCGCTTCCGGCCGAATGCCCTCGGCGCTCCGTCACGGGTCGTCCCGCGCTGCGCCATCAACAACCGTGTCATCGTCGTCATCCCTCTCGCCGTCTCCGGCACCGAAAGGTGCCCTTCTGGGAGACATGACGGTATTGCGGGACAATCGGGTTGCAAACGGGCCGGTCACAGTTCTGTCACGGCCGGGTGGGGCTCAGTGCCCTCCGGCGGCGAGCCGCTTCGCCTCCCGGTCGAAGGAGATGCGGATCTCGGACTCCGCGTCGCCGCGGCCCACCCAATTGGAGCCCTCGGTGGACTTGCCCGGCTCCAGGTCCTTGTAGACGGTGAAGAAGTGCTGGATCTCCAGCAGATCGAACTCCTTCATATCCGAGATGTCCTGCAGCGCGGTCTGTCTCGGATCGCTCGCCGGGACGCACAGCACCTTGTCGTCCGGGCCCTTCTCGTCCGTCATGCGGAACATGCCGATCGCCCTGGCCCGCACCAGGCAGCCCGGGAAGGTGGGCTCCGGCAGCAGTACCAGCGCGTCCAGCGGGTCGCCGTCCTGGCCGAGGGTGCCCTCGATGTAGCCGTAGTCGGCCGGGTACTGGGTGGCGGTGAACAGCACCCGGTCCAGCCGGATGCGGCCGCTCTCGTGGTCCACCTCGTACTTGTTGCGCGAACCCTTGGGGATCTCGATCAACACGTCAAATTCCACGGGGCCACTCTATCCGGATTTGGACCCGTCTAGACCGAAAGCGGACTTGGACTGGCAGGATGGGCACGTGAACTATGCGCGATCCGGCCGCAAGCGCGGCCTGCTCATCGGCGGCGTGCTGCTCGGCGTGGTGGTGCTGGCGGTCGCGGCCGTCGTCTCCTGGCGCCTGCTGAGCGGCCCCGATGCCGGCGGCAGCATCGCCGGTGACGAGACCACGACCTCGGAGTCCGTCACCTCCTCGGTCAACCCGGATCCGGCGGTGCAGCCGGCCACGCTCGCCATCGCGCCGATGGTCCCCTCCGACGAGGCGCCGACCGCGGCGGGCGTCACGGCGAAATTCGCGAAGCCGCTGGCGGACAAGGATCTCGCGGATTTCGCCGGTCTGGTGATAGATCCGGTGAGCGGACAGGTGCTGTGGCAGCAGGCCGCGGATGTCGCGCGGGTCCCCGCCTCGACCATGAAGCTGCTGACCGGCGCCGCGCTGCTCGCCTCCGCGGACCCGAACGAGCGACTGGTGACGAAGATCGTCATGGGCAACGAGCCCGGCCAGATCATCTTCGTCGGCGGCGGTGACGTGACGCTGTCCGCGCGTCCGGCTGGCACCCCGACCATCCTGCCCGGCGGGCCGCATATCGATGACCTGGCCGCGCAGGTGAAGGCCAAGGCGGGCTTCGAGGTCACCTCGATCGGCCTGGACCTCTCGTACTGGCAGGGCGACGAGATGGCCGAGGGCTGGGACGCCGACGATATCCGCGGCACCCCGCAGGTCGCTCAGGGCTTCATCACCAGGATGCAGCCGTTGATGGTGGACGCCGACCGGCTCGACCCCGCCAATGAGAACTCGCCGCGCACCGGCGAACCGGCGATGACGGCCGCCAAGGCCCTGGCCCACGCGCTCGGCAATGACGATCTGCCCATCGCGGAGGCCACGGCCGCGCCGGATGCGCAGGTGATCGCCAAGGTCGAGTCGCAGCCGTTGTCCACGCTGCTCGCGCAGGCGCTCGAGCACTCCGACAACATCCTGTCCGAGGCGCTGGCTCGGCAGGTCGCCATCGCGCGAGGCGCCCCCGCCTCCTTCGACGGCGTCTCCGGCGCGGTCCTGCAGGCCCTCGGCGATCTCGGCCTGGACACCACCGGCGTCGTCGTCAAGGACGGCTCCGGCATGTCCGCCGGGGACAAGGTGTCACCCGAGGTGCTGGGCAAGTTGATGGCGATGGCTGTCGCCGGCGACCCCGCGGAGCTCCGCCTCCTGCTCACCGGTCTGCCGTTGGCCGGCGTCTCCGGCACCCTGGCGGAGTACGACCGCTACACCCAGCCGGAGACCGTCGCCGGCCGCGGCTGGGTGCGTGCCAAGACCGGATCCCTCGATGCCACGTACGCGCTGGTCGGCTACGTGCCGGATGTGGACGGCCGCCTTCTGGTCTTCTCCTTCAACTCGGACGGGGTCGTGGGCAACCCGACCAGGTACGCCCAGGACGCGCTCGCCGCGGCGCTGCGCACGTGCGGCTGCTCCGGTGGCTAGGTGCCCGGCCCGGTGACACCGGAAGCGCATCAGGCCGTCGACTGGGCCGCGGCCGTCCGCAGCGGCCGGCGACTCGTCCCTCGCGGGCCGAAGGTAACGTCCGCGGAGGCGCACGGTGTGGTCGCCGACCTGCGCCGGTTCTCCCGCGATGCCGAGAGCCGGGTGCGTGACGCCACCGGGCTCGGGCAGGACCTGCCCCTGGCCGAGGCCGAGGTGGTGGACCGGCGCGGCTGGATAGCCGCCGCGGCCGAGGGCATGGCCGAGCTCAGCGGGCCGCTCACCGACGCGCTGGTCCCCGCCGACTATCGCGGACCCGCGCTGGGATCCCAGCTGGGCATCGTGCTCGCCTACCTCTCCGCGCGGGTGCTCGGGCAGTACGACCCGGTCGGCGGTGGCGCTTCCGGTGGCGGGGCAGGTGGTCGGCTGCTGCTGGTGGCGCCCAACGTCATCCACGTGGAGCGGGAGATCCGGGCGGACCCCGCCGACTTCCGGCTGTGGGTCTGCCTGCACGAGTCCACACATCGCCTGCAGTTCACCGCCGTGCCCTGGATGGTCGGTCACTTCCGCTCGCTGGTGGAGGGGTACGCGGCCGTCGCCCCGGATGACGCGGGAGAGTTCCTCAAGCGGGCGGCCGCGGCGCTGCGCGGGCGCGGGGAAGACCCGGAGCAGAGCTTCCTCCGGCGCGTGCAGACCGCCGACCAGCAGCGGGTCTTCGACCGGCTGATGGCGCTGATGACGCTGCTGGAGGGGCATGCGGACTTCGTCATGGACGCCGTCGGCCCGGCCGTGGTGCCGTCGGTGGAGTCGATCCGCGAGGCATTCACGGCGCGCCGGGCCAAGCGCCGCGGCCCGCTGGACCGGCTG
>JBIQLB010000053.1:5332-6407 GCA_044464665.1 Nocardioides sp.
CAGGCCGAGACGGTGCTGCTCGGGCTCGGCCGGGGCTCCGGTCCGCGGTCCATCGCCGGCATGCGCCCCTGGGCCGCGCCCTGGGGCCGGCCGCTGCTGGCGGTGCGCCGCAGCGACACCGAGAATGCCTGTCGGGCAGTAGGTCTCGAACCCTGGACCGACCCGCAGAACTCGGATCCGGCCTTCACCCGCGCCCGGCTCCGTCACGAGGTGCTGCCGCTGCTCGACGACGTGCTCGGCGGCGGTGTGGTCCCGGCGCTGGCCCGCACCTCCGATCTCATGGCCGACGACCTCGCCGCACTCGACGAGATCGCCGCCCGCGCCCTGGCCGAGACCCGCACAGCGGCCTTCGATCTCGACTGCACCGCGCTCGCCGCCTGGCCCAGCGCGGTCCGCCGCCGGGTGCTGCGCGCCTGGGCGCAGGAGGATCACGGCGTCGCCGGGCTCACCTACCAGCACCTGGTCCGGCTGGACGACGCCGTCATCCACCGCCGATCGGGTCTGGCGGTGCGGCTTCCGGGGGCCGTCGACGCCGTCCGCGACGGCCCCCTGCTGCGGCTTCGGCCCCCCGGCTGACAACGGTCACCCCGGATGCTGCCGGAAGCCGGGGCGGGTGGCAGGCTGTCACCATGACGTCCGATCACGCCGCGCCCCTGACCACCGTCCTCGACGCCACCGACGCCGTGCCCGTCGCCGACGGTGCCGATCCGGGCGCCGCCCACGGCTACCCGGGCGCACTCAAGGCCACCCTGATCGACACCGACCGGCTCCAGGCGAAGATCGCGGAGCTCGCCCAGGCCGTCGCCGCGGACCACGACGCCGACCAGCCGCCGGTGCTGGTGTGCGTGCTCAAGGGCGCCGTCATGTTCCTCACCGACTTTGTGCGCGCCCTGCCGATCCCGGCCGAGCTGGAGTTCATGGCCGTCTCCTCCTACGGCTCGGCCACGTCCTCCTCCGGGGTGGTGCGCATCCTGAAGGACCTGGACCGGGACATCGCCGGCCGCCGCGTCCTGATCATCGAGGACATCGTCGACTCGGGGCTCACCCTCTCGTGGCTGATGAAGAACCTCGCCTC
>JBIQLB010000054.1:0-5531 GCA_044464665.1 Nocardioides sp.
GGTGGGCCGGGGGCCGGCGGCCCCACCCGCCTGCAGCTCCCGGCGGCACCGGTCGACGTACGTCGTCGCTCCCAGCGCCGAGAAGCCGTCCAGGGCTCGGCGCAGCACCACCCCGGCGTCGCGGCGCTTCCCGGCTCGGCGCAACGCCTGCCCGTACAGGTAGTTGATCCGGGTCCGCAGGTAGCGGAACGGCATGTCCTCAATATGCCCCAGGGCCTTCTCGAAGGACTCCCGGGCCGCATCGATGTCGCCCTGCAGGGACAGCACCTGGCCACGCGCTATGGCCAGCCGGGCGATCTGGCTGTGCCGGCCGACCTCGGCGGCCCGCTGCTCGTGCGGGCGAAGGAACTCGTCGGCCTCGTCCAGCCGACCGTTCAGCACCAGGGCGCCGGCCCAGGCGTCCTGCCACGGCCAGAAGCCCGGCTCGTCGACGCTGCTCGGCCGGCGCGCGGAGGCGATCGGCTCCAACGCGTGCAGGCTGGCCGCGGCATCGGCGCGGGACTGTGCGACCCGGGCCCGGGCCAGGGCCGTGGGCAGCCGCATGATCAGGTACTCCGACCGCACTGCCAGGGACTGCGCGACGTGCCAATCCGCCGCCGGCTGCAGGCCACGCAGGGCGCTGATCTCCGCCCCGGTCCAGTGGATCAGCGGCGCGATCAGGTCCATGCCGGTACGGTCCAGCAGCTCGGTGCCACGGTTGACGACCGCCATCGCGCTGTCCCAGTCGCCCACCTCCAAGAAGGCGCGGGCGAGCCAGCCGGAGGCCCACAGTGCCACCCGGGACGAACCCTGCCAGTACGCCTGCGGGATCGCGGCCTGGAAGTCCTGGATCGCCTGCTGGGGACGGTCCCAGGCCAGCTCCAGCCAACCGTGGCCCATCAGGGCGCGCTGGCGCTGGGCGCCGGTGTCGAGCACCTCGAGGGTTTGGTTGTAGGCGGCCTCGGCCTCGGCGACCCGGCCGGCGGCCCCCAGCCCCAAACCGATCAGCGTGTGGGCCTCGACAGCGGCCGGTAGCTGCCGCAGGTTCTCGTTCGCCTCGGCCACCCGGATACAGCGTTCCCCCATCTCGACCAGCACACCGGCGTCGAAGTCGCCGAGGGCGTGCATGGACAGCCGGTGCGCGGTGACGGCCTCCTCCTCCGAGCCGGTACCGGCGGTGAGCTCCAGCGCCTGGCGCAGCAGCTGCACGGCCCGACCGCGGCGGCCCTTGAGCGTGGCCAGGTAGCCGAGCGCCACGTCGCGCCGCGCGGTCACCGGGAAGCCCTCCGCCTCGCGGGCCAGCGACTCGGCCAGGTACAGGTCGCCGGACCCGGTGACCGCGTCGAGCGCCAGCACCAGGTACTCCTGGGCGCGCGCGGGGTCGGGGTGCCCGCGGGAGGCCAGCACCCAGCAGTCTCCGGCCTGCCGCCAGCGACCGTCGGCGGCATACGACTCGGCCAGTGCGGCGATCTCTTCGGCGAGCCGGGCATCCGGTTCGATCGTCGCCTCGGCGAGGTGGTGCACCCGGTCGTACGGGTCGCTGGACCGCTCGGCCGCGGCCAGGTGCAGGCGCCGGCGGGTGACCAGGTCGATGGCGTCGTACGCCGCGGCGGCCAGCATCGGGTTCGTGAACCACAGGCGCAACTGGCCCTGGTGGCTGCGGGCGGTGACCAACCGCCGCGTCCGGGCCGCGTCGATGGCCGGCAGCATGTCGTGGATGCCGGCTAGCTCGGCGACCTCGACCGCCAGGCTGCCCTGGCCGGAGACGGCCAGGGCGATGAGGAGGTCACGGACCGAGCCGTCGGCATCCCCGAGGGCGATGTCGAGCTCCTGGCGTACGCTGCGCGGTGCCGGCGGCATTTCGTAGGCGGTCTCCAGGTCGATGTCGGGGAACTCGGAGAGGAGTTCGACGATCAGGCCCGGGAGGCCCCCGGTGAACGCGGCCAACCGGCGGGCCCCATCGGGACTGAGGAGCACCCCGTGGATGCGGGCCAGGTCCCGGACCGCCTCGGAGGACAGGCCGGCGACCTGCACCGTCGCGCTGCTGTGCGCCCGCAGCAGCGCCGCGAGCTCCGGATCGGACGTCTGCGGCCCGGTCAGGTCGAGGATCACGGCCACCGGTTCGTCGCGCAGCCGGTGCACCGCCGAGGTGATCGCCCGCAACGAGAGCGGATCGGCATGGACGCAGTCCTCGACCACGACGATCAGCCCGCCGGCCGAGCCGTCGCGGAACCGGTCGACCAGCGACATGGTGAGCACGGCGGGATCGGCGTTCCCCTCCAGGGTCGGCAGGGGGGAGTGCACGCCGGGGGCGTCGCAGAGGCGCTCGGCGAGTTCGCCGGGGTAGCGGCGCTCCCAGGCCAGACCGGTGATCCGCACCAGCAGGGGGGTGGGGGAGTGCATCCGCCGGACCCGGCGGACGGCCTCGCCGATCAGGGTGGTGGTGCCGACATGGCTGGCACCCGAGACCACGATGGTGCGGGGCTCCCCGGACAGGGCCTGCTCGCACAGGTCCACGAGGATGCCGAGCTCTCGATCGCGTCCAACTACGGGCAACTCTGCCGGTTCCATCCCTGCATCATAGGTCGGACCGGTACCGCCGAGCCGACTCCGGCAGGCCGGGGGACGGCGAACGGCCCGGTCGGGAGGTGAACTCCCGACCGGGCCGCGTGACTGCGCCGGTGGCCGGCGCCTGGAGTCGCCTCGGCGGAGGCGACAGCCACTCCGGAGGACGGCATCAGCCGCCGAAATCACCACCTGCGACCGGCAGCACCGTGCCGGTGATGTAGGAGGCTTCGTCCGAGGCGAAGAAACAGATCGCCGCGGCCTGCTCGTCCAGGCTGCCGTACCGCTTGAGCAGCGAGGACTCGATCGTCTGGTCGACGGTGACCTGGTGCCAGGTCTCCTCCAGCTCGTTCTGCGGCTCCCCACCCCGCGGGATGCGGCGGGGCGGAGCATCGGTGCCACCGGGTGCGGTGGCGACGACGCGGACGCCGTGCGGTGCGGCCTCGAACGCCAGCGACTTGGTCAGGGTGTTGACCCCGCCCTTCGCCGCGGCGTAGGGAATGCGGTTGAGCCCCATCGTCGCGGTCGACGAGACGTTGACGATGGTCCCGTGGCCCTGCTCGTACATGTGCGGCAGGACCGCCCGGCAGCTCCACAGCGTCGGGAACAGCGAGCGACGGATCTCCTTCTCGATCTCGTCCTCCTTGTACACCTCGTACGGCTTGCGCCAGATCGTCCCGCCCACCACGTGGATGGACACGTCGATCCGTCCGTACGTGGCGATGGCCCGGTCGACCACCTGCTGGGCGCCGGCGTACGTCTCGAGGTCCGCCTTCACCGCGATGGCCTTGCCGCGTCGGTCGGTGATGGACGAGGTGACCTCGTCCAGCAGGTCCGAGCGGTCGGCGAGCACGAGCGCGCCGCCCTCCGCGGCGATCCGGCGGGCCACCCGCTCACCGATGCCCTGGGCGGCACCGGTGACCACGACGACCTTGCCGGCGAACCGGCCCGGGCTGACCCAGCTTGGGGTGAGCCCCAGCTCCTGGTCACGCATCGCCCGACGCATCGTCTCCTTGGAGTGCTCGGCGTGGACCCGGATCAGCTCCCGTGCCCCGTCCCGGTCACCGGCCCGGAAGGCCCGGACGATGTCGTAGTGCTCGTGGACGATGTCCGGATGGCACCAGGTGGCGTGGTCGAGGACGTCGTGCATCTCTGCCTTGACGCCGAGGCGGCGGTACGCCTCCAGGAGGTGCTCGGTGCCGGCCACCGTGAACGGGAACTCGTGGAACAGCGCGTTCGTCTCGGTGAACTGCGGCGCGTCGACGAACCGGTCGCCCTGGATGTACGGGGCCGTCTGGTCCGCGAGCATCTGGTAGGCGGTCAGCTGCTGGCTGGTCAGGCGCCCGATCGTCAGCTCCATCACGCCGATCTCCAGCGCAGTACGCGCGTCGAACAGCGAGTCGGACTTGTGGATCGAGGGGTGCTCCTCACCGATGACGTACCCGTCTGCGGACACGTCCTCGCCCAGGGTCGGGCCGCTGACCGTCGCCCGGACGATCTCGTGCAGCGGTTCGACGGTCCGGGCCGAGCGCAGGGACTGCCCGATGATGCCGTACGCCTCCTCGCCCACGGTGATGCTGATCGCATCGGGCCGCGGGATGGAGGCTTCGGCGGCCTCGTCGCGGGTGCCGGTCAGGGCCAGGCCGTACACCTCGAACGCGGTGGCGTCCAGGGTCGGCCGGGCCAGGCCGGAACCGACCGGGGCGATGCCGTTCCGGCGCCCCCCCGGCAGCAGGGCGTACGCGGCCTCGCCGGCCGGAGCCAGCTCGATGCGTCCGACCGCACCGTCCGGCAGCAAGCCGGCCGGCGCGCCGACAGCGGCAGCGATGGTCTCCTCGATCTCCTCGATTTCCTCGACCAGGGCCTCGCCGAGCTCAGCGGCCTCGACCTCGCGTTCCAGCTCCTCCCCCCCGTGCTCACGGGAGGCGGCAGAACTGGCCTGGGAGAACTTCTCGTAGTAGAAGCCCTCCGGTTCCAGGTCGACCTGCTGGAAGTGCACCCGAACCGCCTCGACCATCGCCGGCGGGCCACACAGGTAGACGGACACCTTGCCCTCGTAGAGGTGCTCGGGATCCATGTGGGCGGTGACGTAGCCCTTCCGTGCGGCCGTGGACGCCGGATCGGCGACCGTGTAGTCCCACGAGAAGTTCGGCAGTTCCCTGGCGAGCTGCTCCAGCGTGTCCAGCTCGACGGCCTCGGCGTCAGTGTTGACACCGTAGATGAGGTGCATCGGCCGGGTGCTCCCGGCCTTCGCAGCCTTGCGCAGCATGGACAGGATCGGGGCGAGTCCGGTGCCGCCGGCCAGCAGCAGCAGCGGGGTGGTCCCCTCACGCAGGAAGAACGAGCCGTTCGGGCCGTGCAGGGTCAGCTCATCGCCGACCTTCGCCCGCTCGGCCAGCCAGGTGGACATCGCACCCTTGGGGGTGAGCTTCACCAGGAAGTCGAGCCGTTGCTGGTCGGGCGAGGTGCTGAAGGAGTAGGAACGACTGGCGTCGGTACCGGGCACGTCGATGTTGACGTACTGTCCCGGCAGGTACGCCAGCTGGTCCCGGTCCTCGACCTCGACGGTGAAGCCCATGACGGTGCTGGAGTACTTGGTGATGTCCACCACGGTGGCCCGGAAGGTCCCGGCCACGGTCTTGGCCACCTCCGAGGTCGAAGGGATCTGGATCACCAGGTCCGACTTCGGCTTCATCTGGCAAGGCAGGCAGTAACCCTGCGCCGCCTCGTCCTCGGACAGTGCGTCCTCGATGTAGTAGCCGGGATCGTAGTCCCCGGACTCACAGAAGGCCTTGCAGGCGCCACAGGCACCGTCCAGACAGTCCACGGGGATGTTGATCCGTGCACGGTAGGAGGCTTCTGCAACCGTCTGGTCGTCCTCGGCTGTGACGAACCGGGTGACACCGTCCTCGAAGGTCAATGCGACCTGATAAGACATGTCCCCCCTCTCAGACGTGGTAGATGTCGATCACGTGGTGGATGTAGTC
>JBIQLB010000055.1:0-4875 GCA_044464665.1 Nocardioides sp.
CGCGATGCTCTTCGGCGACGCCAAGGACCGCGTCAACGACATCCTCGCCGCTCTCTAGGCGCCGGCTTGGTTATCGACACCCTGTCGCTATCATGGCGACATGGTGTCGATAACGAACGGAGCTCGCTGTGTACGTCGCGCTGCGTGAGCTGAAGGCGGCGCGCGGCCGCTTCCTCCTGGTCGGTCTGGTCATCGGGCTGGTGGCCCTGATGACGACCCTGCTCTCCGGGCTGGCCAACGGCCTGGTCGATGACGGGATCTCGGGTCTGCGGCGGCTGCCGATGACGCACCTGGCCTTCCAGCCCGGCGCGGACAGCACCTTCAGCCGCTCCACGCTGACCGAGCGGAACCTCGCCGCCTGGGAGAGCCGGCCGGGCGTCGAGGCCTCCGCCCTCGGCGTCTCCTTCGTCAACGCGCGGACCGAGTCGGGCAAGACCGTGGACGTCGCGCTGTTCGGCGTGCCGGAGGGCAGCTTCCTGGCGCCGCGGCTCGACGCCGAGCGGGCGCTGGCCGGCGGGCCCGGGCTCGTGCTCAGCCACGAGTTCGCGGACCAGGGGATCGAGACCGGCGACGAGCTGACCGTCATCGGCGTGGACCGGAAGATCCCCGTCCTGGGCTTCACCTACGCCGGCTCCTACGGCCACGTGGACATCGCCTTCACCCAGCTCGGCACCTGGCAGGAGCTCCTCTACGGCGACAACGCCCAAGGCCGCTTCTCCGCGATCGCGCTGCACTCCGACGACCCCGACCTCATCGACGAGATCGCCGCGAAGACCGACCGGGTCGCCGAGACCGAGCTGGTCACCAAGGAGCAGGCCTACAGCGGCTCGCCCGGCTACAGCGGCGAGACGCAGACGATGTCGATGATCCGGTGGTTCCTGCTGGTCATCTCGGCGCTGATCGTCGGCTCCTTCTTCGTCGTGTGGACCATCCAGCGGACACCGCAGATCGCGCTGCTCAAGGCGCTGGGCGCCTCCCGGTCGTACGTCGCCCGCGACGCGATCGGGCAGCTCGGGGTGGTGCTCGTCCTGGCCGCGGCGGGCGGTGGACTGCTCGCCTTCGGGCTCGGCGCGCTGGTCGGTCGGACGGCGGTGCCGTTCCGGCTCGAGCTCGGGTCCGCCGTGTCCGCGCTGGTGACGCTGGTCGCGGTCGGGCTGATCGGCTGCCTGGCCGGGATCCGGCGGGTGACCTCGGTCGACCCGGCGATGGCGCTGAGGGGGACGGACTGATGAGCATCGAGCTGAGCGGCCTGACCGTGACCGTGCCGGACGGGACCAGCCGGCGGGTGCTGCTGGACGAGGTCGACCTCCGCGTCCGGGCCGGCGAGGTGGTCGCCGTGACGGGCGCCTCCGGCTCCGGCAAGTCGACCCTGCTGGCGGTCGCCGGGCTGCTGCGCCGGCCCGACGCCGGCCGCGTGGTGATCGCGGGCACCGACGCGAGCGAGCTCTCCGACCGCCGGCGCACGCGGCTGCGTGGGGACGAGATCGGCATCGTCTACCAGTCCTCCAACCTGCTGCCGGCGCTGCGCGCTCGCGAGCAGGTCGAGGTCGTGGCTCACATCGGCGGGCGGCTGGACGCCGCCGCGCGGGATCGTGCCGTCGAGCTGCTCGACCGGGTCGGCCTGGCGGACCGTCTCGACGCCAGGCCCGCCGAGCTGTCCGGGGGTGAGCGCCAGCGGGTCGGCATCGCCCGGGCGCTGATGAGCGAGCCGCGGGTCTTCCTCGCCGACGAGCCGACCGCGTCCCTGGATCCCGAGCGCGGCGAGGCGGTCATGACCCTGCTGCTGGAGGAGGCTCGCCGGATCGGCGCGGCGACGCTGGTGGTCACCCACGACCGGGAGCAGGCGGCGCGCGCCGACCGGCGGTGGCAGCTCAAGCGTGGCAGCATCGTGGCCGACTGAGGGAGGTGCCGACGTGCCCCGGATCGCCGGACCGAGCATCGCCGAGCACGTCGCCGCCCAGGAGGCGGCGGTCGTGGCCGCGGCCCGCCGCCTCTTCGCCGAGCACGGCGTCGCCGCGGTCTCGCTCGGCGACATCGCCGCCGAGGTGGGGCTGGGCCGTACGTCGCTCTACCGGTACTTCCCGACCAAGGGCCACATCCTGCAGCGCTGGTTCGACCTGGAGATGGACCCGCTCATCGAGCGCTCCCGCGAGGTCGTGGGCCGTCCCGACCCCGCCGGCGCCCGGCTCCAGGCCTGGGTGGACCTGCAGCTCGACTTCGTCTCCGACGAGTCGCACGTCGCGCTGGCCGAGATCGGCGCCCTGCCCGACGTACTGCCCGAGGACGTGCGCGAGCACGTCGAGCGGCGCCACCGCGACCTCTACGCCACCCTGGACGGGATCCTGCGCGAGGGCGATGCCCGCACCGCGGCCGAGCGGCGCGTCCGCATGCGCCTGATCGCCGGGCTGATCGGCTCCTCGGCCGGCCTGGTCGGATCCGGCGTGCCGAAGGCGGCCGTTCGGCGCGAGCTGCGTCGGGCCGCTGCCGCCATCGCCGGGCTCTAGGGTGTGATCTCCCGGCGCCAGACGCCGGCAGATCACACCTCAGTGTGTCGGGGCGGTCCGCCGTCGATCGCGCGGGCCAGCTCGTGGGCGGCCTGGCGCAGCAGCCGTCCCAGCCGCGGCCGGCGCTCGGGGGAGAAGCGCTGCTCCACGCCGGTGAGGCTGAGCGCCCCGATCGGCACGCCCCGCGCGTCGAAGACGGCCGCGGCCATGCCCCAGCTGCCCTCGACGATCAGGCCGGGGTTCACGGCGTACCCCTGCTCCCTGGTCTCGCGGAGTCGCTCGCTCAGTGGCCCGGGGGCATGGGTCCTTCCGTACGTCGACGCGAGGTCGGTCGCGGCGACGTACTCCTCGGCCTCGCGCTCGGGCAGGAACGCCAGGATCGCCAGGCCCGCGGACGCGACTCCCAGCGGGAAGCGGATGCCCTCGTAGAGGACGTGCGAGCGCAGCGGGAAGCTGCCGTCCTCGCGGATCAGGCAGACCGTCTCGCCGCCGCGCCGCGTGGAGTAGAACGCGCTCTCCTCGGTGGTCGTCGCGAGCTGCCGGACGATCGGCTGGGCCAGCAGGGTGACGTCGTAGCGCGTCGCCGCGGCGGTGCCGAGCAGGTAGAGCTCCGGCCCCAGCAGCCAGCGCCCGGCGGGGTCCCGGTCGACCAGGCCCTCGTCGGCCAGGGAGGCGAGCATCCGGTGGACGGTCGGTCGGGCCAGGCCGGTCGTGCGGGCCGCCTCGGCGGTGGTGAGCCCGGCGGGGTCGGTGGCCTCGGCGGCCGAGAGGACGCGCAGCAGCGAGCCCACCCGGGCGACCACGCTGACCGGCTGCTCCATGGGCTCAGACTAGCGTCCACTGAATGGACGCTTGGGCGGCGATCCGGTCATTGGCCGAGTGACTGCCGACCGGTGAGTGGATGGTCGTTGACGAACCGGCGCGCTTTCTCGTTGACTCCGCCTCATGGACAAGGTGGTGGCGACGGCCGCCGAGGCGGTGGCCGACATCGGCGACGGCGCCTCGCTCGCGGTCGGTGGGTTCGGACTCTGCGGGATCCCCTCGGTCCTGATCGCGGCTCTTCTCGACGCCGGGACCAAGGACCTCGAGGCGGTCTCCAACAACGCCGGCGTGGACGACTGGGGCCTGGGCGTCCTGCTCGGGCGCGGCCGGATCAGGCGGATGGTCTCGTCGTACGTCGGGGAGAACAAGGAGTTCGCGCGGCAGTACCTCGCCGGCGAGCTCGAGGTGGAGCTGACGCCGCAGGGCACGCTCGCCGAGCGGATGCGGGCCGGTGGCTCGGGCATCCCGGCGTTCTTCACCGCGACCGGTGTCGGCACCCAGGTGGCTGACGGCGGGCTGCCGTGGAAGTACGACGACCAGGGGAATGTGCTGGTGGCCTCGCCGGCGAAGGAGACCCGCGAGTTCGACGGCCGCGACTACGTCATGGAGCGGGCCATCGTCTGCGACTTCGGCCTGGTGCGCGCCTGGAAGGGCGACCGGCACGGCAACCTCGTCTTCCGCGAGTCCGCCCGGAACTTCAACCCGCTGGCCGCGATGTGTGGCCGGGTGACGATCGCGGAGGTGGAGGAGCTGGTCGAGCCCGGCGAGCTGGACCCCGACGAGATCCACACGCCGGGCGTGTTCGTCCAGCGCGTCGTACCGCTCACCCCCGAGCAGGCGGCCGACAAGCGGATCGAGAAGAGGACCACGCGATGAGCTGGACCCGTGAGGAGATGGCGACCCGGGCGGCCTCGGAGCTCTCGGACGGCTCCTACGTCAACCTCGGGATCGGGCTGCCGACGCTGGTGCCCAACTACGTGCCCGACGACGTCGAGCTGGTGCTGCAGAGCGAGAACGGCATCCTCGGGGTCGGTGCGTACCCCACCGAGGACCAGGTCGACCCGGATCTGATCAACGCCGGCAAGGAGACCGTCACGCTGCGCCACGGCGCCTCGTTCTTCGACTCGGCCACGTCGTTCGGGATGATCCGCGGAGGCAAGATCGACGCCGCGATCCTCGGCGCCATGCAGGTCTCGGTCGCCGGCGACATCGCCAACTGGACGATCCCCGGCAAGATGATCAAGGGCATGGGCGGCGCGATGGACCTGGTCCACGGCGCCAAGCGGGTGATCGTGCTGATGGAGCACGTCGCCAAGGACGGCTCGCACAAGATCGTCGAAGAGTGCTCGCTGCCGCTGACCGGCAAGCGTGTGGTGGAGCGGATCATCACCGACCTGGCCGTCATCGACGTGACCCCCGACGGGCTGCGGCTCGTCGAGTGCGCCCCCGGTGTCACGCCGGACGAGGTCCAGGCCGCGACCGGGCCGCGGCTGCTCCGCTGATATAGGTCGGGGTTAGTCCTTCACGGACACCTCCGGAGGTGCTTGGA
>JBIQLB010000056.1:0-1286 GCA_044464665.1 Nocardioides sp.
TGACCGGTCGGATGAAGGGATCTGCGAGGGCGATGGCGAAGATCAAGGTGGCCGGCACGATTGCCGAGCTCGACGGCGACGAGATGACGCGCATCATCTGGCAGTTCATCAAGGACCGCCTGATCCTGCCCTACCTCGACGTCAACCTCGACTACTACGACCTCGGCATCGAGCACCGCGACGCGACCGACGACCAGGTGACGATCGACGCGGCCCACGCCATCAAGAAGCACGGCGTCGGCGTCAAGTGCGCCACCATCACCCCGGACGAGGCCCGCGTGGAGGAGTTCGGCCTCAAGAAGATGTGGAAGTCGCCGAACGGCACCATCCGCAACATCCTCGGCGGCGTCATCTTCCGCGAGCCGATCGTCATCTCCAACATCCCGCGGCTGGTGCCGGGCTGGACCAAGCCGATCATCATCGGCCGTCACGCCTTCGGCGACCAGTACAAGGCCACCGACGTCAAGATCCCGTCCGGCGGCACCGTCACCCTCACCTGGACCCCGACCGACGGCTCCAAGCCGATGGAGCTGGAGGTCGTGACGATCCCCGAGGACGGCGGCGTCGTCATGGGCATGTACAACTTCAACAAGTCCATCGCCGACTTCGCGCGGGCCAGCTTCGAGTACGGCCTGCAGCGCGGCTACCCGGTCTACCTGTCCACCAAGAACACCATCCTCAAGGCATACGACGGAGCGTTCAAAGACATCTTCGCCGAGGTCTTCGAGAACGAGTACGCGGGCCGCTTCCAGGCCGCGGGCATCACCTACGAGCACCGGCTGATCGACGACATGGTGGCCTCCGCCCTGAAGTGGGAGGGCGGCTACGTGTGGGCCTGCAAGAACTATGACGGCGACGTGCAGTCGGACACGGTCGCGCAGGGCTTCGGCTCGCTCGGGCTGATGACCTCCGTGCTGATGACCCCGGACGGCAAGACCGTGGAGGCGGAGGCCGCGCACGGCACCGTCACCCGGCACTACCGCCAGCACCAGGCCGGCAAGCCGACCTCCACCAACCCGATCGCCTCCATCTACGCCTGGACCGGCGGCCTCAAGCACCGCGGCAAGCTGGACGGCACCCCCGAGGTGACGGGTTTCGCGGAGACGCTGGAGCGCGTCATCATCGAGACCGTCGAGTCCGGCAAGATGACGAAGGATCTCGCGCTGCTGGTCGGCCCGGATCAGGCGTGGCTGACCACGGAGGACTTCCTGGCCGCGCTGGATACGAACCTCAAGGCCAAGCTCGCCTGATCATTGCGATGACGAGACGCCGCCGCGTTCGTGCGC
>JBIQLB010000056.1:1386-4542 GCA_044464665.1 Nocardioides sp.
GTGATCTGCCTGCAGGAGGTGCGGTCGCCGCAGGCCGCGGTCCCGCCGGAGGCGTTCGACGGCTATCACGTCGCCTACCACGAGGGGGACAGGGCCGGCCGGAACGGCGTGGCGGTGCTCTCCCGCGCGGAGCCGAGCGGGGTGCGGATCGGCTTCGGCGTCGAAGAGTTCGACCTGCAGGGACGGTACGTGGAGGTCGACCTGCCCCAGGTGACTGTCGCCTCGCTGTACCTGCCCAAGGGTGACGTCTACGGCCCCAAGTTCGAGTTCAAGCAGCGGTTCATGGCGGTGTTCAGCGAGTACCTGGAGCGGGCCGCCGAGCGGGCCGAGAAGACCGGCCGCGGCTACGTCGTCTGCGGGGACTTCAACATCGCGCACGCCGAGGCCGACATCAAGGCGTGGAAGGCGAATCTCAAATCGGACGGCTTCCTGCCCGAGGAACGCGCCTGGTACGGCCAGCAGATCAGCGGCACCGAGGGCGCCGGCAGCGGGCCGATGGTCGACGTGGTCCGCGCGCTGCACCCGAGCGTCGCCGGCCCGTACTCGTGGTGGTCCTGGCGCGGCAAGGCCTTCGACAACGACGCCGGCTGGCGCATCGACCACCACTGGGCGACACCCGGCCTGGCCACCGTGGCCGAGGCCGCCACCGTGGACCGGGCCCCGTCCTACGCCGAGCGCATCTCGGACCACGCGCCCGTCACCGTGGACTACCACCTCTAGCCGCCCGGCAGCGGAACGGCGACAGCGGAACACCGGGAGCGGCATGGACAACCTCGCCGTCGAGATCGCCGTCGTCGTGGCGCTGGTCGCCGTGGGCGGCGCCTTCAACTCGGCCGAGATCGCGCTGATCTCGCTGCGGGAGAGCCAGGTCAGGCACATGGCGGAGACCCGCGGCCCGCGCGGACGCCGGCTGGCCCGGCTCGTCTCGGACCCGAACCGCTTCCTCGCGGCGGTGCAGATCGGCGTCACCGTCGCCACGATGCTGTCCTCCGCATTCGGTGCCGCCACCATCGCCGAGCGCGTCAGCGTGCCGCTGCAACGCGCCGGCCTGGGCCAGACAGCCGCCGGCGCGGTCGCCCTGGTCGGGGTCACGCTGGTGCTCGCGTTCATCACGCTGGTGCTGGGCGAACTCACCCCGAAGCGACTGGGCCTGCAGCGCAGCGAGTCGATCGCGCTCCTGGCGTCCGGGCCGCTCACCCTGCTCGCCGCCCTGTTCCGGCCGGTGGTGTGGCTGCTCGGCAAGTGCACCAACGGCGCCGTGCGCATCCTCGGCGGCGACCCGCATCAGACGGGCGAGGTGATGAGCGAGGAGGAGTTGCAGGGCCTGGTGGCGGCGCACGAGTCGCTGTCCACGGTGGAGCGGCGCGTCATCTCCGATGTGTTCGCCGCCGAGGACACGCTGGTGCGCGAGGTGATGGTGCCGCGGCCCGACGTGGAGTTCCTGCCGGCGAGCATGACGCTGTCCCGCGCCGCCAAGCTGACCTCCGGCACCCATTCGCGGTTCCCGGTGATCGGCGAGGACGCCGATGACGTGGTGGGCGTCGCGCACATCACCAGCATCCTTTCCCCCTCGCACCCGCTCGGCCGCGCCGCGACCGTGGGCGATGTCGCCGGTCCGGTGACGGTGCTGCCCGGCACCAAGAGCGTGCTGGAGGCCATGCACGAGATGCGGCGCGCCGGTCAGCACCTGGCCGTGGTGGTGGACGAGTACGGCGGCACCGACGGCATCGTCACCCTCGAGGATCTCATCGAGGAGATCGTCGGCGAGATGAGCGGCGGAGACGACGATGACAGGGCCGCGGACGGGGGCTCGCACTGGGCCGACGAGGCGGACGGCCGGCTCAACCTGGACGATTTCGCGGAAGCGACCGGGCTGCAGCTGGAGTCAGGGCCATACGACACGGCGGGCGGCTTCCTGATGGCCAGGCTGGGTCGCGTGCCGCGCGTCGGCGATGTGGTGACCGTGCCGGATACCCGGGCGGTGCATCCGGACGCGGAAGACCCGCCCGCCGACGAGGCAGGCGACCCTGACGGGGCGGGGGACGACGGCGTGGACCTCGACCGCCCGCCGCCCACGGTCGACCTGGTGGTGACCGCGATGGACGGCCGCCGGATCGCCGTCATCGCCGTCCGGACCCCGGTCGACAGCAGTGCCTGACGGCAGGGCTCCGTCATGGGCGGGCGGCCCGGCTGCCGGAGCGCCCGGCGCGCGATGGAAAGATGGGAGCCATGTCCCACACCGCTACCGCGCCGTCCGAGGGCGCCCCGGCACCGGCCCCGCGGCGCCCCCGAGTGCTGTCCGGCATCCAGCCGACCTCCGACTCGTTCCACGTCGGCAACTATCTCGGCGCGCTCCGGCAGTGGGTGGCCATGCAGGAGACCCACGATCCGTACTACTGCGTGGTGGACATGCACGCGATCACCGTGGAGCACGACCCGGACCTGCTGCGCCACCGCACCCGCGTCTCCGCGGCCCAGCTGCTCGCGCTCGGCGTCGACCCGGAACGGTCCGTGCTGTTCGTCCAATCGCAGGTGCCAGGGCACGCGCAGCTCACCTGGGTGCTGGAGTGCATCACCGGCTTCGGCGAGGCATCACGGATGACGCAGTTCAAGGACAAGTCGGCGCGCGGCGGGACGGAGCGGGCCAGCGTCGGCCTGTTCACCTACCCGGTGCTGATGGCCGCGGACATCCTCATCTACCAGGCCGATCAGGTGCCGGTCGGCGAGGATCAGCGGCAGCATCTGGAGCTCACCCGGAACCTGGCGCAGCGGTTCAACGCACGCTTCGGCGAGACGTTCACGGTGCCCGAGCCGTACATCGTCAAGGAGGTCGCCAAGATCTACGACCTGTCCGAGCCGACCGTGAAGATGAGCAAGTCGTCGCCGGGCGGGTCGCTGGACCTGCTGGCGCCGGTCAAGGAGTCCGTCAAGAAGATCAAGTCGGCCGTCACCGACAACGAGCGCGAGGTGCGCTACGACCCGGAGGCGAAACCGGGGGTGTCGAACATCCTGAGCCTGCTGTCGGTGCTCAGCGAGACGTCCATTCCGGACCTGGAGGCCGCCTACGCGGGCCGCGGCTACGGTGACCTCAAGGGCGACCTGGCGGAGGCCTTCGCGGCGTTCGCGACCCCGCTGCAGGAGCGCGTCTCCGCCTAC
>JBIQLB010000057.1:0-1158 GCA_044464665.1 Nocardioides sp.
GCAGATCCGGTCGCCTGCCTGGTGTTCGACGAGGTGGACGCCGGGGTCGGCGGCCGGGCGGCCACCGAGATCGGCAGTCGGCTGGCCATGTTGGCCCGCGAGCACCAGGTGATCGTGGTGACGCACCTGGCCCAGGTCGCCGCCTTTGCCGACCGGCACTACGTGGTCGACGCCGATGCCGACGGAACAGTGGGGGCGTCCGCGGTCCGGGCGGTGGAGGGCGAGGCGGGACTGGCGGAGCTCGCCCGCATGCTCGGCGGCACCGACGGTGAGACCGCGCTGGCGCATGCGGCAGAGCTGCGCACTGCTGCCGAACGACGCGGGGCGGCACTCCTCGCGGCGAAGGGCTGACGACTTCCGCCCGAGAAGCACCGTCCTCACGCCGCCGGCGTCGCAGGGGCGGACGCGTCCGCACGACGACGTCATGGACACAGACGCCGGACTCCCGGGCCGCTGCGCCCGCCGCACCGGCGAGCTCGGCCGTCATACCTGTCCGGCATCCGCGGGCGCCGGCCCCGAGGCGCAGCGCGACACATGAGGCAAACGCGGAGAAACGGGCCCAAAACACTGCGGTGAACGCGCTCACACGTCGTGACGCGCCGTGCCTACGTCCGCACGTTCCGTCGCCTGGGCTGCGACGATGATCCCATGAAACTTCTCTCCCGCACGCAGACTGGGCTCGGTGGATCCATGGGCATCGCCCGGGTGTCCCGGAACACATCAGCGCTCCTGTCGCGGGTGGGGCCGGGGGATGTGGTGATCCTCGACCAGGTCGACCTGGATCGCGCCACCGCCAATGCGCTGGTGAACGCCGGCGTCACGGCTGTGGTCAACGCATCCCCCTCCGTCTCGGGCCGCTACCCGAACCTGGGACCGGAGATTCTCCTGGCCGAGGGCATCACGCTGATCGACGAGGTCGGCGATGAGGTGTTCGGCCAGGTCAAGGACGGCGCCAAGGTGCGCCTGCTGGACGGGGCGCTGTACGCCGGCGACACGCTGATCGCCCAGGGCACCGAGCAGACCCCGGAGTCCGTCGCCGATCAGCTCATCGAGGCCAAGGCCGGTATGGCCGCCCAGCTGGAGGCGTTCGCCGCCAACGCGATCGAGTACATGAAGCGCGAGCGCACCCTGCTGCTCGACGGCGTCGGCATCCCCGCG
>JBIQLB010000057.1:1258-4393 GCA_044464665.1 Nocardioides sp.
TGGCGCTCGGCGCGGTCACCTTCCCGGCCGCCGGCACCAACGAGGACCTGGCGCTGCTGCTGGTGCACGACAAGGACGCGGCGCTGATCGTCACCGTCGGCATGCACGCCGCGCTCACCGAACTGCTGGACCGGGGCCGCGGGTCGGCCGCGTCCACCTTCCTCATCCGCATGCGGGTGTCGAACAAGCTGGTCGAGGCCTCCGCCGTGCAGCGGCTCTACAAGGCGCGCATCTCCTGGTGGGTGGTGATGCTGCTGGTGATCGCGGCCGCTGCGGCGATCGTGACGGCACTGATCGTCTCCGACGTGTCCGGCACGTATGCGGACCTGATCGCGGGCTGGTGGAATGACGCCGTCGCGTGGGTGAAGGGGCTCTTCTAGATGATTTCCATGCGGTACCACATCGTGTCGCTGGCTGCCGTCTTCCTGGCGCTGGCCCTCGGCATCGTGCTCGGCGCCACCAAGATCAACTCGCCGCTGCTGGCCGGCCTCAAGGGCGACAATGCCCAGCTGTCCGACCAGCGCGACGATCTCGCCAGCCAGGCGAAGGCGCTGGAGCAGCGGATCACCGCGGACTCGCAGTTCGCCTCGGCGATCGGCCCGCTCACCGTACGCGGGACGCTGCAGAACGCCCAGGTCGTGGTCATCACCACGGACACGGCCGACCCGGCCGACCGGGACGCGGTGCTGTCGCTGCTCTCGCGCGCAGGCGCGGTGGTGACGGCCCAGTTGCAGGTGACGGCCGACTTCTCCGACCCGGCCCGCGCCGGCCAGCTCCAGGATCTGGCCATCGCC
Organism: Nocardioides sp.; assembly: GCA_044464665.1. Classification (GTDB taxonomy): domain Bacteria; phylum Actinomycetota; class Actinomycetes; order Propionibacteriales; family Nocardioidaceae; genus Marmoricola. Next base: position 2,053 of record JBIQLB010000057.1, read on the forward strand.
AACCAGCCCGTCGGGTCCCAGCTGCCGGAGTCGTCGCAGGTGGGCACGTTAGCCGGCGGCTTTTTGGCCACGCTGCTGCTCACCGACGCGGACGGCAAGACCTCGGCCACGCCCGAGGAGGCCACCGCGGCGCTGTCGGCGCTGTCGACGGCCGGTTTCATCTCCGCGTCCGGCGCCGTCGCTCCCGGGCGGGCCGTGGTGATCGTGGACGGGCCGGCCCGCAGCGGCGACTCGGCCGCGGACCGCGCGCAGACCCTGGTGGACGCCGCGAGCGCGCTGAAGCTCTCCGCCTCGGGCGTGGTGCTCGCCGGGCGCTCCGGCTCCGAGGGCACCTCCGGCTCGGTGGGCCTGACCCGCTCGGATACCGCCGCGAGCGCGCTGGTGTCCACCGTGGATGACGTGGAGACCGACGCCGGCCGCATCGCCACCGTGCTGGCGCTGGTCGAGCAGAACGGCGGCGGAGTCGGGCGATACGGTCTGGGCGAGAACGCCACGGCGCCCGTGCCGACCCTCGCCGTCGGATAGCCGGCCGCTGGAGGCGAGGTTCAAGAGCAGGACGGCGACGTTCGACGGCCGTCCCCTATCCGGCGGTCAAGCCGCGACGTCCGGTGCGGCGAGCCGGAGGCGACCGCCCGCAGGATGTTAGAGTGAAGTCCCGTGGAGCGGTGGCCGATCGGCCGCTGCGCAGAGCCGCGGGAGACGCCTTGGCCGGATCGAGCCCCAGTACCCAGCCCACCAAGCACATCTTCGTGACCGGCGGTGTGGCCTCGTCACTCGGCAAGGGGCTCACCGCATCCTCGCTGGGCCGGCTGCTCACGTCACGGGGCCTCAGGGTCACCATGCAGAAGCTCGATCCGTACCTCAACGTGGATCCCGGCACCATGAACCCGTTCGAGCACGGCGAGGTCTTCGTCACCGAGGACGGCGCCGAGACCGACCTCGACATCGGCCACTACGAGCGATTCCTCGACCGCAACCTGACCCGCGACGCCAACGTCACCACCGGGCAGGTGTACTCCTCGGTGATCGCCCGGGAGCGACGCGGCGAATACCTGGGCCACACCGTGCAGGTGATCCCGCATATCACCAACGAGATCAAAGACCGCATCTACGCGATGGAGCAGCCGGACGACCGCGGCCAGCGCCCGGATGTCGTCATCACCGAGATCGGCGGCACCGTCGGCGATATCGAGTCGCTGCCCTTCCTGGAGGCGGCGCGGCAGGTGCGTCACGACCTGGGCCGGGACAACGTCTTCTTCCTGCACGTGTCGCTGATCCCGTACCTGGCACCGTCCGGGGAGCTGAAGACCAAGCCGACCCAGCATTCGGTGGCCGCGCTGCGCAATATCGGCATCCAGCCGGACGCGCTGGTGTGCCGCTCCGACCGGGAGATCCCCGAGGGGCTTAAGAAGAAGATCTCGCTGATGTGCGACGTGGACACCGAGGCCGTGGTGGCCTGCCCGGACGCCCCCTCGATCTACGACATCCCGAAGGTGCTGCACGGCGAGGGCCTGGACGCCTACGTGGTGCGGCGGCTCGGCGTGCGCTTCCACGACGTGGACTGGACCCAGTGGGAGGCGCTGCTGGACCGGGTGCACGCGCCCGAGGAGACGGTCAGGATCGCGCTGGTCGGCAAGTACGTGGACCTGCCGGACGCGTACCTGTCCGTCTCGGAGGCGCTGCGCGCCGGCGGTTTCGCCAACAATGCCAGGGTGGAGATCGTGTGGGTCGCCTCCGATACCTGTGCCACTCCCGCGGGCGCGGCGGCGGCCCTGGGCGACGTGCAGGGCGTGCTGGTCCCGGGCGGATTCGGCGTGCGCGGGATCGAGGGCAAGATCGGCGCCATCACCTATGCCCGCAGCAGGCAGATCCCGCTGCTCGGCATCTGCCTGGGCATGCAGTGCCTGGTCATCGAGGCGTCCCGCTCCCTGGTGGGGTTGGCCGGTGCCAACTCGACCGAGTTCCAGCCCGACTGCGCCGAACCCGTCATCGCCACGATGGCCGAGCAGGCCGACGTGGTGGCGGGCGAACGTGACATGGGCGGCACGATGCGCCTGGGCGCCTACCCGGCGACGCTGGCGGAAGGCTCCCTGGTCAAAGAGATCTACGGCTCGGGCAGCGTGTCCGAGCGGCACCGGCACCGTTACGAGGTGAACAACGCCTACCGGGATCGCCTGGAGGCGGCCGGGCTGCGCATCTCCGGAACGTCGCCGGACGGGTCGCTGGTGGAGTTCGTGGAACTGGACCGGTCGCTGCACCCGTTCGCGGTGGCCACGCAGGCCCATCCGGAGCTGAAGTCCCGGCCCACCCGGCCGCATCCGCTGTTCCGCTCCTTCATCGG
>JBIQLB010000058.1:0-1123 GCA_044464665.1 Nocardioides sp.
CGCGCCCGCCGCACCGATCACGGCGATCGGGGAGCCGACCTCCACCGCGGCATCCTCCTCGACCAGGATCTGTAGCAGTGTGCCGGCTACGGGGGACGGCACCTCGGCATCGACCTTGTCGGTGGAGATCTCGACCAGCGCCTCGTCCTCGGCGACCGGGTCGCCGACATTCTTCAGCCAGCGGGTGACGGTGCCCTCGGTGACGGACTCGCCCATCGCGGGCATGGTCACCGTCGTGCCGGCCGGTGCCGATGTCGAAGCAGCCGGTTCAGCAGGAGCCGTGGGAACAGCAGCAGCCTCGGGACTCTCGGGGGCCGAGACCGCGGGCACCTCCGACACCGGGTCCATCGCCGCGGCCGCCGGGGCCTCCGCGGGCGGTGCCGCCTCGGGAGCGGGTGCCTCGGCCGCGGACTGCGTCATGGGTGCCGCTTCCGCCGCCGGGGCAGCAGCCGCCGCGCCCGAGCCGTCACCGATCACCGCGAGCACCGCGCCGATCCCGACCGTCTCGTCCTCCTGGACGAGGATCTGCTCCAGCACGCCCGCGTACGGCGCGGGCACCTCCGTGTCCACCTTGTCGGTGGACACCTCCAGCAGAGGCTCGTCCTCCGCCACCGTGTCGCCCACGTTCTTCAGCCACCGGGTGACCGTGCCCTCGGTGACGGACTCGCCGAGGGCCGGCATCTGCACGGAGTGGGACATGGGGTGGGCTCCTAGAACTCGATGTCGATAGGGCTGTCGCGGAGGTGGCTCAGCTGTGCACGTGCAACGGCTTCCCGGCCAGGGCGAGCATGGTCTCTCCGATGGCCTCGTACTGGGTCGGGTGGCCGTGGAGGTATGGCGCCACATCCTCCGGGTAGGCCTCCCAGTTGACGATGAGCTGAGCCTCGCCCAGCAGCTCGCCGATGCGGCCGCCGACCATGTGGAAGCCGAGGACGGGGCCGTCCTTGGCGCGGACCACCTTGATGCCGCCGGCGGTGCGCAGAATGTCGGTCTTGGCGTTGCCGGCCGTGTTGTAGACCAGGGTCTCCACCTCGCCGTACTGCTCCTTCGCCTGCTCCTCGGTGAGACCGATGGAGGCGATCTGCGGGTCGCAGTAGGTGATGCGCGGGACCTTGTGATCCGG
>JBIQLB010000058.1:1223-4368 GCA_044464665.1 Nocardioides sp.
GCGGACAGGGTCTCGCCCGACTCCAGGGTGACGGTGACGCCGTTCTCGTCCTGGGTGACGCCGGAGAACCGGACGCCCGTCTTGAAGCCGATCTTGCGCTTCTTGAACGCGCGCTCCAGCTGCTTGGCCACCCACGGGTCCTCGTTCGGCACCAGGGACGGCAGCGCCTCGACGATGGTCACCTCGGCGCCCAGCGACGTCCATACCGAGGCGAACTCCACGCCGATCACGCCGCCGCCGAGTACCAGCGCCGTGCGCGGCACCCATTCCAGCTCCAGGGCCTGCTCGGAGGTGATGACGCGGCCCTCGATGGCCAGGCCGGGCAGGCTGCGCGAGTAGGAGCCGGTGGCCAGCACGACGTTGGCTCCGGTGTAGACGTCGTCACCGACCTTGACGCTGCGCGGGCCGACGAACACGCCGTCGCCCGCCACGACGGTGACGCCTCGGGAGGCGACCAGGCCCGTCAGACCTTTGAAGTGCTTGGCGACGATCGAGTTCTTGTACTCGTGCAGAGCGGGGACATCGACACCCTCGAAGGACGCCTTGAGGCCGACCGCGGCCGCCTCCTTCACCTCGTCCGCGACTTCGGCGGCGTGCAGCAGGGTCTTCGTCGGCACGCAGCCGCGGTGCAGGCAGGTACCCCCCAGCTTGTCGCGTTCGATCAGGACGACGGACGAGCCCAACTCGGCCGCCCGCATGGCGCAGGCGTAGCCGGCGGAGCCTCCGCCGAGAACAACCAGGTCGACGGCGGTGTCGGTCATCATGCTCCTCGGAATCGAAAGGATCTGGCGCGTGCCGTGTCACGAGACGACGCCATCGACGCGGCGCGGGTGTGCCCGCATCACCACTATCTTGTCATTGACGGGGCCTTGATGCTTGCCCCGCCTGTGTTGGGAGCGTCACGCGCAGTCAGCAGCGACGAAAGGGACGGCCATGCGACTATTCCGGCGGCGGCGCACCGGCGGTGCGGGCGCGCCGAGCGCCCGGGAGCAGCGCGCCGAGGCCGAACGCTCCCTGGAGGAATGGCTGTCCGTGCGCCGGGGTGTCGAGGTGTTCGTGGAGCCGCGCACCGCCGTCACCGGCACCACGATGCTGCTGGTCGCCCACGACGGCGAGTTCACCCGACGGCCGATCGCGAATCCCGCCGCGGCGGCCGCCTTCGCCCGCGAGCACACGCTGCCCATCTACGAGGCGGCTGTGGTCGGCTATCCGCAGCGCATGCGCGACTACACGCGCAAACAGTCGATCCTGCGCAAGCGCGCCGCCTCCGAGGAATAGGAGACGAGCGGACTAACCGGCGGCGATATCCGCGAGCGCGGCCAGCAGGGTGCGCACGGGCACGCCGGTGCCGCCCGGCAGCGTGTAGCCGAACGCGCCCGAGGTCAGATATGCCGGGCCGGCCACGTCCAGATGCGCCCAGGGCAGCCCCTCGGTGACGAACGCCTTGAGGTAGTGCCCGGCCACCAGCATCCCGCCGGCGCGGTCCGCCGCGACGTTGGCGATGTCGGCCAGGGTGGAGTGCAGCGCCTCACCCAGTTCCTCCGGCAGCGGCATCGCCCAGGCGTTCTCGCCGACCTCGCGGCCCAGTTCCGCGACCCGGTCGCGCAGCGCGTCGGTGCCCATCACGCCCATGGTCCTGTTGCCGAGCGCGACCACCTGCGCGCCGGTGAGCGTCGCGGTGGTGAACAGGTAGTCCGGCTCGTCCTCGCAGGCGCGCACGATGGCGTCGGCCAGGATCAGCCGCCCCTCCGCGTCGGTGTTCAGCACGTGCACCGTCTTGCCGCCGCGATGGGTGAGCACGTCGCCGGGGCGGTATGACGAGCCGGAGGGCAGGTTCTCCACCATGGGCACGGTCGCGGTCACCGCGATCGGCAGCTTGAGAGCGGCCGCGCCGATGGCGGTCGCCACCACGGCCGCGGCGCCGGCCATATCGCTCGTCATGTGCTCCATGCCGGCCGGCGGCTTGAGCGAGATGCCGCCGGAGTCGAAGGTGACGCCCTTGCCGACCAGCGCCACGTGGGCGCGTGCCTGGGCGGGGCGGTAGGAGAGGCGCACCAGCCGCGGCGGCCGGGCCGAGCCGGAGCCGACTCCGAGGATGCCGCCGTAGCCGCCGCGCTCGAGGGCCTTCTCGGTGAGCACCTGCACGGTCAGGCCGGCGGTCCGGGCGGCCTCGGCAACGCGATCGGCGAAGACGGCGGGCGGCAGGTCATTGGGCGCGGTGTTGACCAGGTCGCGGGTGAGGCACACGGCCTCACAGGCGACGACCGCCTCGCGCAGCGTCTCCTTCGCCGCCCGGTCGGCCTTGGCGACGTGCAGGGTCACCGCGGCGACGGCCTTCTTGGCGGGCGTCTTGTAGCCGGTGAACTGGTAGGCGCCCAGCAGGTGGCCCTCGGCCGTGGCGCGCAGGTCCAGGGCGGTGAGCGTGGAGGCGAGGCGGTTTGCTCCCGCAGCCGCGCGGGAGACGGCGCCGGCGGCGCGGCGGATCCGGTCGGAGGTGAGGTCGGTCTCGCGGCCGAGACCGACGGCGATCACGCGGCGCGCGGCGATGCCGTCCGGGGCGGGGAACGAGGTGATCTCCTCCAGTTTGCCGCCGGCCCCGGCGATCTGGGCGGCCGCTGCCAGCTCCGCGAACTCGTCGGTCGTGGCGACAGCGTCACCGCCGTCCTCATCCGTCTGGTACAGACCGATGGCGAGCACGTCGGCCTTGGCGCGGCCGACAGCGGCAGAGGACAGTGTGATCGTCGTCATAATCGCAGCTTTCGAGGTAGAGACGGTGCGGGCAGCGCCGTCTCCCGTGCTGTGACGGCGCGTCCCTGCCGGATACGGTAGTGCCATGACGACACCTCCAGCGCCCTCGACCGCCCCGGGCGATTCCTCCGGCGGTCCGGCGTCGCCCGCTGCCGGCACCCTGCTGCACTCTCCGCTCCACGAGCGGCACGTCGCCCTGGGCGCGACTATGGGCCCGTTCGGAGGCTGGGAGATGCCGATCTCCTACACCGACGGCGGCGTGGTCGCCGAGCACACGGCGGTGCGCGAGTCGGTCGGGGTCTTCGACGTCTCGCACCTGGGCAAGGCCACGGTCGCCGGTCCGGGCGCCGCCGAGTTCGTCAACCGGTGCCTCACCGCCGACCTCGGCAGGATCACC
>JBIQLB010000059.1:0-4276 GCA_044464665.1 Nocardioides sp.
GCGCGCGCCGATACCACGAGCATGCCGTTGGACGACGTCACCGAAGCACCCACCGGCGCCCGCACACTCACCGCTGGGCGCACGGGCGTCGCGCCCTACGACTTCCGCCGTCCCACGAAGCTCTCCCGCGAGGGCGTGCGGCTGCTGCAGGTGACCTTCGAGACGTTCTCCCGGCGGCTCACCACGCTGCTGACCAGCGGGTTGCGGCAGGTCTGCCACGTCACGCCCAAGGACATCTCCCAGCAGTCCTATGACGAGTACGTCACCAGCCGCACGATGCCGACGCTGATCGTGCCGATCGCGCTGCCCCAGCTTCAGACCACGGCGCTACTGGAGTTCTCGCTGCCGGTCGCGCTCACCGCGGTGGACCACATGCTCGGCGGACCCGGCGGCAAACAGCCGGAACGCACCCTCACCGACATCGAGACCACGCTGCTGCGCGGCCTGCTCGACCAGATCGTCGGCGTCCTCGCCTACGCCATGGAGCCCGTCGCCATCCTGGAGCCGTCCGTCGGGGCCATCGAATACAACGCCCAGTTCCTGCAGGTGGTCGCCGGGAATGACGCGACCCTCGTCGCGCTCTTCGACCTCGCCATCGGCAAGGAGAGCTGCGAGCTGTCCCTGTGCATCCCGCTGGCGCCCATCCTGCCCAAGCTCAACGTGCAGCGCGCCAGCGCGGACAAGGCCGCGGCGACGCGGGGCGCCGCCACCGAGGAGGCCCGCCTGCTGGCCGCCCGGCTCACCGGCACCACCGTCGACGTCACCGTCGAGTTCAACCCCACCACCATGACCACCGACCGGGCCCTACACCTGGCCGTCGGCGACGTCATCCCGCTCGTGCACCGGGTGGGCGCCCCGCTGGCCGTCCGGGTCGGCGACACCACCTATGCCCAGGCGATGGCCGGGCGCGCCGGCAACCGGCTCGCCGCACTGATCACCGACACGCTGTAACCCCTCCCCTCGCCTCACAGCACCGCCGCCAGACACAAGGAGCCCGCCGTGACCACCGCGCACACCACCTCCGTGACCACGCAACTTCCCGCCGCCGCCACCGCGGTGGCGCAGGCGTGGGGCCTCGGCGACGCGCTCATCGTCGGCGAGGCCGGATCCACGCGTCCCGACGTGTCCTTCGCCGACCAGGCCGTGCTCGTCGAGTTCTCCGGCCGCGTCTCGGGCGAGCTGACCGTGCTGGTGGACGCCGAGATCGCCCAGCAGCTCATGGACTCGCCTGCCGCGCCGGTGGACCTGATCGCCGCGCTGGGCCCGGCCACGACCGCCGCCCTGCTGGCCCTCGGCGAGGTCGTCGCCGGCGCCGCCCAGGTGCTCACCCCCGACGCCGCGATCGATCGGATCCTCAGCCAGCGCGACGCCGGCGCCGTCACGCTCTCCGACGAGGATGAGGTGCGCGTCATCGTCGCGATGAACGCCGCCGCGGAACCCGCCGCACCGCCCGCCGAGGCGATTCCGTCCCAGGCCCGCGGCGCGGCCTCCGCGGCCGCCGCCGGCCCGGCCGCGGAGCGCCTCGACCTGCTGCGCGGGGTCAACATGCAGGCCACCGTGGAGCTGGGCCGTACCGCCATGACGATCAACGACCTGCTCGCCCTGCGCTCCGGCACCGTGATCGAGCTGGACCGCGCGGCCGGCGCTCCCGCCGACCTCTACGTCAACGGCCGGCTCATCGCCCACGGCGAGGTCGTGGTGGTGGACGAGAACTACGGTCTGCGCATCCTCAAGGTCGTCGCCGACGAAGCCGGCCGGTGACCGTCCATGGACACCGTGGAACTGATCGGGCGGCTCATCATCGCGCTGGGCGTCGTGCTCGGCGCGATCTGGGTCATCGCCCGTAAGGTTCGCGGCGGCGGCGCACGGCAGAAGCTGCGCACCGAGAAGCTCATCGACGTGCTCGGCCGGCAGAACCTGACCAAGGGCAGCTCCGTCGCGGTGGTCCGCGTCGCCGACCAGGCCCTCATCATCGGCGTCACCGACAGCAACGTGCGCGTGCTCGGCGAGGTCGAGCTGGACGCCGCGCGCGCCCACCTCGCCGCGCAGGAGCCGTCCCGGCGGCTCTCCGCGGTGAAAGCCACGGCTAGTGCGCCGGTGCCGAATCCCGTGGCGGATGAGCTGGCCCGGCGCCGAGCGGCCGAACAGGCGGCGCCGCTGGCCGCGGCATCGGGTATGGACACCGTCATGGATGCGCCGCTGCCGGCCGGGCTGGCGCCCAGGCCCGGCAAGCTCGCCGGTTCCGCCCTGTCACCCGCCACCTGGAAACAGACCATCGACGCGCTGCGAGAGATGACGGCGCGCAAGGGATGATCCGGCGCCCTGCCGGCGACGGGCATGGACGCCCCGAGGTTTCGACAGGACACCGGATCGCGGCCTCGGCCGCAAGCTTCCTCCCCGCGGGCGTCGCCCGCGCCGTCACCGTGATCGGCGCACTCGTCACCACCCTGATGCTCGGCCCGCTGGCCCTGCCGGCCAACGCCGTCACCACCCCGCCCGCGCCCACGCCGACCGGGCCGGCGCTGCCCCCCGTGCCTACCACCCCGGTGGCGCCCGTCACGCCCACCGTGCCGGAGCCCGGCTCGGCGGGCGTGACGCTGAACATCGGCACCGAGCCCAGCCAGTCGCTCACCGTGCTGCTGCTGATCACCCTGCTCGCGGTGGCGCCGTCGCTGCTGCTCCTGCTCACCAGCTTCACCAAGATTTTCGTGGTGCTGTCGCTGTCCCGGAACGCGCTGGGCCTGTCCACGGTGCCGCCGAACCAGGTGCTCGCCGGGCTGGCACTGTTCCTGTCGATGTTCGTCATGGGTCCGGTGATCTCCCGGGTCTACGACAACGGCATCGCCCCCTACCTCGACGGCACCAAGGACCGCTCGACCGCCTGGACGGACGGGATCAAGCCGCTGCGCGAGTTCATGCTGGCCCACACCCGGCCGGAGGAGATCGCGCTGATGCTGCGCGCCGGGAAGCTGCCCAACCCGGTGGACAACTCCGGCCTGGAGCTGACCACCATCATCCCGGCTTTCGTGCTGTCCGAACTGCGCGCGGCCCTCATCATCGGGTTCGTCATCTTCATCCCGTTCGTCATCATCGACCTGGTCGTCGCCTCGTCGTTGATGAGCCTGGGCATGATGATGCTCCCGCCGGTGTCCGTCGCGCTGCCGTTCAAACTGCTGCTGTTCGTGCTGGTAGACGGGTGGGGACTGATCATCACCACCCTCGTGCAGAGTTACTCCACCGGATAAGAGGGGCGTTCCCGCCATGACCGATACCCAGATCATCTCCATCGCGTTCTCCACGATGCAGCTCGCTGCCAAGCTGGCCGCGCCCGCGCTGCTCACCGCGCTCGTGGTGGGCTTCGCCGTGTCCACGTTCCAGGCCGCCACCCAGATCCAGGAGTTCACCCTCGCCTTCGTCCCGAAGGTGATCGGCGTGGCGCTGGCGCTGATCGCCTCCGGCTCCTGGATGCTCAACTCGGTGATCTCGTTCACCGAGGAGCTGTTCCAGAAGATCCCCGCGCTGCTCGGCTAGATGTCCCACTGACGATGGCCTTCGATTTCGACCTCGCCGGTCTGGTCGCGCTGCTGCTGGTCAGCGCGCGCGTCCTGGCCTGGGCCCTGGTGGCGCCGCCCATGGCGACCGCCGGGGTGCCGCGCACCGTCAAGGTGGCGCTGTCGGTCGCGATCGGACTGGCCATGGTCTCCGTCACCAAGCCGTCGGTGCCGGAGATCGACACCCTGCCCATTCTGGGCTCGCTGCTCTGGCAGATCATCATCGGCGCCGGGCTGGGCTTCCTCACCCGGCTGCTGTTCACCGCCATCGAGATGGCCGGTGGCCTGTTCGACCTGTTCGGCGGGTTCGCCCTGGCCTCCTCGTACGACCCGCTCACCACGACCATGACGACGGTGCTCGGCAAGTTCTACGCCGTGCTGTGCACCGCGCTGATCTTCGCCACCGACGCGCACCTGACCATCATCAGCGGGTTCGTGCGGACCTTCTCCGCCGTGCCGCTCAACGCCGGCATCTCGCTGGAGGCGCTGGGCCGGACCATCACCCACGGCGTCACCGAGATGTTCATCGGCGCGCTGCAGATCGCCGGGCCGCTGATCATCGTGCTGTTCATCGCGGACGTCGGCCTGGGCGTGCTGAACCGGATCGCCCCGCAGCTCAACGCGTTCACCATGAGCTTCCCGATCAAGATCGGCCTCACCCTGGTGCTGGTGGGCACCGGCCTGGCCCTGCTGCCCGGTACCGTCCTGCAGATCACCGACCGCGT
>JBIQLB010000060.1:0-4118 GCA_044464665.1 Nocardioides sp.
CTGGGCGGCCGGCACCTTGCCCGATGACGTGATGCGCCACGGCGGCGAGATCACCGCCGCGAGCGCCTTCTGGCCGCTCGGCGTGGCCGACAGCGCGGCGGGCTCGCTCACCTACTTCCGGCTGGTGCACGCCAACCATGTCAGTCCGGAACTCGGCCTGAGGACATTCGCCGCGGTGGACGCCGGCACCCGCGTGTACGCCATGCGCGGCAGCAAGGACAGCCTGATCAGCCGGGCCGGGCGCGTCGCCGCGACCGCGGTCGCGGACCTCGCCGAGGAGGGTGCCGACGCCGCCGGCGCGCTCATGGCCTACTGCGTGGGCTGCCGGCTCGCCCTGGGCGACGACATCGCGCGGGTGCCGGACGCCGCCCGTCTCGGCTTCCCGTCACTGCCCTTCCTCGGCTGCTTCACCGCCGGCGAGCAGGGCCATGCCATGGGCGGGAACATGCACAGCAACCTGATGATCTCCGCCGTGGTGTTCGGCCGGTGACCCATGAATGACATGTTCACCGCCATCGAAGCCCTGGGCCTGACGCCCGGTGCGCTGGTGAACAGTCGCGCCGCGACCGCCGAGGAGCTGCGCGAGCTCGTCATGGCGCAGCATGAACAGCTGAGCGGCGTCCGGCGCGAGATCTCTGACCTGAAGCTGCTGATCAGCGCCCTGGAGACGCTGCTGGACACGTCCGCGGAGACGGAGCCGTTCGCCGCCGTGTTCTCCGCGCTGAAGCCGCTGTTCAAGTTCTCGCACGCGCTGGTGCTGGTGGATGACGGCGAGGCGACGCAGCAGCTGCGCTGCGTGGTGGCCACGGCCCCCACGGTCGCCGAGAGCCGGTGGACCCGGGACGATCTGCTGGACCGGGCGCTGCGCGGACGCGTCATCGCCACGGTGGCACACGGCGGCGATGTCGCCTGGCCGCTGGAGGTCACGCGGCGCGGGCTGAGCCCGGACCAGCCCGCCCTGTACCTGCCGCTCCGCTTCCGCGACCAGCGCGGCGTCATGATGCTGCTCCGCCCGCGGGACGCCGACGGCTACGACCGGCGCGACGTCGCCGTGGCCCGCAAACTGTCGCTGCTCGCCTCCCAGGCGCTGGCCACCCGCCAGGCCAACCGGATCGAACTGGAGCGTCGCAGCCTGCGCCGGCTCACCGAGGACCTGCGCACCGCCCGCGACAGCCTCACCTACCGCGCCAACCATGACGCACTGACCGGTCTGCTCAACCGCACCTTCTTCGCCGACGAGGTACGGCGCGCGATCCGCGGTGCGAAACCGGACCGGAGGATGGCGCTGGTCTTCATCGACCTGGACGGGTTCAAGCAGGTCAACGACTACTACGGTCACGCGGTGGGCGACGAGCTGCTCATCGAGGTGGCCACCCGGTTGCGCCGTCACGGCGCGGGCGGCGACGTGCTGGCGCGCGTCTCGGGGGACGAGTTCATCGCCCTGGTCAACAGCATCACCGGCTTCGCCGAACTGGAGACGCGCCTCATCGCCGCCGTCCGCGACCTGCGCGAGCCCTTCGAGATCGGCGGCCGGCCGATCCGCGTCTCCGCCTCCGTCGGCATCTCGCTCTACCCCGACCACGGCACCACCTATGACGACCTGCGCCGGCACGCCGACCTGGCCATGTTCGCGGCGAAATCGGAGTCGCGCGGCACCACCGTCGTGTTCGAGGAGAAGATCGCGGTGGCGGCCGCCGCGCGCCAGCGCATGGAGCAGGAGCTGCGCCGCGCCGTCGCCGAGGGCCGATTCCGGGCGGCCGTGCAGCCCAAGGTGGACCTGGCGACGATGCGGGTGGTGGGCTTCGAGATCCTGGCCCGCCAGGTGGACGAGGAAGGACGGATGGGCTCGTCCGCGCCGTTCGTCAACCTGGCCATCCAGGTCGGCCTGCTGGACGAGATCACCGACCTGGTGCTGAGCGACGCCCTGCGCTCCCTCCCGGCCCTGGACGCGGTGTTCGGCACCGACACCCTGTTCAGCGTCAACGTGTCCACCCGGCAGGCCACCGACCCGGTGAAGCTCGGCGTGCTGCTGGGCCGGCTGCGCGAGTCCGGGTATGCGCAGCGCTTCACCCTGGAGGTGACGGAGGACGCCCTGCTCGCCGAGGAGGTGTTCCGCCGGGAGATATCCCCGCTGGTCGCCTCGGCCGGGGTGGGGTTGTCCATCGACGACTTCGGCACCGGCTATGCGTCACTCTCCCGGCTGCTCACCATCAGCGCCGACGAGATCAAGATCGACCGCTCCTTCATCACCGAGATCGACCAGCGGCCGCGCAGCCGGGTCATGTTGCGCGCCATGGACACCATCGGCGCGGACCTGTCGACCACGGTCGTCGCCGAGGGCATCGAGACCGCCGCCGAGCTCAACTATCTGCGCGACAACACGTCGGTGCGGATCGGCCAGGGCTACCTGTTCGCGAAGCCGGCCGCCGCGGAGGCGCTGGTCACGCAGTTCGGCGACCTGGCGGATCGCCTCGCCGCGCTCCGGGCCACCAGCGGACTGGTCGCCCAGCGCGGCGGCGAGGGCTGACCGCGCGCTGTCCCGGTGTCGCGAAGACCGCCGCCGCCCGGGTGACGGGAGGCGGCGGTCTATCGGAAGACACCCTTGAGGGAGAGGCGCCCGGCGGCGGGGGTGCGCCACCGCCGGGCCGTCATGGATGCCGGGCCGCTACTTCAGCCAGGGGTTCCGCTGCACCAGGGGCAGCGCCGCCCACTTCCTGCCGAGGCCCCACACGGTGCCCGCGGCCGTCACGGCGACCGCGATGAGCGCCAGCGCGTAGATCACGTGGTAGTCGAGCAGCGGGTTGGTGGAGCCGGTCGGGTCGCCGCTGTCGGTGAACCGGGCCAGCGGCCACTCGGCGAACCACATCATCATCATGAGCGCGGCGCCGGCCACCGCGGAGATCCGCAGGCCGATGCCGAGGATGACGGCCACGCCCACGGCGCCCAGGCCCAGCATGAACAGCCAGTCCGCCCACCAGGTGCCCGCGATCGCGTGGAAGAAGCCCTTGCCCGGGCCGACGTCCAGACGGGAGAGGAAGCCGTTGGTCGGCGAGTTGCCCTCCAGCACCGCCCGCTCGGCCGTGGTGGAGTAGCCCAGGCCGAACATCTTGTCCAGGAACGGCCAGAGGAAGATGCCGCCCACCGCGATGCGCAGCACCGCGAGCCAGCGGCCGGGGCCGGTGGGGGCCTTCGGCGTCTCGGCGGTCTCGCCGAAGGCCTTGATGCCGCCGATGGTGTCGGGGATGGTGGTGCCGGCGAGGATGTCCGACTCGAACTCGCTCGCGTGAGCACCGGCTGTCGTGGTCCGGGCCGCTCTGCCGATCGGGCCGGACATCTGCGTGGTCATCGTCTTGCTCCTTCTCCTCGTGGGAAGCTCGGGTGCCGGCGTCAGGTACTGCCGACAGCTATGACGATGCCCCGGGGCGGCGGCCCATCCCACGGCCGCAAGACCCTTTCCGCCGGGCCTTAAGACCCTTGGCGCAACCGGCCGGTGTACGTGACGATGGTGGTACGGGCGCGCGGCGCCGTCGATGCGGTTCTTCGATAGCTGGGAGTGGACGATGAGCGAGAATCCGACCCGCAGGGGCGTGCTGGTGGCCGTGGACGGCTCCGAGACCTCCTTGAAGGCCCTGCGCTGGGCGGCGCGGGAGGCGCAGTCGCGCGGCACGGGCCTGACCATCGCCCACTGCTATTACTGGCCGAGCTCCGGCCTGGGCGCCATGGACGCCATCGGCTTCCTGATGGAGGGCCTCGCCAAGGACTCCGAGGACGTGCTCAGCGCCGCCGAGACCGCGGCCCACGAGCTCGCGCCCGAACTGGACATCACCGTGCAGTCGCACCTCGGGGCGCCGGTCGCCACCCTCGTGGAGCTGTCGAAGCACTATGAGGTGACGGTGCTCGGGTCGCGCGGCCTGGGCGGATTCAAGGGCATGCTGCTCGGGTCGGTGTCCACCGGTCTCGTCGCCAACGCCCTGTCCAGCGTGGTCGTGGTGCGCGGTGAGGACGATCTCGACGCGCCCGGCTCGGACGCCCCCATCGTGGTGGGCGTCGACCCGTCGGAGGCCGGCCAGGCCGCCCTCGCCGAGGCGTTCGCCCTGGCCGACCGGCGCGACTGCCCC
>JBIQLB010000061.1:0-3577 GCA_044464665.1 Nocardioides sp.
GTCGCCTTCGCCCATTCCGGGTCCGCATAGGACGCGACGGCGGTCCGCACCTGGGCCAGCACCCGCTGCACCACGCCGATCTCGCTCTCCGCCTCGATACCGGCCAGGGCGAGGGCCACGAAGTCGCGGGCCGGCATCTGCGCGTCCCGCGTCATCTCCCACACCGCCGACCACACCAGCGTCCGCGGCAGGGAGTCGGCGATGTCGCCGATGCGCTTGACGGCCGTGGCCAGTGAACCCGGGTCCAGCGTGAGCTTGCAGTAGGTGAGGTCGTCGTCGTTGACCAGCACCAGCTTCCCGCGGCCCACGCCGGTGAGCTCCGGCACCTCGGTCAGCTCCCCGTCCACGTCCAGTTCCACGCGGTGCACCCGGACGAGCTTCCCGGCGGGATCGTCGTCATAGATGCCGACGGCCAGGCGGTGCGGACGGAGCTCCCCGGCGCCGGGCGCCGCGCCGTGCTGCCGGATCGCGAAGGAGGTGAACCGGCCGGCGTCATCCACCTCGAACGCCGGCTCCAGCCGGTTGATGCCGGTGGTCTGCAGCCACTGCGCCGCCCACGCGGTCATGTCGCGGCCGGACGCGGCGGACAGCTCCGCCATCAGATCGGCCAGGGTCGCGTTGCCGAAGGCGTTCTGGGCGAAGTAGGTGCGCAGGCCCGCCAGGAACGGCTCGAAGCCGACGTAGGCGGCGAGCTGCTTCAGCACCGACGCGCCCTTGGCGTACGTGATGCCGTCGAAGTTGACCTCCACGGCCTCCAGGTCGACCATGTCCGCCGCGATCGGGTGTGTGGACGGCAGCTGGTCCTGGTCATAGGCCCAGGACTTCTCCACGTTGGCGAACGTGGTCCACGACGAGGTGTACTCGGTGGACGACACCTGCGCCACGACGGACGCCCAGGTCGCGAACGACTCGTTGAGCCACAGATCGTCCCACCAGCGCATCGTCACCAGGTCGCCGAACCACATGTGCGCCATCTCGTGCAGGATCGTCTCGCAGCGCCGCTCGTACAGGTAGCGGGTCACCTTGGAGCGGAAGACGTACTCCTCGCGGAAGGTGACGGCGCCGGCGTTCTCCATGGCGCCCGCGTTGAACTCGGGCACGAAGAGCTGGTCGTACTTGCCGAACGCGTACCGCACGCCGAAGGCGGAGTGGAAGAAGTCGAAGCCCTGTTTGGTCTCGGTGAACAAGCGGTCCGCATCGAGGTGCTCGGCGAGCGACGCCCGGCAGTAGAGGCCCAGGTCGATGCCGTCATGGTGGTCGCGTACCACGTGATACGGACCGGCCACCAGCGCCGTGATGTAGGTGCTCATGCGTGCGGTCTCGGCGAAGGCGTGCAGGCGGGAGCCCGCCTCGCCGTCCGTCACCCCCGCCGGCTGCCCGTTGGTGACCACCTGCCAGTCCGCGGGGGCGGTGACGCGGAAGGTGAACGCTGCCTTCAGATCCGGCTGGTCGAAGCACGGGTACATGCGCTTCGCGTCCGCCGTCTCGAACTGCGAGTACAGGTACACGGCGCCGTCCACCGGGTCGACGAAGCGGTGCAGGCCCTCGCCGGTGTTCATGTAGGTGCCGCGCGCGCTGATGACGAGCACGTTCTCCGCCGCGAGATCCGGCAGCGGCAGACCGTCCACCGGCGTCCACTCGGACACGTCCAGCGCCCGGCCGTTCAGCGTGGCCGTCTCGATACCGTCGCCCACGAAATCGATCCATGACGACGCGCCGGCCTCGGCGGCGGTGAAGTGGATCTCGGCCCTGGTGCCGAAGGTCTTCTCACCCGGCCCGCCGGCGCCGTCCGTCAGATCCAGGTCGACGACATAGCGGGAGACGTGCAGCAGGGCGGCCCGCTGCGCGGCCTGATCGCGGGTGAGGTTCGGGGTCGATGGCACTTCAGGGGTCCTTTCGGATGGTCGCGGGTAGCGAGGCCGGAGCGGTCATGTCGCCACGGCGCCGGAGGACCGCGTGGTTCGCGGCCGCCCCAGATCAGTTGGGAATAACCCTACGGGTCCGCGTGTTGTTTCGTGCGGGATGGACGGCGCCTGCGTGGCGCTCCGTCGCCCGGAGGATATTAGGCCGCCGATGACGACGCCGGGCCGCCGCGAGGCGGTCAGGGCCCGTCAGATCGGCACGAGACGAAACGGAGCAGGCATGTCAGCAGCGGATGTCGACGGGGTGACGGCACCGGAGAGCAGCGGACGCAGTGTCGCGGATCTCTGGTTCGACCAGCTCTGCCCCTTCTGCTGGGCCACCTCCCGCTGGCTGATCGAGGTCGCCAAGGTGCGCCCGATCGACCTGCGCTGGCATGTGATGAGCCTCGCGGTGCTCAACGAGGACCAGGTGCCCGAGGAGGAGCTGAGCGCCTACCCGGAGACGGAGATCTGGTGGATGCCGCGGGTGGCCGTCGCCGCGGCCCAGCACGCCGGTGACGACATCCTCGGCCCGCTCTACACGGCGATGGGCAACCGGGTGCACGGCCGGGGCGACAAGGATTTCGCCGCCGTGATCGCCGAATCCCTGGCCGAGGTCGGGCTGCCCGCGCAACTGGCGGATGCCGCGACGAGCACCGAGTATGACGAGGCGCTGCGAGCCAGCCACCACGCCGGCGTCGACCCCGTCGGCAAGGGCGTCGGCACGCCGATCATCCACGTCAACGGCGTCGGCTTCTTCGGCCCCGTCATCACCCGCGTCCCGACCGGTGAGGAGGCCGGCAGACTGTGGGACGCGTCGGTGACGCTCGCCTCCTACCCGTACTTCTTCGAACTGAAGCGCGAACGCACCGAGTCGCCGCAGGTCCGTGACGAGCCCGCCGCGTCGTAGGCGCGTGTGAATCGCGTGTGACATCGCCCGCCCCGCCGGTGAACGGTGGCGGAATCTGGGCAATCGCGGGAAAGTTGTGGCATGGTAAAGGCCACTTTGCGTCAGGAGGTCCCGCCATGTCCACACCCAAAGACGAGCAGACCGTCCCTCCGATCGCCGAACGCGCGGTGAGCCCGACCGGCGTGCCGCTGCCGCCCGATCTGCGCAGCGGCCCTGTGGTGGTCGGCGTCGATGACGTGGGATCCTGCGGACGGCCGTTGCGCGGCGCCGTCTTCATGGCCCGGTCCCTGGGCCGGCCCCTGGTCGCCGTGCATGTGCGGCGGCGCGCGGTGCCGCTGGTGGAGGGCTATGTGCCCATCCCGGAGGAAGTGCAACTGGACGAGACCGCCGAGGTCGCCCTCGAGGCGGAGCTGAGCGCCGACCTGGCCTCCAGCGGCGAGCTGACCGGCGTCTCCTGGGAGCTCATCTCGACCAGCGGCGACGCGGGCGCCGAGCTGCTGCGCATCGCCGAGGAACGCGACGCAGCCTGCGTGGTGGTCGGCAAGAGGCACAGCGGCTTGGCCCAGTTCCTGCATCGCATCGCCAGCGGCTCGGTGTCGCACACCATCGTGTCGTCGCAGAAGTTCCCGGTGCTGGTGATCCCGTAGCTCTCCGCCAGGCCGTTTTTCGGTGGCCGCCCGCTCGTTGCCGGGGGTGGTCGGCGGCATTGTCGCGGGCCTGAGAGACTGGGCGCTATGCGTGTCTATCTAGCGAGCGACCATGCCGG
>JBIQLB010000062.1:0-2187 GCA_044464665.1 Nocardioides sp.
GCCGAGCTTGCCGGTGGACTCGGCGATGAGCTGCTCGGCCCAGTCGCCGAAGCCGGGGATGCCGCCACGATGGTCGGCGATGACGACCTTCTCGCTGCCGGCCTCGTGCGCCAGCCCGAGCAGGGCGCCCAGCCTTAGCGCCGGGTTCTCCGCGGAGTCCGCCGCCAGCCCGGGCGCGGCCGCGGCCGCCTCGTCCAGCAGGGTCGCGATGTCCGCACCGGCCAGCCCGGCGGGAACCAGCCCGAACGCGGTGAGCGCCGAGTAGCGGCCGCCCACGTGCGGGTCGGCCTCGAAAACCGCCCGATAGCCCGCCTCGGCGGCGGCT
Organism: Nocardioides sp.; assembly: GCA_044464665.1. Taxonomy (GTDB): domain Bacteria; phylum Actinomycetota; class Actinomycetes; order Propionibacteriales; family Nocardioidaceae; genus Marmoricola. The sequence goes on from JBIQLB010000062.1 coordinate 326, forward strand.
GCGGCCAGCGGTGAGCCGGGGTCGGTCACCACCACGATCCGCGTGGCCGCGTCGATGCCGGCGTCCGCGAAGGCCTGCTCGTAGATGCGGCGATGCGAATCGGTCTCCACCGTGGTGCCGGACTTGGACGAGACCACCAGCACCGTGCGGTCCAGCTTCTCGGCGAGCGCGGCGCGCACCTGCTCGGCGTCGGTCGTGTCCAGGGTCACCAGCTCCACCCCGGCGGTCGCGGCGATGACCTCCGGCGCCAGCGACGAGCCTCCCATACCGGCCAGCACGACGTGATCGACGCCCTCGGCCGCGAGCTCGGCCCGCAGCGCCTCGATACGCGCCACGAGCGGGCGCGAAGTCTCGGCGAGGGTCACCCAGGACAGCCGGATGCTCGCCTCCTGCTCCGCGTCCAGGCCCCAGAGCGTCGGATCCTGGGCCGTCATCCGCGAGGCCACACGGTCCGCGACCAGTTCGTCCACCGCGGCGGAGAGCGCCGTCTCGTCCCGGTATCCGAGGGTGAGCGCGATCCCGCCCGGGGCCTCGACCTGCGCGAGCCCCATGGTCACGCCCCCGCCTTCGCCTGGTTCAGAGCGTCTTCGACGGTCGCCATCAGCGATGTCCACGCCTTGTCGAACTTCTCCACGCCCTCGTCCTCCAGCACCTGGAACACGTCCGGCAGGTCGACGCCGAGCGCGGCCAGCCGGTCGAACACCTCCTGGGACGCCTCGTACGTGCCCTCGATCGTGTTGCCACGGATCACGCCGTGGTCGGCGACCGCATCGATGGTCTTCTCCGGCGCGGTGTTCACGGTCTGCGGCGCGACCAGCTCCACGACGTAGCGCGTGTCGTCATAGGCGGGATCCTTGACGCCGGTCGACGCCCAGAGCGGGCGCTGCGCGCGGGCGCCGGCGGCGGCCAGGGCCTGCCAGCGCGAGGAGGCGAACTTCCGCTCGAAGAGCTGATAGGCCAGCCGGGCGTTGGCGATCGCCGCGGTGCCGCGAAGCGCGGCCGCCTCGGGCGTGCCGAGGGCGTCCAGCCGCTTGTCGATCTCGGTGTCCACCCGCGAGACGAAGAACGACGCCACCGAGGTCAGCGGGGCCAGGTCGTGTCCGGCGGCCCGGGCGCGCTCCAGACCCTCGAAGAACGCATCGATCACCTGCTCGTACCGGGCCAGCGAGAAGATCAGCGTCACATTCACACTGACGCCCTCGGCGAGGGTGTCGGCGATGGCGGTGATGCCCTCCTCGGTGGCCGGGATCTTGATGTAGAGGTTCTTCCGGTCCACCAGTCGCGACAGCTCCAGGGCCTGCTCCACGGTGCGCGCGGCGTCGTGGGCGAGTGACGGCTCGACCTCGAGGGAGACCCGTCCGTCGATGCCGCCCGTGGCCTGGAACAGGGGCAGGAACAGGTCGCACGCGTCGCGCACGTCGTCGGTCATCAGCGCGCGCGCCGCGGTGGCGGTGTCGCGGTCCTGCGCGGCGAGGCGCGCGATGGCGTCGGCGTACTCCGCGCCGTCGCCGAGGGCGGCGTCGAAGATCGACGGATTGGAGGTGACGCCGGAGATGTGCCGGTGGGCTATCAGGTCCGCCAGGTTGCCGGTTCGCAGCCGCTCGCGTGACAGGTCGTCCAGCCAGAGGGACACCCCGGCAGCGGTCAGTTCGTCCAATGCATCGCTCATCGTGCACCCGCTCCTTCGCATCGGCGCCGCCGGTGACGGCGCCCCTTTCGATGCCCGCGGACCCGTCGTTCCGGGCGGGACATCACCCCGACCGTTACCGCGACGCGGCCTCGATCGATTCCTTCGCCCGTGCGACCACCGCTTCGGCGGTGATGCCGAACTCCCGGTACAGCGTCTCGTAGTCCGCGGAGGC
>JBIQLB010000062.1:2287-3426 GCA_044464665.1 Nocardioides sp.
GTCCACGTGTTCTGCCGCTCGAGGATCGACCGCCAGGCGAACGCCGTCTCATTGGCGTCGGCGGGACGCACCACCGAGAGCCCCGGGATCGCGCGCAGGGCCGCCAGGTGCTCCACCGGCTGGTGGGTGGGGCCGTCCTCGCCGAGTCCGATCGAGTCGTGGGTCCACACGTAGACCACCGGGGCACCCATGACGGCCGCCAGCCGCACCGCACCGCGCATGTAGTCCGAGAACACGAGGAACGTGCCGCCGTAGGGGCGCGTCGGGCCGTGCAGGGCGATACCGCTCAGGATGGCGCCCATCGCATGCTCGCGGACGCCGAAGTGCAGGGTCCGGCCGTACGGATGCGCATTCCACTCCTTGGTGGTCGCGCTGATCGGGCCGAACGAGTCCGCGCCCTCCATCGTCGTGTTGTTGGAGCCGGCCAGGTCGGCCGAGCCGCCCCACAGCTCCGGCAGTACCGGCCCGAGCGCGGCCAGCACCTTGCCGGAGGCGGAGCGCGTCGCCACGCCCTTCGCGTCGGGGGCGAACGTCGGCAGCGCGGCGTCCCAGCCCTCAGGCAGCGCACGGGCCTTCAGCCGGTCGAAGAGCGCCTTGCGCTGGGGTTCGCGAGCGGCCCAGGCGTCGAACTCGCGCTGCCAGGCCGCGTGGGCGGCGGCACCGCGGTCCTTGACCGCGCGGGCGTGGGCGAGGACCGCGTCATCCACCTCGAAGCTCTTGGCCGGATCGAAGCCCAGCGCCTCCTTGACCAGCGCGACCTCGTCGGCGCCGAGGGCGGAGCCGTGCGACTTGCCGGTGTTCATCAGGTTCGGCGCGGGGTAGGCGATGACGGTGCGCAGCGCGATGAACGACGGCCGGTCGGTCACGGCCTTGGCCTTCGCCACCGCGTCCAGAATGCCCGTGACGTTATTGCCCCCGTCCACCCGCTGCACATGCCAGCCGTAGGCCTCGTAGCGGGCGCAGACGTCCTCGTCGAGGGCGATGTCGGTGTCGTCCTCGATGGAGATCTTGTTGTCGTCATAGAAGACGATCAGGTTGCCGAGCTCCTGGCGGCCGGCCAGCGACGACGCCTCGGCCGTGACGCCCTCCTCGATGTCCCCGTCGGACGCGATCACGTAGATGTGGTGGTCGAACGGAGA
>JBIQLB010000063.1:0-2202 GCA_044464665.1 Nocardioides sp.
GCGGCATCGCCGTCGGCGGCCGCCTGGTCCACCAGGGCGCGGTCCACGGTGACGAGCGAGAACTCGGCGGCGACATAGAGCGCCGTCAGCGCGATGAGCACCACGCCGACGCCCAGGAGTATCCAGGCGATCATAGGGGGATCAGTCTACGGGGTCGGCGGCGCGTCGGGCGTAGCGCTCGCGTCGCCGTCGTCGGCCTCCCCGGTCGCTCGCTCCCCCGCGGACTGCTCCAGCAGCGCGCTCACCTCGTCGTCGAGAAGGCGCCGGAACGTGCGGCCGGCTGCGGCGCGGTCCAGGATGGCCACCTCCAGCTGGGCGGCTCCCAGCTGTCGCGGTGCTCCGTCGCCTGCGGCGCCCAGCCCCGCCGCCGCGTGGCCCAGCGCGGGCGCCAGGTCCCAGCCCTCGGCGAAGGCGTCGTTCAGGTGCGCCACGATCGCGTCCGTCTCGCCGCCCATCACCACGAAGCGGGGCTCGTCCACGATGGAGCCGTCATAGGAGATCCGGTAGAGCTGATCGTCGACGCAGTCCGCACCCACCTCGGCCACGCACAGCTCCACCTCGAACGGCTTCTGGTGCTCCGAGAAGATCGAGCCGAGGGTCTGCGCATAGGCGTTCGCCAGCCAGCGGCCCGTCACGTCACGCCGGTCATAGGAGTAGCCGCGCACGTCGGCAAGACGGATGCCCGCGGTGCGCAGGTTCTCGAACTCGTTGTACCGGCCGACGGCGGCGAAGCCGATGCGGTCATAGATCTCGCTCACCTTGTGCAGCGTCCGCCAGTTGTTCTCGGCGACGAACAGCACCCCGCCGGCATAGGTGGTCACCACCACGCTGCGACCCCGGCTGATGCCCTTGCGCGCGTACTCCGACCGGTCCCGCATGAACTGTTCGGGGGATGCGTAGATCGGCATCGTCATGCGTCGAGGCTCCCTTCGCGCTTCGAACCTGCCACCGCCATGACGTCAGCCACGCGGGTTCACCCGCCTGCCGGCCACCACGGCCTCGGCGATCGGCGCCACTACCGCGTCGGGCAGCCGTACGGCGCCGCTCGCGGTGGCCACCGCGACCACCGGATAGATCTGCCGGCCGATGTCGGGACCGCCCGTGGCGGTGTCGTCATCGGACGCGTCGTAGAGCGCCTCCAGGCCGATGCGCACCGCCTCCTCCTGGCCCGCCCCGGGGTCGTGGCGCTTCTTCAGCGCCGACTTGGCGAACAGGGAGCCGGAGCCGACGGCGTGGTAGCCGTGCTCCTCGTAGCGGCCACCGGTCACGTCATAGGAGAAGATGCGCCCGCCCGCCGCGTCGGCGGCCGACCGGCAGTCGGTGTCGAAGCCGGCGAAAAGCGGCACCACCGCGAGACCCTGCAGGGCGGAGCCGAGGTTGCCGCGGATCATCGCGGCGAGCCGGTTCGCCTTGCCCGCCAGGGACAGGCGCGTTCCCTCGATCTTCTCGTAGTGCTCGAGTTCCAGCTGGAACAGCCGCACCAGCTCCAGGGCGATGCCCGCGGTGCCGGCGATGCCGATCATCGAATGCGAGTCGGCCACGAACACCTTCTCGATATCGCGTTGCGCGATCAGGTTGCCCATCGTCGCCCGGCGGTCGCCCACCATCACCACGCCCTCGGAGAAGGTCAGGGCGATGATCGTGGTGCCGTGCGGCACGTCCGGATGCGCGCCGAGGCTGTCCGCCGAGGGCAGCAGGCGTGATTGCACGGTCGAAAGGAAGTCCACGAAGGAGCCGGTTCCCGGCGTGAGATAGGCCTCAGGCACCGCGGAAGCAGGCCAGCGCGGCCCGGTCGGCACCGTCATTCGCCGCCCTTCTGCACATAGGCCCGCACGAAGTCCTCGGCGTTGGTCTCCAGCACGTCGTCGATCTCGTCCAGCAGATCGTCGGTCTCCGACGCCAGCTTCTCCCGGCGCTCCTGGCCACTCGGCTCGCTGCCCGTGGCCTCGTCGTCCCCGCCACCACCGTGGCGGGAAACCTGCTCCTGCGCCATGCGACATCCTCTCCGTGTTCACCGCCCCGGCCGTCGACCGAGGCACCCGGCCGCGTCCGCCGGCCGGGCGAGCCCGGGCCTGCGCCGCGACGTCTCCGACTCTACCCAGCCGTCCCCGGCCCGGTGAGCGCGTCGACCAGTTCCGTGACGTCATCGATCTCATCCATCAACGCGCCGACCGCCGCCTTGGTTCCGCGGGTGGGGTCGAG
>JBIQLB010000063.1:2302-3414 GCA_044464665.1 Nocardioides sp.
GCGAGCCGGGGCGCGGCCCAGCCCAGGCCGTCCCGCGCCCGGAAGCCCTCCAGCATGCGCAGTTTCGCGGGCCAGTCCAGCCGGTCCGCGAGCTCCATCGGGTCGCGTTCCAGCGCGTCGAGCACACCGAGCCATTCACCGATGACGGTCTGTGTGTCGGCGTCCGCGTCGGAGCCGTACCGGTCGGAGACGAAGGCGGCCGCGGCCTCCGCGTAGGCCCGCTGGATGTCGATGCCGCGCATCGTGCGGCCGTCCGTGGTCTCCACCGTCGCCGCGAGGGCCGGGTCGTGGGAGATCGTGTGCACGGCGCGCACCGGGTCGGCGAGCCGCAGGTCCGGCATCGGCGCCCGCTGCTCGATCATGGACAGCACCAGCGAGGTCATGCCGACCTTCAGGTACAGCGCGAGCTCCGCGAGGTTGGCGTCACCGATGATGACGTGCAGGCGGCGGTACCGGCCCGGGTCGGCATGCGGCTCGTCGCGGGTGTTGATGATGCCGCGCTTGAGGGTGGTCTCCAGGCCGACCTCGACCTCGATGTAGTCGGAGCGCTGGCCCAGCTGGAAGCCGGGGGTCTGGCCGGAGGGGCCGATGCCGACCCGGCCCGCCCCGCAGATGACCTGCCGCGACACGAACAGCGGCGTCAGTCCGTCGATGATCTCGGTGAACGGCGTGTCGCGCAGGCACAGGTAGTTCTCGTGGGTGCCGTAGGAGGCGCCCTTGCCGTCCACGTTGTTCTTGTAGAGCTGCAGCGCCTTGGCGCCGGGGATGGCCGACGCGATATCCGCCGCCCGCTCCATGATCCGCTCCCCCGCCTTGTCGTAGACGACGGCGTCCCGGGGGTTGGTCACCTCCGGCGCGGAGAACTCGGGGTGGGCGTGGTCCACGTAGAGCCGGGCGCCGTTGGTGAGGATGACGTTGGCGGAGCCGAGGTCGTCCACCTCGGGTGTCACCATCGGGCCGAACAGGCTGGACAGGTCATAGCCGCGGGCGTCGCGCAGCGGCGACTCGACCTCGTAGTCCCATTGCATGCGCCGGGCGCGGGGGGCAGCCACCGATGCGGCGTAGGCGAGCACCACCTGGGTCGAGGTGATCACCGGGTTCGCGGTCGGGTC
>JBIQLB010000064.1:0-3365 GCA_044464665.1 Nocardioides sp.
GGCTGCGGTGCTGCACCAGGAAGCACACCGAGCAGGTGAACTCGTCGGCCTGCTTCGGGATCACGTTCACGGTGAGCTCCTCACCGGACAGGTCAGCGCCCGGGAGCTCGAAGCTCTCCGCGGTGTCGCCCTCGTCCACGTCCACGACGGACGACTGCACATCGTTGCGCCGGGACTTGAGCTCCTCCAGCGAGTCCTCGCTGACATCGTCCGACTCGTTGCGGCGCGGAGCGTCGTAATCGGTGGCCATCGTCGTTCCTTTACGTCTCTATGGTGGGTACCGCTGCTCGTCTGGTGACCGCATCCGCCTCGTCCCACTCGCCGCGGGCGGCGGGTGGCGAAGGCGGTGCTCCCGGTTCCTAACGCAGGGGAACACGGTTTTGTGCCCGCGCGGCGTCGTCACCTTCGGTCGCCTGCTCGAGAAGGAACTGTCAAGACAGTGCCGTGGCAGGGTAGCCGATCCCACCCCGTCTGCGAAACCCGGGGTCGGTGCGGCCCGTGTCACGGATGACTACCCATACCCGTGCGCGGTGAACCCGGCCGCGCCACCTGGCCCTTAAGCTGGAATGACGGCGATCCGCCGCCGATGTCCATGACGCGAGGTCGCCGGCTTCGGGCCCGGGTCGGTCCGTGCGCTGTAGGCTGGACCGTCGCAGCACTGCACTGGCCCGTCAGCGGCCCTGTCCCCAGCAAGGAGGTCTCCGGGCGGTGAGTCTCGATTCCGCGCCCCGTACCCGGCGCCGCACCCGCTGGCCGATCATCACGGTGCTGGCGGTGCTCGCCGTGGGCACCGTCATCGTGTGGACACAGGCACTGAAGCCTGCACCGGAGGAGGAGTCCGGCTGCAACCCGCCGGGTGTCGTGGTCCCCACCTCATCGGCCCTGTCCGGTTCGACCGAGTCCGGCACGCCCGCGCCCACGTCGAGCGCGCCGTCCACCACGCTCGGAACGTTCGCCGGCCCGGACTCGCTGGCCACGACGCGGCCCGCCGACCCGAGCGGCATCCCGCTGCGCGTGTTCAACGCGAGCACCGTCACCGGCCAGGCGAAGACCGTCACCGACGAGCTGCGCGCCGCCGGCTTCGCCTCCATCGGCCAGCAGGACAACGACCCCCTCTACCCTGCCGCCGACCTGCGCTGCTACGGCGAGATCCGCTATGGCTACGGCGGTCTCGCCGAGGCGCGGACCACGCTCATCGTCGCCCCCTGCGCCCAGCTGGTGCTGGACGACCGGCTGGACAACAGCGTGGATCTCGCCCTGGGCCGGCTGTACCAGGTGAATCCGCTGACCGATGAGGTGAAGGCACAGCTGGCGGCGATCAAGGACGCCGCAGCCCCGCCGCCGGTCATCGAGGGCCAGACGGTCGTGGTGCGCACCCCGCCGCCGATCCCGGCCCTGCCCGACCGGTCCGCCTGCCCCGCCTGACCGGCGATTCCCCGCCGGCTGCCCTCGGCGCCGCCGCCCCTCGTGGCAGCGTAGGGTTTGTGCGGGCAATGACCGCACCTCGAGTCCAGGAGAGCGATACGTGGCTTCGCACCGCACCCAGCACGCCCGCGCCGTCGGGATCGACATCGGCGGTACCGGGATCAAGGCCGCGCTGGTCGACGTCGAGTCCGGGGAACTGCTCTCCGAGCGCTTCCGCCTGGACACGCCGCGCCCGTCCACCCCGGCAGCGGTCGCCGAGACCGTGACCAAGGTGGTGTCCGAGATCGGCTTCGACGGGCCGATCGGCACCACCTTCCCGGGTGTCATCACCCAGGGCGTCGTGCGGACCACCGCCAACATGGACTCGTCGTGGACCGACGTCTCGCTCTTCGACACCCTCACCCCCACGCTGCCCGGCCTGGTCGCGACCATCAACGACGCGGACGCCGCCGGGCTCGCGGAGGTCCGCTACGGCGCCGGCGAGGACCGCGACGGCCTGATCTGCATGGTCACCCTGGGCACCGGCATCGGCACCGCGCTCATCTATGACGGTGTCCTGATCCCGAACGCGGAACTGGGCCATCTGGAGCTGGACGGGCACGACGCGGAGTCCCGCGCCTCGGCCGCCGCCCGCGAGCGCCGCGACATGACCTGGGAGAAGTGGGCCGGGAAGGTCCAGCGGTACCTGCGGCATCTGGAGACGGTGCTGTGGCCGGACCTGTTCATCATCGGCGGCGGCGTGTCCAAGCGGCCGGAGAAGTGGTTCGATCTCATCGAGACGCGCACGCCGAAGGTGATCGCCACGCTGGTCAACAACGCGGGCATCGTGGGCGCGGCGCTGGCCGCGGCGACCGCCCACCCTGCGCGCTGAGGCCGCATCAACCGGCCCGCGCCGTTACACTGGCACGGTCGGTCTTTTCGTGACCGAGCAACCACCACACGGACACTGTCGCCCTGCGGCGCGCCAGCCGACGCTGGCACCGCAGAACGCGGCGATGGGATTCGTCAGCGAAGGGGCATCAGTGGCAGGGGCAGCAGCATCTTCCCGTTCGACAGCGGCATCAGCAGGTTCCAGCACTCGCCCGGCCGCCGTCGGCGTCGCGACCGCGGAAGGCGGAGCGGGGAAGAAGACGGCCCCGGCCAAGCCCGCCGTGAAGGCCGTCCAGGAGCCCGCTGACACGCCGGCCGCGAAGGCGGCTCCGAAGACCGCGAAGACCCCGGAGAAGGCTCCGGTGAAGGCCGCCGCGAAGAAGGGCCCGGCCGCGGCCAAGACCGCCGCCGCGAAGTCCCCGAAGAAGGGCGCGGCCGATTCCGAGGCCGTCGAGGAGGAACTCGAGGACATCGACCTGGAGAACCTGGACGAGGATCTCGCCGACGAGGTCGAGCTGGAGGTCGACTCCGACGACGAGGCGGATGCCGCCCCTGCTGCCAAGGCGGCCGGCAGCGGCGAGACGGCAGCCGCCGGCCCGGGCAAGACGGGCGAGGACTTCACCTGGGACGAGGAGGAAGAGGAGTCGGAGGCGCTCAAGCAGGCCCGCAAGGACGCCGAGCTGACCGCCTCAGCGGACTCCGTCCGCGCCTACCTCAAGCAGATCGGCAAGGTCGCGCTGCTCAACGCCGAGGAGGAGGTCTCCCTGGCCAAGCGCATCGAGGGCGGCCTCTACGCCGTGGAGCGGATGCGCCAGATCACCGAGGTGGGCGAGAAGATCTCGACGCAGATGCGCCGCGACCTGAACTGGGTCAAGCGCGACGGCGAGCGGGCCAAGAACCATCTGCTGGAGGCCAACCTGCGCCTGGTGGTGTCCCTGGCCAAGCGCTATACCGGCCGCGGCATGGCCTTCCTCGACCTGATCCAGGAGGGCAACCTCGGCCTGATCCGCGCCGTGGAGAAGTTCGACTACACCAAGGGCTACAAGTTCTCCACGTACGCCACCTGGTGG
>JBIQLB010000065.1:0-1603 GCA_044464665.1 Nocardioides sp.
GTGACGGCCGGCAATGCCTCCTCGCTGAACGACGGCGCGGCGGCCGTGCTCGTCGCCTCGGATACCGCTGCCCAGCGGCTCGGGCTCACCCCGCGGGCTCGGGTGGTCGCGGCGGCGTCGGCGGGCGTCGCCCCGTCGGTGATGGGCCTCGGCCCGGTGCCCGCCACGCAGAAGGTGCTGGCCCGCGCCGGCTGGCAGCTCTCCGACATCGGCTCCATCGAACTGAATGAGGCCTTCGCCACCCAGTCGCTGGCGTGCATGCGACGGCTGGGCATGGATCCGGGCGTGGTGAACAACGACGGCGGCGCGATCGCGCTCGGTCATCCCCTCGGCTGTTCCGGCGCGCGCATCCTCATCACGCTGCTCGGGCGCATGGAGCGCGAAGGCGCCGACAAGGGGCTCGCCACGCTGTGCGTCGGCGTCGGCCAAGGAGTCGCGGTGCTGGTGGAAAGGCCGTAACGTCGCACGCGAGAGACAGCGGGCGACGCGGCCCATTCGGTGCCGCGGCCCACGCCGGATCGACAGAAGGACGCACCATGCCGATCGAACCCCCGCCCGCGGCGTTGCCGCAGCGTGTCGCGCTGGTGGGCGGCGGCCGCATGGGCGCAGGGATAGCGCACGCCTTCCTGGTGAACGGCTCGCGAGTGACGCTGATCGAGGTCGACGCGGCCCGGACCGACAAGGCCAGGGACGCCGTCATCCGCGGCATCAGGGCGTCCGCCGAGCGGGGCGCGCTGGCGGGCACCGTGGACGAGGTCGCCGAACGGCTCACCGTCACCGCCGACCTCGCGGCCATCGCCGGGGCGGAGCTCACCGTCGAGGCCGTGCCGGAGACCCCGGAGCTCAAACGGCGCGTGCTGGGCACCGTGTCGGGCACCGTCTCGGACACCGCGCTCATCGCCACCAACACGTCATCGCTGTCCATCAACGACCTGTCGAAGCATGTGGAGAATCCGGGCCGCTTCCTCGGCCTGCACTTCTTCAACCCGGTCCCCGCGTCCCAACTGGTCGAGGTGGTGGTCGGCTCCCGCACCACGGGCACCACCGTGCACCAGGCGCGGCAGATCGTGGCGGCCCTGGGCAAGGAGGCCGTCACCGTCACCGACTCCCCCGGTTTCGCCTCCTCCCGGATCGGGGTACTGCTCGGTATCGAAGCGATCCGCATGCTTCAGGAGGGCGTCGCCTCCGCGGAGGACATCGACCGCGCGATGGTGCTCGGCTACCGGCATCCGACCGGCCCGCTGCGGCTCACGGACCTGGTGGGGCTCGACGTGCGACTCGGCATCGCCGAACACCTCGCGGCGACCCTCGGCGACCGCTTCGCACCGCCGCAGCTGCTACGGGACATGGTGGCGCGCGGCGATCTCGGCCGGAAGACGGGCCGGGGCTTCTACGAGTGGCCGGAAGGGTGACATCTATGACGATCACCACGCCGAGAGCGCTGCAGAGCCTGGTCGCGGGGCGCTGGGTCACGCCGGACGGCGCGCCGACGCCGCTGCTCGATGCCGCCACCGGCAAGTCCGTCGCGCTGATCTATGACGGCGCCGTGGACATCGCGGCGATGGTCGACTTCGCGCGGACGGTCGGCCATCGGTCGCTGGCC
>JBIQLB010000065.1:1703-3212 GCA_044464665.1 Nocardioides sp.
GGGCACCTTCGTCGGCCAGCACCTCTACACGTCGATCCCGGGCGTGGCCGTGCAGATCAACGCCTTCAACTTCCCGGTCTGGGGCATGTTGGAGAAGTTCGCTCCGGCCTTCCTGGCGGGCGTGCCGACCATCGTCAAGCCCGCCTCGTCCAGCGCCTACCTGGCGGAGGCGGCGGTGCGCGCGATCAACGACTCCGAGCTGCTGCCGCCGGGCACGTTGCAACTGCTCACCGGCTCGGCCCGCGGCATCCTCGACCATCTGGACGAGCGCGACCTGGTCGCCTTCACCGGTTCCGCGGCGACTGCCCGGACGCTGCGCGGCCACGCGGCCGTGATCGACCGCGGCACCCGGTTCACCGCGGAACAGGACTCGCTGAACTGCTCGATCCTGGCCCCGGACGCCACGCCCGGCACGCCCGAGTTCGACCTCTACATCAAAGCGCTGGTCACGGAGATGACGGCGAAGGCCGGCCAGAAGTGCACGGCGATCCGGCGCGCCCTCGTGCCCGAGAGCCTGCGCGAGGCGGTGATCGACGCGACCTCGGACCGGATCGCGTCACGGGTGCGCATCGGCGACCCGCGCGCCGAGGGCGTCACGATGGGGGCGCTGGTGTCCCGCGCCCAGCGCGACGACGTGCTCGAAGCCGTGCACCGACTGCTGGCGGACGGCGGCGAGCTCGCCATCGGCAATATCGACACTTTCCCGGTCGCGGGCGCGGATCCGGAGGTCGGCGCCTTCCTGCCGCCGATCCTGATCAGCTCGCCGGCCGCGGCCGAGGCGCCGCATGCGGTGGAGGCGTTCGGCCCGGTGTCGGCCGTGATCGGCTACACCGATCTTGACCAGGCGGCCGAGCTCGCGGCGCGTGGCCGGGGCTCGCTCGTCGCCTCGGTGGTGACCCACGATCCCGCGACCGCCCGGACGCTGGTGCGCGCGCTCGCGCCGTGGCACGGGCGCATCCTGCTGCTGGACCGCGACGACGCCGCCGAATCGACAGGACACGGCTCCCCGCTGCCCTACCTGGTGCACGGCGGACCCGGCCGGGCCGGTGGCGGCGAGGAGATGGGCGGTATCCGCGGTGTCCTGCACCACATGCAGCGCACCGCGGTCCAGGGCTCCCCGGATCTGCTCACCGCCGTCACGGACCGGTATGTGTCCGGTGCGCAGGTGCGCGACCGGCAGTCCGGCGAGGCGGGCTGGCGGCATCCCTTCCGGAAGTCACTGGCCGAGCTGCGCCTCGGCGACGCGGTCAGCGCGGGACCGCGCGAGGTGACTCTGGACGACATCGAGGCGTTCGCCCACTCCACGGGCGACCAGTTCTATGCCCACATGGACGAGGACGCCGCCGCGGCGAACCCGCTGTTCGGCGGGAGGGTCGCGCACGGCTACATGCTGCTCTCCTGGGCCGCCGGCCTGTTCGTGGACCCGGCGCCGGGGCCGGTGCTCGCGAACACCGGCCTGGCCGATCTGCGCTTCGTCACCCCCGTCAAACCGGGCGACTCGATCACCGT
>JBIQLB010000066.1:0-3197 GCA_044464665.1 Nocardioides sp.
GCCGTCCACGTCGGTGTTCTCCGCCCACCAGGTGTCAGCACCGTCGTCATCGCGCCGGCGCAGCAGCGTGTTCGCCACGCCCAGCGCCTCCACCCGTTCCGACCGCACCGCGGCGAACGCGGCAGCAGCCTCCTTGCCGGGCATGGTTACAGCCAGCCCGGCCCACTCGGCGCCGAGCGAGCCGACCAGGCCGGGCAGGCGGGCGGCGTCACAGTCGATGGCGTCGAAGGTCCAGCCGGCGAGCCCGGCCGCGACGAACCCCGCCCGGTGGAGCGCCGGTGACAGCGAATGGCCGATGGGCGAGCCGAGCACGGCCGCACGGTGTCGCGCCGGGGACGTCGTCATCGGTGGCGGGGTCATGGCGCTGAAAGACACGGATCAGCCGAAGACGCCGTTGGCGCGCGCCTCGTCCACGCACTTCAGGTGCTGGTCATAGGTCTCGGAGAAGCAGGTGTTCCCGTCCAGGTCGATGGCCACGAAGTACAGCCAGGGACCGGGAACCGGATCGAGCGCGGCGTCCAGGGCCTGCGGCTCGGGCGCGCCGATCGGCGTCGGCGTGAGGCCCTTGTGCGCGTACGTGCTGTACAGGTTGGAGGCGTCGGTGCGCTCGGCATTGGTGGTGGAGATCGAGGAGCGGTCCAGCCCGTAGTTGACGGTGGAGTCGAACTCCAGCGGCATCCCGTCCTCGAGCCGGTTATCGATGACGCGCGCCACCTTGCGCATATCGTCGCCCCGGCCCTCGGCCTGCGCCAGGGAGGCGATGACGGCCAGCCGGTACGGGGTGGTCTGCTGCGCCTCGGCGGCCGCCACGATACCCGACGTGTTCCAGCGGGCCGTCGACGCGCTCACCACGTCGCGCAGCGCCTCGAAGGCAGTGGAACCGGGGGCGACGTCATAGTCGCCGGCAAGGATCAGCCCTTCCAGCCGGCGATCCTGATCCGGTGCCTTCGAGGCGTCGTCCAGAGCCCAGCCCACCACGCCCAGGTCGGTGAGCTTCGCGGTCCTCGCGACCTCGCGCAGCTGGTCGACGGTGAAACAGGCATCGTCACCGTTGGTGGGCGTGCAGGCGCTCGCGATCGCGGAGAGGATGCCCTCCTTGATGCCCGTCTTGCCGTCCGTGTCGACCTTGGTGATGTCTGCCAGTGTCTGGCCCGGGTAGATCCGCACCTGGCCCAGCCGGCTGTCCGGGTTCGCCAGGTCGTTCACGATGGACTGCGACGAGGAATGCTCGTGCACCAGGTAGTAGCCGGGCTGCAGGCCGGACAGCCGTCCGTCATCGCCGGCCACCGCCACGAAGGACTTGACGCTGGCGACCACGCCCGCCTTGACCAGCGTTTGGCCCACGTCATACAGGCCGTCGCCGCTGTACACCCGGACGACCACGGTGCGTTCGCCGGTGCCGGCCCAGTCCTCGGGAGCCGTGTTGCTCTGCCGCCACCACATGATGCCGAAGACGACCCCCGCGGCGATCAGCCCCACCACCAGCAGCGCGATGATCGCGGTCAGCGCCCGGCGGCCCTTCCGGCGGCGACGCGGCGCGGGGGCTTCGGCGCGGGCCGCGCGGCGCGGAGAGCGCTCGGGCTCCTCGTGGTGCCGCCGTCCGGCCAGCACCTCGCGGAGGGCGTCGAGGTCCATCTCGCCGGTCGGGCGGTCGTCGTCATGCGCACCCGGGGCGTCGTCGAAGAGGCCGAAGTGGTCGCCGCCGTCGCGGCCGGTGTCGCTCGCGCCGTCGAAGTCGTCGTCCGGGTCGTCCGGGTGGTGGTGGCTACCCACGGGCACGGATCTCGTCGAGACGGGACTGCAGGATGCCCACGGCGGCGAGCTGGTCGACCACGGCCCGGCGTGCCCTGCCCGGCACGCGCCGCTCGGCGAGGACACGGTTCGCGTGCACGCTGGTCAGGCGCTCGTCGACGAGCACCACCGGCACCGGTGCGATGCGGGCGGCAAGGGCAGCGGCGTACTGCCGGGCGGCCTGCGCGCTGGCGCCGTCCGCGCCGCGGAGCGTTCTGGGCAAGCCCACTGCCACCTCCACCACCTGTCGTTCGGCGACCAGCGCGACCAAGGCGTCGAGATCGCTCGACGCCTCCATATCGCGGGCCAGGGTGTCCACCGGCGTCGCCAGGATCCCGTCCGGGTCGCTCACGGCCACACCGACCCGCACGGTACCGACGTCCACTCCCAGACGCACGCCCTTCCGCACTATGTCACCGTGCGGCGTGTCGCCGGGTCCGATCCCGTCGGTGACCACCGCCTCAGTCACGCGCCCTGGCGGGTTCCAGCACCGCGGCCCGCAACGCGGCGATGGCTGCCGGGATGCCCGCGGCATTGCTGCCGCCGCCCTGGGCCAGGTCCGGCCGTCCGCCACCGCGGCCCTCGATGGCCGGCGCGAAGGCCTTCACCAGGTCGCCGGCCTTGAGTCCAGCATCCACCGCGGCCGTCGTGCAGGCCACCGCGAACGACACCGTGACACCGTCCTCCGAGACGCCGAACAGGCCAGCCACGGCCGCGCGACCACCGAAGCGCCCCCGCACGTCGGTCGCCAGCGCCCGTACGTCGGCGGCGGACAGGCCGGCCGGCACGGTCGCGGCCACCAGGCTCACCTCGCCGACCGTCTCGGCGCCGTCCACCAGAGAGCCGGCCGAGGCGAGCACCGCCTCGGAATGCAGCCGGGCCAGTTCCTTCTCGGCCTGGTGCAGGCGCTCCACGATGTCCGCCACCCGGCCGGGCAGCTCAGGAGCGGGCACCTTCAGCAGGTCGGAGACCTGGGCGAGCAGCGCGCGCTCGGTCGCCAGATGCCGCATGGCGTCGATGCCGACGAAGGCCTCGATGCGGCGCAGGCCGGAGCCCACGGACGACTCGCCCGTCACGGACAGCGGGCCGATCTGCGAGGAATGCTCGACGTGGGTGCCGCCGCAGAGCTCGATGGACCACGGGCCGCCGATCTCCACCACGCGCACGGTCTCGTCATAGGTCTCGCCGAACAGGGCGATGGCGCCCTTGGCCCGCGCGTCCGGCAGCGTCGTGTACTGCACGGCCACCGGCAGATCCTTGCGCACCGCGAGGTTCGCGACCTCCTCGATCTCGCTGCGGGTGGCGTCGGACAGGGCCTGGTTCCAGGCGAAGTCGAGGCGCAGGTAGCCGGGCTTGTTGTAGGAGCCGGACTGCAGCGCCTGCGGCCCGAGCACCTCGCGCAGCGC
>JBIQLB010000067.1:0-2464 GCA_044464665.1 Nocardioides sp.
TCCAGCAGCCGCTCCGCCTTCGAGATGGATGACTTGGAAGCGGACACGAGTCCTAGCGTGCCACATGCGGGCCGGCCGGCCGCGTCGCGCGCGCTACAGGGCGCCGATCAGCCGGTCCACCCGCTCGTCCACGGCCTCGAACGGGTCCTTCAGCAGCACGGTGCGCTGGGCCTGGTCGTTGAGCTTGAGGTGCACCCAGTCCACGGTGTAGTCGCGGCCGGCGTCCTGGGCCGCGGCCACGAAGGCGCCGCGCAGCCGGGCGCGGGTGGTCTGCGGAGGCTCGGACACGGCCCGCTCGATCTGCTCGTCGGTGGTGACGCGGGCCGCCTGGCCGCGCGCCGCGAGCAGCGAGTACAGGCCCCGGCCGGGGCGCACGTCATGGTAGGTCAGGTCCAGCTGCGCGATACGCGGATGCTCCAGGGGCAGGCCGTGCTTCGCCGCATAGGCGTCGATCAGCTTCTTCTTGATCACCCAGTCGATCTCGGTGTCCACCGAGGACAGGTCACCCGACTCGACGGCGCGCAGGGTGCGCCCCCACAGCTCCAGCACCCGCTCGCTGACCGGGTCGCTGCCGCGCCGGTCTACGAACCGGGCGACGCGCTGGAAGTAGTCGAGCTGCGCGTCGAGGGCGCTCACCGAGCCGCCGCCGGCCAGCCCGACCGCGCGCCGGCCGGTGACGTCCTCGGAGATCTCCCGGATCGCCCGGATCGGGTTCTCGAAGGTGAAGTCCCTGACTTGCTCCCCCGCCTCGATCATCTCCAGCACCAGCGCGGCCGAGCCGACCTTGAGCAGCGTGGTCGTCTCGCTCATGTTGGAGTCGCCGACGATGACGTGCAGCCGCCGGTACTTCTCGGCGTCCGCATGCGGCTCGTCACGGGTGTTGATGATGGGCCGGGACCGGGTGGTGGCGCTGGAGACGCCCTCCCAGATGTGCTCGGCGCGCTGTGACAGGTGATAGGCGGCGGAGCCGTGCGGGCCCGCGACCACCTTGCCGGCGCCCGCGATGAGCTGGCGGGTGACCAGGAACGGGATCAGCCCCTCGGCGAGGGTGGCGAACTCGCCGGCCCGCTTCACCAGGAAGTTCTCATGGCAGCCGTAGGAGTTGCCGGCGGAATCGGTGTTGTTCTTGAACAGGTAGATGTCGCCGCCGATGCCCTCCTCGGCGAGGCGCCGTTCCGCGTCGACGACGAGATCCTGCAGGATGCGCTCCCCCGCCTTGTCGTGCGCGATCAGCTCGATCAGGTCGTCGCATTCGGCGGTCGCGTACTCGGGGTGCGAGCCCACGTCCAGGTACAGCCGCGAGCCGTTGCGGAGGAAGACGTTCGAGGAGCGCCCCCAGGAGACGACGCGCCGGAACAGGTAGCGCGCCACCTCGTCCGGGCTCAGGCGGCGCTGGCCGCGGAACGTACAGGTGATGCCGAACTCGGTCTCGATCCCGAAAATCCGCCGCTGCATCCTCCTACCCTAGCGACCCGCTGGGACGCCGGCGGGTGGCGTCCACGATCTCGCCGACCAGCACCTCGATCACGTCCTCCAGCAGCGCGATTCCGGCCGGTCCGTCGCCGGAGACGACCCGGCACATGTGCGTGTGGGTGCGCTGCATGGTCTCCAGGGCGGCGGCCAGCGAGGTGTCGGCGGAGATGACGGGCAGCGGCCGGAACAGCGTCGCATCCAGCGGCTCGTGCCGTCGCTCGGCCGGCACGGACAGCACGTCGCGGACATGGACGAAGCCGCGGTACCGGGCGCCCGCCGCCGGACCGCCGGCGGTGCCGGTTCGGATCGGGAAGCGGGAGAAGCCGGAGCGGGCGCAGGCCCCCTCCACCTCGGCGGCCGTCGGCTCCGGACCCACGGCGATGACGTCCTCGTCCGTCACCATCACGTCGGCCACCGTGGCAAGGCGGAAGCCCAGCGCTGACGCGAGCAGCAGCTCCTCGTCCGCGTCGAGCAGTCCGGCACCCACGGACTCCCTGATCAGCGCGGACATCTCGGCGGGGGTGAAGGTCGAGGCCACCTCGCTCTTGGGCGCCACCCCGAGCGCCCGCACCACCAGGTTCGCGAGCCGGTCCAGGCCGCGCACCACCGGCCCCAGCACGGCGGTCACCCCGCGCAGCAGGGGCGCCAGCAGCAGGGCGGCCGAGTCCGGGCTGGCCAGGGCGATGTTCTTCGGCACCATCTCGCCGAACGCGACGTGGGCGCCGACCACGAGGGTGAGCGCGATGACGAACGAGATCATGCTCGCCACGCCGTCCGGCAGGTTCCAGCCGGCCAGCACCGGCTCCAGCAGGTGCGCGACGGCGGGCTCGCCCACGGCGCCCAGGACGACGCCGGTGACGGTGATGCCCAGCTGGGCGCTGGCCATCATCACGGACACCTCGTCCATGGCGGCCAGGGTGGCGCGCGCCCGGGCGCTGCGCACGGCCTGCGGCTCGATCTGGCTGCGGCGGGCGGCGATGAGCGCGAACTC
>JBIQLB010000068.1:0-2384 GCA_044464665.1 Nocardioides sp.
CCTGCCCATGACGGCCAGCGTCGTGGCCTGCCCCAGCAGCGCCTTGGCGACGAACGCGCTCATCGACGGGCTCGGGTGGTCCTGGTAGCGCTCGACCAGTTCGGTGTACGCGGACACGGCCTGCCCGTTGCTGCCGAGCTTGCCGAAGGTGAGCCCGATGCCGAGCAGGGCCTGGGCCACCTGCTCGGCGACGTCCGGGTCCTCCGAGTCGCCGAAGGTGTCCACCAGGTCCGTATAGACCATGACGGCCTGCTCGTCCCGGCCGGTCCGGGTGTGGTACAGCGCGATCCCGCGCCGGGCGATGACCTCGAGCGCGAGCGACCCGGCCTGGTCGACCGCGTCACCGTCCCGGTAGAACAGCACCGACTCGAAGGCCCGCAACGCGCGCTGCGCCGTGCCCGAGCCGAGGGCCGCGATCCCGATGTCCACCCGCTGCAACGGCGTGGCCGGGTGCTCGGTGAGCAGGTAGTCCCACAGCACCGCGCTCGTCGCGCCCTGGTCGATGTGCACCCGCACGAACTCGCTCGCCACCAGCCCGGCCGGGGTCTCGTAGACGAGCGCGGCGCAGTCGAGCAGGGTGTCGCAGGCGTAGGCGAGCGCCCCGCGCCAGCGCCGCTCCTTGTCGATCGGTGTCAGCCGGTCGAAGGCGCGGAGCTCGTCGCGCGGGAGCTGGGTGGGCACCAGCCGTTCCCACAGCTCGCGAGCGGTCTCCACCGGCAGCGGCCCGCCCACCCCGCAGCGCGACCAGTCGCCCACCAGGTCCACCAGGGCGCGGGTCGGCCACAGCGCGGCCGTGTAGTGGTCGGCCAGCTCGTGGTAGGCGGCGAGGTACTCGCCGAGCCCCAGGCCCTGCTTCCTGGCCCGGGCCAGCGCCCAGTCCGAGCGGTTGCTGCTGCCGCCGGCGCGCGCCCAGGTGGTCTCCACCGGCACGGCGAGGGTGACGGTGAGCACGTCGTCGTCCAACACGCTCTGCACCCCGGAGAGGCTGGCGCTGGCCAGCGGGAAGCCCGCGCTCAGTTCCTCCTCGGTGCGCCGGGCCGTGCCGCTCTCCACCAGGCGAGCGCTGCCGCCCGCCTCCGGAAGTTCGAGAACCGTTGCGACCACCAGCATCTCGGGATGATCGGCGAGGAACTGCCGGGTCTTCTCGTGCGGGAAGGCCGTGGCGGGGTAGTCGTGCAGGTCGTCCACGAAGACGACGGTCCGCTCCGGCAGCAGACCCGGCGGGATGTCCGCCAGTCGTCGGCCGTGATGCGGGGCGACGAGCGCGTAGTCGCGCAGCCGGGAGTGTCCGCGGATCGTCTCGGCGGCGAGCCGCGACTTGCCGGCGGCGCTCGATCCGCTGAGCACGATGAACCGCGGGGTGTGCCCGTCCAGCGCGCGGTCGATCGCCACCGTGAGCGAGTTCCGTTCCGGGCGGGACACCCAGCCGAAATACGGCTCGGTGTCGGCGATGTCGCTGCGGGCGAGCTTGGTGCCGAACCAGCCGGGGTCGGTGATATCCGCGACCCGCTTCGGTCGCAGCGACGCATCCAGGCAGTCGCCGCGCAGGTACTGCTGGAAGACCGGGCCGTCCATGGTGACCACGGCCGGATGGGCGCCGATCTGGCGCAGCGCGGTGCGAAGGGCCGGGTTGTTGTCGGTGTCCGGCAGGACCGCGGTCTCGAGATGCAGCGGGCCCCGGCCGCGCGGCTTCGCCGTGACGATGCCGAGCACCATCGGTGCCGGATCGGCGGTGTGCACCACGGCGCCGAGCATCGCGTGCCGCCGCGCCGCGCGTGGCAGCGACGCCTTCGCCAGGTCCACGGTGGCCCGGGCGCCGCGGCCCTCGCCGGGGCGCAGCACGCCGGCGGCCTGCACCGGCGGCTCCAGCATCCAGGCGACCGTGGACGACTCGCTGCCGGGCGACGCCTTGGCGGGCAGGCCCGTCACCGTCACCCCCTCGACGGGTTCCGGTCGGGGATAGGCATTGAGCAGCGCCGGCGTGGACCGCAGCAGCGTCTTCCAGGTGACGAGCGCCCGCTCGGTGACCTGCAGGATGGCGATCCCCGTGGCCTCGCTCTCCCAGATGACTCGGGCGTCGAAGGAGCGCCCCGGCGAGGCGCCCAGCACCACCTCGGCGGTCTCAGTCTTTGCGTCCGCGGCTCCGTCCGGCGGGGCGAGCAGCGGCTCGATCACCTGCCGCGCGGTCAGGATGCCGGTCTCGCCGATGGCCCATCCGGTGCCCTTGCTGGCCCGCAGCACCCGGATCTTCGCCAGCCGGGCCGGCCACAGCACGCCGTCATCGCCGGTGCCCATCGCACCCGGGCCGTCGCCCAGGGAATCTGTGCGACGGCGCCTCATGGCGTCACTCTAATCTAGGCTTTGGGCTATGACGGCCGATCCGC
>JBIQLB010000069.1:0-2331 GCA_044464665.1 Nocardioides sp.
TCCTCGCGTGGCTGTGGGCACCGAAGGAGGATGTGCGCGCCCCGGTCGAGCTCGGCGTGCAGATCGGCATCTCCACCCTGGCGCAGCTGGACGCCGTCATCGCCGCGTGGACCTCGCTCCCGGCGGAAACCGCACCGGTCGAGATCCACGTCAAGGTCGACACCGGCATGGGCCGCAACGGCGTGCTGCCCGCGGATCTGCCCGCCCTGCTGACGGCGATCGCGGCCGGGGAGCGGCGCGGCGAGGTGCGCCTCGTCGGCATCATGAGCCATCTGGCCTGCTCCGATGTGCTGGGGGATCCCTCGGTCGCCGCGCAGACCGCCGCCTTCATCGCCGCGGTGGAGCTCACCGAGCAACTGGGCCTGCATCCGCGGTGGCGGCATCTGGCCAATACCGGGGCGACGCTCGCGGTTCCGGCCGCCCACTTCAACCTGGTGCGCTGCGGCCTCGGCATCTACGGCCTGGCGCCGATGGCGGGCTCCTGGGGACTCACGCCTGCCATGACGCTGCGCACCCAGGTGGCGCTCACCAAGCGGGTGCCGCTCGGTCAGGGCGTCGGCTACGGGCTGACATACCACACTCCGGCCGAGACCACGCTGGCCCTGGTGCCGCTCGGCTACGGCGACGGGATACCGCGCGCCGCCAGCGACCGCGGCGAGGTGCTGCTGGCCGGCAGACGGCGCCGTATCGCCGGACGCGTGTCCATGGACCAGGTGGTCGTCGACTGCGGTGACGACGAGGTGCACGCCGGTGACGAGGTGCTGGTGTTCGGCCCGGGTGATCGCGGCGAGCCGACCGCGGACGACTGGGGCGCCTACTGCGACACCATCAACTACGAGATCGTCACCCGCATCGCGCCGCGGGTGCCGCGCCGGTACCTCGAAGGGGAGCACGCGTGACGCAGGAGATCACCCTGGCCACCCCGGAGGACACCCACGCCTTCGGTGAACTGCTCGGCGCGGTGCTCGTCCCCGGGGACCTCGTCATCCTGGACGGGGCGCTGGGTGCCGGCAAGACCGCGCTCACCAAGGGAATCGCCTCAGGCATGGGTGTCACCGGCATGATCATGTCGCCGACCTTCGTCATCGCCCGGGTCCATCGCTCGGCGCGGCCCGGGGGAGCGACGCTGGTGCACGTGGATGCCTACCGGCTGGCCGGCGCTCTCGAACTGGACGATCTGGACCTGGACACCGACCTGGCGGCGGCGGCCGTGGTGATCGAGTGGGGCCAGGGGCGGGCGGAGCAGCTCGCCGACGATCATCTGGTGGTGCGTCTGGAGCGGCATGCGGACGACACCCGCACCGCCGTGCTGGAGGGAACGGGTCTGCGCTGGTCAGCGCTGGCGCAGCGGCTGGTGGGCGAGTGGTCGGAGCCCGTGCGGGAACGCCTGTAGTTATTCGATTACTGTCCGATTACGGGCGGAAGTCGCCGGTGATTGATGCCTTTTCGTGACCATATTCCGAGAGCGCAAGCCGCTGGCATGTTCTAGGGTTTGGACCAGCACCGCGCCGAGAGGTACATCACTTCACCGACGCGCGGTGTCCCACGACCTGGCCTTTTGGTCGCAGCCCCCGCGGCGCGGCACTGGACGGCCAGGTCACCTACCGAGAGGTTGCGCAGACACCGACTGCGTACGCCCCAAGGCCTCGATACCAGGAGGTATTTGTGCACAAGTCCACCAAGCTCACTCTGCTGACGGCAGTGGGAGTGACGGCGGCGATGGTCATCGCCGCGTGCGGATCGGGCAAGACCGACAACCCGACGTCGGAGACCGGATCCGGCGACACCAGCCAGAGCCAGGACGCCAGCACCGGCGGTTCCGACACCGGCTCGAGCAGCGAGGAGTCCAGCGAGGCTCCGCCCGCCGCCGAGGGCGCCTCGATCGCCATCGGCACCACGGACAAGGTCGTGTCCCTCGATCCGGCCGGCTCCTACGACAACGGCTCGCTGATGCTGGAGCTGCAGATCTACCAGTTCCTGATGAACATCCCGGCCGGCGAGGGCACCCCGACGCCGGACGCCGCGGAGAGCTGCGACTTCACCGACGGCGGGCAGACCTACACCTGCAAGATGAAGCCGGGCCTGAAGTTCACCAATGGCGATCCGCTGACCGCCGAGGACGTGGCCTTCTCCTTCAAGCGCGTCGTGGACATCAACGATGCCAACGGCCCCGCCTCGCTGCTCGGCAACATGAAGTCGGTCGAGGCGACGGACGACTCGACGGTCGTCTTCACCCTCAACAACGCGAACGACCAGACCTGGCCGTTCGTGCTGGGCACCTCCGCCGGCCCGATCGTGGACTCCAAGGTGTTCCCGGCCGACGCGCTGCTG
>JBIQLB010000070.1:0-2300 GCA_044464665.1 Nocardioides sp.
TTGATGCCGTTGTAGCGGGCCGGGTTGTGCGAGGCGGTGAACATGGCGCCGGGCAGGCCGAGGCTGCCGGAGGCGTAGTAGAGCAGGTCCGTGGAGGCGAGGCCGGCATGGATGACGTCCAGTCCGGCCGCGGTGACGCCGTCGGCCATGGCGGCGGCGAGCCCCGGCGACGAATCGCGCATGTCGTGGGCGATGACGACGGCGGGCGACTCGGTGGCGACCTCGGCGGCGAAGGCCATACCCACGGCGCGGACCGCGTCGGCGGTCAGCTCGCCGTCCACGAGACCGCGGATGTCATAGGCCTTGACGATGACGCCGAGCGCGTCGGCGGCCGCGAGCCGGGCAGCGGTCACCGGCGCGGCCGAGCCGCCCACCGGCCCGTCGGACATCGGAGGGGTTCCGGTCAACTCGCGCTCACTCCTCGGGCGTGGGCAGTACGCGCAGGTGGCCGCGCCGGCCCAGCGGGATCACCGTGGCCGATTCTGCCGGGCGATCCAGCCGCCCGGCCTCGCGGACGGCGTCGGCCAGCGCCTCCAGGTCGTCCGGGCCGGGATCCGGCATCGCGAACTCGCCGTCGGGGCGGACGATGTCCCAGCCCTTGGGCGCGGTGAGGCTGGTGGCGTGGTCGGCGCAGAGGTCGTAGGAGTGAGGTTCGGCGCTGCGCGCCAGCGGACCGACCACCGCGGTGCACTCGGCATAGGCGAATGTCAGCGTCGCCACGGCGGGATTGCCGCAGCCGGTCCGGGAGCAGCGGCGCGCATTGGTCACGGCCCGGAGCCTAGTCGCCTCGCCTACCCGGTGCCAGTGACGCGCCGGGCGCGGGGCGCGCGGCCGCACATGCCTCCGGTCCGGCCGGCTCGGCCGTCATAGACTGACATGCGATGACGCCGCCTCCCCCACCACCGTCCCGGCCCGGCAGGCCGTCCCGGCCGTTGCTCCGGGCGCCCAGTCACGTGGGCACGCAGCGGGACCGGCACGGACGCGGGCCGCGGACGCCGCTGATCCCCGCCCACCTGCCAGGTTTCCGGACCCGTTCGGAGCTGTTCGATCAGGTGGTGATGGACGCGGTCGCGGAGCTGGAGGGCCGCTGGCCGGACCGGCTGACGCAGCTCGAGTTCGCCGTGGACGACGTGCCGTCGATGGCGCGCAACCCTGCGCCGGATCGCGATGACGAGGTGGTGGACGACGGCGTCCCGCTGGCCCGTTTCTACCCTCCGGGGGTGGACAGGAAGGGCCGGCCGACGAAGGCGCGGATCGTGGTGTTCCGGCGGCCGCTGGAGATGCGGGCACCGGCTCAGCCGGAATTGCTGGAACTGGTGACGGAAGTGCTCGCCCAGCAGCTCACGGCCGTGCTGGGCGAGGGAGAGGGCTGACGGCCGGGATCCGGCTCAGCCCGCGGCGCGCTTGAGGCGGCGGCGTTCCCGCTCGGAGAGCCCGCCCCAGATGCCGAACCGCTCGTCATGTTCCAGCGCGTAGGTGAGGCACTGGGTGCGCACGGGGCAGACTTCGCAGATCTTCTTGGCCTCGCGCGTGGATCCGCCCTTCTCCGGGAAGAAGGCCTCCGGGTCGGTCTGGGCGCACAGGGCCCGCTCCTGCCACCGCTCGTCCGCGTTGCTGTACGTGCCGAGGATCGCGGCCGCGATCTCCCGCATACGCGGATCTTCATGGCCGGTGGTCATAGCACTCCTCTCCGGTCGACATCTGCCAGCGCGGTCCCGCCGTCGGTGTCCGCTGTCACACTGCAATACTCTGCGTCACGGGGCACGCACGGACTGCTGCCGATGGGTACAGCAAATCACACGCATGTGATTACACAGGTGTGTCATGCCCCTCGTCAAGGCGGACTTCTGTGGTATGACAACGATTCTCGGCGATTCCGGCACCACATCGCCTGCTCGCAGCGGGTTTCCGGCACACTGGCAGATAATGAAAAAAGCCCGCTCCGGCACCTGGATCTTTCCAGTCGTCTGCCTCATCACGCTCGGTGCCGCCGTCGCCGCGCACCTCGGCACCAGCCCACTCGGCCCACTGGTCTTCGTCACGGTGCTCGGCGGCTGGGTGATCTCGATCTGCCTGCACGAGTTCGCGCACGCCGTCACGGCCCTCACCGGCGGCGACACCTCGGTCAAAGCCGCCGGCTATCTCACCCTCAATCCGGCCCGATACATCGACTCGACCAACAGCCTCGTCATCCCGGTGATCCTGCTGGCCATCGGCGGCATCCCGCTGCCCGGCGGCGCCGTACGGGTGCACCCCGGCCGGTTCCGTCACCGCTGGTGGTCCAGCGTCGTCGCGGCCGC
>JBIQLB010000071.1:0-2245 GCA_044464665.1 Nocardioides sp.
GAGCGAGCAGGTCATGAAGAGGATCTGCGCGAGCTGGATGACCTTGCGGCAGTCGAACCGGTCCGCCCAGGCGCCGGCGTGCACGGACAGCAGCAGGAACGGCAGCCAGTGACTGATCACCTCGAAGGCGACCAGGGCGGGGGAGTGGAACACGTCCCACAGCACCCAGTAGGTGATGACGTGCTCGATATTGTCCGCCATCATCGCGAGCCCGCTGCCGACCAGATAGGTGGTGCAGTCGCGGTTCTTCAGGGCGGCGAAACGCGCGGGGCGGGCGCCGGCGCCGGGCGTCGAGGTGGAGGGCACGTCACAACCTAACCCGTCTACCTGCGTGGAGATTCCCTTTGTGACGAGAAACCTCTCATGTGGACCTGGGCCCGCGCCGATGACATCAGGGCGTAGCCACTGATAGGAGCCCTCCATGCGCCAGAGTCTCGTCACCAAGATCGCCGCCCTGATCGCCGTCATCCTGGCCGGTCTCGCGGTGGTGGCCGTCATCTGGGCGTTCAGTGCGTCGAAGTCCGCCGACGACGCTGCTGAGCGGCAGGAGGAGTCCATCGCCGCGGCCTCGGAGGTCAGCGCGTCCTCCGCGTTCCTGACGAATATGGTGCGCGGGTTCGCCGCGACCGGCGAGCAGTCCTGGCTGGACGCCTACTGGAACGAGGTCGACGTCGACCAGCGGCAGGCCAAGGCCATCGCCACGCTGAAGGAGCTCGGCACCCCCGAGGAGGAACTGGCCCTCGTGGCCCACTCCTCGGAGCTCTCCGCGAACCTGGTGACACAGGAGACGCGCGCCATGAAGCTGGTGCTCGTCGCGGCGGGCACCCCGGACGCGAAGCAGCCACCGGCGGTCGCCGCCTACCAGCTCAGCGAGGACGACGCGAACCTGGACGCGGCCTCGAAGCGCCAGCTCGCGCTGAAGCTCGTGTTCGGTGCCGACTACCGCGCCGAGTCCGAGAAGATCATGGCGCCCATCGACGAGTTCCAGAGCCGGCTGAGCGAACGGCTGCAGCAGGAGGTCGGCTCGGATCGCAGTGCCGCGACCACCAGCCTGACCCTGCTCGCCGGGGCCGCCGTGGTGCTCGCGCTCAGCCTGGGCGCCGTGCTCTGGCTGTTCCACCGGCAGACCGGCAAGGTGATCGACCGCTACACCGCCGTGCTGCGCGAGCGCGATC
The DNA here is from genome assembly GCA_044464665.1 of Nocardioides sp. Lineage (GTDB taxonomy): Bacteria > Actinomycetota > Actinomycetes > Propionibacteriales > Nocardioidaceae > Marmoricola. The sequence goes on from JBIQLB010000071.1 coordinate 1,176, forward strand.
CGCGGGACCTGACGTTCCGGCTGGAGGCCGCGGGCGCCCAGGAGGTCAGGGAGCTCGCCACCGTGTTCAACGAGCAGAACGAGCAGGTGGCGGACGTCATCCGCAAGGTCGTCATCCAGGGCGATGCCGTCGCATCGACCGCCAAGCAGCTCTCCGAGACGGCGACGAAGCTGGGCGGGGTCGCCAACGACGCCTCGCGCGAGTCGGGTGACGCCGCGGCCGCGGCCTCGGAGGTCAGCGCCAATGTGTCCGCCGTGGCGGCCGCGACCGAGCAGATGAACGCCGCCATCCAGGAGATCGCCCGCGCCTCCTCGGACGCCTCCCGGGTCGCCCTGGAGGGCGTCACCGAGGCCGCCGAGATCCGCTCCATCGTGGACCAGCTCGCCTCGTCGTCCATGCTGATCGGCGACGTGCTCAAGGCCATCAACTCCATCGCCGAGCAGACCAACCTGCTGGCCCTGAACGCGACCATCGAGGCCGCGCGGGCCGGGGAGCTGGGCAAGGGCTTCGCCGTCGTCGCCGGCGAAGTCAAGGAGCTCGCCCGGCAGAGCGCCGAGGCCACCGAGTCCATCTCGGAGCGGGTCGCCGGCATCCAGCGGGACGCGGGGGCCACCGCGGACGCGCTGGGCCGCATCACCGGCATCATCGAGCGGATCAACGAGTCGCAGACCACCATCGCCTCGGCCGTGGAGCAGCAGAGTGCCACCACCGCGGACATGAGCCGTTCCGTCCATGACGTCGCCTCCGGCACGCAGACCATCGCGGCCAATATCGACTCCGTCGCCGACCACGCGCAGGGCGTGCTGGTGGGTTCGGAGTCGTCCCTGGACGCGGCTCGGCGGATGTCGCAGACGGCGGGAGAACTGCGCGATCTGCTGGTGACGTACCGGGTGTGACGGGGGCCTCCCTGAGCGCGAACCGCGCCGCCAGAGGCCCCTGACCTGCCGGGTATCCTTCATGGTGCCGATCCCCTCGTTCTATCGACAGGAGTGCGCCGTGGCCCGCGTGGCAGTGGACGTCGTCATCAAAGAAGAGATCCTCGACCCGCAGGGCAAGGCCATCGAAGCCGC
>JBIQLB010000072.1:0-2242 GCA_044464665.1 Nocardioides sp.
GCGGTGCTGATCGCCAGGGCCACGGCCCCCATCAGGCTGGCCCGCTCGCCGAGGGCGGCGCGAGTGATCGTCATATCCGCGGCCACATAGGGCTGGTTGTAGCGGCTGATGGAGGTGCCGACGCTCGCGACCAGTGCGTCGCGAGCCATCGAGCCGCCGACGATCACCAGGCTGGGGTCCAGGTTGGCGGCGACCACGCCGATGATGCGGCCGATGGCGATGCCCATGTCGGAGAGCAGTCGCAGCACGCCCGGATCCTGTGCGGCCTCCAGTTCGAAGAGGTCGCTGGAGGTCATGGTGCGGCCGTGCGCCGGGCTGAGCAGGGCCAGGGCGGCGTCCTCGGAGGAGACCGTCTCCAGGCAGCCGCGGGAGCCGCAGCGGCAGAGCGCCCCGTCCTCGCGCACCTGCACGTGGCCGATCTCGCCGGAGGCGCCGCGGGACCCCCGGTAGAGCTTGCCGCCGAGAATGAGGCCGGTGCCGATGCCGCTGGAGACCTTGACGAAGACGAGGTTGTCGATGCCCTGGCCGGCGCCGAAGCGGTGCTCGCCGAGGGCGCCGAGGTTGGCGTCGTTCTCGGCGGTGGCGGGCAGGCCGGTGCGGCGCGTGATCTCGGCGGCCGGGTCGTAGCCCGCCCAGCTCGGCAGCACGCTGCCGGTGCACACCCGTCCGGTGGGCACGGCGGGGTGCGCGCCGGGCGGCGGCGGGATCAACTCGATGGGGCCGGGCACACCGATGCCGACCATGACGGGGGTGTGGTTGCTGGTGCCGGCCTCTTTGAGCAGGGCGAGGATGACCTCGGCGGCGCGGTCCAGCGATTCCTCCGCGGCGTGGTGGACGTCCAGTGGTTCGCGGCGCTCGGCCAGGATGGTGCCGGTGAGGTCGGCGACGGCGACGGCGAGGTGCGTGTGGCCGAAGTCCACGCCGACCACGACATTCGCCTCGGTGGCGAGGCGGACCAGGGCGGCGGGCCGGCCGCGTCCGGCGGCGGGGGCCATGGTGTCGCTGGTGACGCGGCCCTCGCTGCGGAGCTCGTCGATGATCGAGGCGACGGTCGCGCGGGAGAGGCCGGTGATGCGGACCAGGCTGGCCTGGCTGAGCGGCCCTGACTCTGTGATCGCGCCGAGCACCAGGGAACGACTGAGTTCGCGGAGCCGTGAGGGGCGGGGGGCGGTGTGCGGCTCGGTCACGATCGTCCTTCCGACTGGTGCTGCGCGGCGGACGGCAGGGGGCTGTCCGGTCCGTTGGTCGGTATCCGGTAGGGGTCTTGTCCTATTTCTGCACTACTTCTGCATTATGGCAGAGCTTAGCGCGGGCGTCACTCCTCCGAGACCGTCATACACGGAGGGTGTATTGCACAAAGATAGCATATTACAATGCGGTAATGGTCTGAGTTCTGTCTATCAATCAACATCAATGTCGCGTTAGCATCGCCACTGTGCGGGTAAAGGAAACCCGTCACGCCCCCTGCCTCGGCAAGGGGTCGCAGATCCTTGGAAAGGACGCATCCATGCGCCGAACAATCTTCGTGGCCGCGGTCGCGGTCGTCGGAATGGTGGCCGCCGCGTGCGGTTCCTCCACCGATGACGGCAACGCGACCGGCAACAGCAGCGAGACCAACAGCAGCGCCCCCTCCGAGTCCACCCCCGCAGACGGCGGCGAGACCGGCGAGTCCTCCGGCGGCGCCGGCGGCGACGTCGGGGTCTTCACGTGGTGGGCCGACGGTTCCGAGAAGGACGGCCTCGACGCCCTCGTCAAGATCTTCGGGGAGAAGTACCCGAACGACACGTTCGTCAACCTGGCCGTCGCCGGTGGCGCCGGCTCCAACGCCAAGGCGAAGCTCGCCGCCGACCTGCAGGCGGGCAACCCGCCGGACTCCTTCCAGGGTCACGCGGGCGCCGAGCTCACCGACTACATCACCAACGGCCAGATCGAGCCGGTCGACGACCTGTACGCCGCCGAGGGCTGGAATGACGTCTTCCCGGCCGACCTGGTGTCGCGCCTGACCGTCGACGGCCACATCTACTCCGTGCCGTCGAACATCCACCGCGCCAACGTGGTGTGGGTCAACAACAAGGTGCTGACCGACGCCGGCATCGACCCGAAGACGGCACCGGCCGACATCGACGCCTGGATCGCCGACATGGACAAGCTCAAGGCCGCGGGCATCGCGACCCCGCTGACCATCGGCGGCACCTGGACCCAGGTCGAGCTGCTGGAGACCGTGCTGATCTCCGACCTCGGC
>JBIQLB010000073.1:0-2229 GCA_044464665.1 Nocardioides sp.
GAGTGCAGGTCGATATCCGGCCCGTGCACGTGGATCTCGCAGGAGACCAGGCCGCGCATGCCGGTGACCAGGCTGGGTGTGTCCGCGTCGAAGATGCCGGTGTCCGAGATGACCACCACGTCCGCGTCCAGTCGCCCGGACAGATCCGCCAGCAGCGCGGAGATATGCGGCGAGCCGGACTCCTCCTCGCCCTCGACCACGAGCGTCAGATCGACGGCCGGGGCGGTGCGGCCGGATGCCTCGAGATGCGCAGCCAGACCGAGCAGGTGCATCGCGATGTTGCCCTTGTCGTCGCTGGCCCCGCGGCCGTGCAGCGCGCCGTCCACCAGGTGCGCCTCGAAGGGCGGGAAGGTCCAGCCGTCCTCGAAATAGGCCGGCTGCACATCGTGATGGCCGTAGACCACGACCCGCACCGCATCCGGGTCGCCGGACGGCCAATGGGCATAGACGGCGGGCAGATAGGGGCCGCCGGTCATCACCTCGACCACCGGGAAACCGGCCTCGCGCAGGGCGGCGGCGAAGTACTCCGCGCTGGCCGCGACGTCCCCGTGATGGTCCGGCTCCGCGGACACCGACGGGATCTCGACCCACTTCGACAGCAGTTCCAGCCAAGCCGCCGACCCCTGTGCCACCGCGGCGCGTTCCAACGTCGTCATATCAGCCAACCCTACGCGACGGGACCCAGTGTCAGTGGGTGGCCGTGACCTTGTTCAGGCCCTCCGGCGAGTCCGGATCCATGCCGAGCGCGATGGTGGTCGCGATGGCCAGCTGCTGTCCGCGCACCACCAGCGGGATCGTCGCCAGGGCCTCGCCGAGGCCGTCCGGGACCGGCACGTGGACCGGATCGGACGCACCGCCGGTGACGCTGGCGACGATCTCCGGGGACCCGATGCCGATGATCGGCGAGCCCAGGGCGGAGGCCCGGCCGACCGTCTCGATGACGTCGGCCAGCACTGGCCCGGCGACGCCGTAGGCCACCATCGGCACCTCGGGACCAGCCACCGTGAGCGGGCCGTGCAGGAAGTCCGCGCTGGAGTAGCCGTCGTGCACCCGGCGCGAGGTCTCCTTGGACTTGAGCGCGCCCTCCAGGGCGGCGGCGTAGGTGAGGCCGCGGGCCAGATGGATGGCGCTCCGGCGCGGGCGCAGCACCTCGACGGCCGCATCGACCGGGTCGGTATCGGCGAGAACGCCGCGCACCACGTCACCCAGCGCGGCCCACGCGGCGTCGCCGCCGGTGTACCGGGTCACGCCCGCGCCGACCGCCTCGGCGAGCAGCGTCACCAGCGCGAGCTGGCCGGTGACGGTCTTGGTGGCCGGCACGGCGAGCTCCTTGGAGGTGCCCACGGAGAGGGTGACGGCCGCGGCCTCCGCCAGCGGGGAGTCGGCCTCGTTGGTGACGGCGACGATCGCGGCGCCCTGGGCCTTCATCGCCTCGGACACGGCCACGATCTCCGGGGTGCGGCCGGACTGGGACAGCGCGACCACCAGGTAGCCGTCGGTCTTGAGCTGGGCCCCGTAGCGGGTCACCACACTGGGCGCCGCCATGCTGACGGGCAGGCCGGTGGCGAGCTCCAGCAGGTAGCGGGCGTGCACGGCGACATTGTCGCTGGAACCGCGGGCCACCAGGCAGATGCCCTTGAGCTCGGCGGGGAGAGCGGCGCGGATCTGCTGCTGCAGCGCTGCCCGCTGCGCCGCGATCGCGTCGAGAACGGCCGGCTGTTCGCCCATCTCCGCCAGAACCTGCTGCCCCGCCATAGCAATCCTTCCGATGATTGATCGTGCTCATATCCTAACTGAAACGAGCACGGTCGCGCATATTGGAAGGCGTCTTACCGCGGGCAGCGCTAATAGGCCTCGAAGCCGAGCTTGCGCAACTGCTTGGGATCACGCTGCCAGTCCTTGGCCACCGTCACGTGCAGGTCGAGGTACACCTTGGTGCCGAGCAGCTCCTCGATCCCGGCCCGGGCCCGACGGCCGACATCCTTCAGCCGGGAGCCGTGACGACCGAGCACGATGGGCTTCTGCGAGTCGCGCTCCACGTAGATCGTCACGTAGACGTCGGTCAGCTCCGGCCTGCCCTCGCGCGGCGCCATCTCGGTGACCACGGCCGCCAGCGAATGCGGCAGCTCGTCCCGCACCCCGTCCAGCGCCGCCTCCCGGACCAGCTCGGCGATGTGCATCTCCACCGGCTCGTCCGTCACCTCGCCGTCCGGGTAGAGCATCGGCCCC
>JBIQLB010000074.1:0-2135 GCA_044464665.1 Nocardioides sp.
GGGCGCACCACGGCGAAGAACTCGTCATCGATGGCCAGCAGCGCGAAGATCGCGCCGCCGGCGGCCGCGAGCCGCCGCAGCTCGGTGAGCAGGGCGTCCACATCCTCCAGGACGGCGTCATCGAGCTCGGTCAGGCGCCAGACGCCCTCCTGATGCGCGACAGCTATCGCGAAGCCTTCGGTGCTCACGTTGGCAACGGTACGGCAGCGGCGCGCTCCATGCCACGGTGGGCAGGATATAGGGCAAGATCAACGCCTGACGGAGGTGATCCATGACGACCACTCCACTGCCGAGCGCGATCTGCGTGCTGGGAATGGGCCTGATCGGCGGTTCGCTGATGCGGGCTGCGCAGCCGCGGGTGCCGGTATTCGGCTGGTCACCCGGGGCGGGCACGCGGACTGCCGCCGCGAGTGACGGATTCGAGGTGGTCGACGAGCTGCCGGACGCGCTGCGCCGGGCCGCGGACCTGGATGCGCTGGTGGTGCTGGCCGCGCCGGTCACCGCCTTCCCGTCGCTGCTGAAGACGATCGACGAGGTGGCCCCGGCGACACGGCTCACCGACGTGGCCGGGGTGAAGAGCCCGGTGGCGCTGGAGGTGGCGTCACTCGCCCCGCGGGCACGGTACATCGGGTCGCACCCCATGACGGGCACGGAGCACTCCGGGTGGGCCTCCGGCGCGGCCGGCCTGTTCGCCGACCGGGTGTGGGTGACCACGCTCGACGAGGACTCGGACGTGGAGCTGTGGGCGCCGATCGCCGGACTGGCGACCACCATCGGCTCGCGGGTGGTGCCCTGCGAGGTGGCCGCCCATGACGACGCCGCTGCCCGTATCTCGCACCTGCCCCACCTGGTGGCGGCGGCCCTCGCCCAGGTCGGCGTCATGGGCGGTCCACTGGCGCTGTCGCTCGCGGCGGGCTCCTTCCGCGACGGCACGCGGGTGGCGGGGACGCGGCCGGAGCTGGTGCGCGCCATGTGCGAGACGAACGCATCCCCCCTGATCGACGCGATGGACGAGATGCTGGCCCAGCTGGGCGTGGCCCGCGGCTCACTGGCGTCCAGCGGGTCGCTGGCGAAGATCGCGGCGGCCGGCTTCGAGGCTCGGACCGAGTTCGACGGCCGCTTCGACGGGCTGGAACCGGTGGAGCTGTCCGGCGACGACATGGTGGAGCAGCTGCTCTCCGTGGGGGCGGTGGGCGGCTACGTGACCGAGATCGTTTCCGCAGCGGACGGGCTCAGGGTGCACGCCATGTTCCCTGCCGAGGACTAGTCCCGCGGCAGCGACGGTCCCCTAGACTGAGGGACGCACCCGCCCGCGCGGCGATGGCGAAAGGGCCGAGGAAGAAGTGAAACGTCTCGCCGGTTTTATGCGCACCTACTGGACGCGCGGGGAGCCCGGTCGCCCCACGCCCGAGTCGGCCACCGTGCTCATGCTGCGCTGGTGGCTGGTGGCGTTCGCCTGCAAGCTCCTGGGATCGTCCTGGGACGTGACGTGGCATTTCAAGTGGCTGCGCGACGATTTCGCCCCGCCCCATCTGCTGAACACGGTCGGCACCGGGATCGCCATCGTGCTGGTGCTGGTGCACACCTTCACCGGCTACGGGGCCGACCGGCGCTCGCTGCGCATCATGCAGACCGGCACCATCATCTTCGTCATCGCCGGACCCATCGACGTGATCAACCATCGGGTCAACGGGCTGGACATCACGTCATGGTCGCCGTCACACATGCTGCTCTACACCGGCACGGGGATCATGCTGGCCGGGGTGCTGCGCAACTGGTACGTGAGCTATCCGCGGGAGGGGCGTTTCGCCTGGCAGTACACGGCAGGGCTGATCGCCCTCGGCGCGTTCTTCTTCGAGAACGTGTTCTTCCCGAACTACCAGCAGGAATACGGCATCCTGTCGATCCTGCGCTGGTTCGAGGGACGGCCGACGGGCGAGCCGACGCTGCTGGAGTTCGCCGCCACACAGATCGGGCGGCCGGTCGACGACCTCGCAGTGCACCACTTCGCGCTGCCGATCGCACCGTGGGTGTACCCGGTGTGGGGGGTCGCGCTGTGCGCCGTCGTGCTCGTGTTCTTGCGGATGCTGGTGGGTCGCGTGTGGACGGCGACCGCGGTGGCGACGCTGTTCGTC
>JBIQLB010000075.1:0-2114 GCA_044464665.1 Nocardioides sp.
TCTTGAACTCGATGAGCGCCATGCCGCGGTTGCGGGTGTCGCCGTAGCGGTAGTACGTCAGGTACAGCGCACAGCGTTTGCGCAGGTCGAACGTCTTCACGTAGTGCCGGGCGACATCATCCGGAGCCGTGTAGCCGAGCCACTGCACGAAGGTCGCGAGGTGTTCGCGCACCTTCCGCGGCGTCTGCTCCGTCAGCTCGCACAGCAGCGGCAGCCCCGCGAACAGGGCCGACGTCGGATACTGCATCAGCACCGAGACGAGCTTCAGCGTGGGATCGGCCGTCTGCACCGGGATGCCGCCGCCGTCACCGGAGGCGGAGCCGCCCATGACGCCCGGCGCGGTCGCCGTGGCGCTCATGCCGTCCCGCCTTCGGCCAGCGGCTTCTTACGCCGCCAGAACGGCACTGCGGACTCGGGATCGGGCGCATGCACATGCGTGTGGCCGGCCTCGGCGCCCACCAGGTTGAGCTCCGTGGCCCCGCCCGACGCCTGGAACGTGGATGTCGTCGCCCCCGCGCCCGTCGGCTGGAAGGACGCGATGCCGTGCGGGCCGGTCGGCCCGCCGCCGCCCATGCCCGGACCGCCCTCGTAGTCCAGCGAGCAGAACAGCTGCTCATGCTGGCCCATCAGGCGCCCGGCCTCCTCGGCGTGCGCCGGCGGGATCACGTACCGGTCCGAGTACTTGCCGATGGCCAGCAGCCGGTAGAGGTCCTCCAGCTCCTCCGGGGTGGAGCCCACCGAGGCGGCCAGGTCGTCATCCACGGGCAATCCGAGTTGTTTGGCCCGCTGGATGGCGCGGATGGTGGTGAGCTTCTTCAGCACCTGGCGGATCAGGTCGGTGTCGCCGGCGGTGAACAGGTTCGCCAGGTAGTCGATGGGGATGCGCAGCGAGTCGATGGTGGCGAAGACGCGATCCGGGTCGGAGTGGTCATAGCCCTGCGCGTGCACGATGTCCGCCACCGGGGAGAGCGGCGGCACGTACCAGACCATCGGCAGGGTGCGGTACTCCGGATGCAGCGGCAGCGCCACCTTGTGCTTCACCGCGAGGTCGTATACGGGGGAGCGCTTCGCCGCTTGGATCCAGTCGTACGGGATGCCATCGCGGATCGCCGCGGCCTCCACCTCCGGGTCGTTCGGGTCCAGGAACACGTCGAGCTGCGCCTGGTAGAGGTCCTTCACGTCCGGGGTGGCCGCCGCGTCCAGCACCTTGTCCGCGTCATACAGGAACAGCCCCAGGTAGCGCAGGCGGCCCACGCAGGTCTCCGAGCAGATCGTCGGCTGCCCCGATTCGATGCGCGGGAAGCAGAACGTGCACTTCTCCGCCTTGCCGGTGCGGTGGTTGAAGTACACCTTCTTGTACGGGCAGCCCGAGACGCAGAACCGCCAGCCGCGGCACTTGTCCTGGTCCACCAGCACGATCCCGTCCTCCTCGCGCTTGTACATCGCGCCGGAGGGGCAGGAGGCCACGCAGGAGGGGTTGAGGCAGTGCTCGCAGATCCGCGGCAGGTAGAACATGAAGACGTTCTCGAACTCCATGCGCACCTGGTCCTCCAGGCCCTTGAGGTTCGGGTCGTCCATCGCCAGCTCCGGTGCGCCTGCGAGGTCGTCATCGAAGTTCGAGCCCCACTTGACCGTCATGTCCCTGCCGGTGAGCGCGGAGATCGAATGCGCCGATGGGTTCGGCGTGCCCAGCGGGGCGTTCAGCACGGACTGGTAGTCATAGGTCCACGGATCGCCGTAGTCGTCGATCGTCGGCAGATCCGGGTTGTAGAAGATCTGCAGCAGCTTGCGCAGCCGACCGCCCGCCTTGAGCTGCAGGCGGCCCTTCTTGTCCAGCGTCCAGCCGCCGTGCCACTGCTCCTGGTCCTCGTACCGCTTCGGATAGCCGACACCTGGCTTGGTCTCGACGTTGTTGAAGTACACGTACTCGGTGCCGGGCCTGTTGGTCCAGGTCTGCTTGCAGGTCACCGTGCAGGTGTGACATCCGATGCACTTGTCGATGTTCATCACCATCGACACATTGGCCATGACGCGCATCAGTCTGCCCTCCTGGGATGCATGTGGTTGGAGTATCGGATCGTCACTGGTACTCGACCTCCTGCGACCGCTTGCGG
>JBIQLB010000076.1:0-2026 GCA_044464665.1 Nocardioides sp.
AGAGTGACCTTGGCGCGCACCTTCTCGAAGATGCGCGGGGCGCCGGCCATGAAGGTCGGGCGCACCTTTTGCATATTGGCCACGATCCGGTCCAGGTTGCCGTCGACGGCGGTGGCGAAGCCGACCGTCATCTGGATGGCCAGCAGCACCTTGCCGAAGACGTGGGAGAGCGGCAGCCAGAGGTACTGCACGTCATCGGGCTGCAGGATGTGGATGGCATCGGCGGCCGCGCCCTCGTAGGTCCAGTTGTCGTGTACGAGGCGCGCGCCCTTGGGCTTCCCGGTGGTGCCGGAGGTGTAGATGATGGTGGCCAGGTTCTCGGGCTGCAGCGCGTCGACCCGCTCCATGACGGCGCCCGGGTGCTCGGCCAAGTAAGCGCGCCCGCGCTCCGCCAGCTGGTCCATGGTGAGCACCTTGTCGCCGTCGGCGCTGCCGTCGAAGGTGACGATGGCGCGCAGGGCGGGCAGCTCCACACCGGTCAGCTTGGCGATCTGCTCGTCGTTCTCGGCGAAGACCACCACCGAGCCGGAGTCGGTGAGGATGTACGTGACGTCATCCTGTTTGGTGGTCGGGTAGATAGTGGTGGTCGCGCCGCCGGCGCACATGATGGCCAGGTCGGCGAGCACCCATTCCAGCCGGGTGGACGAGGCGATCGCGACGCGATCCTCCACCTCGATGCCGAGCGAGAGCAGGCCGGCGGCGAGATCCACGACCTCGACGCCGGTCTCCGCCCAGGTCAGCGTGCGCCAGGGGCCGTCAGGGTCGGCGCCGGGCGCCTGGAACGCCTGCCGGTTGGGTGTCGCGGAGACCCGGTCGAGGAACAGGCGTCCGAATGAGGCGGGCCGGTCGGAGAGAGTGGCGGTGGTGGGCATCGGCGCTCCTTGACGCGAGACCTGGACTTTGCCTGCACTCTACGGACCGATGGGTGACCCGTCGAGCGCAGGGCGCGGCCGCGACAGTCCGTGAAGCGGTATGACTCCGTGAGCTGATATGACGATGTGCCGCCGCTAATCGGCTTCGCTGCTGAGCCAGCCCTTCCGGCGGAACATCGCCCACAGGGCGACGGCGATGGCGAGCTGCAGGCCGACGCCGGCGGTCCAGAACACCCAGGCGCCGCCGATCCGGTCCACCATCCAGCCGAAGTTCTGCCCGAAGAAGCCGGTCAGGAACGTCAGCGGCAGAAAGACGGTGGCGATGATCGTCATCTGCTTCATCACCACGTTCAGCCGGTTGGAGGTGGTCGACAGGTGGGTGTCCAGCACGGAGGAGAGCAGGTCACGGTAGTTGTCCGCGGTCTGGCTGATGTGGATGAGGTGGTCGTGGAGGTCACGGAAATAGCGCCCGGCCTCGGATGTCATACCGGGCAGCGCCTCGTCGCCGGCCAGCGCCGCGCTGAGCATGTCGCGCTGTTCGGCGGCGAGCCGGCGCACCGTGGACAGCCGGCGCTTGAGGCCGAACAGGGTGCGGAGCTGCGCGTCCGTGGGCCGGCGCAGGATGGCGTCCTCCAGGGCGTCGATCTCCTCGTCCATCGCGTCCAGCACCGGGAAGTAGCTGTCCACCATGCCGTCCAGCAGCCGGTGCAGCAGCATCGTGGGTGCCGGTACGGTCATGTGCCCGGTCGCCGCGTGCCCGGCGAGACGCGCCAGGGCGGCGGACAGGCGCGGGGAGGCGACGCGATGCACGGTGAGCACGTACCGATCCGTGCAGAAGAAATGCACTTCGATGGGGGCGCCGTCCGGCAGCAGGCCGAAGGCGACCAGCAGGGTGAAGTCGTCATAGGCGTCGATCTTGGGCCGCTGGCCGAACTGCTCGGCGTCCTCGACGGCCAATGGATGGAAGCGAAACGTGTCCCGGAGCAGAGTGAGCGTGTCGTCGTCCACCGGGGCGAGATCCAGCCAGAAGGTGCCGCCGGCGGCGAGTGCGTCGGCGATCTGCTCGGTGGCCGGGTCTGTGACTACGGTGGGCGCCGCCTGGTCCTGCGGCGTGATGACGAGGGTGCCGTGCATGGGCTCAAGTCTGCGCCCGC
>JBIQLB010000077.1:0-1921 GCA_044464665.1 Nocardioides sp.
CGCGCGAAGAGCAGTGCCAGCTGGCCGGCCATGAGCCCGGCGCCGATGACGCCGACCTGCGTGACGGGCCGGGCCAGCGACGGGTCCGGGGCGCCCGCGGGTTTGCGCGCCCGCTTCTGCGTCAGGTTGAAGGAGTAGACCCCGGCGCGGAAGGTCTGCGAGGTGATGAGGTCCGCCAGCGCCTCCTCCTCAGCGGCGAAACCCTCGGTGAGGTCCGCGGTGCGGGCCAGCTCGATCAGGTCCAGCGCCCGGTAGGGAGCCGGGGAGGCACCGTGCGTGCGCAGGTCGGCGATCACGCGGCCCTGGTCCACCGCCGCCGACCAGGCGGCGGCATCCGCGCGGTGATCCGGGCGCGGCACCGCGATGTCGCCGGAGAGCACACCGGCCATCCACGCGAACGACTGCTCCAGGTAGTCGGCGGCATCGATGACGGTGTCCACCACGCCCAGGTCCAGCGCCTGCTCGGGCTTCAGCGACCGGTTCTGGTTCAGCGCATTGTCGACGATGACGCCGATCGCGCGCTCCGGCCCGATGAGCCGCGGCAGCAGCTGGGTGCCGCCCCAGCCGGGCAGGATGCCGAGGAAGCACTCGGGGAGGGACAGCATGGCGGTGTTGCTCGCCAGGGTGCGGTAATGGCAGTGCAGGGCGATCTCCACGCCGCCGCCCAGCGCCGCGCCACCCACGAAGGCGAAGGTGGGGACGGTGGAGTCGTGCAGGCGCCGGAACACCCGATGACCGAGCTCGCCGATGGCCAGGGCCTGATCGCGACTGGTGATCGCACCGATACCGGACAGGTCGGCGCCGGCGGCGAAGATGAACGGCTTGCCGGTGATGGCGATGGCGGCCGGCGCAGCGTCGAAGGCCCGGTCGAGTGCCGCGTCGATGTTGGCGAGACCCCTGGGGCCGAAGGTGGTAGGCCGGGTGTGGTCCATGCCGTTGTCCAGCGTGATGAGCGCTACCCGCCCGTCGATGCCGGGCACGGCGAGCAGCTGCAGGTGTGCCTCGGTGACGACCTCGCCGGGCAGTTCGATGACGGCGCTCATGCCGATGCTCCCTTCGAGGCGGCGCGGCTGCCGGCGCCGGAGTGGTGCGGGTTCTCCCAGATCACGGTGCCGCCCATGCCCAGGCCGACGCACATGGTGGTGAGGCCGTAGCGCACCTCGGGATGCTCGGCGAAACTGCGGGCGAGCTGGATCATCAGCCGCACCCCGGAGGACGCCAGCGGGTGACCCATGGCGATGGCGCCGCCGTAGGGGTTGACGCGCTCGTCGTCATCGGTCAGTCCGAAATGGTCCAGGAAGGCGAGCACCTGCACGGCGAACGCCTCGTTGATCTCGATCAGGCCGATGTCGCCCAGTCCGAGGCCCGTCTTCTGCAGTGCCTTCTCGGTGGCGGGAATGGGGCCGATGCCCATCACCTCGGGGTCGACGCCCGCGAAGGCGAAGCCCACCATACGCATCCGTACCGGCAGGCCCAGCTCCTCGGCGAGGTCGGCGGAGGTCATCAGGCAGGCGGTGGCGCCGTCGGTGAGCGGGGAGGCGTTGCCGGCGGTGACGCGACCGTGTGGACGGAACGGGGTGCGCAGATCGGCCATGCCCTCCACGGTGCTCTCGGGGCGCGGCAGCTCGTCGGCGGTGGCGAGCCCCCAGCCGCTGGCGACGCGACGGGTGGCGACCGGCACCAGGTCGGGAGCGATCTTGCCGGCGGCCAGCGCCGCGGCGTACTTGTGCTGGCTGGCGACGGCGAAGGCGTCGGCGCGCTCCTTGGTGAGCTCCGGCCAGCGGTCGTGCAGGTTCTCGGCGGTGAAGCCCATGTTGAGCGCGGCGGGATCGACCAGTCTGTCGGCGATGAAGCGCGGGTTGGGGTCGGCGCCGGCGCCCATCGGGTGGTGGCCCATGTGCTCCACGCCGCCGGCGAGGAC
>JBIQLB010000078.1:0-1905 GCA_044464665.1 Nocardioides sp.
TCCGCCCCGACGGGTACGTCGCTGCCGCCGGGGACGACTGCGACGATGTCTGGGAGAGGGCGCACGAACAGCCCGTGCTGGCTGCAGCGTTGCAGGTCGCCCACACCAGCCAGGAGCCCGGCTGGTCGCGGCACCGACGCAGCCAGAGCGCCGCAAATCAACCCGCCGGAGGTGTCGATCCGGTGCCTCCCCGTTCGTCTACTGTGTGAACACGTCGCACGGGCGTGGTCAACGACCGGAGGAGTCGGACATGAAGTACGTACTGCTGCTGATGGCCAACCACGACGGACCGCGCTGTGGCGAGGATGAGGCGCCCGGCGTCGAAGAATTCGTCGCCTACGACAAGGAACTCCAGGAGGCCGGCGTCCTCGCCGGAGGATTCGCCCTGACCGGCCCCGAGGAGGGCACCACCGTGACCCGCGACAGCCGCGCCGCGGAACCGGTGATCACCGCCGGGCCGTACGCCGAGAGCCGCGAGTACGTGGGCGGCACGTTCATCATCCAGGTGAAGGATCTCGACGAGGCCCTCCACTGGGCGGGCAAGTGCCCGGGTGCGCTCGACGGCCGGGTCGAGGTACGGCCGCTGCTCGACCTATGACCCCAGCCGACGACGTGCTCGCCCGGGTCCACCGGGAGGAGCACTCGCGGCTGCTGGCCACCCTGGTGCGGCGCTTCGGCGACCTCGACCTCGCCGAGGACGCCGCCCAGGAGGCCATGGAGGCCGCCGTCACCACCTGGCCCGCCGACGGCGTCCCCCGCCAGCCGCTGGCCTGGCTGATCACCACCGCCCGACGCAAGGCGCTGGACCGGGTGCGCCGCGACGCGGCACTCGCCCGGCGGATCGCACAACTCCACCTCGAGGAGCAGGGCCGCACCGCCCCGGCGGCCGAGGACCTCGCCCTCGTCGGTGACAGCCTCCCCGACGAACGCCTCGCCATGCTGATGGGCTGCTGCCACCCGGCCATCGCGCCGACCGACCGGATCGCGCTGATGCTGCGTTTCGTCGGCGGCCTGAGCACCGCGGAGGTGGCACAGGCGCTCCTCGTCCCCGTGGCGACGCTCCAGGCGCGCATCACCCGTGCGAAGAAGCGCATCGCGACGAACCGGATCCCGCTCGTGGTGCCCGAGGACCCCACGGAGCGAGAACGCCGTCTCCCGCTGGTGCTGACCGCGATCTCGCTCGTCTTCACCGAGGGCTACGACGCCACCAGCGGCGACCACCCGCAGCGCGCGGAACTGACGGCGGAGGCCATCCGCCTGGCGCGGATCACCGCGCGACTCGTGCCCGACCACGCCGAGCCGACCGGCCTGCTCGCGCTGCTGCTGCTCACCGACGCGCGGGCACCGGCCCGCGTCGATGCCGAGGGGGTGCCGGTCCCGCTGGAGGACCAGGACCGCTCCTGCTGGGACCGCGAGGTCATCGCCGAGGGCATCCGGCTGGCAGAGCGGGCGGCGACGATGCCCGGCGCGGGTCGCTTCACGATCCAGGCCGCGATCGCCGCGGTCCACGCGGAGTCGGCGACGTTCGACGACACGGACTGGGCGCAGATCGTCGCCCTCTACGATCTGCTGCTGCGCCACGGCGAGGATCCGGTGGTGCGGATGAACCGGGCGATCGCCGTGGGACGGCGCGACGGGCCCGCCGCGGGGCTGGCGCTGCTGGAGGCGTTGGCGGACGAGCCCGAGCTGGTGCGCCACCACCCGTACCACGTCGCGCTCGCGCTGTTCCTCGACGAGGTCGGGGACCGCGACGGTGCCGGCCTCGCCTGGCAGCGGGCCCTGGGCCTGGTGGACAACAGCGCCCAACGCCGCTTCATTGAACACCGCCTAGGAAATCCCGGGCTTCAGCCCTAGTGGCGTGTCGATGAAATATATTTACGGTTGCGTGTCAGAATTGGGGCATGG
>JBIQLB010000079.1:0-1827 GCA_044464665.1 Nocardioides sp.
CCGCGCCACCGTCGGCGAGGTCGGCAACGCCGAGCAGGCCAACATCAACTGGGGTAAGGCCGGCCGTATGCGGTGGAAGGGCAAGCGCCCCACCGTCCGTGGTGTCGTGATGAACCCGGTCGACCACCCGCACGGCGGTGGTGAGGGTAAGACCTCCGGTGGCCGCCACCCGGTGAGCCCCTGGGGTAAGCCCGAGGGCCGCACTCGTAAGCCGAACAAAGCGAGCAACAAGCTCATCGTCCGCCGCCGGCGCACCGGCAAGAAGCGCTAGGCCGGAAAGGAAGCAACGATGCCACGCAGCCTTAAGAAGGGTCCGTTCGTCGACGACCATCTGCTCAAGAAGGTCGACGCCCAGAACGAGAAGGGCACCAAGCAGGTCATCAAGACCTGGTCGCGTCGGTCCACCATCATCCCCGACTTCATCGGGCACACCTTTGCGGTTCACGACGGCCGCAAGCACGTCCCGGTGTTCGTCACCGAGGCGATGGTCGGGCACAAGCTCGGCGAGTTCGCGCCGACCCGCACTTTCAAGGGTCATATCAAGGACGACCGGAAGGCTAAGCGCCGGTGAGTATTACGACTGAATATCCGTCTGCTGTCGCCAAGGCGCGCTTCGTGCGCGTGTCGGCGACCAAGGCGCGCCGGGTCATCGACCTGGTGCGTGGTAAGCCGGTGGCCGAGGCACTGGACATCCTGCGGTGGGCGCCGCAGGCCGCCAGCGAGCCGGTCGCCAAGGTGATCGCCAGCGCCGCGGCCAACGCGCAGAACAACGCGGGTCTGGATCCGGCGACGCTGGTCGTCGGCACCATCTACGCCGACGAGGGCCCGACCGCCAAGCGCATCCGGCCGCGCGCCCAGGGGCGTGCGTTCCGAATCCGCAAGCGCACCAGCCACATCACCGTGATCGTCGAGAGCCGTCCGCCCAAGGACGGTGGCAAGGCCGGTACGAGCGCCCGCACGCGGCGCGCCCAGGCCAGCAAGGCCGCGTCCGCGAAGAAGGCCGACACCAAGGCGGCTGCTTCCACGAAGGCTTCTGAAGAGGCGAAGGAGGGCTCGGAGTAGTGGGCCAGAAAATCAATCCCCACGGCTTCCGGCTCGGTATCACCACCGACTGGAAGTCCCGGTGGTACGCCGACAAGCAGTACAAGGACTACGTCAAGGAAGACGTGGCGATCCGTCGGCTGCTGGCCACCGGACTCGAGCGCGCCGGCATCGCCGACGTGGAGATCGAGCGCACCCGTGACCGGGTTCGGGTGGACATCCACACCGCCCGGCCGGGCATCGTGATCGGCCGCCGCGGCACCGAGGCCGACCGCATCCGCGCCGACCTGGAGAAGCTCACCGGCAAGCAGGTCCAGCTGAACATCCTCGAGGTGAAGAACCCCGAGAGCTCCGCTCAGCTGGTCGCCCAGGGTGTCGCCGAGCAGCTGAGCAACCGTGTGGCGTTCCGCCGCGCGATGCGCAAGGCGATCCAGTCGGCGATGCGCCAGCCCAACGTCAAGGGCATCCGCGTGCAGTGCTCGGGCCGCCTCGGCGGCGCCGAGATGAGCCGCTCGGAGTTCTACCGCGAGGGCCGGGTGCCGCTGCACACGCTGCGCGCCGACATCGACTACGGCTTCTTCGAGGCCCGCACCACCTTCGGCCGGATCGGCGTGAAGGTGTGGATCTACAAGGGCGACAAGACCGGAACCCTGGCCGAGCAGCGGGCCGCCGAGGCGGCCGCCGCGCAGCGGGGCGCCGGGCGGGACCGGGACCGCGACCGCGGCTCCGACCGTCCGGCCCGCCGTCGGTCCGGGTCCGCGGGCACCACGCCCACCTCCACCGAAG
>JBIQLB010000080.1:0-1823 GCA_044464665.1 Nocardioides sp.
GTGGGCCTGGGAGGACTTGAACCTCCGACCTCTTCCTTATCAGGGAAGCGCTCTAACCGCCTGAGCTACAGGCCCGCATGCCGCCGCGCCCGACGTCATCGTCGAACTGCCGCGGCTCCCTAGATTACCGCAACCGGAGCGGCGGCCCAAACCGCGTCCGGACCGGCAGGCAACCAGCCCTGCCGCCACACGCCCCGGGCGAGCGGCCGTCAGTCGCGCTCGCCGAGGGTGAGCTCCACCCCGCCGGCCATGCCGGCCGCCGCGTTGTAGACGAAGGCGGCGATCGCGGACAGGGCCGTGAACAGCACGATGTTCACGGCGCCGATGATGGCCGTCACGCCGAATACGGTGCCAGGTGTGATCAGATCCGACTGGGTCGTCACAGTGTCACCCGAGACGACCAGCGTGTTGTAGGTCTCGTTGATCTTGTCCCACACGCTCAGCGCATCCAGCGACAGGTACAGCACGCCGACTGCGATCATCCACACGAAGAACATGACGATCGAGACGATCAGGCCGATCTTCAGCGCCGTCCACGGGTCGATGCGCCTGAGCTGCAGGGACGCGAGCCGCGGCGGGCGGGCCGCCGGCTTCGGCCGCCGCGTGGCCGAGGTCGTCTGTGACGCGGCCGAGCCGCGGCGGGCGGCCCGGGGCGTGGCCACGGTCGCATTGCGGGGCGGTGTCGCGGTCCGCGGCGTGGCGCCCGTCATCGACGGAACCGGGCCGCCGGCCCCGGCACTCGGTCCGCCGCCCGGAGCGGCGCCGGCGCCCGCCGGGTTCACCGGGGTGGTCACGAGGACGCACCGTTCTCACCAGAGGCGCCGGACTCGGCGCTCTCCACGTCGTCCTCCGCCTCCGCATTGCGGGCGATGGCGATCAGCTCGTCACCGTCGGTCAGGTTCATCAGGCGCACCCCCATGGTCTGCCGCTTGGCCTTGCGGACCTCCTTCGCCGACGTCCGGATGACGCCGCCGGAGGAGGTGATCGCGTACAGCTCGTCATCGATATCGACAATGAGTGCGCCCACGAGTTTGCCACGCCGCGGGTTGTATTGGACGGTCAGAACGCCCTTTCCGCCGCGGTTCTGCACCGGATACTCCTCGATGTCGGTGCGCTTGGCATAGCCGCCGGAGGTCGCGACCAGCACAAACGTGCCCGGCCGGGCCACTTCCATGGCCAGCAGTTCGTCGGAGCCGTTGAACCGCATGCCGAGCACGCCGGAGGTGGCCCGGCCCATGGGGCGCAGCGCCTCGTCGGTGGCGTGGAAGCGCACCGACTGGCCCTCGGCGGAGATCAGCACCAGATCGGACTCGGCCGAGCAGAGCGCCGCGCCCACCAGCTCGTCGCCGTCGCGCAGGTTGATCGCGACCAGGCCGCCGGACCGGTTGGAGTCGAACGCGGTGAGCTCGGACTTCTTCACCAGGCCGTGCTTGGTGGCGAGCACCAGGTACGGCGCGACGTCATAGCCGGAGATCTGGATGACCTGTGCGATCTCCTCGTCCGGCTGGAAGGCGAGCAGGTTCGCGACGTGCTGGCCGCGAGCGGTGCGGTTCGCCTCGGGCAGCTCATAGGTCTTGACGCGGTAGACCCGGCCCTTGTTGGTGAAGAACAGGATCCAGTCGTGCGTGGAGCAGATGAAGAAGTGCGCCACGATGTCGTCCTGCTTCAGCGCCGCGCCCTGCACGCCCTTGCCGCCGCGTCGCTGCGAACGGTACAGATCGGTCTTGGTGCGCTTCGCGTAGCCGGTGCGGGTGATGGTGACGACCACGTCCTCGTCGGCGATGAGGTCCTCCATGGACACGTCGCCGTCATAGGGCACCAGC
>JBIQLB010000081.1:0-1760 GCA_044464665.1 Nocardioides sp.
GTCACCTCGGGGTGCAGGGTCACGTTCACGGCGTGCTTGCCGGTGACGCGGATGTGCCCGTCGGTCAAGATGGCGCGCTTGTCCAGCACCGGGCCGCCGGCGGCCTTGACGGCCGCGGCGATGTCCAGCACGGTGATCGAGCCGAACAGCTTCTTGCCGTCCGCCGTCACCTTCGCCGGGATCGACAGCTCCAGCGCCTCCAGCGCGTCACGCACCTCGCGGGCGTGCTCCACACCGCGGATCTCGCGCGCCGACTGGGCCCGCTGGATCGTGGAGATCTGCTTCTCCGCACCGCGGGTGGCCACGATGGCCTTGCCCTGCGGCACCAGGTAGTTGCGGCCGTAGCCGTCGCGAACCTCGACGATCTCGCCGGGGGCGCCCAGGCCGGGAACGTCAGTGGTCAGGATGAGCTTCATAGTGGTGTCCTCCCTCTCGCGCGGCCGGCTCAGCGAGCCGTCGAGGTGTAGGGCAGCAGGGCGACTTCGCGCGCATTCTTCACCGCGGTGGCGATATCGCGCTGGTGCTGCGTGCAGTTGCCCGTCACCCGGCGGGCGCGGATCTTGCCGCGATCCGAGATGAAGCGGCGCAGCAGGTTGGTGTCCTTGTAGTCGATGGTCTCCGGGTTCTCCTTGCAGAACGCGCAGGCCTTCTTCTTGATCTTGCGGGGGGGCGGTTTGGGCATTGTTCTCTCCATAAGTCCTGTTGCAGGCGCGCGCGGCGCCGGAAGAAGTATCAGGTATGACGCTGTCCGCGGCCCTCACAGGCCGGCGAAAGGCGGTCGATCAGAAGGGGGGTTCCTCGGCGTAGCCGTCACCGGCCGGCGGGGCGCTGCCCCACGGGTCGTCGGCCGGGGCAGAGGCGCCTCGGCCGCCGCCGGAGCCGCCGAATCCTCCACCGCCGCCCTCGCCGCGGGCCGCACGGCTGACCTTCGCCGTGGCGTACTTCAGCGAGGGGCCGATCTCCTCGACCTCGAGTTCGATCACCGTGCGCTTCTCGCCCTCGCGGGTCTCGAAGGAGCGCTGCTTGAGGCGGCCCGAGACGATGACGCGCATGCCGCGGGTCAGCGACTCGGCGACATTCTCCGCCGCCTGACGCCAGATCGAGCAGCGGAGGAACAGCGCTTCGCCGTCCTTCCACTCGTTCGTGTTCCGGTCGAAGGTGCGGGGGGTGGACGCCACGGTGAAGTTGGCGACTGCGACCCCGGTCGAGGTGAATCGAAGTTCGGGATCCGCCGTCAGGTTGCCGATGACAGTGATAACGGTCTCGCCTGTCATGGAAGGCCCCTTACTTCGCGTCCGGGCGGGTGATCTTGGTGCGCAGCACGGACTCGTTCAGGTTGAGCTGACGGTCGAGTTCCGCGACCACCTCGGCGGGAGCGTTGACGTTGATGACGGCGTAGATGCCTTCAGCGTGCTTCTTGATCTCGTAGGCCATGCGGCGCTTCCCCCACACGTCCACGTTCTCCACGCTGCCGCCGCCCTGGCGGATGACGTTGAGGAACGTGTCGATCGACGGGGCGACGGTGCGCTCGTCGAGGTTCGGTTCGAGGATCAGGAGCAGTTCGTAGTGACGCAGAGCGGTGGAAACGCTCACACGCACCTCCTATGGACATGATCGGCTACGGTCTTTCCGTAGCAGGAGGGTGTCGCGCGGGCGTCATGGCTCGGTCTTGTCAAGCCTGCCCGGTGAATTGCGACCGTTCGAGTCTACCAGCGGATCCGCGGGGGCACGGCCAGTGCTTTCCCCGCTCAGCGGGCGGG
>JBIQLB010000082.1:0-1708 GCA_044464665.1 Nocardioides sp.
CCGCCATCCCGTCCCCGCCGCAGGGCGTGTGGAATGTCGGCCCGGTGCCGCTGCGGGCGTACGCGCTCTTCATCATCGCCGGCATCGTCATCGCCGGGATCTGGGGCAACCGCCGCCTGGTGGCCCGCGGCGGCCGCCCCGGCGCGATCACGGACCTGGCGATCTGGATGGTGCCGTTCGGCCTGGTTGGTGGGCGGCTCTACCACATCATCACCGACCCGGAGCTGTACTTCGGCGATCCGTCCGTCCCGGGCCACTACTGGAATCCGTGGGGCGTCTTCGAGATCTGGAACGGCGGTCTCGGCATCTGGGGCGCCGTCGCCCTCGGCGGCCTGGGCGGCTACCTGGGCGCCCGCCGCTACAAGATCCCGTTCGGCGCCGTCGCGGACGCGCTCGCACCCTGTGTGGTGCTGGCGCAGGGCATCGGCCGGCTGGGCAACTACTTCAACCAGGAGCTGTTCGGCTCGCCCACCGGCGTTCCGTGGGGGCTGGAGGTGTACCTGCGCACGCCGGGCGGTGTGCCGGGAACGGCGGAGCAGTGCGGCACGGGGGAGTTCCCCACCGAATGGGTCAAGTCGTCCTCGGATGTGCTCTGCGGCACCTACCAGCCGACGTTCCTCTATGAGCTGCTGTGGAACGTGGGCGTGGCGCTGCTGGTGGTGTGGGTCGACCGCCGCTTCCGGCTGGGGCACGGTCGTGCCTTCGCGCTCTACGTGGCCGGATATACGGCCGGCCGAGGCTGGATCGAGATGCTGCGCATCGACCACGCCAACCATATCCTCGGCCTGCGCGTCAACGTGCTCGTGTCCATCGCGGTGTTCCTGGGCGCTGTCGTCTACCTGATCGTGACGCGGCACCTGACGCGGGAGGATCCGGCCACGGTGCGCGGCCTGGCGCCGGGGGAGAAGGCCGCTCCTGCCGATGACGACGAGACATCCGCGGAGGACGAGGCCGCACCGGACGACGAGACCGGTGCCGGCGATGAGGCCGGCGCTCTCAGCGCCGGCGCCGACGGGCCCGAGGCGACCGTGACCGCGGCCGGCGATGCGGCCGACGACGAGGACGAAGCCCGCGCCGATCAGGCGTGACGCGTGCCACTTCCGTAGAAGAACGGTGCTGCTCACCCTGGTTCGGAATCGTTTCAGATAAGTCCGCTAGAATCAGTCGGTCACACCCTCCAGCCATGAGCACGCGTCGGGAATTCGCCTGGCGTCACCGCCCGGAAAGGCCCCCGATGAAACGTCGCGCCAAGATCGTCTGCACGCTCGGACCCGTCACGTCCAGCAGCGAGGCCATCGCGGATCTCATCACGGCGGGCATGGATGTCGCCCGCATGAACTTCTCCCACGGCGACCATGCCGACCACCAGGTGGTGTTCGAGCGGGTGCGCGCCGCCTCCGAGGGCGTAGGGCGCCCGATCGGCATCCTCGCCGACCTGCAAGGCCCCAAGATCCGCCTCGGCCGTTTCGCCGACGGACCCGTGGTCTGGGCGACCGGCGAGCGCGTCGCGATCACCATCGATGACGTGCCCGGTGACCATGACCGCGTCTCCACCACCTACAAGGGGCTGGCCCGGGATGCGCGCAAGGGCGACCGGCTGCTGGTGGACGACGGCAAGGTCGGCCTGGTGGTGGACGAGGTGTCCGGCAACGACGTCATCTGCACCGTCACCGAGGGCGGCGAGGTCTCCAACAACAAGGGCCTGTCG
>JBIQLB010000083.1:0-1684 GCA_044464665.1 Nocardioides sp.
TCCACGACCGCGGCGGCGAGGACATCGACGTCGGGCGCCTGACCGGAGAGGCGCTACGGACTTTCCGCTGGGACAAGGTGTCGATGGTGTTCCAGGGGTCGATGAACTCGCTGAACCCCGTCATGAACGTCCGCAAGCAGCTCCATGACGTTTTCACCACGCACCGGCCGGCGATGTCCGCCGCGGAACGCGAGGAGCGCAGCGCGGAACTGCTCCGCCTGGTCCGGGTCGATCCGAGCCGACTGTCGGCCTTCCCGCACGAGCTCTCCGGCGGGATGCGTCAGCGCGTCATGATCGCGATGGCGATGGCCCTCGACCCGCAGCTCATGATCATGGACGAGCCGACCACGGCGCTCGACGTCCTGGTGCAGCGCGGCATCCTGCGCGAGATCATGCGGCTCCGGGAACTGCTCGGCTTCGCCGTCATCTTCATCACCCATGACCTGCCGCTGCTCATCGAGGTGAGCGACCGCATCGCGATCATGAAGGACGGTGAGATCGTGGAACAGGGCGCCGCCGAGCGGATCTACCACGACCCGCAGGAGGACTACACCAAGCACCTGCTGACCTCGTTCCCGAGCCTGACCGGCGACCGGGGCGCCTTCGTCCGGGGCGGTGCCGCATGAGTTCGGGGTCCATCGAGGTGCGGCATCTGAGCCGGGACTACCGGATCCGCAAGGGCGCCCGGCATCAGGTGCTGCATGCGGTGAGGGACGCGAACTTCATTGTCCCGGCGGGCCGGACCGTGGCGCTGGTCGGCGAGAGCGGGTCCGGCAAGTCCACCATCGCCCGCATCATCGCGAAACTGGAGACGCCCACCAGCGGCGCCGTGCTGCTGGACGGCGCACCGACCCCCACGCGCGGGCGGGCGCTGAAGGACTACCGCCGCCAGGTCCAGATGGTGTTCCAGGACCCGTTCGCGTCACTCAACCCGTTCCACTCCATCGCGCACCACATCTGCCGGCCGATCAAGATCCATCACCCGGGGCTCTCCGACGACGAGGTGCTGGGCCGCGCGGCGGAGCTCCTGGACAAGGTGCAGCTGGGCGCCGACTACCTGAGCCGGCGGCCGCATGAGCTGTCCGGCGGTCAGCGCCAGCGGGTGGCGATCGCTCGTGCCCTGGCGCCCGGTGCCCGGTTTATCATCGCTGACGAGCCGGTCTCCATGCTGGATGTGTCGATTCGCGTGGGAGTGCTGGGTCTGCTGGCGGAGTTGCAGCGGAGCGAAGATCTAGGAGTCCTGTACATTACGCACGATCTGGCCACGGCCCGCCACTTCTCCGACGAGATCCTCGTGATGTATCACGGCGACATCGTGGAACGAGGACCTTCCGATGACGTGATCCTGCGGCCGCAGCACGAGTACACCCGGGCGCTCCTCCAGGCCGCAGCGAACCCGGAGCGGCTCGGCGCGCTGCGGGACGAGGTGCGCGCCGAGCTGGCCTCGGCACGGGCGGGTGCGTCCGAGGCCGAACCGGCGGGAGAGGCCGGCATATGACACCCCCCAACGTCCCGGCGGCCCCGTCCGGCACGCCGAGTTGGCTGCGCACCGTCAACGACCGCACGGCCTTCCGGCTGCTGCTGGAGCACGGGCCGCTGAGCCGGTCACAGCTCGGTGCGCTGTCCGGTATGTCCAAGCCCACGGCCGGCCAGATGATCCAGCGGCTGGAGGCCATCGGCCTGA
>JBIQLB010000084.1:0-1683 GCA_044464665.1 Nocardioides sp.
CACGGGCAGCGCCGGCGTCCTCCCCCGCGTCGCGCAGGGTGACGAGCTCACCGAGCTTCTGCTTGGCGAAGGCGAGCCAGGGCTTGACAGCCGGGTCCAGGGCAGTCTCCAGTTCCAGGTCCAGCGGCACGTGCAGCAGGGAGCAGGAGGCGGCCACGTCGACCTCGGCCGCGAGCGGACGCAGGGCGTCGAGCGTGTCAAGGGCCTGGGCGAGGTCCGTGGCCCAGATATTGCGACCGTCCACCACGCCGGCCACCAGGCGCTTGCCCGGCAGGCCGCCCAGGGCCGCCAGATCGTCCAGGTTGGCCCGGGCGGCGCCCACGAAATCCACCGCCAGCCCTTCGACGCGGCTTGCGGCGAGCACCGGCAGGGCCGCGCCGAGCCGGTCGAAATAGGAGGCGACGAGGATCTTCGGCCGCTCGTTCACCGCGGCCAGCGTCGCGTAGGCCCGCTCCACCGCCGCCAGCACAGCCGGCGGCTGGTCCGTGACCAGGGCAGGCTCGTCGAACTGCACCCATGCGGCCCCGGCCGCGTGCAGCAGGGTGAGCAGCTGCACATAGAGGGGCAGCAGGTCCGTCAGGCGGTCCAGCGGGGCGAACGCTTCCGGCCCCGGTCCGGCAGCCACGGTGCCGTCGACCGCCTTGGCGAGCAGCAGATAGGTGACCGGGCCGACGATGACGGGGCGGGCCTGGCTTCCCGCTTGTTGCGTCTCGGTGAGCTCGCCGAGCAGCTTGGACGAGTCCAGCACGAAGACGGTGTCCGGCGCGATCTCCGGCACCAGGTAGTGGTAGTTGGTGTCGAACCACTTGGTCATCTCCAGCGGCTCCACTCCGCTGTCGCCGCCGGCGGTGCCGCGGGCCATCGCGAAGTAGCGATCGAGGGTGCCCTCCGGCGTGCTCACGTCCGGGACGGCGGCACGGTGCCGGGGCGGGATCGCGCCGAACAGCACGGAGGCGTCCAGCACGTGGTCGTAGAGCGAGAAATCGCCGACCGGCACCTCGTCGAGACCGGCCGCGACCAGCTCGGCGCGGCGCGTCTCGCGCAGCAGACGGGTGGATTCGGCCAGGTCGGCGGCGGTGACGCGGCCGCGCCAGTAGCCCTCGACGGACTTCTTGAGCTCTCGGTCGGCACCCTGGCGCGGGTAGCCGTGAACGGTGGCGATGGACATGGTTCTCCCAAGGACGTGGACAACAGGAATGGCTTGCCTCATTGCCCGCGTGTCCTGACCTTGGGACTCCATCGCGCGGCACCGGGCCCTTCACGGGCCTTCGCCGATCAAGATAGCCGACGCGTCACGGGTCGTCATCGTGGGGGCGGTCACAGCGCGCCTGGCGGACCGGCCAGGGCGCCCGTGACCTGCCCGGTTTGCGCGGGGCATGCCATTTGCGCGAACGCGTCGAGGTCCGACCACGGTGCGTAGTCGCTCGGTACAGTGGGACCGAAGTCGGTGACGGAATGCAACCATCCGGCTCCGACTCGCGTCCATTGACTACCAGGGCCCGCATGTCGTGGCCCACTTCGCCGCGTCACGAGAGATCCGCCTTGATGAGAAGACACTTGCGCATACGCTCGATCGCCGTGGTGGCGGCCGCCGGCACGATCATGGCCCTGGCCACGGTGCCGGCCCAGGCCTCCGTTGCCCCGGCGGACACCACTGCGGCGAGTCCGCAGGAAGCCCCGACG
>JBIQLB010000085.1:0-1672 GCA_044464665.1 Nocardioides sp.
CGGTCTCGCCCTTGCCGTAGTGCATCGAGACGCCGTCGAGCTGGAGGAGCACCTCGCTCATCGGGTCACCGCCTTGGCCGGGCGGCCGCGCTTGGGCACCTCGGTGCTGAGCGGCAGGGGAGCGGCGAGCCCGGCGGCGGATGCCCGCGCGAGCCGCGCCTCGGAGTGGTCGAGCCAGCGCACCTCCGCCTCCGCCTGGAAGATGAGCGAGTCGACGACGAGCAGCCAGGCGAGATCCTCCGAGGTCTCCGGGTCTCCCGAGGCGTTCTTGGCCTTCGTGAGCTCCTGCAGGTTGTGCAGGGTGGCGGTCCGCTGCACCTGGATGACCTGGGCGATGTCGACGCCGGGCAGGGTCACCGCGATCGCGAGCTTGATGGCGAGCTCGTCGCGCGTCGCGGCGCTTCTCTCGACAGGGGAGCCGAGCCATCCGGCGACCTCGGCGCGGCCGGCATCCGTGATCATGTAGTAAATCTGGCCCGTGTAGATCTGGCCGGACGACTCGGGACCTGCATCCTCGTGGTCGGCCTTCTCCACGAGCCCGTCGCGTTCGAGCCGGTCGAGCGTGTTGTAGATCTGGCCGACGTTGAGCGGCCAGGTCGAGCCGGTGCGGCGGTCGAACTCGCTGCGCAGCTGGTAGCCGTAGCACGGCCCCTGGTCGAGGATGGCGAGGAGGCTCTGGCGGACGGACATGACTGGCCCTTCGATAAAGAATCACCCGGTATATATACGTCGAGTATAGCTATACCGAGTATCGGGAACGCAAGCCCGTCAGCGTGTCGCGAATGACACACTTGTCATTTGGCAGGTTCGTCGGTCATAATTCAAGGGAAACTTCATACGTCACGTTTCCAGCCGCAGGTCGATGGGGAAGTCGCACCTGACGGAAATGGAGAAATCGTGACTGCTGCACCAGCGCGCGGAGTGCTGTACGTCCACTCCTCGCCCAAAGCTCTGTGCCCCCACGTCGAGTGGGCGGCCGGTGGCGCCCTCGATCGCGCCGTCAACTTCAACTGGGACGTCCAGCCCGTGCTCAAGGGCGCCATGCGCGCCGAGTACTACTGGGAGGGCGCCCAGGGCACCGGAGCGCGCCTGGCCTCCGCCCTGCGCGGCTGGGAGCACCTGCGCTTCGAGGTGACCGAGGACCCGACGCCCGGCAGCGACGGCGGCCGCTGGCTGCACACGCCCGACCTCGGCATCTTCTACGCCCAGACCGACACGGCCGGCAACATCGTGATCCCCGAGGACCGCGTACGCTACGCCATGGAGGTCGCCGGATCCGACGCCTTCGAGCTGCATCGCGAGCTTCGGCTCGCCCTCGGCCAGGCCTGGGACGACGAGCTCGAGGTCTTCCGCCACGCGAGCGACGAGAACCAGGTCGTCTGGCTGCACAAGGTCGGTTGACGCGCCGCCGCCCCTGCGGCGCGTGCGCGAAAGCCGCCGAGCGCGGTCGCCGGCTTTCGCCGGGTCGTTTGACGCGCCGCCGCTCCTGCGGCGCCAATGATGCCCATTCGGACGAGGGATGGTGCCGAGGCGGCCGTACTCGACCGAATGGGCATCACTCGTGAGCCGCTGGGCGGCGACGAGCAGATATACAGGCGCTACACGCTCCGGAACGCGACGACCGCGTTGTGGCCGCCGAAGCCGAAGGAGTTGCTGATCGCGAGCTGCGGCC
>JBIQLB010000086.1:0-1657 GCA_044464665.1 Nocardioides sp.
GCCTGCCAGGCCGCGTCCGTGTCGACGTAGTTGTTGTAGCTCATCTCCTTGCCGTGCAGCTGCTCAGCCGTGGCCAGCCCGCCCTCGCCATGCCGGTAGAGCGCCGCCTGCTGGTGCGGGTTCTCGCCGTAGCGCAGCACCGCGACCCGCTCCCACGCCTCGCCGGCCCAGGCGGGGAAGCCGTCCTCACTGGGCGTCAGCGTGCTCGCCATCCAGCCGGCCACGGCGACGTCATAGCTCGCGGTGTGCTGGAAGGCGCGTGCCGCGAGGGCCTGCCGCTCCGCGAGGGTGAAGCCACCCGCGGCGAGGGCCGCGCGCACGTCGTCATATCCGGACGGATCGGTGACGACGGCCACCGAGGCGTGGTTCTTCGCGGAGGCGCGGATCATCGACGGCCCGCCGATGTCGATCTGCTCCACGCACTCGTCGGCGGAGGCCCCGGACGCGACCGTCGCGGCGAACGGGTACAGGTTGGAGATCACCAGGTCGAAGGCCTCGATGCCGTGTTCGGCGATCTCGGCCAGGTGGGCCGGATTGCGGGTGTCGGCGAGCAGGCCGCCGTGGATGCGCGGGTGCAGCGTCTTGACCCGGCCGTCCAGGATCTCCGGGAAGCCGGTGACGTCCGCCACCGGGGTGACGGCGGCGCCGGCCTCGGCGATCAGCTCCGCGGTGCGGCCGGTGGACACCAGGGCCACGCCGGCACGCGCGAGTTCCACCGCCAGCTCGACCACGCCTGTCTTGTCGTAGACAGAGATCAGGGCGCGCCGGATCGGCCGCCGTCCATCGGTTGCCGCACCTGCAGAGGTCATGGGATCGATACCGTCCTTCCAGAGATAGTCCAGCCGCGTTCGGCCATGCGACCGACGGCGTCCACCAACTGCGCCCGCTCCGCCGTCTTGATGCGCTCGGTGAGCGTGTGCACGTCGTCGCCGGGTTCCACGGGCACCGCGACCTGCGCGATGATCGGCCCGGTGTCCACGCCCTCGTCCACCACGAACAGCGTCGCCCCGGCGATCTTCACGCCGTAGGCCAGCGCGTCGGCCGGGCCGTGCATCCCCGCGAACGACGGCAGCAGCGAATTGTGCGTGTTGACGTAGCGCCCCGGGAAGCGGGCAAGGAAGGCGGGCCCGACCAGCTTGAGGAAGCCGGCGGAGACCACGAGGTCCGGCGAGAAGGAGGCGCAGCGCTCGGTCAGCGCACGGTCCCAGTCGGCCCGGTCGTCGAAGCCGGACACCTTCTCGACGAAGGTGGGGATGCCCCGCTCGGCCGCGTAGGCGAGGCCGCCCGCGCCGTCCCGATCGGCGCCGACCGCCACCACCTCGGCGGGATAGCCGGCGCTGTCGCAGGCCGCGAGCAGCGCGGCCAGGTTGGATCCGCCGCCGGAGATCAGCACCACCAGGCGCAGCGGCCCGTCGCCCGGGTCGCGCGAGAAGCGTGCGTCCACCACCTGAGATTCCCCGTTCGACGCTGCTGGTCACGATGTGTTGCCCCGGCCCTGGGCGCTGCGCGGCCCGACACGAACCCGTGAGCGCTGCCGGACACAGATCAGCGTAGAGGGGACGTCCGGCGGTCCCGCACCGAGGGCTGCCCGGCCGGCCGGCCGCGGTCGGCTGCGCGGCGCCGAAGGCGGTCAGTGGGCCGTCGCGCCGGGCTTCGC
>JBIQLB010000087.1:0-1618 GCA_044464665.1 Nocardioides sp.
TGTCGGTGCCGTCTTCTACGGTGTGTGCATGGAACCCGAGCACTTTCCCGTAGCCGACGGCGACGGTCCGGCCGAGGGCGACGCCGCGGAGGTCTTCGAGGTGGACACCACCGGGGCGACCGCGACCACCGCGGACCGCCCGTTCGCGCTGTCGCCGTCACGGGCATCGGATTTCAAGTCGTGTCCGCTCAAGTTCCGCTACCGGGCCATCGACCGACTGCCGGAGCCGCCATCGGCCGCCGCCGCCCGCGGCACCCTGGTCCACGCGACACTCGAGGCGCTGTTCCGACGGCCGCGCGAGGAGCGCGTGGAGGCCACCGCGGCGGGTCTGCTGCCGGACCTATGGAGGGACATGCTCCGGCGGGTGCCGGAACTCGGCGAGCTGCCGGAGGCCGGCGACCTGCAGTCATGGCTGGGCTCCGCGCGCGTGCTGCTGCGGCAGTACTTCCGGCTGGAGGACCCGTCCCGCTTCGACCCGGACGCCTGCGAGCTGCGCCTGGAGGTGACGCTGCCCGCCGGAGTGCCGACGCGCGGGTTCGTGGACCGGCTCGACGTGAGCCCGACCGGGCTGCTGCGCATCGTGGACTACAAGACCGGCAAGGCTCCGCGTGCGGCATATGCGGATGAGGCGCTGTTCCAGCTGAAGTTCTACGCGCTGATGCTGTACCGCTTGCGCGGCGTGGTCGCGGCGCGCTTGCGCCTGCTGTACCTGGGCGACGGCGGCATCATCGAGTTCACCCCGGACGAGGAGGGTCTCATCGCCTTCGAGGCCACCGTCGTCAGCCTGTGGGAGGCCATCAGCGCGGCCCGCGAGTCCGGACACTTCCCGGCAAAGCGGAGCCGGCTGTGCGACTGGTGCTCCTTCCAGGCGTACTGCCCCGAGTTCGGCGGCACGCCGCTGCCCTATCCCCCAGCCGCTGCGGAGGCGACCGTCACCGGTTAAGGTCGGTGCTGTGACAGACCTGGAGAGGCCCGCTCCGCCGTCCTACTATCGCCGGCTCGGCGCCGGCGAGTTCCAGCCCACCTCGAACGCCCAGGGCGCGTGGGAGGACGGCCAGCAGCATATGGCCCCGGTGTCCGGGCTGCTCACGGCCGCGATCGAGGCATGCCGGCCCCGCGAGGACCTGATCATCTCGCGCATCGCGTTCGACATCCTCGGCGTCATCCCGATGGCACCGACCCAGGTCGAGGCGCGCGTGATCCGGCCGGGCCGCACGATCGAGCTGGTCGAGGCGGAGCTGCGGGCCGGCGGCCGCACCGTGGTCCGCGCCACCGCATGGCGGCTGGCAATGTCGGACACGTCCGCGATCGCGGGCACGACCGTGGAGCCGATGCCCGGCCCGGACAAGGCCGCGCTGTGGATCGGCTCCTCGATGTGGGACGGCGGCTTCATCCGCAGCGTGGACTTCCGGGTGCTGCCGGGCTGGCAGCCCGGCCGGGGCCGGGTGTGGCTGCGCACCTCGACGGGCCTCATCGAGGACGAGGAGACCTCACCGCTCGCGCGCTATGTGGGCCTGGTGGACACGGCGAACGGCATCGCGGCCCGCGCCGACCCCACCACGCTGCTCTTCCCCAACACGGACCTCACCATCCATCTCGTCCGCCGGCCGCGCGGCGA
>JBIQLB010000088.1:0-1609 GCA_044464665.1 Nocardioides sp.
TAGCGCAGCAGGTCGAACTCGGTGGCGGTGAGCGTGATCGGCTCGCCGCCGCGGGTCACCTCGCGGCTGTCGTCGTCGAGCACCAGATCGCCCACGGTGATCATGGCGCTGTCCGCGGTCTCGACGGTCCGCGAGCGACGCAGCAGGGCCTTGACGCGCAGGATCAGCTCCTCCAGGGAGAACGGCTTGGTGACGTAGTCGTCGCCGCCCGCGGTAAGCCCGGCGATCCGGTCCTCGACCGCGTCCTTGGCGGTGAGGAACAGCACGGGAACGTCCGGCTGCTGGGCGCGGAGCCTCGAGATCGCCTCCAGGCCAGTCATTCTCGGCATCATCACATCCAGCACGATCACGTCCGGGCGGAAGTCCGCGGCCGTCTTGATGGCGGCCAGGCCGTCGCTCGACCGCTCCACCTCCCAGCCCTCGTAGCGGAGCGCCAGTGACACCAGCTCGGCCAGGGTCTCCTCGTCGTCGACCACGAGCGCGCGGATGGGCCGTCCGCCGGGGCCGACGAGGTCGGCCGTGCGCGTGGCTGAGGATGCGGGCTGCTGGGTCATGCCATCAGTCTCCCGCGCCGAACGGTCCGCACGCTATGCGGAACCTGTGTGCAGCCTGAGAGTCTCGGGCTCTCAGCGGGGTGAACCGGCAGGCACAGGTGCGACACAGCTTCCCGCCTTCTACTGGTCACATCCATCGACTTGGGGAGCAACCATGACGTACGCACTGGCGCTGGCCGCCGACCTGATCCTGATCACCGCCATGACGGGCACCTACTACCGGCGACATCGCCGCCGCGACCTGGTGCTGGCCTATCTGAGCGTCAATATCGGCGTTCTCGGCGTGACGACCGTCCTCGCGCACAGCACGGTCGGCGCGGGCCTGGGCCTCGGTCTCTTCGGCGTACTGTCCATCATCCGGCTGCGCTCCGAGGAGCTGAGCCAGCACGAGATCGCCTACTACTTCGCCGCTCTCACCACGGGACTGCTGGCCGGGTTTGGTACCGCCGGGTGGTGGCCGCCGGTGCTGATGGCGGTGATCACGCTGGTGGTCCTGGTAGCGGACCACCCGAGGCTGCTGGCCTCACATAGGCACCAGGTGATCGTGCTGGACCGGGCCATCCCCGAGGGACCGGTGCTGCGGCAGCGTGTCGCCGACGTGCTCGGCGCGGAGGTCGTCAGCGTCTCGGTGCGCCGCCTCGATCTGGTGAACGACAGTACTCTGGTCGACGTCCGCTACCGACTGCCCGGCTCGCGTGCCGAGTTGCGGCGCGACGCGAGCGAGCTGGCAGGGTCGCGGGCATGAGCACCGATCAGGTGGCGGTCCAGGCGGGGCGCGCCCTCCTCGGCACGCCGTCATGGGATCGCTCGGCAGCCTCGGCGGCGCGCCGGGACGAGTCGGTGGCCGAGGAGTTGACGAGCCTCGCCATGTTGCCGCCGGTCTCGCTGGCGGAGCTGATCGCGACGGCCGATCTGCAGACCCGGCTGGACCGCAAGTACGTGGTGCCGGCGGACGTCATCGACGGTGTGCTGCGGCGGGCCGGTGACGCGGCCCGCGTGCTGCAGATCGACGGCGAGCGCTCGTTCTGCTACCGGTCCACCTACTTCGACACGAC
>JBIQLB010000089.1:0-1600 GCA_044464665.1 Nocardioides sp.
TTGAGCGCCAGCAGGAGTGCCACGATGCCGACGGGCACGTTGATGAAGAAGATCCACTCCCAGCCGAGCGAGTCCACCAGTACCCCGCCCAGGATCGGGCCGACCAGCATGGCGACGCCCGCGACCGCGCCCCACATGCCCATGGCCGCGCCGCGCCGGTTCGGCGGGAAGGTGCGGGTGATCACCGTCATGGTCTGCGGCGTCATCATCGAAGCGCCGAGCCCCTGGAAGGCGCGCGCGGCGATCAGCATGCCGATGGTTCCGGAGAGCCCGCACCACGCGGAGGAGAGGGTGAAGATCACCAGGCCGGTCTGGTAGAGCGCCTTGGGACCGAACCGGTCACCGAGGCGGCCCGTGATGAGCAACGGCACGGCGTAGGTGAGCAGGTAGGCGCTGGTCACCCACAGGATCTGGTTGATGGAGGCGTCGAGGCTGGTCATCATCGCCGGGATCGCGACCGAGACGATGGTGGTGTCCACCAGCAACATGAAGAAGCCCAGGCACAGGGCCCAGAGCGCGGCCCACGGATTGCCGGTGCCCTCGGGCTGGAATCCGCGCGCGGCGGGGGAGGCACCGTCCGGGTCGGTGCGGGTGGTCGTCATCGATAACCGTCTCTCGTCCGGGTTACGACGTTCTGTCAGAACGTCGGGAAAGCACTCCAGCAAGCTACTCCGTCATACCGACATTCGGTGGCGCCGGGCGGGTGCGCGGCCTGCCACGAGGGCGCGCCGCCTGAAGTAGGCTGGGGAGTTGTGAATCCTGACGACCTTGCGGCCCTGAAAGCGCTCCAGACCACGATGGGCTCCATCGAAGCCGTGATCGACGTGGACCGGCTCAAGTCCACCATCGCGGAGCTCTCCGAGCAGGCCGCCGCGCCGGACCTGTGGAACGACCAGGACCACGCGCAGGCCGTCACCAGCAAGCTCTCGCACAGCCAGGGTGAGCTCGCGCACGTGCAGGGACTCCGGCAGCGACTGGACGACGTCGAGGTGCTGTTCGAGCTGGGCGAGGAGGATCCGGACACCCTCACCGAGGCGCGGGCCGAGCTCGAGGCGCTCGGCCGGGATATCGAGGCGATGGAGGTGCGCACGCTGCTCTCCGGCGAGTACGACGAGCGGGAGGCGCTGGTCACCATCCGCTCCGAGGCGGGCGGCGTGGACGCGGCGGATTTCGCGGAGATGCTGCTGCGCATGTACCTGCGCTGGGCGGAGCGGCACGGCTATCCGACCGAGGTGTACGACACGTCCTATGCGGAGGAGGCCGGGCTGAAGTCGGCGACCTTCCAGGTGAAGGCGCCGTTCGCCTACGGCACGCTGTCCGTGGAGCAGGGCACGCACCGGCTGGTGCGGATCTCGCCGTTCGACAACCAGGGGCGCCGCCAGACGTCGTTCGCCGGCGTCGAGGTCGTGCCCGTGGTGGATTCGGCGGACCACGTGGAGATCGACGAGAAGGAGCTGCGCGTCGACGTGTACCGCTCCTCGGGGCCGGGCGGCCAGGGCGTGAACACCACCGACTCGGCGGTGCGCATCACGCACATCCCCACCGGCATCGTCGTCTCCTGCCAGAACGAGCGCTCCCAGCTGCAGAACAAGGCGTCGGC
>JBIQLB010000090.1:0-1582 GCA_044464665.1 Nocardioides sp.
GCTAGTGGTGGTGTCCGTGCCCGTCGGCCGGGGCGGCCGGAGCCTTCTCCGGGATGTCCGTCACCGTCGACTCGGTGGTGATGACCATGCCGGCGATGGACGCCGCGTTCTCCACCGCGGAGCGGGTGACCTTGACCGGATCGATGACGCCCGCGGCGATCAGGTCGGTGATCTCGCCGGTCGCCGCGTTGTAGCCCTGGCCGGCTGGGGCCTCGGCGATCTTGGACACGATCACCGCGCCGCTCGCGCCCGCATTGGCCGCGATCCAGAAGGCCGGGGCCGAGAGCGACTTGCGGACGATGGCCACGCCGAGGGCAGCGTCACCGGTGAGCCCCAGGTCGCCGTCCAGCGCACCGGCCGCGTGGATCAGCGCCGAGCCGCCACCGGGTACGATGCCCTCGGCGACGGCCGCCTTGGTGGCCGCCACCGCGTCCTCGATGCGGTGCTTGCGCTCCTTGGCCTCGGTCTCGGTGGCCGCGCCGACCTTGACCACGGCGACGCCGCCGGCCAGCTTCGCCAGCCGCTCCTGCAGCTTCTCCCGATCCCAGTCGGACGTGGTCTCCGCGATCTCCCGGCGCACCTGCTCCGCGCGGTCCTTGATCGCCTCGGCCGAGCCGCCGCCGTCCACGATGGTGGTGGTGTCCTTGGTGACGACCACGCGCCGCACCGAGCCGAGCACCTCCGCGCCCACCTCGGACAGCTTCAGGCCGATCTCGCTGGCGACGACCGTGGCGCCGGTGACGATGGCCAGGTCGTCCAGGAACGCCTTGCGGCGGTCACCGAAGAACGGCGGCTTCACGGCCACCGCGCGGATCGTCTTGCGCATGGCGTTGACGGTGAGCGCCGCCAGCGCCTCGCCCTCGACGTCCTCGGCGACGATGAGCAGCGGCTTCGAGTCGGCCACGATCCGCTCCAGCAGGGGCAGCAGGTCGGTCAGGGCGGAGATCTTCTCGCGCACCAGCAGTACGGCGGCGTCCTCCAGCACGGCCTCGCTGGCCTCGGCGTCGGTGACGAAGTACGGCGAGATGAAGCCCTTGTCGAACTGCATGCCCTCGGTGAAGTCGAGCGCGGTGTTCATCGAGGAGGACTGTTCCACGGTGACCACGCCGTCCGGGCCGACCTTCTCGATGGCCTCGCCGATGAGCGCGCCGATCTCCTCGTCGCGGGAGGCGATGGTGGCGATCTGGGCGATGCGCTCGTGGTCGCGGGCCACCGGCACGGCGGCGGCCTGCAACGCGTCGCTGACAGCGGTCGCGGCGGCGGCGATGCCGACCCGCAGCGCGACCGGATCGGCACCGGCCGCGACGTTCTTCAGTCCCTGGGTGATGAGGGCCTGCGCCAGCACGGTGGCGGTGGTGGTGCCGTCGCCGACCACGTCATTGGTCTTGGTGGCGGCGGTCTTGGCGAGCTGGGCGCCCAGGTTCTCGTGCGGGTCCTCCAGCTCGATGTCGCGGGCGATGGTGACGCCGTCGTTGGTGACGGTCTGCACGCCGAAGCGCTTGCCGAGCACCACATACCGGCCGCGCGGGCCGAGCGTCACCTTCACCGCGTCCGCGAGCTTGTCGACGCCGCGCTGCAGCGC
>JBIQLB010000091.1:0-1581 GCA_044464665.1 Nocardioides sp.
AGCTTGTACTCCAGGTTCAGCGGCACCTCGCCGAAGGCGCGGCCCTCCAGGCGCACATACGCCCACTTGCGGTCGTCCAGCCACGCCACGTAGTCCGACGGGCCGATGTGCACGCTTCCGGCCGGCATCTCGTGCGGCACCTGCGAGGTGACCGACTGCGTCTTGGAGATCTTCTTCGACTCGAGACGGTCGCGCTCCAGCATGTTCTTGAAGTCCATGTTGCCGCCGACATTGAGCTGCATGGTGCGGTCCAGCACCACGCCGCGGTCCTCGAACAGCTTCGCCAGCACGCGGTGCGTGATGGTGGCGCCGACCTGCGACTTGATGTCGTCACCGATCACCGGCACGCCCGCGGCGCGGAACTTCTCGCCCCACTCCGGGGTGGAGGCCACGAACACCGGCAGGGCGTTGACCATGGCGACGCCCGCCTCGATGGCGCACTGCGCGTAGAACTTCACGGCCTGCTCGCTGCCGACCGGCAGGTAGCAGACCATCACGTCCACGCGCGCCTCCTTGAGGGCGGCGACCACGTCGACCGGCTCCGCGGGGGACTCCGTCACCGTCTCCTGGTAGTACTTGCCGTAGCCGTCCAGGGTGTGACCGCGCTGCACCGTCACGCCCGTGGGCGGCACGTCCGCGATGTGGATCGTGTTGTTCTCGGACGCCACGATCGCCTCGGACAGGTCGAAGCCGACCTTCTTGGCGTCCACGTCGAACGCGGCCACGAACTGCAGGTCGGAGACGTGGTAGTCACCGAACTGGACGTGCATCAGGCCGGGGATGCGGCTGTCCGGCGGCGTGTTCTTGTAGTACTCGACGCCTTGCACGAGCGAGGACGCGCAGTTGCCGACGCCGACGATGGCGACGCGGATCGGGTGCTGGGCATAGGGGGAAGACATGTTCTGCTCTTCTTTCTTGACCGTCTGATCGGTGCTTGCTTATGTCGTATGACTCGGGGCGTATGACGCGAGACGTCGCAGCTACGCGGTCGGCGCGTGCGCTCGCTCGTCAGGGGATCTACGTGTCATCGGGGTTGCCAGACCGCTGCTCCTCCCGGGTGATCAAGTCCGACAACCACTTGACCTCACGGTCGGACGCTTCCATGGCCAATTGGTGCAGTTGCAGGGTGTACTCGTCCATGCGCTGCGCGGCGCGCATGGTGGAGTTGCGCAGGCCCTCCTGGCGCTCCTCGATGCGGCGGCGGCGGGCCTGCAGGATGCGCAGCCGGGCCTCGACGGTGGTCTTGGGGAAGAACGCGAGGTGCACGCCGAAGCCCTCGTCGGTGGCGGCCTGCGGGCCGACCTGCGCGAGCAGCGTCTCCAGGTGCTCCTTGCCGGTGGCGGTGATGTGATAGGTCAGCCGGCGGCGCTTGGAGGTCAGCGGCACCGCGTCCGGGTCGACCGGCGGCTCCTCCACGGCGATGAGCTGCGCCGCCTCGAGGCGTTTGAGCGCAGGATAGAGGGAGCCGTACGAGTACGAGCGGACGGTGCCGAGCAGTTCGATCAGCCGGGCCCGCAGTTCGTAGCCGTGCATGGGGGCGTCCGCCAGCAGGCCCAGCAGCGCGAGGTCCAGCGTGCCGGA
>JBIQLB010000092.1:0-1563 GCA_044464665.1 Nocardioides sp.
GCCGCATCCGCGATCTCCAGGTCGACGAGGTCGCCGGCCAGACCGGCCTTGAGGTGGGTGGCCGTGTCGTTGGCGACCACCTTGCCCGCGTCGATGACGATGATCCGGTCGCTGAGCGCGTCCGCCTCGTCCAGGTAATGCGTGGTGAGGACCACGGTCGCGCCGCGCTCGGAGCGGAGCGCGCGGATGTGCTCCCACAGGTTGGCGCGGGCCTGCGGGTCCAGGCCGGTGGTCGGCTCATCGAGGAAGACCAGCGTCGGGTCGTGGATCAGGCCCATGACGATGTCGAGGCGGCGCTTCTGCCCGCCGGACATGGTCTTGGGCTGCCGCGTCCACAGCCCGTCGAGCTGCAGCTGCGAGAAGAGCTCCTTGCCCCGCCGCTCCACCTGGGCGCGGGTGCGGCCGTACAGCATCCCGTGGTCCATGACCTCCTCGCCGGCCCGGGCCGTGCTGGAGGTGCTGCCGGACTGCGAGACGTAGCCGATGGCCCGGCGGACCTGCTCGGACTGCCTCACGACGTCGAAGCCGGCGACGGTGGCGGTGCCCTCGTCCGGTTTCAGCAGGGTGGTCAGCATGCGCAGCGTGGTGGTCTTCCCGGCGCCGTTGGGGCCGAGCACGCTCACGAGCTCGCCGTCCGCCACGTCGAGATCGATGCCGTCGACGGCGCGCACCGCGCTGGCCTTGCCTTGATGTTTGGTATGGAACGTGTGTCCCAGTCCGCGTGCGCGAATCATCGGCCCGCCTCCTGTTCAAATTTGATCACGACACATACTCAAACTTGAATACCCCATTTGTCAAGGCGATAATCACGGCTATGGCTGCCCTGGAAACCCGCCTGCTGCTGCTCGGCGCGGTGTCGATCTTCGCCCCGGTGAACGGCTACCAGCTCAGGCGCGAGCTCAAGACGTGGCATGTGGACGCCTGGGCGAACATCGCCCCCGGCACCATCTACAACGGGCTGGCGACTCTGGCCAAGCGCGGCGAGCTGATCCGGCATGAGCTGCACGACGACACCAGGGAGGTCGCCGTCTACGAGGTCTCCGAGAAGGGCCGCGAGGAGTTCCGGCGGCTCTTCGAGCAGGCCATGACGACCGTGACGCCCACCATGCCGATCGCCTTCCACACCGCGCTGTCGCTGCTGCCGATGGTCACCCGCGAGGACGCCAAGCGGCTCATCCTGGCGCGCCTGGAGAAGCTGGACGAGCTGCGACGGCAGTACGCGGACGCCGACGACCGGCCGCGGAGCACCCCGCCGCATGTGGAGGCGCTGACCGCATTCTGGTCGCGACTCGGCCAGGTCGAGTACGAGTGGCTGACGCGCCTGGTCTTCCAGATCGCCGACGGGGCACTGGATTTCGCCGGCGAAGAGCCGAGCTGGACCCCCGACCCGGACGACCCCGGCTGGCAGATCGCCGAGGACCGCGAGCGCTACCTCGCCCTGCTCGGCCGCGCGACCGGCTGAGCACCGGGTCACGGCGTCCGCGGTCGTCACCCGGCCGGCCCGCGACGGCAGTGGCACAGCGAACTGCGTCACGCGGGTGGAGGACATCCGGGCCGCGGGCC
>JBIQLB010000093.1:0-1538 GCA_044464665.1 Nocardioides sp.
TCGTCACCGACGCGCAGGCCGTCCTCGCCTCGAACACGTCATCGATCCCGATCGCCCGGCTGGCGACCGCGACAGGCCGCCCCGGCTCCGTGATCGGCATGCACTTCTTCAACCCGGCGACCGTGCAGAAGCTCGTCGAGGTGATCCCGTCCGTGCTGACCGACGAGGAGACCGTGAGCCGCGTCGAGGCGTTCGCCTCCGGCACCCTGGGCAAGACGGTGATCCGCGCCAAGGACCGCGCCGGGTTCGTGGTGAATGCGCTGCTGATCCCGTACCTGCTGTCCGCCATCCGCATGTTCGAAGCCGGCCACGCGACCGCCGAGGCCATCGACACCGGCATGGTGCTGGGCTGCGCGCACCCGATGGGTCCGCTGGCGCTCACCGACCTGGTCGGGCTGGACACCACGCTCGCCGTGGCCGAGTCGCTGTACGCCGAGTACGCGGAACCGCACTACGCCCCGCCGCCGCTGCTGCGGCGCATGGTCGAGTCCGGGATGCTCGGCCGCAAGTCCGGGCGCGGGTTCTTCACCTACTAGCGCGCTACTCCACGTAGAACTTGTCGAGTTCCGCCTGGTAGAGCGCCTCCACCGCCCGCCGTCGCATCTTGAGTGACGGCGTCAGCTCGCCCTCCTCGACGGACAGGTCCCGCGGCAGCACGATGAACTTCTTGATCGTCTCCCAGTGCTCCAGCTTGCTGTTCAGCTCCTCGACGTAGCCCTCCATCAAGGTGCGCACCGCCGGGGAGATGGCCAGCTCCTCGAAGCTGGCGCCCGCCAGGCCGTGGCTCTTGGCCCACTCGCCGATGGCGTCCGGGTCGAGCGTGATGAGCGCGGAGCAGAACTTGCGGCCGTCGCCGTGCACCAGGATCTGCGATGCGTAGGGGCACACCGCTTTGAACACGGTCTCGATCTTCTGCGGCGCCACGTACTTGCCGCCGGAGGTCTTGATCAGGTCCTTCTTGCGGTCGGTCACCTTCACGTAGCCGTCCACGATCTCGCCGATGTCGCCCGTGTGCAGCCAGCCCTCGGCCGAGAGCACCTCGTCGGTCGCGGCCTGGTTGTTGTGGTAACCGCGCATGATGCCCGGTCCGCGCAACAGGATCTCGCCGTCGGCGGCGATCATCACCTCGGTGCCCGGCAGCGGCGGGCCGACCGTGCCGATGCGGCAGTCCTGTGGCAGATTGACGCAGCTCGCGGCGCTGGACTCGGTGAGCCCGTAGCCCTCCAGCACCGGCACCCCGGCCGCGTCGAACCACTCGGCCACGTCGGTGGACAGCGGTGCGGATCCCGAGATGAAGAACTTCGCCCGGCCGCCGACCAGGTGCTGGATCTTGGCGAACACCAGCTTGTCGGCGAGCTGGTACTGCACCTTGAGCGCGCCGGGGACGGGTGCGCCGGCCTGCAGCAGCCGGGTCCGCCGGATGCCGACCTTGAAGGCCCAGTCGAAGATCTTGGCCTTGATCCCGCCGCCGCCCTGCGCGGTAAGAGTGACCTTGGCGCGCACCTTCTCGAAGATGCGCGGGGCGCCGGCCATGAAGG
>JBIQLB010000094.1:0-1537 GCA_044464665.1 Nocardioides sp.
GCCGCGAGCCGGGAGGCGACGCGCATCTTCTCGATGGTCTCCGGGGTCTGC
The DNA here is from genome assembly GCA_044464665.1 of Nocardioides sp. GTDB lineage: Bacteria > Actinomycetota > Actinomycetes > Propionibacteriales > Nocardioidaceae > Marmoricola. Next base: position 52 of record JBIQLB010000094.1, read on the forward strand.
ACGAAGGAGCCGCCGCGCAGCGTGGGGCCGGGCCTGCCGACATATTCCGGACGCTCAATGGCGGGCGGCACGGTGCGGATCGGGGTCGGTGTGCCGGGCTGCAGCGGGGCTCTCTTGGCGGGGGCGGACATGTCTTGCAGCCTACGGCGGAGCGCTACGCGGCGGGCAGCCCAGCGAGGAAGGTGTGAGCAATGTCGTTGGAGCGGCTGGAGCTGTTGCCCGCGACGATCAGCACGGCGAAGGCCACGTCGCCCTCGAATCCGACGGTCCAGGCGTGCGCCTCGATCTCGCCGTCCGCGTTCACGAACTCCGCGGTGCCGGTCTTCGCGTACACCTCGCCGAGATCGCGCAGCCTCTTCGCGGTGCCGTCCGTGACGACGGCGCGCATCATGGTGCGGATGCCTTCCTGTACCGCGGGCGCGCGCTCCGGGGCGGGCCGGTCGACAGTGGTCTCCTGCCCTCGGATCAGCGTCGGGGTCGGCATATTCCCGGTGGCGGCGGTCGCGGCCATCAACGCGGCCCCGAACGGGGTGACCAGATCGGTGCCCTGGCCGAAGCCGTTCTCGGCGCGGGCCAGCACGCTGCTGCCGTTCTGGATCGCGCCGGTCAGCGTGGTGATGCCGGCGACGTCGAAGTCCAGGCCGATCCCGTACTGGGTGGCGGCCTCGGGCAGCGCCTCCTCGGACAGCTCGGAGGCGAGCGCGGCGAAGGTCGTGTTGCAGGAGTGGGCGAAGGCGCTGGTGGCCGTCACCGTGCCAAGAGCGAAACCCTCGTTCGAGATCGTGTGGTAGTCGGCGGTCCACGAGCCGGGGCAGGAGACCTTGGTGTCCGGCGCGATGCGGCCCGCGTCCATCGCCGCGGTCGCGGTGACGATCTTGAAGATCGAGCCGGGCGGGTAGCGGCCGATCAGCGAGATCGGGCCCTGCGCGTCCGCGGGCCGGTTCTGGGCCACGGCCAGGATCTCGCCGGTCGAGGGCTGGATCGCCACCAGCACGGTCGGCTCGGGCACCGGATCCACGGCCGCCTGGGCCGCGTTCTGCACGTCGGGATCGATGGTGAGCGTCACCTTGGGTCCCGGCTCCGCGGGGTGTTCCGCAAGCGTCTCCAACTCGTCGCCGCTGCGATCCACGCTGACGATGCTCCAGCCCGGCGCGCCCGCGGCGAGTTCGGTGGCGACGGGCACCGCGGAGGACAGCAGCGTGGCGGCGAAGCCGGCGGTCGGCGGCAGGTCGCGCATCTGCGAGGGCAGCGTCACCCCGGGCATCGCGGTGAGCCGAGCCTCCAGGGGTGCGAAGTCGTGCTCGCGCAGGTTGAGCACGGTGTAGCTGTCGTGGCCGTCCTGGCGGGCCTTCGTGATCCCGGCGGTGACGGACTCGGCGGTGAGCGTGTCGTCGAAGCGGTGTAGCAGCCCGGCCAGGGTCTTCGCGGTCGCCGGGACGTCGGCGACCTTGTCCACCAGCAGCACCACCGAGTACACCCGCACCGG